>CAVXYS010000001.1:0-57803 GCA_963765945.1 uncultured Alphaproteobacteria bacterium
GGTCGCGATCGTGGTTGCGGGTCATCACCGCCTACCAGCTCGCGGGCGTGATCGGCGTAGCCTTCGGCGCGACGGCGATGCTCGCGATGGCCGGCATGGTCGTTGCGCTCGATGCTTACGGCCCGGTCACCGACAACGCCGGCGGGATCGCCGAGATGGCCGGGCTCGAGGAGGACGTGCGCAAGCGACCGACGCCCTCGACGCGGTCGGCAACACCACCAAGGCGGTGACCAAGGGCTATGCGATCGGCTCGGCCGCGCTCGCCGCGCTCGTGCTGTTCGGCGCTTACACGACCGACCTTCGGCAATTCTTCCCCAACGTCGCAGTCGATTTCTCCCTCTCCAACCCGTACGTCATCGTCGGCCTGCTGATCGGCGCGTTGCTGCCCTACAGCTTCGGCGCCTTCGGCATGACGGCGGTCGGCCGCGCCGCCGGCTCGGTGGTCGAGGACGTCCGCGCGCAGTTCCGCGAGAATCCGGGAATCATGGAAGGCACCACCCGGCCCAACTACGGCCGCACCGTCGACCTCGTCACCAAGGCCGCGATCCGGGAGATGATCATCCCGTCGCTGCTGCCGGTGCTGGCGCCGATCGCGGTTTATTATCTGATCACGCTGGTGGCCGGCCAGGCCTCGGGCTTCGCCGCGCTCGGCGCGCTGCTTCTGGGCGTGATCGTCTCGGGCCTGTTCGTCGCCATCTCGATGACCTCGGGCGGCGGGGCGTGGGACAATGCCAAGAAGTATATCGAGGACGGCAATTACGGCGGCAAGGGCTCCGAGGCGCACAAGGCCGCGGTGACCGGCGACACCGTCGGCGATCCCTACAAGGACACCGCCGGCCCGGCCGTCAACCCGATGATCAAGATCACCAACATCGTCGCGCTGCTCTTGCTCGCGGCGTTCGCGGGTCACGCCGCCGGCTGACCCGCGGTCCGAGTCGTAATAGCGAGAGCCCCGCTCGCGGTCTCGCCGCGGCGGGGCTTTTCTTTGGGCTCCCCCGCGCCCATCTGGCCGCCATGACCAGCGCGATCCGAATCCATGAGGCCGGCGGGCCCGAAGTTTTGAAGTGGGAAACGGTCGAGGTCGGCGAGCCCGGTCCCGGCCAGGCCCGGCTCCGCCAGGAAGCCGCCGGGCTCAACTATATCGACGTCTATCATCGCACCGGCCTCTACCCGCAGCCTCATGCCCTTCATCCCCGGGGTCGAAGGCGCCGGCGTGGTCGCGGCGGTTGGCGACGGAGTTGACGGCGTCAAGCCGGGCGACCGGGTCGCCTATGCCGGGCCGATCGGCGGCTATGCCGAGGAGCGGCTGATCGCCGCCGATCAGCTGGTCAAGCTGCCCGACGCGATCTCGACCGAGCAGGCCGCGGCGATGATCCTCCAGGGCCTCACGGCCCATATGCTGCTGCGCGGCGCCTATCGCGTGAAGAGCCGGCGACACGATCCTGATTCACGCGGCCGCCGGCGGGGTCGGGCTGATCGTCTGCCAGTGGGCCAAGGCGCTCGGCGCGACCGTGATCGGGACCGTCGGATCCGACGAGAAGGCCGAGCTCGCGCGGGCTCACGGCTGCGACCATCCGATCGTCTACACGCGCGACGACTTCGTCGCCGAGGTCGAGCGCATCACCGGTGGGGCGAAGCTGCCCGTGGTCTATGATTCGATCGGCCGCGACACCTTCCTGAAATCGCTCGATTGCCTGCGCCCGCGCGGGCTGATGGTCAGCTTCGGCAATGCGTCGGGACCGGTCGATCCGTTCCCGCCCGGCATCCTTGCGCAAAAGGGCTCGCTGTTCCTGACCCGGCCGACCATGTATCATTACACCGCAACGCGCGCGGAGCTCGAAGCCGCGGCGAACGAGCTGTTCGCGCTGGTCGAGAACGGTACGATCAGGATCGAGGTCAACCAACGCTTCCCGCTTCGGGACGCGGCCGAGGCGCACCGCGCCCTCGAGGCGCGCGAGACGACCGGCTCGACCGTATTCGACCGTCTAAACGGCCTTCCCTTTCGCGTCCAAGGTGATAGCCTCGGTCCGCCGAGGGTGAGGGGGACGATGCGTAAATTGATAGTGATCGGATCGCTCGCGCTGGCGGCGGTCGGCGCACCGGCGTGGTCGGAAGATGCGGGGACGACTCGGCCGCCGACGATCCCGGTGAGCAGGTTCGCAGCGCTCCCTGACATGTATCGTCCGCTGCTTTCGCCCGACGGGCACCGCATTGCCGCGCGCAAGACCGCGGACGGCTCCACCACGCTGGTCATCATCGACGCCGATAATCCGACGGCCCGGGCGCGCGGTCTGCCGATCGGCAAATGGCCGGTCGCGTCGCTCAAGTGGGCGGGCAATCAGCGGCTGCTGCTGACGGTGCAATCGACTTTCGACATCAACGGCTACGAATTCCCGTTCCGGCGCCTGATCGCCATCGACGTCGATACCGGCACCAGCCGGATCGCCGATCGCAAGAGCCGCGGCATGTATGCCGGAGACGTGCTCTACACCGATCCTACAGGAAGCTGGGCGCTGGTCGCCGGGCAAGACACCGCGCAATCCTATCCGTCAGTCAAACGAGTCGACCTCGCGACCGGCGACGCGACCGTCGTCGAGCGCTCCCGGCCCGACGTGTGGGACTGGTATGCCGATGAGAACGGCGTCGTCCGCGCGGGCATCTCCTACGACGGCCCACGCTGGACGATCTGGTATCGCGACAAGGCCGGCGAGAAGCTCCGCCCGATCCGCGGCAAGTTCCCGAAGGATGACGACAGCACCGTCGATCGCTTCATCTTCCGCGGCGATCACAGCTGGGTGGTCACGAACGAACGCACCGGCCGCTTCGGCTCTACAAATATGATTTGAAGACCCAGACGGTCGGCGAAGCGATCTTCGAGCATCCCGAAGTGGACCTCGACGACGTCTATTACGATGCGCTCACCGGCGACGTGAACGCGGTCGAGTTCCAGGACGATCGCTCGCACGTGTTCTGGATCGATCCCGAGATGAAGACGCTCCAGAAGAAGCTGGACACCGCCATTCCGAGCGCCATCAACCTGCCGGTCGGCTGGTCGCACGACGAGAAGCGGGTGCTGGTGCGCTCGTCCTCGGCCGACGATCCCGGTCGCTATTTCCTGCTCGACCGGACATCCATGCGCATGCACCCCGTGGTCGAAGCTTTATCCGAGCATCGATCCCGAACAGCTCGCCGCCGTCAAGCCGATCCGCTACCAGGCGCGCGATGGGCTGCAGCTTCGCGGCTACCTGACGCTGCCCCGCGGCCGCCCGGCCAAGGGCCTGCCGCTGATCGTCATGCCGCACGGCGGCCCGTTCGCGCGCGACGATTGGGAATATGACGCCTTCGTCCAGCTGCTCGCCAATCGCGGCTACGCGGTCCTGCAACCGGAGTTTCGCGGCTCGACCGGCTTCGGCAAGGACTTCGTCTCGAAGGGCTATGGCGAGATCGGCAAGCGGATGCAGGACGATCTCGACGATGGCGTCGACTGGCTCGCCAAGTCCGGCCAGATCGACGCGAAGCGAGTCTGCATCGTCGGCTTTTCGTACGGCGGCTATGCTGCGATGTGGGGCGCGATCCGCACTCCCGAACGCTATCGCTGCGCGGTCAGCTGGGCGGGGCCGTCCGACCTCACCGGGATGATGCGCTACGACCGCAAGCAATTCTCCGCGACGCGCTATTTCCGCGAGTTTCGCAAGAAGTTCCCCTCCGAGGACGAGCTCAATGCGGTCTCGCCGATCAATTTCCCCGACCGCTTCAAGGCACCCTTGCTGATCGGCCACGGCGAGGACGACAGCACCGTGCCGCCGAAACAGTCGCACAAGATGGTCGAGGCGCTGCAAAAAGCCGGCGCGAACGTGACCCCCGTGTTCTACAAGGATAGCGAGCACAGCTTCTCCAGCTCCAAAGACCTGGAGGACTGGATGCAGCGGCTCGAAGCCTTCCTGGCCAAGAACAACCCGGCCTGACGCGTCGCCTTCCCTTTTTCGACGTGCGCCGCTAAGCCTCCGCGACTTTTTGCCGGAACGAAAGAGGATTGTTTGGCCAAGGAAGAATTGCTCGAGATGCGCGGCACGGTGGTCGAGCTGCTGCCCAACGCGATGTTCCGCGTCCGCCTCGAGAACGGCCACGAGATTCTCGGCCATACCGCCGGCAAGATGCGCAAGAACCGGATCCGGGTGCTGACCGGCGACGAAGTGCTGGTCGAGCTGACGCCCGTACGACCTGACCAAGGGCCGCATCACCTACCGCTTCATGCCCGGCCGCGGAGGCCCGCCCGGCTATACGGGCTAAGACCCAGGATGCGGCTGATCCTCGCCTCGGCGAGCCCGCGCCGCCTCGACCTGCTCGCCCGCATCGGCGTCGTTCCAGACGCGGTGCTACCCGCAGAAATCGACGAGAGCGTGCCCAGGGGCGAACTGCCGCGGGTCCATGCGTTGCGCCTGGCGCGCGAGAAGGCCGAAGCGGTCGCGGCAAGGAGCCGGAGGCGCTGGTCCTGGCAGCCGACACAGTCGTTGCGGTCGGGCGCCGGATCCTCCCCAAGGTCGAGGACGAAGCGACTTTGCGGCGCTGCATGCGGCTGTTGTCCGGACGCCGGCATCGCGTACTGACCGGCGTCGCGCTGGCCGTGCCCGGCGACGGCGTGCGCGAGCGGCTGGTCGAAACGATGATCGCGATGAAGCGCCTCAGCGAGACGGAAATCGATTATTATGCGAGCCACGGGGAGTGGCGCGGCAAGGCCGGCGGCTACGCGCTCCAAGGGTATGGCGAGGTCTACGTGCGCCACATCGCCGGCAGTTATTCCAACGTCGTCGGCCTGCCGCTCGCCGAGACTCGGGTGCTGCTGAAAGCGCCGGATACCCGCTTGCCTGAATGGCTGGTCGAGATGGGGATTGGCGAGATGCGCGGAGCCCTCGTCGAAGCGATGAAATCGTTCAGGCGAGGATTTCGGTTGAGGGCGTCGTTCACGCCGGGACGATCGTTGAAGCCAGGCTGATCGACGTCGGGCGCCACGGGCGCAACGCGGTGGCCCTCGCCGACGGCGAGGAATATCTGCTTCCGGACGGCCCGCAACGGATCAGCGAAGGCGCGACGTTCGATCTCGTGGTCACGCGCGAAGGATTCCGGGAGCGGAACCGTGGAAGCGGCCACTGGGACGCGTTGCAGACCCCGCCTTTGTCGGAAATGAAGGTCGAGGCTCAACCGTTGCCATGCCAGCCGAGGACCAACTCGGAGCGGCGGGTGGAATGACCTGCTGGAGGAAGCGCGGAGCGGCATCGTTCGCTTTGCCGGCGGCGAGCTGCGCATCGTCGCCGACTTCGGCAATGACCCTGATCGACGTCGACGGCTCCCTTGCGCCCGATGAACTCGCAGCGCTCGGCGCGGCCGAAGCAGCGAAGGCCATCCGGAGGCTCGATATCGGCGGCTCGATCGGAATCGACCTGCCGACCGGCTCGAAGGCGGCACGGCGGCGGGCGGCCGCAGCGATCGACGCTGTCCTGCCGCAACCCTTCGAGCGGACGGCGGTCAACGGCTTCGGCTTCGTCCAAATCGTCCGGCCGCGCCAGCGGGCCTCGCTGGTCGAGCTCGCCCTGGATCGCGCTCCGTTCGAAGCGCGCGCGCTGCTTCGGCGCGCGGCGTTCGAGCCGGCGGGGGCCAAACGGCTGGTCGTCCATCCCGCGGTCGCGACAGTGCTCGAAGGCCATGCCGACTGGCTCGAAGCTTTGGCGCGCCAAGTCGGCGGCGCGGTCGGGTTGCGGGCCGATCCGGCGCTTCCCATGTCGGGCGGGTATGCCGAACCCGCCTAAGGCCAAGCGCTGCCCGCTGTGCGGCAAGCCGGAATCGCCCGAGCACGCGCCGTTCTGCGGCCGCGGCTGCCGCGACCGCGACCTCCTGAAATGGCTCGGCGACGGCTATCGCATCGCGGGTCCGGCGGCCGACCCCGAAAGGGTGGACAGCGACGAGGACGACGGTTAGGGAGCCGGCTCGCTTCGCCGGGGGAGCCCGTCCGAGGCGAATGCCCAGGTAGCTCAGTTGGTAGAGCACGTGACTGAAAATCACGGTGTCGGTGGTTCGATCCCGCCCCTGGGCACCATTTCCTGGACGCTACCGCCAGCCCGCGTCGCGGGCGGCTTTTTCGCGCGCGGCGTCGAACGGCTCCGCGGTCATGGCCGAATCGACCAACGCCGCGAGGCCCGGGTCCATGCCCGTAGCCATTCGGTAGCTGCCGCCCTGCCCTTCGGGCGCGGCGAACAGCCCGCGCAGCTGCCAGCGGTCGCCGCTGCGGCACGCCAGCCCGCTTTGCGCCGGGTCGGTGAAGGTCCGGCAGATCGCGCCGGAGCGGTCCCGGAAGGTCAGGCCGATGCGCACCGGGCCCGACGGAGCGCTGGCAAGCTGCGCATCGAGTGCCCGGTCGAGCGCGGACGCCGCGTAGAGCTGGCCGGCCTCGACCGCGATCGGCGCGTCGCTGTGCTGCGGCACCATGGTTCCGACGAAGACCCCGACCGCGAGCGTCGCGGCGAGGGCGGCCCACTGCGGCATCGACCCCCAGCGGGTCTCGCGCGAGCGCCTGGCCGCGGCGAAATCGACGACATCGGCTCCGGGCGGCCGCGCCGCCGCCGCGAGGATTTGCTCCGGCACAGGCGCGTCAACGATGGTGCCGAACCCCTGCGTCAGGCGCACCCGCAGCGCGCGATGGCGCTCGGCCTTGGCCGCCAGCTCCGGATCGGCTTCGACCTCCGCCGCGACGCGGGCCGCTTCGCTCGGTTCGAGCTCGCCGTCGAGCCAGGCGAAGAAGGTTTCGTCGCTCACCATCTCACACCCCCACCAGGTCCAGCAGCGCAGTCCGGCCGCGGACCAGCCGGCTCGACACCGTGCCGATCGGCAGCCCGAGCATCTCGGCCGTCTCGCGATAGCCGAAGCCCTCGACCAGGATCAGCGCGACCACCTCGCGCTGCTCGTCCGGCAGGCGCTCCATCGCCGCCATCATTCGCGCGAGATCGACCGAGGCATCCATCGCCTCGCGCGGATCCTCGCCCAGTCGGTCGGCCTCCGCGGCCGGCGCTTCGACCTTGTCCTTCCGCCCGCGCGCCCGGACCGTGTCGATCCACAGGTTGCGCATGATCCGATAAAGCCAACTGTCGAGCCGGGTGCCAGGCTGCCATTGCCCCCTCGAGCGCAGCGCGCGTTCGACCGTCGCCTGGGTCAAATCGTCGGCGTCGGCGGGCGAACGCGACAGGGCGTACGCGAACCGCCGCAGCCGCGGCAGCAAGGCGACCAGGTCGTCGTCGAACACAATTGAAGAAGGCATTCGTCCCCATGCGGATGAAACGAGCCGTCTCATGCGTTTCATCCCCAGGCAACGCAATTGAGAGATGGAGCAATGACGCGCTTTTCTCGCCTGGTCGTCTTCGCGGCCGCTGCGTCGATCCTGTCCGGTCCCATTTCCGCACAGCTGCTTGGCGGCCCGCTCGGCGGAGTGGTCGGGGGCGTCGTCAACCCGATCGGCAGTGCGGTCGGCGGCACAGTCGGCGGCATGACCAGCGGCGGCGGGGATGGCGGCGCGGGCGGCGGGCTGCTCACCGGCACCTTCAGCCGGCTCGGCAACATGACCAGTCCCCTGCTCGGACCAGGCGGCGCGCTTGGCGCCGTGCCCGGCGCGCTCAGCGGCGCCAGCGCAGGCCGCACCTTCTCGGATTACTTCTGGCCCGCGTCGCTCAACCAGATTTCGATTCCGCCGGAAGTTTCGGCGGCGCCGCCGCAGGCGATCGCGGACTATCGGCTCGCCCGCTACCGGGCGCTGGTCGACGCCAATCGCACCACGCTCGACCTCGACCCCAACGGCCAGCCAGTCCGCAAGCGCGAGCTGATCGCGACAAATCCGGACGCTGGGTCGCTCGGCCTCGCCGCGCGCGCCGGCTTCCAGCTCATCGGCGACGAGCAGGACGGAATGCTCGGAATCCGCTTGGTGACGTTCGCCGTTCCCAAGGGCATGAACGTGCGCCAGGCGCTGGTTGCGATTCGCCGCGCCGCGCCCGCGCTCCGGGTCGATTTCAACCATGTCTACGAGCCGTCCGGCGGAGCGCTCCGGCCGGCCGCTCGAGCGCGGCTCGCCGCGGCGCCGGCGCTTCGCTCGGCGACTCGAATCGCAATGATCGACGGCGGCGTCGCCGCGCACCCGTCGCTGGCCCACGCGAGCGTCGAGCAGCGCGGTTTTGCCGGCGACCCGCAGCCCACCGGCCACGGAACGGCCGTCGGCTCCCTCCTGGTCGGCGACCAGGGGCCGTTCCGCGGCGCGGTCCGTGGCGCGCAACTGTTCGTCGGCGACGTCTACGGCGGCAACCCGGCCGCGGGCTCGGTGACCAGCATCCTGCGCGCGCTGAGCTGGGCCGCGTCGAAGAATCCGGCGGTGATCAACATCAGCCTGGTCGGCCCCAACAACAGCGCGCTGGCCGCAGCCATCGCCGCGCTGCGCGCCCGCGGCATCCAGATCGTCGCCGCGGTCGGCAACGACGGGCCGGCCGCGCCGCCGCAATATCCGGCATCCTATCCCGGAGTTGTTTCGGTGACCGCGGTCGACGGGCAGCGGCCGCGCGCTCCCCGAGGCGGGCAAGGCCGCGCACCTCGACTTCGCCGCACCCGGCGCGGACATGATCGCCGCACTGCCCGGCAAGGGTTATGCGATCGTCCGCGGAACCAGCTTCGCGGCGCCGTTCGCCGCGGCCCGCCTGGCGATTACCGGATCGTACCAGCGGCTGGCGCTGGAGGCGCGCCCCGGCCAGGGCAAGGTCGGGCGTGGAATCGTCTGCGCCGATTGCCGGATCGATCCCAAGGCCGTTCGCGGCAAGTAGGGCGCCTTTCCCGACCCAGGGATGAAGACCCGTCCCCCTGTCGTTCTCGACGCAAGGGGGACGGGTTTTTGCATCCCGTCCTCCCGGTGAAAAAGGAGGATATTCATGGGCAAGCTCATCCTGATGACCGGGGCCGCCATCGCGCTCGGCGCCGCGCCCGCCGTCGCCGGCGGACCGCTCGCCAACAATCTTCTCGGCGGCCTCACCGGTGCCGCAACGAGCCAGGGCTCGTCCGACCGGGCCACCGACTCACTCGGAAACTGCCTGTGCAACACGGTCAACACGCTCGCCAGCCGGGCCCGCTCGACCGGCACTGGCGGGGCGCGGACGGCTGCGCTCCGCGGCTCGGCGCTGGCCAACACGGTGGTCGGGCTCAACGCCGTCGGACGCGCCGGCAACGGTCGCGGCAACGGCCAGGCGGTCGGCCTCGCGGGAACGGTGTCCGGGACTGCCGGCAGTGTGACCTCGCTCACGGCCGGGCACGGCAACGGCCGCGCAGCCGGACTGGCGGGGGCCGTCACCGGGACCGCCAATGCCGCGCTCGCCGGCCATGCCGGCCGCGGCGGCCTCGCCCTCGCCGGCACCGCTGCCACGGCGACCAACGCCGCAGCCGCCCTCGGTCGGGGACACGGCAAGGCCCTCGCGCTGGCCGGCACGGTCAATGCCGCGGCCAACGTCGCCGCATCGGTCACGCGCCGCGACGCCCACGCCGGCGGCTCCGTCAACGGCCGCTCGTTGGCCAACCTCTCGGTCGCCAACACCGTGGCGGGAAGCGCCGGGCGACTGGCCAATGTCGCGGTCCTCAACCGGACCGGCAGCCATGGCCGCTCGGCGGTCAACGTCTCGGCCCTCAACGGCACCGGCGGCCCGGCCGGCAAGGTCGTCAACGTCTCGGTCCTCAACCGGACGGGCACATCGGGTCGCTCGGCGGTCAACGTCGCGGCGCTCAACGGCTCGGCCGGCGGCACCGGCAAGCTGGTCAACGTCGCCGTGCTCAACGGGCGCGGCTCGCACGGCGGCGGTGGCAACGGCGGGCTCGGGCTTCCGAACGGAGTCCAGCTCATCAACGGCGTCCTCTGCGGTCCGGACGGAACGCCGCTGACTCCGGCCGCCGCCGCCGCGGTCATGGCGGTGATCGGCGGGAAGCACGGCGGCTCGAGCATGCCCAGTGGATCCTCGTCGTCGTCGCCCAGCGGGTCGTCCTCGACGCCGAGCGGCTCGTCCCAGGCGCCGCGCGCGACCCCGCCGCAGAGCCAGAGCGCGTCGCGGAGTCCGACCGGCACGAGCAGCACGAAGTCAACTCCGGTCGCGTACGGCGAGCGGCACCCGCAGGTCAGCCACTAAGCCGCAACCGGGCCCGCCGCTCTCCCCCAGCCGGCGGCGGGCCCATCTTTCAAAGCTTTTCGGTCAGCTCCGGGACGATCTTGAACAGGTCGCCGACGAGGCCGATGTCGGCGACCTGGAAGATCGGCGCTTCCTCGTCCTTGTTGATCGCGACGATGGTCTTCGAATCCTTCATGCCCGCCAGGTGCTGGATGGCGCCCGAGATGCCGATCGCGATATAGACTTCCGGCGCGACGATCTTGCCCGTCTGGCCGACCTGGTAATCGTTGGGCGCATAGCCCGCGTCGACTGCGGCGCGGCTGGCCCCGACTCCAGCTCCGAGCTTGTCGGCGAGCGGATCGAGGAGCGCATGGAATTGCTCCGAACTGCCAAACGCCCGGCCGCCGGACACGATGACCTTGGCGCTGGTCAGTTCGGGCCGCTCGGACTTGCTGAGCTCGGCGCCAACGAAGCTCGCCTTGCCCGACGCAGCGCCGGCATCGACCGTTTCGACCGTGCCACTGCCGCCCTCGGCGGGGGCCTTGGCGAAAGCGGTGCCGCGCACGGTGATGACCTTTTTGCCGTCCTTCGACCTGACCGTGGCGATGGCGTTCCCGGCATAGATCGGCCGGGTGAAGGTATCGCCGCCCTCGACCGAGAGGATGTCCGAAATCTGCATCACGTCGAGCAACGCGGCGACCCGCGGCGCGACGTTCTTGCCCGTCGTGGTCGACGAGGCGAGGAAGGCATCGTGGTCGGCCATCAGCGCCGCGACGATGGGCGCGACGTCCTCGGCCAACTGGTGTTCGAGATGGGTCCCGTCGGCGACGTGGACCTTGCCCGCGCCGGCGATCCTGGCCGCGGCATCGGCCACCGCGCCGACCCCCGAGCCGGCCACCAGCAGATGCACTTCGCCCAGCTCCGCAGCGGCGGTGACGGTGGCGTAAGTCGCGTCCTTGATCGCGCCGCCTTCATGTTCGACCAGCACCAGCGTCTTCATGCGACTACTCCCAGGGTCTTCAGCTTCGCGACCAGCTCGTCGACCGAGGCGACCTTGACGCCCGCGGTGCGCTTGGGCGGTTCGGTCACCTTGAGCGTCTCCAGTCGCGGCGCGGTGTCGACGCCGAAATCCGCCGGAGTCTTGTTGGCGAGCGGCTTCGACTTGGCCTTCATGATGTTGGGCAGCGACGCATAGCGCGGCTCGTTCAGGCGCAAATCGGTGGTGATGATTGCGGGCGTCGCCAGCTTGACCGTTTCCAGCCCGCCATCGACCTCGCGGGTCACGGCGACGTCGGTGCCGGCAACTTCGACCTTGCTCGCGAAGGTGCCCTGCGGCCAGCCGAGCAATGCGGCGAGCATCTGCCCGACCTGGTTGGAATCGTCGTCGATCGCCTGCTTGCCGAGGATCACCAGCCCGGGCTGCTCCTCCTCGACCACGCCTTTCAGAATCTTCGCCACCGCGAGCGGTTCCACCTCTTCGTCGGTCAGGACGAGGATCGCGCGGTCGGCGCCCATTGCCAGCGCCGTGCGCAGCGTCTCCTGCGCCTTGGCCGGCCCGATCGACACCGCGACGATCTCGGTCGCGACGCCTTTTTCCTTCAACCGGATCGCTTCCTCGACCGCGATCTCGTCGAACGGGTTCATGCTCATCTTGACGTTGGCGAGGTCGACCCCGGAGCCGTCCATCTTGACCCGCGGCTTGACGTTGAAATCGATCACCCGCTTGACGGCGACGAGTAGCTTCATGCTGGCGTTCCTTGGCTGGCAAAACTGGCGAGCAGAGGCTGAAACTGCTCCATTGGCGGGAATTGTTCGAAGCTGTGCGCCGCTCCAGTCAATGCGTACGGCAAAGCTTCACTCGTATAGACTTCGATGAACGGCGGCTCGCGCGGCGGCTCGTCCAGCATGGTCGTGCGGACGTTGACCAGCGGGCCGAGCTGCGCCGCGCGCGTGTAGACCCAGCTCAAGCAGCTCGGGCAGTGGTGGTGGCGGATCTCGCCCCGCAAGCCGCCGAGGACCGGCTCGCCGCTCAGCAGCTCGAACCGCTCTTCCGGCCAGGTGCTGGTCAACGAGTAAGCGCCGCCGGTCATCCGCTGGCAGCCGGTGCAGTGGCACGCCACGCGTCAGGACCGGCGCACCGGTGACCTGGAAGCGCAACGGCGCCGCAGCGGCAGCCCCCTTGCCGCACGGCGTCGCTCATGCCGCGACCGGGCTCTTGACCGCGGCGACGATCTTCTTCGCGGCGTCGCCGAGATCGTTGGCGGGGACGATCGCGAGCCCGCTTTGGGCAAGGATGTCCTTGCCCTGCTGGACGTTGGTGCCCTCGAGCCGGACGACCAGCGGGACCTTGAGGTCGACTTCGCGCGCCGCCTCGACGATGCCCTCGGCGATGATGTCGCAGCGCATGATCCCGCCGAAAATATTGACCAGGATCCCTTCGACCGCCGGGTCGGAGAGGATGATCTTGAACGCCGCGGTGACCTTCTCCTTCGACGCCCCGCCGCCGACGTCGAGGAAGTTGGCCGGGAAGGCGCCGTTCAATTTGATGATGTCCATCGTCGCCATGGCCAGCCCCGCGCCGTTGACCATGCAGCCGATGTTGCCGTCGAGCTTGATGTAGGCGAGGTCGTATTTCGACGCCTCGATCTCCATCGGCTCTTCTTCGCTAAGATCGCGCAATTGCTGGAGGTCGGGGTGGCGGAACTCGGCATTGTTGTCGAACCCGACCTTGGCGTCGAGCACCAGCAACTCACCCTTGTCGGTGACCGCCAGCGGGTTGATCTCGATCTGCGAGGCGTCCGTGCCGAGGAAGGCGTCGTAGAGCTTGGCGACGACCTTGTGCGCCTGCTTGGCGAGGTCGCCGGTCAGCCCCAGCGCGGCCGCCACCTCACGCCCGTGGTGGGGCATCAGCCCGGTCGCCGGGTCGATGGTCAGCGTGGTGATCCGCTCGGGCGTGTCGTGGGCGACCTTCTCGATCTCCATCCCGCCCTCGGTCGAGGCGACCAGCGCGATTCGGCCGGTCTCCCGGTCGACCAGCAGCGCGAGGTAATATTCCTTGGCGATGTCGACCCCGTCGGTGACGTAGAGCCGCTGGACCAATTTGCCGTGCGGACCGGTCTGGACCGTGACCAGGGTCTTGCCGAGCATCTCCGCGGCATGCTCGCGGACCTCGTCGATCGAATGGGCAAGGCGAACCCCGCCCTTGGCGCTCTGCACCCAGCTCCTTGAACCTGCCCTTGCCGCGGCCGCCGGCGTGGATCTGCGCCTTCACCACCCACAGCGGCCCCGGGAGCTTTCCGGCCGCTTCGACCGCTTCCTCGACGCTCATCGCGGCATAGCCCGCCGGCACCGGCACGCCGAACTTCGCGAGCAGCTCCTTGGCCTGATATTCGTGGATGTTCATGCGCCGCGCCTTAAGCAGATTGGTCGCGCCGATGCAAAGCAGGCCAGGCCGGAAAAGCGCGGCAGCAGCACAAGCGAAGATGGGTTTACGCGCTCGACATCGATTGCTCGACTCGCGCATAGTCTTTGCTACATTTGTAGCGTCGTCGTAGGACAGCATTTTTCCTGGGGAAAACCATATGCGGGTAGTTCGTGCCATGATCGTCTGCCTATGTCTCGCGGCAGCGCCCGCTCCGTTCAGCTATATCGCCGTCCATCGGACGGCTTTGAAGTCCACCAACGGCGTCAGGATCAAACTCCAGGGGCCGGCCGGATACCGTTTGCTGCGCCCCACCAGCCGGCACGCGACCTTCGAAGGTCATCCCTATGAGGTGACCCTCGCCGCTCTGGCGGGGAAGGGCGGCGCGATCATGTTCCATGCCGAGAAGGTCACGGACGACAGCGGCGCATCGAACTATGACGCGCTGCCCGCGTCTTCGTGGCGCGCCTTTCATCGTCGCTCGCAATGCGCATCGATCGCGTCTGGCGACGTAGCTGTAGAGCACGACCTGAAATGGCTCGCCGACCGCGGCTGGAGCCCGATCGGCAACCTTGCTCTCGAACAGCATCTCAAGAGCACGCCCGACCACAATCAGGAAGTCGTCATTTCGCTGATCGCCAAGGTGAAGGGCTGCGCGGACAAGCAGGCCATCGAGCGCGTGCTTGGCAAGCTGCGCTCGCAGGTCCGCGTTACGCCCCTTTAACTCGGCCGCATCGCGCGGCTAATCTGACGCCGTGGCCGACAAACCCGCCCGCAAGATCATCCATGTCGACATGGACGCCTTCTATGCGTCGGTCGAGCAGCGCGACGATCCAGAACTTCGCGGGAAGCCGGTCGCGGTCGGGGGAGGGCATCGAGGCGTGGTCACGGCGGCGAGCTACGAAGCGGGCAATTCGGGGTGCGCTCTGCCATGCCGTCGGTCACCGCCAGGCGCAGTTGCCCCGAACTGATCTTCGTCAAGCCCCGGTTCGACGTCTATCGCGCGGTGTCGCAGCAGATCCGCACGATCTTCGCCGATTATACGGAGCTGGTCGAACCGTTGTAGCTGGACGAGGCTTATCTCGACGTCACGAAGGACCGGAGCGGCCTCGGCAGCGCGCGCGCGATCGCCGAGGACATCCGCCGCCGAATCCGCGCGGAGACCGGCCTTACCGCCTCGGCCGGCGTCAGCTATTGCAAGTTCATTGCCAAGCTCGCCTCCGATCACCGCAAGCCCGACGGCCTCACCGTGATCACGCCCGAGCGCGGCGCGGAGTTCGTCGCCTCGCTTCCCGTTGCCCGGTTCCACGGCGTCGGCCCGGTCACCGCGCGCAAGATGGAGCGGCTCGGCATCCTGACCGGCTCGGACCTGCGGGAGTGGAGCCTGGCCGCGCTCCAGGCCCGGTTCGGCAGCTCGGCCGAATGGTACTGGCGGATCTGCCGGGGGATCGATGAGCGCGAGGTCCGGCCCGACCGGCCGTATAAATCGGTCTCCGCCGAGCGGACGTTCGCCGAAGACCTGAGCGACCCGGACCGCCTCGCCGCCGAGCTCGAGCGGATCGCCGGCTATGCCTGGGACCGGGTCGAGCGGGCCGAGGTCGCCGGCCGCACGGTCACGCTCAAGGTCAAGTTCGGCGACTTCACCCTGATCACGCGGTCGAAGAGCTTCCCTGGCCCGGTCCCCGACCTGGCGGCGTTCCGGACCGCGGGCCAGGCGCTGCTCGCTGCCCTGCACCCGCTGCCGAAGGGGGTTCGGCTGCTCGGCCTCGGGCTTCACAATCTCGGCGAGGAGGCCGCGGCCGCCCCCCGCCAACTCGGACTCGCAATTTGAGAGGCGTTGTGATATAAAACTGTCACACGGGGCCGCGGGCGATTCAGCTGCGGCCTTAAATACATAGGGAAGCCACGAAATAGGCTGGGAGCCACGACCAACGGTCGTCTTGGGGGATGGCGCGAATGCGTCGGCTCTGCTGCCGCAACTGGAAAGGTGTGTAATGGCTACAAAGGCGCTTAGCTTCGACGTCGGTGATTATGTCGTGTACCCCAAGCATGGCGTGGGCCGTGTCGTCGAGCTGCAAAGCACCGAAATCGCCGGAACCCGTCTCGACCTCTACGTGCTGCGGTTCGAGAAGGAGAAGATGACCCTGCGCGTGCCGGTCAACAAGGCCGATTTGGTGGGCATGCGCAAGCTGTCGTCGGACAAGACGATGAAGGATGCGCTCGAAACCCTGAAGGGCAAGCCGAAGGTCAAGCGCACCATGTGGTCGCGCCGCGCCCAGGAATATGAGGCGAAGATCAACTCGGGCGACCTGACCTCGATCGCCGAGGTGACCCGCGACCTGTTCCGCCCGGACGACGCGCCGGAGCAGAGCTATTCCGAACGGCAGATCTTCGAGGCCGCGTCGTCGCGCCTGGCGCGCGAGCTTGGCGCGATGGAGCAGACCGACGAGAAGTCGGCGCTGGCCAAGATCCTCGAGATCCTCAACAAGGCCGCGGTCATCCATCACAAGACCAAAGAGCCGGCGTAGCCGCTGCTCCTCAGGCAATCAGAAGGGCGCCCCTCACCGGGCGCCCTTTTCGTTTCAGAAGCGCAGCACCGCCTGCTTCAGCGCGCCCATCTCCAGCTCCACCGGGCGGCGCGCGCCGGCGAGATACTCGTCGGTCGCCTTCTTCTATCCGGGCCACCAGTAATAATCGTTGACGATCGCGGCGCCGCCGTCGGCCATGTGCGGCCCGACAAACGCCAGCGCCTGCCGCACCGATTTCATAATAATCGCAATGCACCAGCGCGAAGGCGAGCGGCGCGCCGGGATAGGACCCGCCCTCGGCGAAGGTCCCGTCGAACCAGCCAGGGTAATAAGCGACTTCGGCTTCGGACAGACCGACGATGTCGTGCATCACGTGCCGGCAGTCGTCGAGAGGCGGCCGATCCTTGAGTTCCGCGAGCTTCTCCGGAATCCGGTCCTTGCGATACTGCTCGGCGCGAAAGCCGTCCTCCGGCGTCGGATCGGGCAGGTCGCCCCAGCGGTCGAACAAATGCAGCCGCCGCTCTGGCCGATCCTTCAGCAGGAGTGCCAGCGGCGCCGCCGTCCCGCCCCGATGCGCGCCGATCACCGCGACGTCACCGGGGATGCCGCGGTCGAGCACGGCGAGCGCCTCGCGGTAGATGGTCACGCGCTGGCGAGCCGGCGAGATGCTGCAAAAGCGGGTCGCTTCGAGGCATCGGCCAAGACTTGGATGGGTGAGACGAAGCAACGCTTCGAACCCGAGGCGGGACGGGTAGTAAGGATGCAAAGCATAACGCAGGCTAATCATGACGACACTCTGGCGAACGTGGTGCCGACGCGATCCGAGCCGGAACCCCGGCCACGGTGCCCCCTGCAGGCACCGACTTCGTCACGACTGCGCCCGGTTCGACGCGCGCGCCTGCCCCGATGCGCATGCCGTCCGCGCCAACGATGATGGCTCCGGCGCAGATTTCGGCGCCGCTTCCGATCTCAACATAGGTTTGTTGCGTCGCTTTCCGGTGCCTCACTCGACGGGCCACGATCACGCCTTCGTGCAAGGCTGCGCCCGATCCGATGTTGATGAACGACAGTATAACCCACCGGGACAGGCGGGCCGTCGGCGATATCCGGCTCGCCGGAGCCAGAAGGCAACGGTTCAGGAGGTAGTTGAGGCGATAGAACAGCCCCGGCAGGACGGGGATCTTGTGAAGGTAGAACCAACGGCTAAGCGCATGAATCCGCACGGGGTTTGCCAAGGGGTCGCGGTAAAAGAGGCGCTGGCGGCAGCGATCCCGCAGTGCAAGGTCGCCGCAGCACAGCACCGTCGTGCCCGGACCGATCGAATCTCGAACGAGCGCGCCGGCTCCGATCTGGGCTTCATCGCCGACGACCAAATCATGCGTCGCGAGCAACACCGCTCCGACACTGATTTGGACCCTATCCCCGATGGTTATGCGGGGGCGCGGGTCTAGACCGGCTCTACGAGAATTCTCGCGCCGGGGTACACACGGCAATCATTTCCGATGACGGTGCCCGGACTCACCGCCACGCCGGGTCCCCAATGAGCAATCAGCGTATCGCTCCCAATTTGAACTGAAGGCGGTAGATCGCACGCCGTCATCCAACGGTTCAGCCGGTATAGCGCATACGGCAGTGCCGGCACGCGCCGACGCCACAAACGGTGATAAACGCGATACAGGCTCATCGGATCGAACACTGGAGGAACCTCTAGTCACGCTGGACCGGTTCAGCCAACATGGCGCTCATGCTCTGTCCTGCGTGCGGTTTAAACGGCGAAGTCGGCACTGGGATCATCGTTCGGTGCAGCGCCTGCGGTCACCGCTGGCTCAACGCTTCCGCCGATTCCGTGCCATCGACTGTGGAAAGCGGCGAGCCGAATGCTGTAACCATGTATCCCGAAGACGCCCGCTTTGAAGCATTCGCCACGGCATTCGTCAGCGACGTCCTCTTCGATCGTCGACCTCCGCCCGCCCGTCTGCTCGACGCTGGATGCGGCGGTGGTCATTTCCTCAGCATCGCCGGGCGGTTCGGGTATGACGCGGAGGGAATCGATGCCTCGCCCTTGGCCGCAGCCCTTTGCCGACAACGTGGGATGAATGCGCGAACCGGCGACCTGTCGGCGATCGAATTATCAGAGCGATTCGACGTTATCACTCTGTGGGATGTCGTCGAGCATCTCGATCAGCCATGCGCCGTTTTGCACCGGCTTGCTCAGTCCCTTGCGCGCTCGGGAGTGCTCATCGTCAAGGTGCCGACTTACGGCGCGTTTTCGCCTTGGCTATCGAACTGCGTGCCTCGCCTGTCCGGTGCGTTGTTGGGCGCTCCTGATCATGTGCAATTTTTCACGGCGGAGTCTCTAAAACGGCTGATTGTTCGTTGCGAGCTACGGGGAGAATGGAAGTTCGTCTCGCACCTCCGCAGCGAGCGGTCCGGAGGATCGCTCACAACTCGTGTTGCTCGGATTGTGCGGCGCGCAGCTAAAAGTCTATCCGGCGACAACAATGCTCTCCTGATCGCCCACCGGTCGTGACCGATAACCCAAGCGTGAACGAAATTTGCCAAAGGGCGCCTTTCACTTGGGCGCCTTTCTTTTTGTGCTTGCGCTGCAAATGTAGCTCTGTCATATGTCGGTAACACACCCTAGAGCAGGAGGAATCATGCGCAAGCTCGTCGCCGCGGCGGCCATCGCCGCCACCGCCGCAACCTCGGCCTGCAGCCGAAGCCGTGCCGAAGATGGCGGGCCGACCGTCGCGCGCAACTATCAGGTCGGGAATTTCGAGCAGATCGAGGTCGCCGGGCCGTACAACGTCACGGTCCGCACCGGCGCCGGCCCGACCGTCTCCGCGCGCGGCTCGGAGAAGCTGATCGAACATCTGGTCGTCGAGGTGAGGGACGGCAAGCTGCTGATCCATCCCGAGCGCCAGAAAGGCTGGTTCCACACCGGCTGGAGCTTCCGCGGCAAGGTCGAGCTAGCGGTGACGGTGCCCCAGCTGCGCGGCGCCGATATTGCCGGGTCGGGCGACATCACCATCGACCAGGTCAAGGGCGACCGGTTCGACGGCTCAGTCGCCGGCTCGGGCGGGCTCGAGGTCGGCACGCTCGAGGTCCAGACGCTGAAGCTGGTGATTGCCGGCTCGGGCGACGTCAAGGCAGGGGCGGGCAAGGCGCAAACGGTGAAGTACGACATCGCCGGCTCGGGCGGCATCGACGCCAAGGGCGTCCAGGCCCAGACCGCCGACGTGTCGATCGCCGGCTCGGGCAGCGTCGCCGCGCAGGCGACCGGAACCGCCGACGTCAGCATCATGGGCTCGGGGGACGTCGAGCTGACCGGCGGCGCCAAGTGCACCGTCAGCAAGGCCGGCTCGGGCGACGTGCGCTGCTCGTGATTCGGCGCCGCTCTTAAAGCGGCTTTAACCATAAACGAGGAAGGTGGGCGCATGCGCACCTTCCTTCTTGCCGCCCTCGCCCTGCTCGCCGTCCCGGCGCAGGCCGCGACGCGCAACTACGGGGTCGAGGGGTTCGATCGAATCCGCGTCGACGGGCCGTTCAAGGTCAAGCTCACGACCGGCGTCGCGCCGTTCGCCAAAGCGACCGGGTCGGCCATCGCCCTCGACCGGGTGGCGCTCGACCTCCAGGGCCGGACTCTGGTCGTCCACGTCAACCAGTCGTCATGGGGCGGCTACCCCGGTGCAGCGCCCGGGCCGGTCGAGATCGCGCTCGGCACGCATGAGCTCTCCGGCGCCGCGGTCAACGGCTCGGGCAGCCTCGAGATCAACCACATCACGGGCCTGAAATTCGACCTCTCGGTCCAGGGCTCGGGCGACGCGATGGTCGCTACCAGCGACGTCGATCAGCTGCGCATCACACTGTTCGGAAACGCCAGCACGACCGTATCCGGCCGCGCCGCGACCCTGACGGCGTTCCAGCGGGGGATCACGTCGCTCAACGCCGGCGGCCTGACCATCAAGGACGCGACCATTGGCGCCGAGGGCGGCTCGACGACCAGCGCGGCCGTCACCAATTCGGCGAAGATCACGGCGTCCGGGTCGGCGACGGTGACGCTGACCGGCAACCCGTCCTGCACGGTCCGCGCGAACGGCTCAGCCAGCGTCAGCGGCTGCCACTAATTGACCGTCGCGCGGGCCTCCACGCCCGAGAGGAAGGCCCACAAGGCCCCGGCCAGCTCCTCGCCCGCGGCGACGGCTTCCGCTTTCTTACCTTCCGGGAGGCGATCGAGCAGGGTCCGGCAGACGTCGCCGTGCTCGACGTCGGCCCGCTCATGGACCCGGAAGAAGCGCAGCGTCGGCTCGTCCGCGATCCCGTAGCGATCGATCAGGCCTTCGATCTTGGCGCTCGCCACGCCCGGGAACTGGCTCTCATAAGCGTAGAGCGCCCCGAGCCCCGCGGCGTAGGACTGGCGCGACAGCCTGCGGAAGGTGTCGATCAGGCCCTGCGTCTCGGGATTGAGCTGCTGTCCGCGAACCGCGCCGTCGTCTTCGCCGAGGCCGGCCGCGAACATCAGCCAGAGCGTCGCATGGTCCTGCTTGCCCGCCTCGATCCCCTCTTCCTCGGCGAGGTTCTCGGCGAGCATGCGGCGGCCGTCGCGGTCGGGGCAGGCGCTGTGGACCGCGCTGACCGCGCGCGGGAAGGCCTCGACGTGATGGAAATATTGCCGGGCGTAGGCGCGCAGCGTGTCGAGCGGCAGGCGGCCTTCGGTCCACGCCTGGTAGAAGGGATGCTTCAGCATCGCCCGCTCCGCGACCTTGGAATCGATTAGCGACGAAGTAGTCATGCTGGCCTCCCGGTTGGTCTTCCGCGAACCGATAGCGTCGGCCATCCGACTATACCAGAGCCAGCGCGGCGAGCCGGCCGTAGAGTTGCGGCGGAAGCTCGCTCAACCCGGTTCCGTCGCCCTCGGCGGTGGGGGCGTCAGCCTGCTCGAGATAGCGCCAGCCCTGGTGAGCGCGGCGCGGGGTCGGCGCGACCGCCTTGAGATCGGCGGCGCAGACGATGTCGATCCGGCCGTCCGCGCGATCCTCGAAGCGAAGGATCTCGACGCAGGCGACCAGGCGGTGCTTGACGATCCAGTAGAGATTGCCGCCGACCAGTTCGCCGGCGCGCTTGGGCCGCAGGCGAGTCGCGATCCGCAGCTCGCCGTCGACCGCCCGCCGGGCGACCCGGTCCTGAAGCGCAGCGAGATCGCGGCAGGCGAACGCGACCTTGGTCAAATGGAGCTTCGGCACGTTTTCGGAATTGGCCGCGAAGCCGCAGCCATTCAAGCGCTTAGCGGCTAAGAAAGAGTGCCGCGAGCCCAAGAAAGCTGAAGAAGCCCATGACGTCGGTCATGGTCGTTACGAAGACCGCCGAAGATACGGCAGGGTCGATTCGCGCCTTGTCGAGGGTCAGCGGCACAAGCACTCCGACGAGGCCGGCGACCAGACTGTTGATCACCAGCGCGACACCGAAGACCACCGACAACCCGGGATCGTGAAGTACGGCGAGCGTGCCGAGCGCGCCAACGATGCCGAGGGCGACACCGTTGGCGATGGCGATTCGAAATTCGCGGAACAGCATCCAGGCGGTGTTGGAGCTGGTCAGCTGGTTTGTCGCCAGCGCGCGCACCACGACGGCCAGCGTCTGGGTGCCGGCATTTCCGCCAAGCGCCGAGACCATCGGCATCAACGCCGCGAGGATCGCATATTTGCGGATTTCGCCCTGGAACAGGCCGACCACGGACGGCCGAGCAGATCGTCGCTCCGAGATTGATGATCAGCCAGACGACGCGCGTCCGAACCGTCATCCGGATCGGCTCGTTGATGTCGCCCTCGCCGGCGCCGGAGAGCAGGGTGATGTCCTCGCCGGCCTCCTGCTGAATGATGTGGACGATGTCGTCGACGGTGATCATTCCGACTAGCCGGCCGGAATCGTCGGTCACGGCGGCGGAGACGAGCGCATATTTCTGGAAGCGCAAGGCGACGTCTTCCTGGTCCAGGTCGACCGGGATCAAAGTCTGTTCGCGCTCCATGATCTCGCTGACCGGCGTCTTCCGCGGGGTTCGGAGAATGAGCGACAACTTGCAGGTGCCGACCGGATGATGGTCGGGACTGACCACGAACACCTCCCAGAAATCGTCCGGCAGGTCCTTGGTTGAGCGCAGGTAATCGATGACCCGGCCGACATCCCAATGCTCGGGGACCGCGCACAGGTCGCGCTGCATGAGGCGGCCCGCGGACTCCTCCGGAAAGCTGAGCGCTTCCTCGACCGCCGCGCGGTCGTCCGGCTCCATCCGCTCGAGCACCGCCTGCTGGTCGTCCGCGTCGAGATCCTCGATCAGCGCGACCGCGTCGTCGGTCTCGAGCTGCCCGGCGATGTCCGCGACCTGCTGCGGCTCCATCTCATCGAGCAGGTCCTCGCGGACATAGTCGTTCAATTCCGCGAGCACGTCGGGACTGATGATTCCGGCGAGGGCCTTGACCAGCCCTTCGCGCTCGTCGCTCCGGGCGAGCTCGATCAGGTCGGCGACGTCGGCCGGGTGGAGCGGCTGGACGAGCCGGCGTGCGGTCTCGTCGTCGCCCGCGTCGACCGCGTCGAGGACCTTGCTGACGAACTCCGGCCGCAGCCGGTCCTCTTCGTCGATCGCCGAATTGCGCCTCGGCTTCAGGGGCAGCGGTGGCGATGATCTCGCTCTCGCTCATTGAAACCCCCGAAATCTTTGCTGGCCGACCGTGCCGCCCTCCTATGGGCGGCGCCGCTCTGGCGCAAGCAGGCGCGGCCACCTAAATCGCCGCCTTTCGCACCCTTATTCGGAGTTCACCATGCCGACGCCGACCGCCTGACCCTTTCCCTATCCACCGGCGGCGACGTCGTCATCAAACTGCGGCCGGACCTCGCGCCGGGCCATGTCCAGCGCGTCACCGACCTCGCCCAGAGCGGCTTTTACGACGGGGTGGTGTTCCACCGCGTCATCCCCGGCTTCATGGCCCAGGGCGGCGACCCGACGGGGACCGGCTACCACGGGTCCGACCTGCCCGACCTCAAGGCCGAGTTCAGCGACGAGCCGCATGTGCGCGGCACGGCGTCGATGGCGCGGTCGAACGATCCGGACAGCGCCAACAGCCAGTTCTTCATCGTGTTCGACGACGCCGGCTTCCTCGACGGCCAGTATACGGTCTGGGGCGAGGTCGAGAGCGGCATGGAGCATGTCGACGCGCTGCCGGTCGGCGAGCCGCCGCGCGAGCCCGGCAAGATCGTCAAGGCCACGGTCGGTTGAACAGGCGAGAATCGCGCTGATCACCGGCGCATCGGCGGGCCTCGGGGTCGAGTTCGCGCGTCAGCTGTCGAAGCGCGGCCATGCGCTGGTGCTGGCGGCGCGGCGCAAGGACCGACTCGACGATCTGGCCGAAGCGCTCGGCAATGCGCGCGCGGTCGCGATCGACCTGTCGAAAGCGAATGCCGACTGCGAAGCTGCTCGCCGACCTCGACGCCAATGGCGAACAGGTCGAAATCCTGGTCAACAACGCCGGGTTCGGGCTGATCGGCCGCTTCGCCGAGCTCGACGCGAAGCGCCAGCGGCAGATGATCGACCTCAACGTCGCCACGCTGACCGACCTGACCCGGGCGATCGCGCCGCAGCATGGTCGGCCGCAAGTCCGGGCGCGATCCTCAACGTCGCCTCGACCGCCGCCTTCCAGCCCGGGCCCGAACATGGCGGTCTATTTCGCGACCAAGGCCTATGTGCTGTCGTTCACCGAGGCGCTGCACGAGGAGCTGAAGCCGCACGGGGTGCAGGGTGAGCTGCCTTTGCCCCGGTCCGACCCGCACCGAATTCGGCGAGGTCGCGGGCTTCGGCGGCAGCGGGCCTTTGACCGCGTCGCCATGGATGCGCCGGCCGTCGTCGCGGCCGGCCTTCGCGGACTGGACCGAAATCGCGCGGTGGTGGTTCCGGGCTGGTGAACAAGGTCAGTTGCGGCGAGCACGCGGTTCGCGCCGCGCTCGGTGGTTCGAAGGATCGCCGGTGCGATCAAATATTGAACCGTCGCGGTGTGCGGCCGTTACGTATCCGGTATGAGAGAGCGGGTGAGGAGTTAAATGGCTGAGACCGACACGATCGATCGCGTGACGTCGCGCCAAGGTCCAGGTCGCGAGCCTGCCGCCCGCGGACAGCGGCCGCGGCTTCGCCCGCCTGCCCGACAGGCTGATGGACGAGCTCGGCCTGACCGAGGGCGACGTCATCGAGATCGTCGGCAAGCGCGACGACGGCGGCGCGCGCGATCCGTCCCTATGGCGAGGACGAGGGGATCGACATCATTCGCCTCGACGGCCTCCAGCGCGCCAACGCCGGGGTCGGCTCGGGCGATTTCGTCGAGGTGCGCAAGGCCAAGTCGAAGCCCGCGACGCGAGTCGTCTTCGCCCCGGCGCAGCCCAACGTCCGGCTGCAGGGCTCGTCCGATGCGCTCAAGCGCACCTTCGCCGGCCGGCCGCTGGTCGAAGGCGACACCGTCGTCGACCACCGGCCACCAGCGGGTCAACGCCGACATGCCGGAGAACATCCGGCAGATGCTCAACGCCCCGGCCTTCGCGCTCCAGGAGCTGCGCCTGGTCGTGGTCTCGGCCGTCCCCAAGGGCATCGTCCATATCGACGGCAAGACCGCGGTCGAGCTGCTTCCCGAATATCCCGCCGAGGACGGCGAACGGCGCGCCGACGTCACCTATGACGACCTCGGCGGCATGCGCGACACGATCGACGCGCTGCGCGAGATGGTCGAGCTGCCGCTGCGCCATCCGGAGCTGTTCCAGCGCCTCGGGGTCGATCCGCCCAAGGGCGTGCTGCTCCACGGCCCGCCGGGCACCGGCAAGACCCTGCTGGCGCGCGCCGTCGCCAACGAAAGCGCCGCGCAATTCTTCCACATCGCCGGCCCCGAGATCATGGGCTCGGCCTATGGCGAGAGCGAGACGCCGGCTGCGCGAAGTGTTCGAGCAGGCCGGCGCAGGCCGCGCCGTCGATCATCTTCATCGACGAGATCGATTCGATCGCGCCCAAGCGCGGCCAGGTCACCGGCGAGGCCGAAAAGCGGCTGGTCGCGCAGCTGCTGACGCTGCTCGACGGGATCGAGCCGCGCCAGAACACGGTGGTCATCGCCGCGACCAACCGGCCCGAAGCGATCGACGAGGCGCTGCGCCGCCCCGGCCGCTTCGACCGCGAGATCGTCGTCGGCGTGCCCGACGAGCCCGGCCGCCGCGAGATCCTCGGCATCCACACCCGCGGCATGCCGCTCGCGCCGGACGTCAATCTCGATGAGCTGGCGCGCCGCACCTACGGCTTCGTCGGCGCCGACCTCGCCGCGCTGACCCGCGAGGCCGCGCTCGAGGCGGTCCGGCGGATCATGCCCAAGATCAATCTCGAGCGAGGAGACGATCCCCACCGAGATCCTCGACGCGCTGTCGGTCGAACTGCACGATTTCGACAATGCCCTGAAGCGCGTCCAGCCCTCGGCGATGCGCGAAGTGATGGTCGAAGCGCCGCAGCATCCGCTGGGACGATATCGGCGGGCTCGACGAGGCGCAGCGACCGGCTGCGCGAGGGCGTCGAGCTGCCCCTGAAGCATCCCGAGGCGTTCCGCCGGCTCGGCATCCGCCCGGCCAAGGGCTTCCTGCTGTACGGCCCGCCGGGCACCGGCAAGACCCTGCTCGCCAAGGCTGCGGCGCGCGAAAGCGAGGCGAATTTCATCGCCACCAAATCGTCGGACCTGCTTGTCGAAATGGTACGGCGAGAGCGAGCAGCAGATCGCCCGGCTGTTCAACCGCGCCCGCCAGGTCGCGCCGACGATCATCTTCATCGACGAGCTCGACAGCCTGGTCCCGGCGCGCGGCGGCGGGCTCGGCGAGCCGCAGGTGACCGAGCGCGTCGTCAACACCATCCTCGCCGAAATGGACGGGCTCGAGGAGCTGCAGAACGTCGTCGTTGATCGGCGCGACCAACCGCCCGACCCTGATCGACCCGGCGCTGCTTCGCCCGGGCCGCTTCGACGAGCTGATCTATGTCGGCATGCCGGATACCGCCGGGCGGCGGCGGATCCTCGCGATCCACACCGAGGACATGCCGCTCGCCGAGGACGTCGACCTCGAATCGCTCGCCCGGCGTACCGAGCGCTTCACCGGCGCCGACCTTGAGGATCTGGTGCGCCGCGCCGGCCTCACCGCGCTCCGCCGCGGGCTCGATGCCAGCACCGTGACCATGGCGGACTTCGAGGCGGCGCTGGGCGAGACCCGGGCCTCGGTCACCCCCGAAATGCTCGAGGAATATGACCGCATCCAGGAGACGCTGAAGAGCGATGCGGTGCGGCCGATGGGCGGCATCGGCTTCGTCCTCCCCGGCATGCTGCGACCCCAAGGCCGGCGGCAAGCCCTAGTCGGCGAAGCGCCTGCCGGCCGATCGTGCGTCAGGCCGAGCAGGACCAACGCGAAAGCCGCGAACGGCAAGTCGTGGTTCCAGCCGTAGAGCGCCGATGCCGAGCGCGGGAGCGAGCACGTAGCTGATGCCGTTGGCCGCGGTGATCACGCCGGCGACCGCCGCCCTGTTCGGCGAGCGGCACAGCCAGCGACGCGCCGGCGGTGAAGCCGGGGCGGGTGAAGCCGAACCCGAGCGACGTCACCGCGAAACCGATCGTGATTCCGTAAAGGTCGGCGGCGAGCATGGTGCCGATCAGTCCCGCGGCGGCGATCAGCGCGCCCCACAGGATCAGCGACCGCGGCGTGAGGCTGAGCCGCGGGATCAGCGCCCATTGCGCGCCGAGCGTCGCGACCGCTCCGGCCATCATGACGATCGCGATCGGCCCTTCGGAACCGGCGGCGGTCAGGTGCAGCCGGTCGATCACGAAGAAGCCGATGCAGGTCAGGATCGCGGCCTGCGCATGGCCGGCGACCACCCCGGCGAGGATCCACGGCCGGATCCGCGGGTCGCTCCATTTGAGCCGCGCCTGCCGGCGCGGCGCGGTGGCCGCGATCACGCTTGCCCCGGTCGGCGGCGTGGCTAGCGACGGATAGCTCATCGCCGCGCCGCGGCCGGCCGCGGCGGCCGTGCTTGGTCGTTCGGCAGCCACAGCAGGATCGCGGTGACAACCGCGATCGCGATCGCCGCGAAGGCGAACAGCGGCCCGGCGAGGCCGACGACCGGGAGCACGAACAACGGCGCGACCGCCGGGCCGATGATCGTGCCGAGGCCGAACGAGGACGACAGCGCCGACAGCGCCGCGACCCGGCCGCTGCGCCGGGTCCTGGACGCGAGATAGGCCTGGGTCGCCGACGGCGTCGCGCAGCCGAGGCCGCCGTAGATTGCGCGAAACACGGCGAACAGGCCGAACGTCAGCGCGCCGCCGACCCAGCCGTGCAGGCCGGCGAGCAAGGCCAAGCCGCACAGCAGCATCGAGACGATGAACCCGCCGACGCCCATCAGGGTCAGCGCCTTGCGCCCGTGATGGTCGCTCTGTTCCGCCCAATAGGGCGCGAGCAGCACCCACAGCACGGCCGACCAGGTGTAGGCGATCGCCACCCAGAAATCGGCAATCCCGATCTCGCGCCCGATCGCCGGCATCACCGATTGCAGCGCGGTATTGCCTGCCGCGGCGACCAGCATCGCGGCATAGAGCAGCAGGAAGTGGGTCGTCGTCAGCGCCGACGAGCCGACGCCGCGACGGTGTGCGAGGGAGGCCACGAAGTCCCGATTAGAGCGCGAATCCCGCGCGCGGAACCTCTTCGTCGCACAAATCGCGCGGTTCGCAGACGGTTCGCCGACCGCCGGGCCGCTTTAACGTTGGGGAACTTGCCAACCGCCGATCCATTTGCCAACGGACACTCCACCCCAGGCGCCAGACGGAGCTTCAATGCCGATTTCCACCGCGCGCACGCTCAAAGGTCCGAAGCGCCTGACCCGTCGCCGGGACCGCCGCGGCGCCAGTCCCCAATGGCAGTTCCTGCGCGGCTTCCTCAAGAATCCGGTGATGGTCGGATCGGTCATCCCGTCGAGCCGGGTCCTGATCGAGAAGATGCTGCGCCCGGTCGACTGGGCGAACACCCGGCTGTTCGTCGAATATGGTCCCGGGGTCGGCACCTTCACCCGGCCGATCCTCGAGCTGCTCGGCGAGGACGCGACCCTCCTGACCATCGACACCAACCCCGATTTCACCAAGTTCCTCAAGGAATCGATCGACGACCCGCGGCTGGTCGCGGTCACCGGCTCGGCCGCGGAGGTCGAGAAGATTCTCGTCGATCGCGGGTTCGACAAGGCCGATTACGTCCTGTCGGGCCTGCCCTTCTCGACCCTGCCGCCGGGCGTCGGCGAAGCGATCGCAGAAGCGACCGCGAAGGTGGTCCGGCCGGGCGGGGCGTTCCTCGTCTATCAGTTCAGCCCCAAGGTGCCACGATTTCATCAAGCCCCATTTCGAGCGCATCAAGCGCGGTTTCGAATGGGTCAACGTGCCGCCGGCCACCCTGTTCTGGGCGTGGCGCGAGCCGACCGCCGACTAGCGCCCGCTACGGCACGCGCAGTGCGAACCGGCGCGTGATCGTGTAATCGAGCGACGTCACGAGGAACCAGCCGATCCGCCAGCGCAGGCGCTGCACCCAGCCGGCGCTTGCGCAACACGTCCGCGGTGATCGGGCTGCTGTTGCCGAGCTCATGCTCGAAATAGCTGCGCATCATGATCGCGAAATCCGGATCGTCGACCCGCAGCATCATCTCCATGTTGAGATAGAGGCTGCGGAAGTCGAAGTTGGACGAGCCGATGTGGACGACGTCGTCCATCACCAGCAATTTCGAGTGGAGCTTGGTCGGCTGATATTCGAACACTTGGACGCCGCGCTCGAAGCAGCCGGGCATAGGTGCTGCGCGCGGCGTCGATGGTGGCGCGATTGTCCGACTTGGCGGCGGTGATGATCCGGGCCCGGCCGCGCCGGGCGACGCCCGCGATTCGTCTGATCATCCCGCCCATCGGCGCGAAATAAGCGGCGATCATTTCAAGGTCGTTGGCCCGCGCGAGGTCGTGGATCGTCGCCAGCGCCCACGGCGACTTGAACTGCATCGGCCCGCCATATTGCCACTGCAGCGGGCCGTCGTGCTCGCTGAAGCGGCGGACCACCGCGCGCAGCGCCTTGCATCCGCGAGCGCCGGTTGAGCGCCCAGCCATCAGCGCGTCATAATAAGCGACGACCCGGGCCGCGGCCGGGCCCTCGACCAACAGACCGATGTCGCGCCACGCCTTGTCGGCGAGGTCCCCGAAATAGCTGTCCTCGATGTTGAAGCCGCCGATCAGGATGCGCGGCTGGTCGGTCTCGCCGTCGGCGAGCGCCAGCTTCTGGTGGTTGCGCAGCAGATAGCTCCGGCCGAACGACGGATTGAAACGGCAGAATTTCGCACCCCGCTCGTGCAGTTCGCGGAAGTAATTTGCGTGGGTGTCGCTGCTGCCGAAGCCGTCGATGAGCAGAGCGACCGAAACGCCGCGGTCCATTGCCCGAAGCAGGGCGGACCGCACCGCGGCGCCGGAGCGGTCGGCAGCGTAAATATAATACAGCAAGCGAAGCGACGTCTTCGCCCCGTCGATCAGCGCGATCAGCGCGGTCCAGCGCTCCGCGCCCTCGGGCAGGAAGGTGAGCTGGTTGCCGTCGACGGAAATGGTGCGCTCGCCTGTTGCCATGGCCTTGCGTCTGTGCCCGCCCGCCGGACAACGCAAGGCGTCCACGAACGAGCCGATTTCATTGACAATCGGGACCCTCGTCCCTAAGTCGCCACCCTTCCCAAAGGCTTTGGATTTTCCGCGGAGCGATTGATGGCGCGCGTTACGGTTGAAGATTGCGTAGACAAGGTTTCGAACCGGTTCGACCTGGTGCTGTTCGCGGCCCAGCGGGCGCGCCAGATCTCCGGCGGCGCCGACCTGACGATCGACCGCGATCGCGACAAGAATCCGGTCGTTGCCCTCCGCGAGGTGGCCGAGGAGACCGTCAAGCCGCGCGACCTCCAGGAGGCGATCGTCACCAACCTGCAGAAGGTCCGCGTCGACGAGGAGGACGAGACCGAAGAGCTGGCGTCGCTCAGCGACGCCGCCGAGGCGCTCCGACTGACCGCCGCGGCCCCGCCGCGTCCGACCCCGTCGGGCGGCGATTACGAATAAGCCTTATTCGGCCGCGGTTTTGCAGCGCGGCCTGACCAGCGAAGCGGGCTGACCGTCGCGATCGATCCACGTCAGGTCGTGAAGGTCGAGCTCGCGCCCGTCATGGGCGTGGACGCAGATCTTGCGCACCGGGCGGCCGTCGCGCTTGTCGGCGAGCACGACGCGCATCTTGCCGTGGCCCCATTCCTCGCCCCACTGGCGGAGCGCGAGGACCACCGGCAGCAGCCCCTCGCCCTTGGAGGTCAGCGAATAGACGACCTTGCGCTTGTCCGACGGATCGGCCGCGCGCTCGAGGATTCCGCCGCCGACCAGCCTGGCCAGCCGGTCCGATAGGATGTTGCGGGCGATTCCGAGGCCGGCCTGGAACTCCTCGAAATGCTGGAGGCCGTTGAGCGCGCCGCGCAGGATGAGGAAAGCCCATTTCTCGCCGATCAGCTCGACCGCCGGCGGGATGGAGCAGGACAGCGCGGCCTCCTTGAAGGCGTCGATCCCGGACGTGACTTCGATCCGCCGCCAAGCTGCCCTTCCTTCCTCTCCCCGACTCGGATGAAAGCACAAGCGGCTCCAAAAAAATAGTTGCAAGTCGAAACGGATTACCTTAGTCCGTTGCAAATCGCAACTAACAGGAGGACCGTGATGTTCCGGCCGTTTTTCGCTCTTTCCGCAGTGGCGCTCGCCGCGGCTCCGGCCGCCGCCGCGACCTACTCCGCCAAGCCGGCCAGCCCGACGTCCGAGCGCTTCATCGCCCGCGACATCACCTGGAATTGCGGCCCCGCGGCCTGCCAGGGCGCAAGCGACGAGAGCCGGCCCGCGGTCCTCTGCCAGGGGCTGGCCAAGCATGCCGGCCGGATCGAAAGCTTCCTCGTCGACGGCCGCGCGTTCAGCCCCGCCGAGCTGGGCAAGTGCAACAGCGCGGCCAAGGCAAGCGCCAATCCAGCCCTCGCCGCCCAATAATTCCTATCGGGGCCGCGACACCCCCACTCCCCTCTGTCGCGGCCCCATCCTCTTTCGCGCTTGCACAATAGCGGCGCCTCCCCCCATCTTAGGCCCGTGCTGAGACAGTACGAGCTGGTCGAGAAGGTCCGCTCCTACGATCCCGACGCGGACGAGGGGCTGATCAACCGCGCCTATGTCTTCTCGATGAAGGCGCACGGCGCGCAGAAGCGCGCGTCGGGCGATCCCTATTTCAGCCACCCGATCGAGGTCGCCGGCATCCTCACCGACCTCAAGCTCGACGACCAGACGATCGCCACCGCGATCCTCCACGACACGATCGAGGATACGCTGGCCACTCCCGAAGAGATCGAACGGCTGTTCGGCAAGAATGTCGCGCGGCTGGTCGACGGAGTGACCAAGCTGAGCAAGATCGAGGTCCAGTCGGAAAATGAGCGCCAGGCGGAGAACCTGCGCAAGTTCCTGCTCGCGCTTAGCGACGACATCCGCGTGCTGCTGGTCAAGCTTGCCGACCGGCTGCACAACATGCGCACCCTCCATCACATCCCGTCGGAAGAGAAGCGCCGGCGGATCGCGCGCGAGACGATGGATATCTACGCCCCGCTCGCCGAGCGGATCGGCATGTACGAAATGATGAATGAGATGCAGACGCTGGCGTTCCGCGAACTGGAGCCCGACGCCTACGCCTCGATCACCCGGCGCCTCAAGCAGCTGACCGATCAGGGCGGCGACCTCGTCAACCGCATCGGCCTCGGCCTCCAGCTCTATCTGGCCGACAACGGGCTCGAGGCGGAGGTCACCGGGCGCCAGAAGCACCCCTTCTCGATCTGGAAGAAGATGGCCGAGCGGCACATCAGCTTCGAGCAATTGTCCGACGTCATGGCCTTCCGCGTGATCGTCAAGGATACCGGCGACTGCTATCGCGCGCTCGGGCTGATCCACAGCCGCTGGCCGATGGTCCCGGGCCGCTTCAAGGACTTCGTCTCAACCCCCAAGCGCAACGGCTACCGCAGCCTCCACACCTCGGTGATCCACGATTCCAAAATGCGGATCGAGATCCAGATCCGCGACCAGGACATGCACGAGCAGGCGGAGCGCGGGCTCGCCGCGCACTGGGCCTATAAGGAAGGCAAGCCCGCCGCCGATCTCCACGTCCCGTGGATCGACGACCTCGTCGAAATTCTCGACCACGCCGAGAATGCCGAGGAGCTGCTCGAGCATACCCGGATGGCGATGTACCAGGACCGGATCTTCGCCTTCACCCCCAAGGGCGAGCTGATCCAGCTGCCCAAGGGCGCGACCCCGGTCGATTTCGCATACGCCGTCCACACCGGGCTCGGCGACCGCACGGTGGGGGCCAAGGTCAACGGCCGCGTCGTGCCGCTGCGCACGATGCTCGAGAACGGCGACCAGGTCGAAATCCTGACCTCAGAGGCGCAGCACCCGCAGCCGAGCTGGCTGCGCTTCGTCGCCACCGGCAAGGCGCGCGCCGGGGTCCGTCGCTTCGTCCGCCACAAGGAACGCGAGGAGACCGTCGAGCTCGGCCGCAAGATCTACGACGAGATCGTCCTCCGCCTGCCCGCCGAGCTCGACAAGGATGCGCTGAAGCGCGCGCTCAAGAAGCTCAAGCTCGACGGCGAGGACGAATTGATGATGGCCATCGCCCGCAAGCGGGTGCGCGACGAAGAGCTGATGGAGGCGCTGATGCCGGGCTCGGCCGGCGGCGACGTCAGCCCGAAGCCGCTCGGCCAGCGCAAGGCGATCTCGATCAAGGGCCTGACCCCCGGCGTCGCTTATCATCTCGCCCAATGCTGCCACCCGATCCCGGGCGACCGGATCGTCGGCCTGCGGCGCGAGGACGAGGAGATCGAGGTCCATGTGATCGGCTGCGACACGTTGGCGAGCGGGATCGATGCCGACTGGCTCGACCTTGCCTGGGGCGAGGGCTCGGACGGCGGCGCGGCGCGGCTGGCGGTGATCCTGCGCGACATCCCCGGAGCGCTCGGCACGATGTCGAGCATTCTCGGCACCAAGCACGCCAACATCATCAACCTTCAGCTGGTCCATCGCGACGGCAGCTTCCAGACCTTCCACCTGGATATCGAAGTGCACGACCTTGCGCACCTGCACGCGATCATCGCCGCGCTGCGCGAAGCCGACCCGGTCTCGAGCGTCGAGCGGATCTAGGGCGCGGCGCTACGGAACCTTGGCCGAGCTCGGCTGCATCAGCTTGAACCGGGTGCCGTTCAGGGCAGTGATCTTGCGGCTCCAGACACCATCGTAGAGGCGTTTGAGATCGGATTTGTCGTCCTCGGTCAGGCGGCTTTCCTTGCCGTAGTTCATGATCGAGAACTTCTTGTGCTTGCCAAAAATGATCGCGGGCATCGCCGCCTCACTGATGAGGGCGAAGAAATGGCGCAGGCCGAAAACGTGGCCCAGCTCGTGAATGAAGGTCTCGACCTGCTCATCGTACGTCTGCTCATCGAACAGGGTCGGATACATCACGAACTCATGCTGCCCGCCGTCCGGGAAGAACGTGCTGGCCAGCACGCAGCCGACGGCGCTGCACCGCTTCCGGCTGCGCATCGCGAATTCGAAGTCGTAACGCTGATCGTCGCGAACGAACTTCACCGGGCAGGCGTCGCCCCATCGACTGAGCGCCTCGTCGAGCAAGGCTTCGATTGCCGTCTTCGCTCCGGCGGGATTGGAGAAGGATTTCATCGAGACCTCGTTGAAGGTCCATCTGAAGTCACGCTCTGGTCCCACAGCGGGATATAGCCCTCGGTCGCGTCGACCACGATCTCCACTCGCGGATCGGGTGCCACCCTGCGGACGGCTTCAATCAACTCCGACCGATCCTCTTTCGGCGAACCGCGCTTATCGGTCACGCAGACGATATTCTTGTGCTTACCGTAGCGGAATAGCTCATCGCGCTTGCGATCGGCGATTTCGTCTTCGCTGGCGAGCTTGAAGGGATCGTCCTGCGCCATGATCGAACTCCTCGACGGCGGCAACTCGGCACGGCCGTGGCCAATAGCTCAGCCGCGCCGGCTTCGGCAGCGGAATCTGTCAGCATGCCGAGGGGGGACGCCCGTCTAGCGAGCGGGCCTGGCCCGCGACTTCGCGCGCTGCTGCCGGGCGTGGGCATCGCCGCCGGCGAGCACCGCCAGCATGACGAGGTCGGACGCGGTCGCGGTCATCGGCGCGATCTGCACCGGCAATTCGAGCCCGAGGATGTACGGTCCGAGCACACTCTCGCCGCCCAGCTCCTTCAACAGCTTGGCCGAGAGATTGGCCGACTGCAGGCCGGGCATGACCAGGATCGTCGCCGGCCCGGTCAGCCGGCTGAACGGATAATAGCGCCGCTGCAGGTCGTGGTTGAGCGCCACGTCGGGCGACATCTCGCCTTCATATTCGAAGTCGACGTTGAAGCTGTCGAGCAGCTTCACTGCTCCGCGCAGCTCCTCGATATGGACTCCGGGCGGATTGCCGAAGGTGGTGTAGCTGATGAACGCGACCCGCGGCTCGATCCCCATCCGCCGCGCGAAGGCCGACGAGCGCATCGCGATTGCGGCATATTGTTCACAGGTCGGACGCTCGGTCACCGCGGTGTCGGCGATGAGCACCGTATGCGGCCGCCCGATGATCACATTGACTCCGAACGGGGTCGCGTCGGGCTCGTCGTCGATCACCGTCCGGACCTGCCGCAGCGACTGGCTGAACGGCCGCGTCGTGCCGGTGATCATGGCGTCGGCCTCGCCCAGCGCGAGCATCGCCGCGGTGAAGTAATTGCGGTCCTGGTTGACCATCCGCTCGATTTCGCGGCGGAGCAGGCCGTGGCGCTGGTGCTTCTCGTAGATGAAGTCGACGGCGCGCCCGACCAGCGGTGAGTTGCGGCTGTTGAGGACTTCATAGTCCTGCGCATCCTCGACGCCCATCTCCTTGAGCATGTCGTAGACGTCCTCGCGCCCGACCAGCACCGGGGTCCCGTAGCCGCCTTCCTTGAAGGCGATCGCGGCGCGCAGCACGTTCGGCTCCTCGCCCTCGGCGAACAGCACCCGCTTCGGATTGGCGCGGGCATTTTCATACGCCAGGCTCATCACCGCGACGGTCGGGTTGAGCCGCGCGCGCAGCTCCTGGCGATAGGCCTCCATGCTCGCGATCGGCTTTTGCGCGACGCCCGACTCGACGGCGGCTTCGGCGACCGCGGAGGCGACCACCTCCATCAGCCGCGGATCGAACGGCGCGGGGATGATGTAATCGCGGCCGAAGCTCTGCGACCGACCGCCATAAGCGCGGGCGACTTCCTCCGGCACCGGCTCGCGCGCCAGCTCGGCCAGCGCCTCGGCCGCCGCGATCTTCATCGCATCGTTGATCGCAGTTGCACGAACATCGAGCGCGCCGCGGAAGATGAACGGGAAGCCGAGGACGTTGTTGACCTGGTTCGGATAGTCGGAGCGCCCGGTGGCGATGATCGAGTCCGGTCGCACTGCGATCGCGTCTTCGGGCCGGATCTCCGGATCGGGATTGGCCATGGCGAAGATGATCGGATCGCGGGCCATCGATTTGACCATGTCCTGCGACACGACGTTCGCCGCCGACAGGCCGAGGAACACGTCGGCGCCTTCGATCGCCTCGGCCAGCGTGCGCTTGTCGGTTTCGACCGCGTGCGCCGACTTCCACTGGTCGAGGTCGGTGCGACCTTTGTGGATCACGCCCTTGCGGTCGCACATGATGACATGGTCGCCGCGCACGCCCATCGCTTTCATCAGCTCGGTGCAGGCGATCGCGGCGGCGCCGGCGCCGTTCACCGCCACGCGCACGTCCGCCAGCTCGCGGTTCGTCAGGTGGCAGGCGTTGATCAGCCCGGCCGCGCTGATGATCGCGGTGCCGTGCTGGTCGTCGTGGAATACCGGGATGCACATCCGCTCGCGCAGCGTCTGCTCAATGATGAAACAGTCGGGAGCGGCGATGTCCTCGAGGTTGATCCCGCCGAAGCTCGGCTCGAGCAATTCGACGCACTCGATGAACCGCTGCGCGTCCTCGGTCTTCACCTCGATGTCGATCGCGTCGACGTCGGCGAAGCGTTTGAACAGCACCGCCTTGCCTTCCATCACCGGCTTCGAGGCCAAGGCTCCGAGATTGCCGAGGCCGAGGATCGCCGTGCCATTGGAGATGACCGCGACGAGGTTGCCCTTGGCCGTAAAGTCGTAGGCGCAGCCGGGATCCTCGGCGATGGCGCGGACCGGGACTGCAACGCCCGGTGAGTAAGCCAGCGCCAGGTCGCGCTGCGTTGCCATCGGCTTGGTCGCGATGATCTCGATCTTGCCGGGCCGGCCGCGCGCATGAAACTCGAGCGCTTCGGCTTCGGTATATTTGACGTTGCTTTCGGACATTCCCGCTCCTTGGTGGGGGGCCTTAGCCCATTCCGTCACCCCCGCGAAAGCGGGGGTCCCGCTGCCTTTCCGGATTGCGTCCACAGAAAAGCGGGATTCCCGCTTTCGCGGGAATGACGAACGGGGGTAGTCAAACTCATGGCGCGGGCGGACGCACCGACACCGATGATGGCCCAGTATCGCCGCCTCAAGGACGAGGCCGGCGACGCCCTGCTGTTCTACCGAATGGGCGATTTCTTCGAACTGTTCTTCGACGACGCGAAGGTCGCGTCGGCCTGCCTCGACATCGCCTTGACCAAGCGCGGCGCCGATGCCGGCGAGCCGATCCCGATGTGCGGCGTACCGGCCCATTCGGCCGAATCCTATCTTGCCCGACTGATCCGGGCCGGCCACCGGGTGGCCATCGCCGAGCAGACCGAGAGCCCGGCCGAGGCGCGCAAGGCGCGCGGCTCCAAGGCGCTGGTCGAGCGCGCGATCATCCGCCTCGTCACGCCGGGCACGCTGACCGAGGAGTCGCTGCTCGAATCCGCCTCGGCCAACTGGCTCGCCGCGATCGGCCGCGCCGGCGAGGACTGGGCGATCGCCGCCGCCGACATTTCGACCGGCCGGTTCGAGCTGATCGCCTGCGGGCCGGGCGAGCTCGCCGCGGAGCTGGCGCGACTGGCGCCGGCGGAGACCATTGCCGCGGACCCGGTGCCGGGGCTTCGCACCTGCGCTGGAAGGGGCGGGTTCGACAGCGCCGCGGGCGAGCGCGCGCTGATGATCCGGTTCGGCCTCGGCACGCTCGACGGGCTGGGCGCACCGTCCCGGGCCGAACTGGCCGCGGCCGGCGGCCTTCTCGCCTATCTCGGAGCGACCCAGAAGGACGCCGGGTATCCTGCTCGACGTCCCGCGACGAATCCGCCGCTCGAGCCATATGGCGATCGATTCGGCGACCCGCGAGAGTCTCGAGCTGACCCGCTCGGCCGGCGGCGGCGTGCCCGGCAGCCTGCTCGGCGAGATCGACCGCTGCCAGACTGCCGCCGGGCGCCGCCTGCTCGCCGAGGACATTGCCGCGCCGCTCACCGATCGTCCCGCGATCGAGGCGCGGCTGGCCCTGGTCGCCTGGCTTCACGTCGATCCGCTGCGCCGTACGCGGCTACGGTCGACGCTCAAGTCGCTGCCGGACGTCGCGCGCGCGCTGGCCCGCCTGGCGGCGGCCCGCGGGACGCCCGCGCGACCTCGCTTTGCTGCGCGACGGGCTCGGCGGGGCCGCTGCGCTCAAGGCGGAGATCGAGCTCGAGCCCGACCGCCCGCAGCTCCTCCAAGACCTGCTGCCGCGGCTCGGCGGCCACGCCGCCTTGGTCGACCGCCTGACGGTGGCGCTGGTCGAGTCGCCGCCGCTCGACCCGGCCAAGGGCGGCTATATCGCCGAGGGCTACGATGCCGCGCTCGATGCGCTGCGCGAGGCGGCGTCGGACGGGCGCCGGGCGATCGCGGCGCTCGAAAGCCGCTATCGCGACGCGACCGGAATCGCGTCGCTCAAGATCCGTCACAATGCCGTGCTCGGCTATCATGTCGAGGTCGCCGCCCGCCATGCCGACCGACTGATGGCGCCCGACAGCGGGTTTACCCACCGCCAGACGCTCGCCGGCGTGGTTCGCTTCAACTCGCCGGAGCTCCACGACGAAGCAACGCGGGTGGTCGAGGCCGGCGCCCACGCCCTGGCCGCCGAAGCGGCGCACGCGGACGAGCTGACCGCGCTGGCGGTGGCCGCCGCGCCGCACATCACGGCCACGGCCGATGCCATGGCGCGGATCGACGTTGCTGCCGGCCATGCCGAGCGCGCCGTCGAAGGGCATTGGTCGCGCCCGCAACTGACCGACGAGCCGGAACTCGAGGTCGAGGCCGGCCGCCATCCGGTGGTCGAAGCCGCGCTCAAGGAGTCTGGCGAGCGGTTCATCGCCAACAGCCTGGCGCTAGGCCCGTCCGACCGGCTGTGGCTGATCACCGGCCCGAACATGGGCGGCAAGTCGACCTTCCTGCGCCAGAGCGCGCTCATCGCCGTGCTCGCTCAGGCGGGCAGCTTCGTGCCGGCGGCGCGGGCTACCGTCGGGATCGTCGACCGGCTGTTCAGCCGGGTCGGCGCGTCGGACAATCTGGCGCGGGGCCGCTCGACCTTCATGGTCGAGATGGTCGAGACCGCCGCGATCCTCGCCCAGGCGACTCCGCGCAGCCTGGTGATCCTCGACGAGATCGGCCGCGGCACCTCGACCTATGACGGGCTCGCGATCGCCTGGGCGGTGGTCGAGGCGATGCACGACCAGGTGCAGTGCCGGACCCTGTTCGCGACCCATTATCACGAGCTGACCCGGCTCGCCGAGCGGCTCGAATTGCTCTCGCTCCATCACGTCCGGGCGCGCGAATGGAAGGGCGACCTGGTCCTGCTCCACGAGGTCGCCGGCGGCGCCGCCGACCGCAGCTACGGGATCGCGGTCGCCAAGCTCGCCGGCCTGCCGGCCGCGGTGGTCGCTCGCGCGAGATCGGTGCTCGCCAAGCTCGAAGCCGGCCGCGACGCGACCGGCGGGATTGCCGCCGGCCTCGACGATCTGCCGCTGTTCGCGACCGCGGCCGAGCCCGCGCCGGCGCCCGACCCGCTCGCCGCGGCGCTCGAAGCGATCGAGCCCGACTCGCTCACCCCGCGCGAGGCGCTCGAGGAGCTCTACCGCCTCAAGCGACTGACGGCCGAGCGCGAGCCATGAACCTGCTCGACGTCGACCACCGGCGATCGATCATCGACCGCCGGGGGATCGCCGACCGGATCGCCAGCCTGCGCGGCGGAAAGAAGCTCAATGCGGAAGTCTCGACCATTCTGCGCGAGGCCTTGGGGGCCGGCCGCGCGGAGGTCGCGCGGCGGCTGGCCGACGAGCCGGGCCGCGGCCGGGCGGCGGCCCAGGCGACCGCTTACCTCCACGACCAGCTCGTCCGGCTGGCGCATGATTTCGTCGTCGAGCGCCTGCTCGACCAGCCGCTCGACGATCGCCTGGCGATGGTCGGCCTCGGCGGCACCGGGCGCGGCGAGATGGCGCCGTTCAGCGACCTCGACCTGATGGTCCTGACCGCCACGGCCCCGACCGCGGCGGCCGAGCGCGCGGCCGAAGCGATGCTCCATCTGCTGTGGGACCTGAAGCTCAAGGTCGGCCATTCGGTCCGCTCGCAAAGCCAGCTGATCGCCCTTGCCCGGAAGGACATGACGGTGCGCACCGCCTTCCTCGAGGGTCGCTGGCTGTGGGGCAACGATCGCCTGTTCGACGAGGCCATGCGCCGCTTCCGCAAGGACGTTGTCGCAGGCTCCGCCGCGGAATTCGTCGCGGCCAAGCTCGCCGAGCGCGACCAGCGCCACATCCGGATGGGCGACAGCCGCTACGTCGTCGAACCCAACGTCAAGGACGGCAAGGGCGGGCTGCGCGATCTCCACACGCTCTACTGGATCGGCAAATATGTGCATGGCGTCGAGCGCCCCGCCGACCTGGTCGGGGCGGGGCTGTTGAGCGCCGCGGAATTCCGCCGGTTCGACCGCGCCGAGCGCTTCTTCTGGTCGGTGCGCTGCCACCTGCACCTGCTCGCCGGCCGCGCCGAGGAGCGGCTGAGCTTCGAATATCAGCCGCGCATCGCCGAGATCATGCATTACGCCGACCGGCCCGGGAAATCCGCGGTCGAGCGCTTCATGCAATTCTATTTCCTCAACGCCAAGGCGGTCGGCGACCTCACCGGCCTGTTCCTCGCCCAGCTCGACGAGCAACTGGGCAAGAAGGGCTTCCGCTTCGCGCTGCCGACGATCCGCCGGCGGCCGAAGCGGCTCGGCGGCTTCATCCTCGACCGCGGGCGGCATCTCGATCCCCGCCGACGATTTCTTCCGCGCCGATCCCATTCGCCTGCTCGAACTGTTCGCGCTTGCCGCGCGCGAGCAGCTCGAGATCCATCCCGGCGGCGATGCGCGCGGCGACCCGCGATGCCGGGCTGATCGACCGCGGCGGTGCGCGACGACGCGCGCGCCAACGCCTTGTTCCTCGAGGTGCTGACCTCCATCCACCATCCCGAGATCGTGCTGCGCTGGATGAACGAGGCCGGGGTGTTCGGCCGCTTCGTTCCCGACTTCGGCCGGGTCGTCGCCCAGATGCAGTTCGACATGTACCATCATTATACGGTCGACGAGCATTCGATCCGGGCGATCGGACTGCTCGCGGCGATCGAGCGCGGCGAGCTCAAGGCACGACCATCCGCTGTCGACCGCGATCATCAAGCAGATCGCCTCGCGCCGCGTGCTCTACGTCGCGGTGCTGCTGCACGACATCGCCAAGGGCCGCGGCGGCGACCATAGCGTGATCGGCGCCGAGATCGCGCTGAAGCTCGGCCCGCGCTTCGGGCTCGACCCGGCCGAGACCGAGACCGTGTCGTGGCTGGTCCGCTACCATTTGTTGATGTCGTCGACCGCGTTCAAGCGCGACCTCGCCGACCCCAAGACGATCGAGGATTTCGTCCGGCAGGTGCAAAGCCCGGAACGGCTGCGGCTGCTGCTGATCCTGACCGTGGTCGACATCCGCGCGGTCGGGCCGGGCGTGTGGAACGAGTGGAAGCGGACGCTGCTGCGAACCTTGTTCGAGGCGGCCGAGGAGCGGCTGCGGCTGGGCCACAAGCAGCATGGCCGGGCCGAGCTGGTCGAAGCGCGGCAGAAGGAGCTGGCCGCCGAGCTCGGCTGGAAGGCGAGCGCGATCCGCGCCCATGCGCGGCGCCTTCCCGACAGCTACTGGCTGGCCGAGCCGCTCGCCTGGCAGGTCGCGAACGCGCGCCAGGTCGCGATCGCCGAAGCGCGTATCGGCGATGCGCGGCCGAGCGTCGTCGCCGAGGACGACCGCGACAGCGGCGCGACCCGCATCAGCGTCTTCACCCCCGATCGCGAGGGCCTGTTCTACCGCATCTGCGCCGGGCTGGCGGCGGCCGGAGCGAACATCATCGATGCGCGCATCCACACGACGCGCGACGGCATGGCGCTCGACAATCTGCTGGTGCTCGACGGCCGCGGCCGGCCCTATTCCGACGCCGGCTGCGCAGCCGCCTGGTCCGTTCGGTCGAGGCGGCGCTTGACCAGCGCAGGAGCCGCCGCCGCTGCCCGCGCCCGAGCGCGGCGCGCCGCGCAGCGCGCATTCCAGTCGCGCCGTCGGTCGCGATCGCCGATCGCGCGTCGAACCGAACGACGGTGGTCGAGGTCAATGCGCTCGACCGGCCGGCGCTGCTCGCGGCGCTGGCGCGGCGATCCACGCGCATGCGGCCACCAGATCCACTCGGCCCACATCGCGACCTATGGCGAGCGCGCGGTCGACGTCTTCTATTTGACCCGCGCCGACGGCCGTAAGCTCGACGTCCGAGACGTCGATCGGCTCCGCTCCGCGCTGCTCGCGCCGCCGCGGCGCCCAGCGCAGGCCGCCTAGCCCGAGAAAAAGGCCCCGCCGAAGCGGGGCTCTGCCGCTTTCGAGTTGCCGCGTTCCGGCGCCGGCGGCGGCGGCGGCGGCGGCGGCGGCGGCGCCGGGCAGGCGCGGTCGCCGCGATCACCGAGCCGTCCGGGCAGGTCTGCGTCGCCGGCGGCGGCGGCGGCGGCGGCGGAGGCGGCGGGGCGACGGCGGCGCGGCCGGCCGGGCTGCAACTTGCCGCGCAAGGTCACGCCGAACGTCCGCGGCTCGCCGAGGAACGCGCCGTAGAGCTGCGGTCGCGCGTCGGGACCGAGTCGAGGCGGCGCAGAAGTTGTCGACCGCGCCGCGGGTCGTGCAGCCGCCCTGGATCGGCGCGTCGAACGCGACCTGGAGGAAGTCCTCGTCGAACAGGTTCTGGCCCCAGAACTCGATCGCCCAGCCGTCGTCGGGCCCGTGGATGCCGATGCGGCCGTTGAACACCGTGAAGCCCTTCTGCAGCTTCTCGATGTCGAGGTCCGAGCCGGTGTTGTAGCTCGACTGGTCTGGCGGCCATCGAGGTAGAACAAGGCGCGGAGGCCCGAATTGCCGATCGGCGGGGTCCAGGCGATCGAGCCGTCGCCGGTCCATTGCGGCGAGTTGGAAATCCGCCGGCCGGGCAGCTGGAACAGCGCGTTGGTCAGCGGCCGCCGTCGGTCGCCGACCAGATTGTGGCGATATTTGGTGTTGGCCATGGTCACGCCGCCGTTGATCGTGGAGGTCGCGGCATCGGGCGGGTGAAGGCTTCGAGCTCGAAGCCGCGTCTGCACGCCGGCGCGGCTTGGCCGTCGCAGGCGCCGGTCAGCGCGTTGTTGTCGGTGTCGGCGCCGCCCAGGTCTGTCGCTGCAGCTGTTGACGTTCTCGACCACGAAATTGAGGCCGTTGAAGGTGTTCAGCTGGAAGTTCTTGAACAGCTGGTGGAACACGCGCGAGGTTGATGTCGATGCCGCGGCCGTTGAACTTGGCGCCGAGCCTCGAACGCGTCGATTGGTCTCGGGCTTGAACTGAATCGGAGGCGACGCGCCGGCAGCCGGTTGCGTCGTGACACAGATCGCGCCATTGCCGGACAGCGGCGGGTCAGCCGCTGACGGCGCCAGCGCCGAGCGATCGAGGTTGAAGCCGCCGGCCTTATAGCCGCGCGAATAGCTGACATAGGTCAGCAGCTGGTCGGTCGGCTTGTAGCTCAGCACCGCCGTGCCCGAGAACTTGCTCTCGGTCCTGCGAATCGCGAAGATTGAGGAAGCCTGGCGTAAGCGGCGTCGCCCGCCGGAACGCTGCGGGCTGACGCACGGCAGCGTCTGAGCGACGCGAGCGCGCCGCCCGAGAATGAAGCTGCACATGCAGATTGTTATCGCTAAGGTCCGCGTCGAGCTTCTTCTTCTCGTGCGTATAGCGGGCGCCGACCGTCAGTTTCAGCGGGTCGGTGATCGAGAAAATGTTGTGGGTGAACAGCGCCCAGTTGTTGCTCGACTGGTCGTAGAGGTCGTGGAGCGCGACATCGTTCAGCGTCGTGCTGGCAAACGGCGCGCCGCCAAGGGCGCGGGCAAGATTGAAAAAGCCGCTGTTGCTGAAAGCCGCCGTGTTGAAGGGCGCACCGACCCGCGCGAACGCGGCGAAGGCACCCTGCTGGCTGGCTGGCAGGATGGGGAGGATCGTTGCCGCCGTGGCTTGGTTGAAGCAGGTTCCGCCGCCCGCGGCGCCGGGCTGGACAGCGAATTCCCGAGCGCCTGGGCGACGGGGCTCGGATGGCGATCAGCCCTTGGGCGAAACTGTTGGCGACCAGGCAGTTGGCGTAGCGCGCATAGTCCGCGCCGTAGGCGAGGTTGTCCTTCAGCTGCAGCTTCTCATTGGCGTAATAGCCGCCGACCAGCCAGTCGAGCTTGTCGCCGAAGGCATTGCCCTGCAGCCGAAGCTCCTGGGTGAAGGTCTTGAACTTGTTGAAGGCGCCGCCGTGTCCGTCGCGGAACAGGATGTCGAGATTGTTGAAGTCGGCGTCCTGGCCGCGGATGTACTTGTTGTAGCGATAAGCGGTGATCGAGGTGAGCTCGGCCCCGCCCATGTCATAGACGACCTCGCCCGAAACGCCGCCGTCGTCGACATCGGCATTGTAGCCGCGGTGGGGCGTGATCGAGACGTGGCGATGGAACGGATCGTCGTTGATGATCGCGCCGAGGCCGCGCTCGATCGTGGCGATGGTCGACGGCGCCTCGATCACGCTGCCGCCGGAGACGATCGTGTCCTGGGCAGGCAGGTAGGGCGCCGCGCAGCATTCCTCGCGCCGCTGCGACCAGTCGCCGATGATCCGCACCGACAGATCGTCGTTGGGTTGGTAGAGGAGCTGGCCGCGGGCCATCCAGCGATCGCGGTTGTTGACCCGGCGGCCCGAGATATCGTCCTTCAGGAAACCGTCGCGGGTCATGTAGACGGCGTCGAGCCGGGCGGCGAGCGTGTCGCTGATCGGTCCGGTGATGCCGACCTCGAAGCGCCGCAGGTCGTAATTGCCGAGGTCGATCTGGCCGGTGACCTGCGGTGAAAACCGCGGCTTGGCGGTGATGATCGAGATCAGGCCGGCGGAGGTGTTACGGCCGAACAAGGTGCCCTGCGGCCCGCGCAGGACCTCGATCCGGTCGAGCGCACCGAGCTCGGTCAAAGCGACGCCGGCGCGCGAGCGATAGACGCCGTCGATGAACACGCCAACCGAGCTTTCGAGGCCGGGGTTGTCGCCGACCGTGCCGACGCCGCGGATGCGGGCGACGCCCGCGCCGGCTTCCGACGAGGTCGAGGAGACGAGCAGCGACGGCGCCACCTGGTTGAGTTGGCGGATGTCGCTGGCGCCGGTGTTCTCGAGCTGCGAGCGGTGACCGCGCTGACCGCCATCGGCACGTCGGAGAGGGCCTGGTTGCGGCGAGTCGCGGTGATCACGATGTCGCCGGTGTTGGCCGGCTGCGTCTCGGTCGCCTGGTCCTGGACCGCCGCGCCTTCGGTCGCCCCCGGGGTCGGCTGGGCCGAACTCTTGTCGGTGTCCGTGGTGGATTGCGATGTGCTCTGGCCGATGGCCGGCGATGCAAATGTGACGAATGCTGCCGACAGCAGCCACACCGACTTGCGCATGTCTTTCTCCCCTGTTGGAGCAAGCTCCAGCGAGGGAGGCTAATGCCGTTCGCGCGACAAGGAAAGCGGCCGCCACGCAAACGCCGCCGCGATGCAGCATAATTGCAACAGTGTAAGTAGGCCGGGCCCCCGGCCTAGGCGTAGCTCTCGAGGTAGCCGCAGCGCCGGCAGCGGTAGGTGGTGACGTCGAGCTGGTCCTTGCCGGTGACCTTCAAGCCGGTCCAGAAACTCTTCTGCGGCGCGCCTTCAACCCACTTCGGCACGGCCTTGGTGCCGTAACCGACGTCGATCATGTAGCCGGCCTCCATTCCGCCGCCGCAGCGCGGGCAATCGAGGGATCGGCTGGCCATCGCCTACTTCGGCGCCAGCACCATCAGCATCTGGCGGCCCTCCATGCGCGGATGGGCCTCGATCTTGGCCAGCTCGGCGGTCTGCTCCTGGACCCGGCGGAGGACCGCCATGCCGAGCTCGCCGTGGGCCATTTCGCGGCCGCGGAAGCGCATCGTGACCTTGACCTTGTCCCCCTCCTCGAGGAACTCGAACACCTTCTTCATCTTGGTGTCATAGTCGTGGTCGTCGATGTTCGGACGCATCTTGATCTCCTTGATCTCCTGCGTCTTCTGCTTCTTGCGCTGCTCCGCCGCCTTCTTCTGGGCCTCGTATTTGTAGCGGCCGATATCGAGGAACTTGGCGACCGGCGGGTCCGCGTTGGGGGAGATCTCGACCAGGTCGAGACCCACCTCCTGCGCCTGTTCGAAGGCTTCACGCGTAAACATCACGCCCAGATTTTCGCCGTTCTCGTCGATCACCCGCACCTTTTGTGACTGGATGAACTCGTTGAAGCGGGGGCCGGTCATCGGCGGCGGCGGCGCCATTCCTCGGCGCGGATAGGGCGGTGGTATAGCCAAGTCTCCAATAAGGTTGATCGAACGGAAGGCGAGTTAGGCGCTTGAGGCCCGATTGAAAAGGTTCGCGGCCTGAAAGCGAGTCATTTTTGCCGCAGGATGTGGCCGAGTCGCGTCAGCGCAAATCGGGCGGGACCGATTCGGCCCGGATCATCGCCAGCGCTTCGTCGACGCTCAGCATCTGCTGATGTTCGTCGCTGCCGAGGCGCCGGAGTGCGATCGTGCCTTCCTCCGCTTCGCGCTTACCGACGACCAGCAGCAGCGGGACCTTGGCGAGGCTGTGCTCGCGCACCTTGTAGTTGATCTTCTCGTTGCGCAGGTCGGTCTCGACGCGGATGCCGGCGGCGGCCAGCCGCTCGGCGACGGTCCGCGCATAATCGTCAGCATCGGACACGATCGTCGTCACCACCGCCTGGACCGGCGCCAGCCACAGCGGGAACCTGCCCGCATAATGCTCGATGAGGATGCCGATGAACCGTTCGTACGAGCCGAAGATCGCGCGGTGGAACATGATCGGGAGGTGCTTCTGTCCGTCCTCGCCGATGTAGTTTGCATCGAGCCGACCGGGCAGGACCCGGTCCGATTGCAAGGTCCCGACCTGCCACGTCCGCCCGATCGCGTCCTTGAGGTGCCATTCGAGCTTGGGCGCGTAGAAGGCGCCCTCGCCCGGCAATTCCTCCCAGCCGAATTCGTCCGTCGCCATGCCCGCCGCGATCGACCGCCTGGCGAAGCTCTTCCTCGGCCTTGTCCCAATCCGCGTCGCTGCCGAAGCGGTCGTCGGGCCGCAGTGCGAGCTTGATCTCATAATGGAAATCAAAATCCCGGTAGACCCGGTCGGCCAGCTCGCAGAACGCTCGCGCCTCGTCGACGATCTGGTCCTCGCGACAGAAGATATGGGCATCGTCCTGCGTGAACTGGCGCACCCGCATGAGGCCGTGGAGCGCGCCGTGCGGTTCGTTGCGGTGGCAGCTGCCGTTCTCGTAGAAGCGGATCGGCAGATCGCGATAGCTGGTGATGCCCTGCTTGAAGACGAGGATGTGGCCCGGGCAGTTCATCGGCTTCAGCGCCATCAAATCGGCTTCGCCGGACAGGACCGGCGCGTCGTCCTCGGTGCTCGGGATCTCGTCCGGGACGACGAACATGTTCTCGCGATATTTGCCCCAGTGGCCGCTCTTCTCCCACTGCCTGGCGTCCATCAGCTGCGGGGTCTTGATCTCGCGATAGCCGGCGGCGTCGATCCGGCGCCGCATATAGGCTTCGAGCGCGCGGTAGATGGTGAACCCGTTGGGGTGCCAGAAGACGCTGCCGTGCGCCTCGGCCTGGAGGTGGAACAGGTCCATCTCCTGGCCGATCTTGCGATGGTCGCGCTTGCCCGCCTCCTCGAGCCGGACGAGATGCTCGTCGAGCTGCTTCCGGTTGAGCCAGGCGGTGCCGTAGATCCGCGACAGCATCGGGTTCTTGGGGTCGCCGCGCCAGTAAGCGCCGGACACCCGGGTCAACTTGAACGCGCTCGGGTCGAGCTTGCCGGTCGAGGCGAGGTGCGGCCCGCGGCACAGGTCGATCCACGCGCCCTCGCCCTGACCGGTCCGGTACATGCTGATCGTCTCGCCCTCGGGCAGCTCCATCACCCACTCGGCCTTGAACGCCTCGCCCGACTTGCTGAAGAAGTCGCGCACCTCGTCGCGGCGCCACACTTCGCGGACCAGCGGCTTGTCGGCGGCGATGATGCGTCGCATCTCCGCCTCGATCGCCGGCAGCTCCTCCTCGGTGAAGGGCCCATGCGCCGCGGTCGGGGCGAAATCGTAGTAGAAGCCGTCCTCGGTCGCCGGCCCGAAGGTGATCTGCGTCCCGGGGAACAGATTCTGGACGGCCTCGGCGAGGATGTGCGCGAAATCGTGGCGGACCAGCTCGAGCGCGTCCTTCTCGTCGCGGGCGGTGATCAGCGCGAGCGTCGCGTCGCCCTCGAACGGGCGGCTGATGTCGCGGACCTCGCCGTCCACCTTGGCCGCCAGCGCGGCCTTGGCCAGGCCCGGCCCGATCGCCGCGGCGACGTCGGCCGGGGTCGAGCCCTCGGGCATCTCCTTCACCGAGCCGTCGGGAAGCGCGATCTTGAACATTCTGGTCATTGCCCCGGGCATGTAGCGATGCCCGCGCAGCGCCTCAACCGCGGTCCGGCGCCGGCGTGATCAACAAGTCAAGGAGCGCCGTCAGGGGGGGCGTGTAAAGCTATCTTGACTTTCACCCGGGCGATCCGTAAAGCGACCTTGACACGATGAAAAGGACGGTTGACATGATCAGAACTTCGGCCTGGAGGCGCTACAATATTCGCCTGATCTGGCTCAGCGCGATGTTTGCCGTGCTCCTCATCGCTGCGGTTTACGGCTTCAAGCATCACATGCTGCAGGGAATTGCCGCTTACGCCGCTGCGGTTCTTCCGGCATTGCCGATTATCGGAATCTTCGGCGCGATGGGCCGCTATCTGGTCGAAGAACAGGACGAATATGTCCGCACCCTGATGGTCCGGCAGGCCCTGTGGGCAAGCGGCTGCGCGCTCAGCATCGCGACGATCTGGGCCTTTCTTGCAAGCTTCGGCCTGGTCGATCCTGCCGACAGCTATTTGATCGCGACGATCTGGTTCTTCGGGTTGGGGGTTGGGGGCATCGCCAACAAGCTGACTCATGGCGAGGTCGGCTGCTGATGAAGAGCCGCCTCGCCTCAGCGAGCAGGTCCGTGAAGGGCTGGCACAACCAATCTCGGCAAGGAAAATCATGATGCGCTTGCGGCAAGCTTTGGCGGCCTTGGCTGTTCTGTTGGCGGTCTCCCTGCACTCGCCTGCGTCGGCCGCGCCGGATCCCATCGGCGAATGGCACGGAGCGGTCGCCGCGCCGACCGGCGACCTGATGCTGATCCTCCATGTCACGCGAGACCCGCAGGGAGCGATCAATGCCGAGGTCGAAAGCCCGGATCAATCTCCCGGCCGCAGGATTCGCGTGAGCAACTTTAGCGCCGCCGACGGGCGCCTCACGTTCAAGATCGACGGCGTCGGCGCGGCCTACGAAGGCCGCTGGGTCGAGGCGGATCGGCAATGGCAGGGCACCTTCACCCAGGGCATGGGCATGAAGCTCAACCTGTCGCGCGGCCTGCCATCCCCAATCCGCGGATCGAGGGCCTCGACGGCGTGTGGGAGGGCTTGGCCGAGCGGAACGGCGCCAAGCTGCGCCAGCTGTTGCGTATCGCAACCGGCGAGAGGGGAACAAGCGTGCAATTCAACTCGCCCGACCAGCTGGTCAATGGCTTGCCGGTCAAGGACTTGGTCGTTGAGAAACACAAGGTGCGCTTTTCAATTGGGCGTGGTTTAGCGTCCTTCGAAGGCACGCTTTCGGAAGACGGGACCCAACTGTCGGGTGCCTGGACCAGCACCGGCCAACCGGCCATCCCGGTCACATTCAAGCGCTCGCAAGGCGCGGCGTCGCGCCAGTCCCCCAGACGACCGCAAACACCCAAGGCGCCGTTCCCCTATCGCGACGAGGACGTCGCGTTCCGCAACCCGGCATTCGCCCAGATCCGCCTCGCTGGCACCCTGACGTTACCGGAGGGCAAGGGCCCGTTCCCTGCCGCGGTCTTGATCAGCGGCTCCGGTCCACAGGATCGCGACGAAACCCTGATGGGCCACAAGCCCTTCGCGGTCATCGCCGATTATCTGGCGCGCCACGGCATCGCTGTACTGCGCGTTGACGACCGCGGCGTGGGCAAGTCGACGGGCAACTACAACGCGGCGACTTCAGCCGATCTCGCCACCGACGCCAACGCCGCGTTCGCCTATTTGAGGACGCGAAGCGAAGTCCGGAGGGACGCGGTCGGTTTCATCGGCCATTCCGAAGGCGGGATGATCGGCCCCATCGCCATGGTGACGAACCGGGATGCCGCTTTCATCGTGCTCCTCGCCGCTCCCGGCACGTCGCTCGACCGGCTGCTGCTCTCGCAGCACCGGCTGGTCGGCGCGCAGATGGGAATGAGCGACGCCGAGATGAACCGCGCCGAGCCGGTGATGGCCAGCATTTTCCATGCGATCGCCCGCGCCGATACGCCTGAAGCGGGGCTGAACGCGGCTCGGGCGATTCTCACCCCCGAGGCCATGGCCGCGCTGGGGGCCCCGCCGAGCTACGACAAGGAGCTGATTCTGCGAGCAGTTTGCGAGTCCCTGGTTCCGCTACTTCCTGCGCTACGACCCCGCGCCGAACCTGGGGCGCATCACCGTCCCGGTGCTGGCGCTCAACGGCAGCCTGGACCGACAGGTGCCGCCCGGCGAGAACCTCCCGGCCATCCGGGCAGCCCTGAAGGCCAACCGCGACGTAACGATCGTGGAGCTGCCGGGCCTCAACCATCTGTTCCAGACCGCCGCCACCGGGGCCGTCGGCGAATATCGCGACATCGAGGAAACTGTCGCTCCATTGGTCCTGGAGACCATCGCGGGATGGATCAACAAGCGCTTCGGCGTGAACTAGGCAGGGCGCGGCGCAGCAAATGGAAGGACTTTCATGACCATGTATCGCAGCCGGGCCATCCGCGAGGCCTTTTTCTGGCTCGCCAACAGATTTACCCTCGGCGCCCCGGTGCGCTGCTGATGGACAACCGCCTCCGCATCCTGCGGGCCGAGCGCGGCTGGAGCCAGCAGGACCTGGCCGAGCGGCTCGAAGTGTCGCGCCAGAGCGTCAATGCGATCGAGACCGGCAAATACGACCCGTCGCTGCCGCTCGCCTTCCGCATCGCCGAGCTGTTCGACCTGGCGATCGAGGAGATCTTCGTCTCGCCGTCGCGCCACAGCTCGAAGGCGATCTGAGCTAGGCCGCGGCTCCGGCCAACGCCTCGTCGATAATCGCTTCGGCCCGGAGGAACAGCTGGGTGTCGACGATCACGCCCGAAGCGGCGGCATTCTCGCGCACTTGCTCGGGCCGCGACGCGCCGATGATCGCCGAGGCGACATTGGGCTCGCGCAGCACCCAGGCGAGCGCGAATTGCGGCAGGGTCAGCCCGGCTGTCCTCGGCGATCGGCTTCAGCTGCTGGACCGCGCGCAGCACGTCGGGCTGCATCAGCCGGTCCATCCAGCCGCCCATCTCGTCGCTCGCCGCGCGCGAGTCCGCGCGGCGGCGGGCGGTCCGGATCATATTTGCCGCTGAGCACGCCCTGGCCGAGCGGCGACCAGACGATCTGCGAAATGCCGTTGGCGGCGCACAGCGGGATCACTTCGTCCTCGGGCTCGCGCCACAGCAGCGAATATTGCGGTTGGCTGGAGACGAACTTGGCGACCCCGGTGCAGGTCGATCGCCGCCTGGATGCGCTCGGCCGGCCATTCCGAAAAGCCGATGTAGCGCGTCTTGCCGCTTTCGACCGCGCGGGTCAGCGCCTCCATCGTCTCCTCGAGCGGCGTGTCCCAGTCGTAGCGGTGGCATTGGTAGAGATCGACATAGTCGGTCCGCAGCCGCTGCAGCGACGCGTCGAGCTGCTTTTCGATCTGTGCGCGCCGACAGGCCGCGGTCGCTGTCGCTCATCGGGAAATAGACCTTGGTCGCGAGCACATAGCTGTCGCGCGGCCGCGCCCTGCAGCGCGTCGCCGAGGAAGGTCTCGGCGGCGCCGCGGCCGTAGACGTTGGCGGTGTCGATGAAGTTGATCCCCTGCGCGAACGCCTCCTCGAGGCAGGCGCGCGCCTTGTCGGCTTCGACTCCGACCCCGTAGGTCAGCCACGACCCAGGGAGATTTCGGAAACCTCGAGGTCGCTGTCGCCGAGCTTGCGGTATTTCATTGTGCATCCTCCGCTAGAGGGCTCAACTCATGAGCCAGCCCAAGATCGCTTACATCGAAGTCGCCGGCCGTTCGATTGCCTATCGGCTGCGCCGGGGCAAAGCGCCGACGCTCGTCTTCCTGCCCGGCTATGCGTCCGACATGGAGGGCACCAAGGCCTCGCGCTCGACGCCTTCGCCGAGCGGCGCGGCCTGGCCATGCTCCGCCTCGACTATTCGGGCACCGGTTCGAGCCCCGGCGAGTTCGCGGACGGGACGCTCGAACTGTGGCTCGAAGAGGCGCTCGCGGCCGTCGACCGAGCTGACCGAAGGGCCGCTGGTCCTGGTCGGCTCGTCGATGGGCGGGTGGATCGCGCTGCACCTCGCGCTCGCTCGGCCCGAGCGCGTTCGGGCCCTGGTCGGAATCGCCGGCGCAGCCGGACTTCACCGAATGGGGCTTCCGCGATGAGCTGAAAGCGCGGCTCGGTGCCGGGGAAACGCTGCGCGGCCACGGCGACTATGGCGAGCGAGTCACCACCGCCGGTTTCTGGTCGTCGGGCCAGCGCATGCGGCTGCTCGGACGGCGAGATCGCGGTCGATTGCCCGGTGCGGCTGATCCACGGCGAGGCCGGATCGCGACGTTCCGCTCGACGTCGCCTTCCGCACCATGCGCGCGCTGCGTTCAGCCGATGTCCAGCTTGACGATCATCAAGGGCGGCGGCCACCGGCTGTCGGAGCCGCACGAGATCGAGGCGATCCTGCGCACCGTCGCCGGCCTGCTGGAGCCTGCCGCTTGATCCATCTGCTGATTGCCGCCGCCGTCGCCGCCGCCGCGCCCGCCGCGCCGGCCGTGTCCCGAGGTCGTCACGCCCGATGCGCTCGTCTGCCGAGCGCTCGAGGCGCAGAAGGCCGGCGACGCGCAGTCGCCGCGCAAGCCTTCGAGGAAGCGGCCAAGGCGTCGTCGGACAAGGACCCGAAGACCGCGCGCATGTGCGCCGCCGCCGGCAATCTGTGGATCGCCGCCGGGCCAGCCGGGCAAGGCGGCGGTCGCGCTCGACAAGGCGCTCGCGCTGCCCGGCCTCGAGGCCGAGCAGCACGGCGAGGCGCTGCTCGACCGCGCCCGCGCCGCCGAGGCGCAGAACGACCTCAAGACCGCGCGCGCCAAGCTCACCGAAGCCGCCGCCAGCGATCTCCGACGACCCGTTCTACTGGTATTTCTCGGCCGCGCTCGCGATCCGCGAGCAGGACACGGCGACCGCCCAGGCGGCGATCGGCAAGGCGCTGACGCTGGCCCCGTCCGACCCGACGATCCTGTTCGAAGCCGGGCATGTCGCCGCATTTCGCCGGCGACGAGGACCAGGCGCGCAGATTATTGGATGCGCGCCGCCGGCGACGATCCCGACGGCCCGGTCGGCAAGGCGGCGCGCGAAGGCCGCTGGCGATGCTCCCGCGCCGCTCCACCGGTGAAGACGGAGCGCAACCGCCCAAGTGAGCGGCCGCGCCGCCATGCTCAGCCCAGGTCGTAATCGATCGTCGTCACCACCCGGACCTTCTGGAACGGCGAGCTGCCGCCCGACGAGCTGCAATCGTCGCACTCTTCGCCGTCGCGCGCGCCGACCGAGAAATAGCCCTGGCTCGCGGTCTTGATCCGGCCGACCGAGGCGCCGCTGTCGCGGGCGAACTGCTCGGCGCTGCGGCGGGCGTTCTGGTTGGCCTCGGCGATCATCTGCGGGCTTCAGCGCGTTGAGCCCGGTGAAGGTGTAGCTGATGCTGGTGCCCGACAGCTCGACGCCGTCGCGCAGCAGCTCGGCCTGGCGCGCGTAGGCGAGCGCGCCTTCATCACGTCGTTGGTGCGCAGCTGGATCGAGCGGCGGACGGTCAGCTTGTTCGGGCCGCTTGTCGCCTGTCGCGCGGCCGTTCGCGGCTGAGGCCGACGTCGCTGTCGGCGATCTCGTCCGGCCGGAAGCCGGCGCGCTGGAAGAAGGCGCGGACCGACGCGCGCCTGCTGGTCGACCGACTGCTGGACCGGGCCGAGCTCGCTGCCCTGGTGCGAGAAGTCGACCGACCAGGTCGCGAGGTCGGCGGTGACGTTGCGCTCCGAAACGCCGCGGACGGTGACCGTCCGTGCTCGGCCATCTTGGCGCGCCGCAGGCCGTCGCCCAGCACGTAACCGCTGGTCGTCAGGCCAACGGCAAAAATCGCGACCGCGCCCAAAAGGACGGCGCGGCTGTCCTGCAGCTTCTGGATCATGGGATGTGATACCCCGTGCGTTCGTCCGCATATACGAGCGGCCACCGGTCACGATCGCCGGTCACGGCTGCGACGAACCGTGCATTTATAGCGATGAATTGAGTGAGAGCGAAATGAAATTCCTGCATTCGATGATCCGCGTCTCCGATCCGCGACGCGACTGTTGCATTCTTTCAACTGCTCGGGCTCGAGGAGCGGCGGCGGATGGACAATGAGGCCGGGCCGCTTCACGCTGATCTTCCTCGGCGTGCCCGGCGACGAGGGCGGCGAGGTCGAGCTGACCCACAATTGGGACGAAGCGCGGCTATGCGCGGCGGCCGCAACTTCGGCCACCTCGCCTATCAGGTCGACGACATCTACGAGACCTGCCAGCGGCTGATGGACGCCGGCGTGACCATCAACCGGCCGCCGCGCGACGGCCGCATGGCGTTCGTCCGCTCGCCCGACAATATCTCGGTCGAGCTGCTCCAGAAGGGCGCCGCGCTCGCGCCGGCCGAGCCATGGGCGTCGATGCCCAACACGGGCGAATGGTAGGCTGGCCCGACCGCCGCTGGCTCGACCTGCGTCGGGACCGAGCATCCGCTCATCCAGGCGCCGATGGCCGGCGCCGGCGGAGTCGAGCTGTGCGCCGCGGCGATCGCGGGCGGCGCGGTCGGCTCGCTGCCGTGCGCCTTGCTCACGCCTGATCAGGTGCGGGCCCAGGTCAGCGAAGTCCGCGCCCGCGGCGCCGGGCCGCTCAACCTCAATTTCTTCTGCCATCGCATGCCGGACCCGGTCGACGACCGCGCCTGGCGCGCGCTGCTCCAGCCTTATTACGCCGAATATGGGGCGGAGCCCGGAAATGGCGGCGCGCTGCGGCTCCCGTTCGATGCCGACATGTGCGCCGTCGTCGAGGAGCTGAAACCGGCGGTCGTGAGCTTCCATTTCGGCCTGCCCGAAGCTCCGCTGCTCGAGCGGGTTAGAGCGAGCGGCGCGCCGGTCATCGGCAATGCGACCACCGTCGCTGAAGCACACTGGCTCGCGGAGCGCGGGGTCGATGCGATCATCGCCCAGGGCTTCGAGGCCGGCGGGCATACCGGCCGCTTCCTCGGGTCCGACCCGGCCGAAGCGATGGGCCTGTTCGCGTTGCTGCCCCAGGTCGCGGACGCCGTCTCGGTGCCGGTCATTGCCGCCGGCGGAATCGCCGACGGGCGCGGGATCGCGGCTGCCTTGACGCTCGGGGCGAGCGCGGTTCAGCTCGGCACCGCCTATCTGCATTCGCCCGGAAGCTCCGATCAGCGACGCGCACCGCGCGCGCTTTGCGCGGCGGGGCGACCCTGTTCACCAATCTCATGACCGGCGGCCTCGCCCGCGGGCTGCACGGCCGGCTGGTCGACGAGCTCGGAGCGGTGCGGGCCGAGGCGCCGCCATACCCGCTCGCCAGCGCGGCGCTCGCCCCGATCCGCGCGGTCGCCGAGCGGCAGTGCGAATATGGCTTCGGTCCGATGTGGGCCGGCCAGGCCGCGCGCGCTCGGCAGTTCCCTCCCCGCCGCCGAGCTGACTCGCCGGCTCGCCGCCGAGGCGCTGGCGATCATCACCGGCGAACGGTAGAGCGCGCGCATGGAAATCGTCGCCGTTCCGGTCCTCACCGACAATTATGTCTGGCTGCTCCACGACAGCGAAAGCGGCGACACCGCCGCCGTGGATCCGTCGCGTTGCCGAGCCGGTGCTCGACGCGGCGGCGGCGAGGGGATGGCGAGCTGACGCAGGTCTGAACACTCACTGGCATCCCGATCACACCGGCGGCAACGCCGCGATCCAGGCCGCGACCGGCGCACCATCACCGGCCCCGGCCGAAGCCGAGCGGGTCAGCACGGTCGACCGCATTGTGGCCGAGGGCGACCGGGTCCGCGTTTGCGGCGCCGAGGCCGTGGTGTGGCACATCCCGGCCCACACCGCCGGCCACATCGCCTATCTATTTCGCGGACGAAGGCGTGATTTTCGTCGGCGACACGATGTTCGCGATGGGCTGCGGCCGGCTGTTCGAGGGCACCGCCGAGCAGATGTACGCCAACATGCAGCGGATCGCGGCGCTGCCCGGCGACGTGCGCATCTATTGCGGACACGAATATACGCTGGCCAACGCGCGCTTCGCCGCCGCGGCCGAGCCGGACAATCCGGCGGTCGCCGCCCGGATCGACGCGGTCGCAGGCGCTGCGCGATGCCGGCGCCATCACGCTCCCGACCACCGTCGCCGAGGAGCGTGAAACCAATCCGTTCGTTCGAGCCACTAATGTGGAAGAGTTCGCTCGTTTAAGGCTCGCCAAAGACAGCTTTCGTTCATGAAACGAAGCGCCAAAGCATCGGGCGGATAGGAAACGTTGGAGGTTACTATGCGCAGCATCGCTCTCTTGCTGATCGGCGCGGCCATCGTCGGCTGCGCAACCACCGCGGCCCAGCAGCCGATCCGTTCCGCCAAGGACCAGCAGCGCTACGACCAGCTGCTCGCCGGCAAGGTCGCCGGCCGCCGGTCAGCTGCCTCCCGACCTATCACCAGGACGACATGGTGGTGATCGACGAGCAGACCGTCGCCTTCCGCCAGGGCAGCAACCGGGTCTACGTCAATCACATGCAAGGCGGGTGCAGCAACCTCGGCGGTTCCTACGCGCTGGTGACGAAGCAGTTCGGCAGCGCCCAGCTGTGCCGCGGCGACATCGGCCAGGTGGTCGACCTCACCAACCACTTCACCGTCGGCAGCTGCGTGTTCGGCGATTTCGTTCCTTACACCCGGCCGCGCGCCTGACTGTTGCCAAGCGGCGGCTGACCGCCATAACTGTCCCCGACGATATGGGGGGGACAGCATGCGTCGCTTAATGATCGCAGCCACGCGTTTGATTCTCATCGGAGCCGGCCAGTCGGCCGAGCCGCCGCGAACTCCGGAGGCTCGGGCCATCCTCGACAAGTGGCTCGGCGGCCGCGTCGCGGGCGAGACGCGCACGTGCCTGCCGATGGCGAAGACCAACAACCCGATCGGGGTGGACGACCACACCATGCTGTTCGCGACGGCCCGCGGATCTGGCGCAACGACCTCGGCGAAGCACCAACTGCGCGAAGGTCGCAAGCCCTATTCGCTGGTGTCGTCGGCGGCGTTGACGGCGGGGCGTATCTGCACCGGCGCGGTTGTTGAAATCGTCGATATGCATGATCCGACCGAAGCCGTCGGGGCCTGCGAGCTCGGGAGTTTCACCGTCTACCAGAAGCCGTAAGCTACTTGCGATAGAGCGCGTCGAGGCGTTCGCCGTAGACCCTGCCAATGATGTGGCGGCGGATCTTGAGGGACGGCGTCAGCTGCTCGTTTTCGATCGTGAACAGCCATGGAGCAGCCATGGAGCAGAGAGAGGGAGAGGAGAAGGAAGAGAGAGAGAGGAGGAGGAGGAGGAGGAGGGAAGGAGGCGGCGGCGGGGCGGCGGGCGAGAGAGAGAGAGAGAGGAGGAGGGGAACGGGAGAGGAGGAGAAGAAGAAAGAGAGAGAGAGAGAGAGAGAGAGAGAGAGAGAGAGAGAGAGAGAGAGAGAGAGAGAGAGAGAGAGAGAGAGAGAGGAGAGAGAGAGACTAGGAGGGAGAGAGAGAGGAGGAGGAGGGAAAGGAGGAAGAGAGGCAGGCAGAGA
>CAVXYS010000002.1:0-52892 GCA_963765945.1 uncultured Alphaproteobacteria bacterium
GTACTGATAGATCGCGCCCGGCGCGTACCAATAATTATAATCGGACGTATCGTAGTACATGCTGCGATACTGGGACGGCACGTTGTAATAGCCGTAGCCGCTCGGCAGCATCTGCCCGACGCCATAGCCGCCCGCGTAGAGCGGGATCGCGTCCTCGACGAAGCCGCTGGCGCAATCGACCTGGTAGACGACGCCGTTGACGTAGCGATTGCAGAGGTTGTCATAGCCGTATCCGTAACCCGCATAGCTGGTCGGGTAGAAGCTGTTGAACCCGTAATAGTCCGGAACGAAATAGTTCGGGGTCATGTACGACGAGGGGAAATAGCTCCCCGGCGTGTAGCCGCCGAACGCCAGCGGCAGCAGTGCCGAGATCAGCGCCAATCGCGGTCGACCCGATACGCATAGCCGTCACCGAACCGATAGAAATAATCTTCGGTGTCCGGATAGAGGTAGCGGGCCGAGACCGGGAAGGTGTCGAAGGTGGCAAAGCGCGCCGCAGTCGACAGCGGAGTCCCGAGCAGCTTGGCCGCCTGGCCGGGCGGCATGCAGCCCTTCGACATCAGGCCCGGCGGGCAACCGCCGACGCCCCAGCCCTGCGCCCGATCGCCGAAATCCTCGGCGCGGAGCAGGCGGGGGCCGTTGCGCACGTCGCGAACGAAGACGCCGTTGTCGAGCCGCTCGATGCGATTGGCCCGAAGCTCATCGCGGAGCATGTCGCGGTTGTGAGCCAGCTCGACCCGGTTGCCGCGAAGGTCGTTGCGGAAGGTCTCGTTGTTGCGGACCTGGTCGAACCGATTGCCGCGCTGACGCTCGAAATTCTGCGCCTGGCGCTGCTCGAACCGGTTGCCGTGCTGCCGCTCGACATTGCGCACCTGGCGCTGCTCGCCCCGCTGGGTCCGCATCATGCTGCGATTGCCATGCTCGGCGCGGACGGCCGAGCCGCCGCGGCCATGGCCGCGGTCCTGAAAAGCGAACGCCTGGCGCTGGCTCTGCCGCATCGAAAAGCCGCCGCCGCGCTGCTCGAAGCTGCGGGCCTGGGCGTGGCCGCCCCCGCCATGGCTCTGCATGCGGAAGGCTTGCCCCCCGCCGCCCCCGCTCTGCATGCGGAAGGCCTTACCGCCGCCGCCGCCGCCGCCGCCGCGGGCCTGGACATTGCCGCCGCCGTGGGAATTGCCACGAGTCTGGACGGATTGCTGATCGCCGCCCCCATGACCGCCGCCCGGCTTCGCGCTCGCCGGCATCGAGATCGCCAGCGCGGCGACACCGGCGGCAAGAAATAGCCTGGTCATCAGAATTTCTCCTTTCAACTCGATCAAACGGGCGGGCGAACAGCCCGTTCCACCGCTTGCCGATGCAACCGCCCACTATGGCGCTGCTGGATGAACCTCGGATTTCCTTGTTGTTCAGATACTTAGAGTTGCTCGAGAAGCGCGATGAGACGATCGACGTCCTTTTCGTCCTGGTACAAGCCGAAGCCGATCCTGAGCACCTCGCCGCGGACGTCGGTGATGCAGTTGCGCGCCTTGAGCGCGGCGTACCAGCGCTGCGCCTGCGGACTGCGGAAGGCGAGGAAGCGGGCGTGCGGCGCGCCGTCGAGCGGGTTGAGCAGCTCGGCGGCGCCGAGCGCGGTGCGGCCCAAGGCCTCGACCAGCTGCCCCTGGAGGCTCGCGGCATGGTCCGAAATCGCGCGGTGGTCAGGCCGTTGTCCTGCAGCATCCGCTGGATCGCGTTGAACCGGTAGAGCGCGGACGGATCGAAGGTCGCCCCCATGAAGCGGCTCGCATCCCTGGCATAGCCGACGCTGCCCGGAGGCAGGGTCAGGTCCTCGAACTCGGCGAACCAGCCGGTCACCGGCGGGCGCGGACCGAAACCCGGCGGCGCGTGGAGGAACGCGCAGCCTTCGCCGGACATCGCATATTTGTATCCGCCGCCGAGATAGAAAGCGGTGCGCGCGGCGATTTCGTTGAACGGCCGCTCCAGCGCCATGAACGCATGATAGCCGTCGAAGACGACCCACGGCCCGTCCGGGCGCCCAATCGCGGCGAGCGCGTCGACCGCTGCGAACATCCGGCCGCTTCCGAACAGCACCTGGCTGACCAGGATGAGATCGTGATCGCCGCTCGTCGCGGCCTCGAGGAACCGGTCGGTCAGGCTCTCGAACGGTTCGGCCGCGACCTTGTCGAGCGCGATCGTGCCGTCTTCCGCCCAGCGCGCGAACTGGCGCCGGGCGCTATGGAACTCGCCATCGGTCGTCAGGACCTTGAGCGGACCGTCCCCGCGCCGCGGCGCGGCCGCGATCAGCCGGATCAGGAAATCGTGGGTGTTCGACGAAAAGACGATGGCGGAGGGGTCGCCGCTGCCGAGCTCGCGCGCCACATGGCCCTGCGCCTCGGGCCAGACCTCGTCCATCACCTTGTCCCACTTGCGGTCGGCGAGACGGGCGGCGTCGTTCCAGGCGTCGGCCTGCCCGGCGAAGCTGGCGTCGGGCCACAGATGATGGCTGTGCGCCGCGAAATGCAGTCGGTCCGGGTCCGCGGCGAGGCTGCGCGCGAAGAGTGGTTTGAAGCTCACTGGGGCCTGAAACTCAAAGTTCGGTCCTTAGCGACCACAGCTCCGGGAACACCCGTTTCTCGAGCGTCGCGCGCAGGTACGGCGCCCCGGCCGATCCGCCGGTGCCGGGCCTGTTGCCGATGATCCGCTCGACCGTCAGCACATGCTTGTGGCGCCAGCCGGCGAGGGCGTCGTCGATGTCGACCAGTTTCTCGGCCAGCTCGTACAGCTCGAACCAGCGGCCGGCGTCGCGATAGACGGCGAGCCAGGCGTCGGCGAGCGCCGGCACCGAGCGGTCGCCCGGATCGAACCCGGCCCGGACCAGCGCCCCGATCGCCGCTTCGCGCAGGCTCGGCTCGACGAGCGCGATTTCGAGCCGCGCGCGCTCCGCGCTTCCCGGATCGTAATGGTTGACGAAGTTGGGCTCCTTGAGGCCGAGGCGGAACTCGATTTCGCGGAACTGCGCCGATTGAAAGCCGGACGATGTGCCGAGCACGCTGCGGAACTTCAGATAGTCGACCGGAGTGAGGGTCGAGAGCACGTCCCACGACAAGGTCATCACTGCCTGGATTCGGCTGATCCGGGCCATCGCCTTATAGGCTTCGGCGAAGCGGTCCTCGCTGATCAGGCCGATGGCGAACTGGAGCTCGTGCAGCAGCTGCTTCATCCACAGCTCTTTGGTCTGGTGGATGACGATGAACAGCATCTCGTCGTGGAGGTCCGACAGGGGCTGCTGCGCGGAGAGAAGCTGATCGAGCTTCAGATAGTCGGCATAGGTCATGCCGGCGGGCGTCGCGGTCATGGTCCGCGCTTAGGACAAAGCTCCGCGTCTAGGAAGCCGAGGACCGCCGCTCGCGGTCAATAGCCTTGCGTGCTGCTGCTGGCCGTGCCGACCGTGCCGATGTTGCCGAACAACTCCTCGAAGAAGCTGCGCTGGCGGCCCAGCGTCGGGGTCTTGCGGTCGGTCGGACTGATCGCGGCGATCAGCTCCTTGCCGGTCTTGTCGATGGCCACTGACGTTGCCGGCCTGGTCGAACCGGACGCGGTAGACCGTCTGTTGTGCGACTCGCGGATTGCGGAACGCGAACTGGTTGGTGTCGCGCGACACATAATACCAGTCGTTGGGGGTGAACTGGCCGGTGAACGACGGCCGGCCGAGCGTCTTCTCGACCGACGCCTTGTTGTCCACGCCGGGCTGGATGGCGCTGGCCAGCTGCGGGTCGACCACCGCGCCCTTGTGCGCGCGGACCCCGGCACAGCCTGCGAGCAGCGCCGCGGCCATCGCGGCCGTGGAAAGCTTGAGCAGCGCAACCTTCATCGTTTCAACCTCTCCTGGGTGCCGTGCGATCTTGCCTGCCGCCCGGTCCGCCTCATATGCGGCCGGTAAGCGGGGGCGCAACCCTGCGACGGCACGCAAGGACGCTATGCTTCGATTCCTGTTCCCACGATTAACGGCCGACCCGGCCCGCGGCGCGGAGCTGTTTGGCTGGGTCGTCGGCCAGACCCGGGCGCCGCACTGGTATGTGGCCGGAGGCATCGCCGACACGGTCGACGGGCGCTTTGCGATGCTCGCCACGATCGCGGCGCTGGTCATGGTTCGGATCGAACGGGACGGCGATTCGGATCCGGTTACGGCGGCGGCCCTGACCGAGCGCTTCGTCGAAGCGATGACCGCCGAACATCGGGAAATGGGCCTTGGCGATCCCAAGCTCGGCCGGACCGTGCGCAAGCTGGTCGGCGCGCTCGCCCGCCGGATCGAGCTGTGGCGCTCGGCGATTTCGCGGGACGGCTGGGTGGAGGCCGCGCGCAACAGCGCCTACGGGGGGCAAGAGCCGTCGGCCGATGCGCTGGCGCACACCGTGGCCGGGCTGCGCGACCTGTGGCTCCGACTGGACGCAATTCCCGTCGACGCCCTCGCCGGAGGGAGGATCGAATGACCGATCGCTTCGCCCATCGCCTGAAGGTGGACGGGATCCGCGACGGCGACCGGATCGAGCTCATCGCCGACGACGATGAGCGGCAGGCGGTCGCCGAGCGCCTCGGATTGCCGGGCCTCGGCGCCTTTCAGGCGCACGCCACCCTCACCCGCAAGGGCGCGCTGATCGAGGCGGACGGCCGGATCGTGGCGTCGCTCGAGCAGAGCTGCGTGGTCACCGGCGATCCCGTCCCGGCGCATATCGACGAAGCCTTCAGCCTCGTGTTCATGCGCGAGCCCGAGGTCCGCGCCGACGATGAGGTCGAGCTCGGCCCGGCCGATTGCGACGTCGTCTTCCACGACGGGAGCACGATCGATCTGGGCGGGGCGATCGCCGATACGCTGGCGCTCAGCCTCGACCCCTATCCGCGGAGCGCCGGCGCCGACGCGGCGCTCAAGGAGGCCGGAGTCCTGTCCGAGGCCGAGGCCGGGCCGTTCGCGGCGCTCGCCCGGCTCAAGCAGGGCAGCGAAAGCTCCTAGAAGGGGACGTCGTCGTCGAGGTCGGCGTCGAACGCCGCGGGCTGCGGGCGCGACTGCGCGCGCGCCGGCGCGGCTCCGGCATCCTCGAAATCGTCGCTGAACGCGCCGCGGCCGCCACCGCCGTCGCGGCTGTCGAGCAGCACCAGCTCACCCCGGAAGCGCTGCAGCACGATTTCGGTGGTGTAGCGGTCGTTGCCCGACTGGTCGGTCCATTTGCGGGTCTGGATCTGACCCTCGAGATAGACCTTCGAGCCCTTCTTCAAATAGCTCTTCGCGACCCGTCCGAGATTCTCGTTGAAGATCACGACATTGTGCCACTCGGTCCGCTCCTGGCGGTTGCCGTCGCGGTCCTTCCACTGCTCGGAGGTGGCGACCCGCATATTGACGACCTCGCCGCCGTTGTTGAGCGACCGCGCCTCCGGGTCCGCGCCCAGGTTGCCGACCAGAATGACCTTGTTCACGCCCGCCATTGCGAGTCTCCTCTTCCCAAGGGACCGCTATAAACCGAGCGCCACCGCCGTCCAGTAGTAGGTTAGGCGGCGGCGAGCCGGGCCGCCGAGCGGCGGCGATTCCAAGCGAAGCCGGCGAACAGGATGGCAAACGTGGCGAGCTGGGCGAACACCACCTCGCGCGTCGGAAACAGGCCGAGCATCGAGATTCGCGGCACATCGACTGGCGTAACGCCCATCAGACCCGCTTCCTGGAGCGCCGCGACTCCCTTGCCGGCAAGCACGACCGCGAGCACCGCGACCAGCGCCGAGCTGTACGCGAAGAATTTCGAGATCGGCAGTCTCTGGCTGAATTTCAGCATCGCGATCGCGATTCCCGCGAGCAGGACGGCGCCCGACAAGGCGCCGGCGATGAGCGCTCCGACGTTCCCCTCGGCCGCGAGGGCGACGTAGAAGATAATGGTCTCGAAAATCTCGCGGTAGACGGCGATGAACGCGAGAAGGAACAGGAACCAGGCCGAGCCGCCGGCCACCGCATTGCCCATCTTTTCGCGAATGTAGCGCTGCCATTCATCGGCCTGCGCCTTGCCGTGCATCCAGATGCCGACAAACAGCAGGATAAGCGCCGCGAGCACGGAGCCGAAGCCCTCGGTCAGCTCGCGGGTCGCGCCGCTGACGGTGATCAGCTCGGTCGCCGCCCACCAGGTGGCTAAGCCACCGAGCAACGCGCTGATCCAGCCGTAGTGGACCGAGCGGGTCATCTCGGCGCGTCCTCCCCGGTTGAGGAACGCGAGCATGGCGACGACGATCAGCAGCGCTTCGAGCCCTTCGCGAAGGAGGATCGTCGCCGCGCCGACGAAAGTGGAAACCGCGCTCGACTTGTCAGGCGAAAGGGCGCTCTCAACCTCGCCGAACAGGGCATTGAGGCTCGCAATCCGCTGCTCGACGTCTGCCGGCGGCGCATGGGCAGCGATCGCCGAGCGCAGGCCGGCCATGTCCTGTTCGACGCGGGCGAGCAGCGTTGCGTTGCGCGCGCTCAACGCGGCTTCAACCGGCTCGAAGCCGTCGAGATAGGCCGACAGCGCCAGCGATTTTGCCGCGGCCTGGTCGCCCGCCCGATACGCGGCGAGACTCTGCTGGAGGCGCTCGCGGGCAAGGCTCAGGCTCGAACCCTTGGCGCCGACCGCATCGGGATGGGCCCGCAGATAAGCGATCACCAACCCGGCCTTATCGGCGCCGATTCGCGCCGCGAGTTGGGATTCCGTGAGCGCACTCAGCGCGTTCAGGTCCGGCACGGCGGCCCTGACCGCCGCGTCCTTGTCCCAGATCAGCTTGCCTTGCTGGATCTCGGCATCGCCATAAGCGAAGCGGCCGGCACGGAACGCGAGTGCCCATTTGTCGGCGTCAGGGAGCTGCGCGAAGCTCTGCATGGCCGTGCCTTCGAGGCCCTGGTTGATCACCTGGTACAAAGCGAACGGACTGCGCTGCCTGGCGCGTTGCCGGTCGGCAAAAGCGATCGGCGGCGGATCGAGCTGTCGCGCCATCGCAGTCCGGGCATCGCCCCTGGCACCGTGGCAACTGGCGCAATTCTGCTCGAATAACCGATCGCCACGGCCAAGGTCGGGGGCTTGCTTCGGCCCGAGCGGCACCGGGTAGGCGGCGAGCAAATGCTGCCCCAGCGCATGGGCGGCGCTGGCGACGTCGGCCGGGCTCGCCTTGGTGTCGACGAGTGACGCGAACCGCTTGCTTTCGGCGACCAGCGCAGCCTTTGCGGGATTGGCCGGCAGAGCGGCGATCTTGTCTCGAGCGGAGGCCGAAAACTCACGCATTTCGGCATATTCCGAAGCGCTGACCACCTTGCCGTCGCGGACCGCACCGCCGTAATCGACGGCGAGATAGTCGAGCAGCTGCCAGGTCGTCTGCACGTCCGCCGTGCCGGCGGCTGGCGCGGGCGCCGGGACGACGGCGACGAGGAGGGCGAGGCTCAACAAGAAGCGGCGCAGCATGAGCCGTGGCCTAGCCTTGCTGCGAATGATTATCAATAGCCGCTCAGCGCGGCGGATAGCGCAGCCGGCCGAAGAAGCGCGACGGGCTGATCCGGCGGTCCGACGACCCCCGCCACTGCGCCTTCCACTTCTCGAACTTCATCACGTCGTCGATCCGCCGGTCGAGGAAAGCGGCACTGTCCGTCCAGCCTTCGCTCTGGTCGTCGAGCCAGGCGAGCAGGGTCGAGGCATAGACCGCGCCGAGGGTCATGCGCTTGGTGTAATGGTTGAAGTCGGTGCTGGTATCGCCGGCGATGCGCCACATCAGGTCGGCGGTCCGCCACGACGCCTTGAGCGCCAGCGGCACGTTCTGGGGCATGGCGAGGATCGCCAGGGCGCGCCGCACGGCCTCGCGCGCCGGGCCCACGATCTCGAGCCGCCGCCAGACCAGCGATCGGATCTTCTCACGGATCTTCAGCGGCTCGAGCCGCTCGGGCGTGAACCACGCCGCGAGCCCGCGATCGACTTCCTGAAGGTAGAGATCGATCAGCCCGGCCTGGGTCTTGGGCATGGCGAGGCGCGCCTGGGCCGGATCGATCCCGAGCTGGCCGGCGGCGCTGTCGACCGCCGTCCGGGTCCAGCCGTCGAACACGGCATTCTCACCGACCGCCAGTGCGAGGCGGCGGCGGAGCTGCTCAAGGGGACTCGGGTCCGGCATGCCGGCTCAACTGGGCTGCTCGGCTGGAGTCCGCAACCCCCGCTGGGGCAGCCGGACCAGCACCAGGGCCGCGGCGATGGCGGCGGCGCCGACCCAGTCGAGCGGGGACAGGGTCTCGCCATAAGCGAGCCAGCCGACCAGCGCCGAGATTGCCGGCTGGGTCAGCAAGGTCAGGCCGACGACCAGCGGCGGCAGCGAGCCGAGCGCATAGACCAGCAGCCCCTGGCCGAGCACCTGGCTGCTGAGCGCGAGGACGAGCACGAAGGTCCAGTTGCCGGGGACGACCTGCTCGCCGAGCGCGAGCGAGAAAGGCAGCAGCATGGCGGCGCCGAAGGCGCTGGCGATGAACAGCATGGGGAGCGCCTGGAGCGACTGGCGGGCGCGCTGAACCGCGATCAGATAGCCGGTGTAGAGGATGCCCGCGAACAGAGCGAGGAGGTCCCCCCGCACGTGGCTCAGCGAAAGCTCCGCGCTGCTCCCCATCAGCAGCCCCGCACCGAGCGCCGCGAGGCCCAGCGCGCCGGCCTGCACGGGTGACGGGGGCTGCCGCGCCAGCCACAGCCCCCAGGCAGCGAAGATCAGGCTCGAGGTGTTGCCGAACAGCGTCGCGTTGCCGAGCTTGGTCAGGTGGATGCCGACATGCCACGCCGCGAGGTCGGCGGCGAAGAAGAAGCCGGCGACGGCCGCGATCGCGGCCAGCCGGCGCCCCGGCCAGTGGACCGCCTGCCCCGTCAGTCCGGCGATCACGAACAGGAACGGCACGGCAAGCCCGAGCCGCCAGAAGCCGGCCGCGACCGGTCCGACGTCGGCCAGGCGCACCAGCCACGGACCGAAGGCAAGCGCGGTGCTGCCGATCAGCAAAGCGGGAAAGGCGAAACGGTGGTGCTGGGGCCTGCTCACCCCGCTGCGATTAGGGGGCGCAGAGCGCTTCGGGAAGCCGCAACCGCACGCTCGGCTCATAAGCCCGGCTTATGACCGCGCAACAAGAATGACGATTGAAGACTTTCCGCTCGGACCTATGTGCGCCGCCGGGCTGCACAGAAGGATTTGATTTGCATGGCCGCTTTGTTCGATCCCCTTGAGCTCGGCGCGATCAAGTTGCCGAACCGCCTCGTCATGGCGCCGCTGACCCGGGCGCGCGCCGGGCGTGAGGGCGTGCCCAACGAGCTGATGGCGCTCTATTATGCGCAGCGCGCCAGCGCCGGCCTGATCATTTCCGAAGCGACCGGGATCAGCCGCGAAGGCCTCGGCTGGCCCAACGCGCCGGGGCTGTGGGCCGACGATCAGGTCGCCGGCTGGAAGCTCGCGACCGAGGCCGTTCACCGCAAGGGTGGGCGCATCGTCGCCCAGCTGTGGCACATGGGCCGGGTGGTCCATCCGAGCGTCAGCGGGATGGAGCCCGTGTCTTCTTCGGCCACTCGCGCGCCCGATTTCGCCCACACGTACGAAGGCAAGAAGCCGTATGTCGAAGCGCGCGCGGCCGGCGACGACGACATCCGGCGGATCGTCGCCGATTACGCCCGGGCCGCGCGCAACGCCATCGTCGCCGGGTTCGACGGCGTCCAGATCCACGGCGCGAACGGCTATCTGGTCGACCAATTCCTGCGCGACGGCGCCAACTTCCGCACCGATTCCTACGGCGGATCGATCGACCGCCGACTGCGCTTCATGACCGAGGTGCTGACCGCCGTCGGCGACGAAATCGGCATGGACCGGGTCGGCATCCGATTTTCGCCCAACATCTATTCGCAGGGCGTCGAGGATGCCTATCCCATCGCTCTCTATGAGGCCGTCGCCCGGCGCCTCGAAGAATTGCACGTGCCGTGGATCGAGCTGCGCGAGCCGCGCCGGCCCACCTTGGCCGGAGCGATCCCGACGGAGCCGGTCAGCCCGGCGATGCGACCGCTCTATTCGGGCCGGATCGTCATCAACAGCGATTATGACTGGAGCGACGCGCGAGCCCGCTTCGACGCCGGCCACGCCGACGCCGTCAGCATCGGCCGCCTGTTCATCGCCAATCCCGACCTGGTCCGCCGCATCGCCCTCGGCGCCCCGCTCAACGACGGCGATTCGGCGAGCTATCTATTCGGGCGGGGCCGAAGGCTATGTCGACTACCCGACCCTGTCCGAGGCGCGCGCCGCCTAGGGCGCATATTTCTCGCGAAGCTCGAACAGCGACAGCGCGGCCTGCGCGGCGCCGCCGCCCTTGTCGCCCTGCGACGGGTCGGCCCGGACCACCGCCTGATTCTCGTCCTCGACCGTGAGGATGCCGTTGCCGATCGCAATGCCCTGCACCGTCAGGTCCATGAGGCCGCGCGCGCTTTCGTTGGACACGACCTCGAAATGATAGGATTCGCCGCGAATGATGACCCCGAGCGCGACGAACGCGCAATAGCGGCCGCTCCGGGCAGCGAGCGCGATCGCTCCCGGCAGCTCGAGCGCACCGTTGACGGTCAGCGTCTCATGGGTGTGGCCGGCGGCCTCGATCGCCGCCCGCGCGCCGGTGAGCAGCATGTCGTTGAGATGCGGATAGAAGCGCGCTTCGACGAGAAGGACCGTGGCCATCTACTCTGCTCCCCCGATGGGAGCGGACGCGATCGGCCGCTCCTCGACGATTGCCAGGCCATAGCCGGACAGGCCGACCGGCGCATGGCGCGTATTCGACAGCAGGATCATGTCATGGATTCCGAGCGCGGCAAGGATTTGCGCGCCGGTGCCGTAGCCGCGCACCGCGTCGCCGGCTTCGACCGGCTTGCCCGCGCGCAGGTCGATCGAGCGCGACAGTGAGCCGGGTGCCGCGGCATGCAGGGTGACCACGACTCCCGAGCCGTCCTGTTCGATCATCCGCATCGCGCCCTGCAGGACACCGGAGCGGGCGCAGGATTCGCCGAGAACGTCGGCGAACAGGTCGAGGCTGTGCATGCGGACCAAAACCGGCCGGTCGGTGTCGAGCGTGCCGTGGACCAGCGCCAGCTGCTCCTCGCCGCTGGCTTTGTCGCGGAACACCTGGGCCTGCCAGTCGGCGCCGCCGCACGCTTTGAACGGCGCCGCTGCGACCCGCTCGACCAGATGGTCCTTCTTGAGCCGGTAGGCGATGAGGTCGCGGATCGTCCCGATCTTGAGGCCGTGGGTCCGGGCGAAGTCCATCAGATCCTCGAGCCGGGCCATGGTCCCGTCCTCGCGCATGATCTCGCAGATCACCCCGCTCGGGTTGAGCCCGGCGAGGCGCGACACGTCGACCGCGGCTTCGGTGTGGCCGGCGCGGACGAGCACGCCGCCGGGCCGGGCGATCAGCGGGAAGACGTGACCGGGCGAGACGATCGCGTCGGGCCCGTTGGAGGCATCGATGGCGACCGCGACCGTGCGCGCCCGGTCGGCCGCGCTGATCCCGGTCGAAATCCCGTCCCTGGCCTCGATCGAGACGGTGAAGGCGGTCTCGTTGCGGCTGCGGTTGGTGCGGGTCATCGGCTCGAGGCCGAGCTGGTCCCCGCGCTCCTTGGTCAGCGCGAGGCAGATCAGGCCGCGGCCGTGGCGGGCCATGAAGTTGATCGCGTCCGGGGTCGCCATCTGCGCCGGGATGACGAGGTCGCCCTCATTCTCGCGGTCGTCGTCATCGACCAGGATGAACATGCGCCCGTTGCGCGCCTCGTCGATGATCGCCTCGGGGCCGACCAGCACGTCGGTGCCGCGCTGGATCAGTTTCTCGAGACGCGTGAGCGTGTCCGCGGTCGGGTTCCACTCGTCCGAGCCGAGCTTGCGCAGGCTGTTGGGGTGAAGCCCGGCGGCGCGGGCGAGCCCGGCGCGGCTGACTTCGCCGGTGGCGATGATGGCTTCGAGCCGTTCGATCAAGGTGGTGCTCATGAGCGTGCTATATCACACTACAATGTGATAAAAAGGAGGAACATATGTGTTCCTATTGTGATCGAGCGGCGAGCATCCGGTCGATATAGCGCGCTAGGAGATCAACCTCGACATTAAGCTGTTGTCCGCTCTGGATATTTCCGAGAGTCGTTTCGTGCGCGGTGTGGGGGATGATGTTGACCGAAAATTCGGTTCCGTCGGCCGCGTCGTGGACGGTGTTGACGGTCAGCGACACCCCGTCGAGCGCGATCGAGCCCTTGGGCGCGATCATCGCCGCCAGGTTGCGCGGGGCGCTGATCCCGAGGCGGAGCAAATCGCCTTCGGCCGCCAGCGTGGCCACGGTCGCGACCGCGTCGACATGGCCGGTCAGGATATGCCCGCCGAGCTCGTCGCCGAGGCGCAGCGAGCGCTCGAGGTTGAGCTTCGCCCCTTCGCGCCAGTGATCGGCCGCGGTCCGCGACGTCGTCTCGGCCGAGACATCGACCGCGAACCAGTCGTCGCCCTTGTCGACGACCGTCAGGCACACGCCGGAGCAGGCGATCGATGCGCCGAGATCCACGGTGGCAAGGTCGTAGCCGGTCGCGATTTCGAGCCTCAGGTCGCCGCGCTGCTCGGCCTTGCGGACGGTGCCGACGTCGGTGACGATCCCGGTGAACATGGCTGCCGCCTAGCCCTGCCGGACGCGCTCGTAAACTTCGAGCCGGTCGACGCCGAGGCGGCGCTCGTCGACCATGCGCCCAGCGGCCGTGCGCGTCGGCGATCGCGTCGAGGCCGACATAGCCGAACGACGACTTGCCCTCGCCGACGATGATCGGCGCCCGGTAGATCAGGATGCGATCGACCAGATCCTCGGTCAGGAAGGCGGTCGCGGTGGCCGATCCGCCCTCGACCAGCAGGTCGTTGACGTCATGAAGTCGGCACACATCCTGCGGATTTCCAAGGATTTCCCAACCGTCCACCGAGTCGCCGCGAGTCAGCAGCGCGCGCCGCGGCGAGCGCCCTTCCAGGCCTGGCAGGCGCACGTCGAGCCCGGGCTGGTCGGCGAGATAGGTGCCGCGGCCGACCAGGATCATGTCCGAATGCGCGCGCTCGAGGTGGACGTGGCGGCGCGCGTCCTCGCCCGTGATCCATTTCAATTCGCCGGAGGGCAGCGCGATCTTGCCGTCGATCGACAGCGCGAGCTTCAGCGTGATTCGCGGCCGTCCGAGCTGCAGGCGCGTGAGCCAGCCGGCGAGCGACCGCCTGGCCGCCTCGCGGCCCACGCCCAGCTTCACGTCTATCCCCGCCGCGCGAAGGCGGCGGATGCCCTTGCCTGACGTGCGCGGATCGGGATCCTTGAGCGCGATCACCACCCGCGCCGGCTGCGCCTTCAGCAGAAGCTCGGTGCAGGCCGGCCCGCGCTCGCTGGCATGGGCGCAGGGCTCCAGCGTGACATAGATGGTGGCGCCCCTGGCCCGGCCTTTCGCCTGGCCCAGCGCCACCGCCTCGGCATGGGGGCGGCCGCCGCGGGCCGTGGCGCCGCGGCCGACGATCCTGCCGTCCCTCCCGACGATGATGCAGCCGACATTGGGGTTGGGCGCGCTGCGGCCGCGGGCGTCCTCGCCGAGGGCCAGCGCTTGCCGCATGAACGTCAGCTCGTCACTCAATCCCGAACCGTTTCCCGAGCTCTTTGTACTGCCGCTGCTTCTCTTTCTCGATGGCGGCTTTCTCGGCCTGGTCCTTCTTCTGGTCGGCGATGATGTCGGCGTCCGTGCGGTTGGCCGGGTAGAGCTCGACATAGGTCGGCGTCGGCGCCGGCATTGCGCCGAACTTCGAAATCGATCAGGAATTCGACCACGATGATGCCCGTCGCGAGGAAGGCGAGCGCAGCGCCGATCCGCTGCTCGCGGCTGGTGTGGCGCATGAACGCGAACAGATCGCGCAGTGCGGCTGCGCGGGTTCGACGGGCGGGGAAACCAGGACATGGCCGCAAAGATAGGGCTGGCGGGTGGGAACCGCCAGCCCGGGAGCCGCGACGGCCGGGGGCTAGCCGTCGAGCTGGAAGCGGAGCGTGATGACCGCGGTCGAGGCGATCGCCCGCCCGTCTTCGCTCGCGGGCTTGTAGCGCCAGCGGGCGAGCAGGTGCCGCCGCGCGGCGGCGAGGAAGACCGGGTCGGCCTTGCCGACCGGCTCGACCGCGACCACCCGGCCGCGCTCGTCGATCGTCAGCCGGAGCGTCAGGCTGGCTTCCTCTTCGGTGATCAGCTTCGACGACGGATAGGGCGGCTTGAGCTCCTCGCCCGAGGTCAGCAGCTGCGCGCCGAGCTTCACCGGATAGGGCTTCGGCAGCGGCGTGATCTCCGGGATGATCACGGCGTTCCCGCCGCCCAGCGTCCCCGTGTTGAAGCCGGTCGAAGGGGTGGGGCCGTTCGAGTCGTCCCGGACCGGGAGCGGTGTGAACGCCTCGACCTTGGTGAGAGTGGACCCCGTGGGTTGCGGAACCGGCGGCGCCGGCGGCGTCGGGGGCGGCGGATCCTTCGGCTTGGGCACGTCGAAGATGTCGATCGGCGGGCGGGGGATGATCGGCGCCAGGTCCATCTTCGCGCTCATCACCGCGGCGATCCCGGCGACGTGGATGGCGATGATCACCAGCATCGCGTTGGGATGGGGGCGGCGCTCGACGGGGGCGGGGCGGTTTGCGGCGTAAGCGAGCATATAACCCTCCTTCACGCGACGATGATGAGCGCAATGTTACATCATTACATTTGTTCCGCAAGAGAGAAATTTTCGGCCGTTTCGACACAGCTGTCGGGGCGGTGGCCGCGGCTTCCGGCCTCGGCGGCGGGCTATGCTTCGAGGCCGGCGGCGCAGCGCGCGCGCCTTGCCCATGCGCGCCAGCAGGCCGGCCATCTCCGGTCCGCTGTCGCGGCCGGTGAGCGCGAGCCGCAGCGGATGGAACAGGTCGCGGCCCTTTTTGCCGGTAGTCCGCTTGAGCGCGTCGGTCAGCGCCCGCCAGGTTTCGGCCGACCAGTCGAGATCGTCCGCCACCGCTGCCGCCTCCTTCAGCAACAGCCGTTCGTCGTGGCCGAGCGCGGGCGGCGCGATGTCGCCGTCGAGCACGTCGCGCCAGCCGGCGAAGTCGGCGAGCCGCTCGAGGTTCGGGCGCAGCAGCAACCAATCCGCTTCGCTTGTTCCGGCCGGCAGCCGGTCGCGCACGACTCGAAAGGCAGCGCATGCATCAGCCGGGCATTGACCAGCTCGACCTCGTGCGGGTCGAAATGCGCCGGCGCCCGGCCGAACGTCGCAAAGTCGAATGCCTCCGCCAGCTCGTCGAGGCTGGTCAGCGGCTCGACCGGCTGGGCCGTGCCGATTCGCGCCAGCACGTCGAGCAGCGCGATCGGCTCGACGCCCTCCTCGCGCAAATGCGGCGCGCCGTAGGAGCCGAGGCGCTTCGACAGCTTGCCCTCGGCGGCGACCAGCAGCGCCTCATGCGCGAACTCGGGCGGCGTGGCGCCGAGCGCCTCGAACATCTGGATCTGCGCCGCGCTGTTCGAGACGTGATCCTCGCCGCGCACGACATGGGTGATGCCAAGGTCGACGTCGTCGATCACGCTCGGCAGCAGGTACAGCCAGCTGCCGTCCTCGCGGCGAACCACCGGATCGCTGAGCAGCTTGGGGTCGAACCGCTGCTCGCCGCGGATCAGGTCGCGGAACACGATCGGCTCGCCATGGTCGAGCTTGAAGCGCCAGTGCGGCGCGCGCCCCGCGGGCACCGGCGCGTCGGCCGGCTGCGCTCGTAGACCGGCGGCAGCCCGCGACCGAGCAGAACCTTGCGGCGCAGGTCGAGCTCCTCCGGCGTCTCGTAGCAGGGATAGACGCGCCCGGCCGCTTTCAGCCGCTCGAACTCGCGCTCGTAGAGGTCGAACCGCTCCGACTGGCGGACGACCGGTCGGGCTCGAGGCCGAGCCAGGCGAGGTCGTCGCGGATCGCGGCGTCGAACTCGGCGGTCGACCGCTCGCGGTCGGTGTCGTCGATGCGAAGAATGAACGTCCCGCCATGCTTCCGCGCGAACAGATAGTTATGCAGCGCCGCGCGGATGTTGCCGACGTGGAGCCGCCCCGTCGGCGAGGGCGCGAAGCGCGTGATGACAGCCATCGCGGCGTGCTATCGTTCGGCCCGGTGTGGAAGAAGTTGCTGATCGGGTAGCGCCGGTCGCGGCCGAAGTTGCGGCTGCCGATCTTGACCCCCGGCGGGGCCTGGCGGCGCTTATATTCGGCCCGCAGCAGCTTCGTCTCGATGTCGGCGACCAGCGCGACCTCCTCGCCGGTGGCGTTGGCCACCTCCGTCACCGACAGCTCCCTGTCGACCAGGCCTTCGAGGATCCGGTCGAGCACCGAATAAGGCGGCAGGCTGTCCTCGTCCTTCTGGTCCGGCCGCAGCTCGGCGCTCGGCGGCTTGGTGATCACCCGCGCCGGCATCACTGCGCCGGACGGCCCGAGGGCGCCCTCCGGCCTGTTGTGGTTGCGCCACTTGGACAAGGCGAACACCATCGTCTTGTAGGCATCCTTGAGCACCGAATAGCCGCCCGCCATGTCGCCGTAGAGCGTCGCATAGCCCACGCTCATCTCGCTCTTGTTGCCGGTGGTGAGAAGCATTTCGCCGCCCGAATTGGACAGCGCCATCAGCGTCACCATGCGCAGCCGCGCCTGGACATTCTCGGCGGCAAGCCCCTGAAGTTGCGGCAGCATATCGTCGACCGCGGCGACCGCCGGAGCGATCGGGACGACGTCATGACGGCAGCCGAGCAGCCGGGCGCACTCGCGCGCGTCCGCGAGGCTTTCCTCGCTGGTATATTTCGACGGAAGCATCACGCCGCGGACCTTGGCCGGGCCGAGCGCGTCGACCGCGACCGCGGCCGACAATGCGCTGTCGATCCCCCCCGACAGGCCGAGGATCACACCCGGAAAGCCGTTGCGCGTCACATAGTCGCGCAGGCCGACGACCATCGCCTGGTAGACGTCCTCGGGGAAGGCATCGAGCGCATGGCTCTCGCGGGTCAGGCAGCGCCAGCCCTCGGCGCGTGCGCTGCCAGTCGGTGACGATCAGCGCTTCGTCCCAGTCGCACAGCTGGACCACTCGCTCGCCGTCGGGGTGGATGACGAACGATGAGCCGTCGAACACCAGTTCGTCCTGGCCGCCGACCCGGTTGAGGTAGGCGACCGGAAGCCCGGTCTGGACGGCGCGGCTGCGCACCAGCCGGTAGCGGATATCGTCCTTGTCGAGCTCATAGGGGCTGCCGTTGGGCACCAGCAGGATTTCCGCGCCGGCGTCGGCGAGGTGGCCGCAGACCACTTCCTGCCAGATGTCCTCGCAGATCGGCACGCCGAGCTTCACGCCCTTATATTCGAGCGGCTCGGGCAGCGGCCCGGAGGCGAAGACCCGCTTCTCGTCGAACGTGCCGTAGTTGGGCAGCTCGCGTTTCAGGGTCCGGCCGACCACCCGGCCGCCGTCGGCCAGGAGGAAGGCATTGTAGTTGAGCCCGCCGTCGTTGATCGACCGTGCCGATCAGCAGCGCCGGCCCCGGCTCGGCGGTCGCATCGACCAGCCGCTCGGCGCATTCCATCGTCCGCCGCACGAATTCGGGCTTCAGCACCAAATCCTCGGGCGGATAGCCGACCAGCTGCAGCTCGGGGCACAGCAGCAGCTCGGCGCCCTCCGCAGCGGCCCTGCGGCGCATGTCGAGCATGGCCGCGGCATTGCCCTCGAGGTCGCCGACGCGCTGGTTCATCTGGGCAAACGCAATGCGCAGCTTGTCGGTCATGGAGGCGATTTAGCGAGCGGGGGCGCTTCGGCAACCTTTACGGATCGCGGTCGGCCTCGCTAAAGCCGCACCAGCGACGGGGAACCACCACATGAAATTGCTCGCCGGGAACAGCAATCTGCCGCTGGCCCAGTCGATTTCCGACTATCTCGAGATGCCTTTGACCGAAGCGAGCGTGCGCCGCTTCGCCGACGAGGAGATTTTCGTCGAGATCAACGAGAACGTCCGCGGCGAGGACGTGTTCGTCGTCCAGTCGACCAGCTACCCGGCCAACGACAATCTGATGGAACTGCTGATCTGCATCGACGCGCTGCGCCGCGCGTCGGCCAAGCGGATCACCGCCGTCGTCCCCTATTTCGGCTATGCCCGCCAGGACCGCAAGCCGGGACCGCGCACTCCGATCTCGGCCAAGCTGGTCGCCAACCTGATCACCACCGCCGGCGCCAATCGGGTGCTGTCGATCGACCTCCACGCCGGCCAGATCCAGGGCTTCTTCGATATCCCGACCGACAATCTGTTCGCCTCGCCGGTGATCGCGGCCGACATCCACGCCCGCTTCGCCAACCGCGACCTGCTGGTCGTCTCGCCCGACGTCGGCGGCGTGGTCCGCGCCCGCGGCCTCGCCAAGCGGCTCAACAACGCGCCGCTGGCGATCGTCGACAAGCGCCGCGAGAAGGCCGGCGAGTCCGAAGTGATGAACATCATCGGCGACGTCGCGGGGCGGACCTGCATCCTGGTCGACGACATCGTCGAATTCGGCCGGCACCCTGTGCAACGCCGCCGCGGCGCTCAAGCAGGAGGGCGCGACCGAAGTCTATCGCCTATTGCACCCACGGCGTGCTGTCGGGCGCGGCCGCGGCGCGCGTCGCCAAGTCGGAATTGAGCGAGCTGGTCGTCACCGACACCATCTGGACCGGCGAGCCCGACCCCAAGGACGCCAAGCTCCGCCGCCTGACCATCGCCCCCTTGCTCGGCGAAGCGATCCGCCGGATCGCCGACGAAAGCAGCGTCTCCAGCCTGTTCGACTAGCGGATGTGCAACCTCTACCAGCTGGAAAAAAGCGTCGACGCGGTCCGCCGATTGTTCGCCGAACTGCAAATTCCGCTGACCTTCCCCGAGGGCATCCCCAATTTCGAGCCACGCGACGTGCGCATCACCGAGCGGGCGCCGATCGTCCGCTGGAGCCGCGACCGCAGCGCGGCCGAGCTGGTCGAACGGCGCTGGTCGTGGCCGGCGCCGACCGGCAAGCCGGTGTTCAACATGCGCTCGGACGGCCGCGAGTTCGGCCGCGACCGCTGCCTGGTGCTCGCCGACAGCTTCTATGAGTTCACCGCGCCCGCCGAGGCCGGGAAGAAAACCAAGGACCGCTGGCGCTTCCGGCGCGACGGCGACTTCGCCATCGCCGGACTGGTCCGCGCCGATCCCCAGGTCGGGGAGGCCTACACGATGCTCACGGTTCCGCCGGGCGAAGACATCGCACCCTATCACAACCGGCAGGTCGCGCTGCTGGCGCCGCCGCACTGGCGTTCCTGGCTCGACGGATCGGCGCGATCGACCGAATTGCTGATGCCGTGCAGCGCCGGCTCGCTCAAGGTGGAGGCCGCGTGATGGACGTCGACGTCATCCTGAAGCGTTTCGAAGCGCCTGACGAAGTGCGCGAGTTCGAGCTCGGCCGGTTCGAGGTCGTCAACATCGGCGGCATGGCGATCGGCCGCGCGACCTATCAGCCGGGATGGAAATGGTCGGAGCATGTCGGCGCTCCGCTCGGTCAAAGTCACTGCAACGTCGAGCATGTCGGAATGGTCGTCTCCGGCCGCGCCGCCATCGGGATGGACGACGGCCGCGTGATCGAGATGCGCGCGGGCGACCTGTTCTACACGCCGCCTGGGCCGCCGGGCCACGACAGCTGGGTGGTCGGCGACGAGCCCTATGTCTCGCTGCACTTCCTCGGCGCCGACCATTACGCCACCGACGCCTAGCCGCCGTGAGCATGACCCTGATCCTGTGGAAGGCGCCCTGGGTCTACAATCCGAACGATGCTGCCGACTTGCTCAAGGACTGGCTCGATACGGGCGACGAGAGTGAATTCGAGCCCAGCGAGGACATCGGTCGGGCGGCCGAGATGCTGCGCAGCCGCTGGCCTGACGAATTTCAAGGGGAGGTGCCCGACAACTGCCCATGGGCCGACATGCCGTTCGAGCAGAGCGACCGGCTGCTCGCGATCCACATCCGCTGGGGCGCGGACGATGAGGCAATTGCGGCCATCTATGTCATCGCGAAGAAGCTCGGGCTAATCCTGTACGATCCGCAGGGGCCCGATGTGTTCGTGCCGACCGACCCGATCGATCCGGGCCCGGTCCCGCCGCCGACCGCTTGGGAATGGTTCAAAGGCGTCGCGATCGCCGCGTTCCTGTGCGCGCTGACCTATGCCGCGTGGCTGATTCCGATTTGGTGGCTCAAATGGCCGGCGGTGATCGTCGCCGGCTTCGTCGCCGCGGCCGGGGTGTTCGTCGTCGGCGCGATGATTGCCGGCGTGGTCGGGATCGTCGACGTCAACCAAGGCCGGACGACTTGCGCTGAGGACGAGCCCCCTCTATAGGCGCGCGCTTTCCAGATCGTTGGAAAAACCAATGGCCCGGCCGGAAGGCATGCCGTGGCGGTTGGATAACGTCGCGTCCTCAGTGGCGCACAAGGAGACGAAAATGCCCAAGCTGAAGACCAAGAGCGGCGTCAAGAAACGCTTCAAGCTCACGGCGACCGGCAAGATCAAGCATGGGGTCGCGGGCAAGCGCCACCGGCTGATCAGCCACAACGCCAAATATATCCGCCAGAACCGCGGCACAGAAATTCTCGCCGACGCCGACACGGCGCGCGTGAAGGCCTGGGCCCCGTACGGCCTGAAGTAAGGAGGCCGCGACAATGGCACGAGTCAAACGGGGTGTAACCACCCGCGCCAAGCACAAGCGGATCCTCGATAGCGCGAAGGGCTATTACGGCCGCCGCAAGAACACCATCCGCATCGCCCGCCAGGCGGTCGAGAAGGCCGGGCAATACGCCTACCGCGACCGCAAGGTGAAGAAGCGCAGCTTCCGCGCTCTGTGGATCCAGCGGATCAACGCCGCGGTCCGCGCCGAAGGGCTGACCTACGGCCAGTTCATCCACGCGCTGAACCTCGCCGGCGTCACGCCTCGACCGCAAGGTCCTCGCCGACATCGCGATGCACGAGGCCGAGGCGTTCAGCGCGATCATCGCCCAGGCGAAGGGCGCGCTGGAGAAGAAGGCGGCTTAAGCCTGCCTCAGCCACGAACAACGAAGGGCGTCGGGAGCGATTCCGGCGCCCTTTTTGTTTTTCGCTGCCGCGAAAGGGTGGCATTTGCGTCTGTGAATTTGTGCTGCCAACTCGTCACATGGCAGAATCCCTGTTCATGTTTCTTGCTGAGGGCATCGCACAAGACCATCCACGTTGCCGCGTCGGCGCGAAACACGCTCTCATGATCTTTGCTACGGGTGGCACGCTGGACGACGCCCGAGATTTGGCGATCCGATTTGCCTTAGACGGCGGCTGGGGGTTCGTACGGGTCAAGCGGGTAACCCAAATCTATGACACGGCAGCGATTGAGGACGAGACGCTAAGAGAAACAGCCGAAGAGGCGCGAGAAACCGGCTGTGCTCTTGTTGTCTATACCGATGAAATCCCGAACGCAGGTTAGGCTGTTGCGCGGAAAGCCGGCGCGAGCTCAGTCCAGCAGCTCGTAGGCCGGCAGGGTCAGGAATTCGACGAGATCGTCGGCGACGATCATCTCGTGCATCAGCCGCGCGGCTTCGGCGATGTCGGGGACTTCGGCGAGGAGGCCGACTTCCTCACCGAACCATTGCTCGAACAGGTCGCGGGTGAGGCGGCGGCCGTCGGCTAGCGGCGCTTCATACTTCAGCCATTGCCACAGCTGGGTGCGGCAGATCTCCGCCGTCGCCGCATCCTCCATGAGGTTGTAGAGCGGCACCGCGCCCTTCCCGCCGAGCCAGGCGGCGAGATACTGGACGCCGACGCGGATATTCTCGCGGGCGCCGGCTTCGGTGCGCGCGCCTTCGTGCAGCTGCAGCATCTCGTCGCGCTCGGGGACGTGCTCGGGGATCTTCTCGAGCTGGTTGGGGCCGGTCATCGCGGCGAACGCTTCCAGCGCGACCGGGACCAGCGCCGGATGCGCGACCCAGGTGCCGTCGTGGCCGTTGCCGACCTCGCGCAACTTGTCGGCGCGGACTTTCTCGAGCGCCTGGACATTGGCCGCGAGGTCGCTCTTGACCGGGATGAAGGCCGACATGCCGCCCATCGCGAAGGCGCCGCGGCGGTGGCAGGTCGCGACCAGCCGCAGCGAATAAGCGGCGAGGAACGCCCGATCCATGGTCATCAGCGCGCGGTCGGGGGTCAGCCGCTCGGGCGTCCGCCGCAAGCGCTTGATGTAGCTGAAGATATAATCCCAGCGGCCGCAGTTGAGGCCGACGATATTGTCGCGCAGCGCGTAGAGGATCTCGTCCATCTCGAACGCCGCCGGCAAAGTCTCGATCAGCACCGTCGCCTTGATCGTCCCGCGCTCGAGCCGGAGCTTGTCCTCGGCGAAGCTGAAGACGTCGCTCCACAGCGCGGCTTCGTGGCGGCTCTCGAGCTTGGGCAGATAGAAATAGGGGCCCGAGCCGCGTTTCAGCGCGCTCCGGGCATTGTGCCAGAGGTAGATGGCGAAATCGAACAGCCCGCCGGAAACCACCTCGCCGTTCACCGTCACATGGTCTTCCGGGCAGGTGCCAGCCGCGCGGGCGGACCATCAGCACCGCCGGATCGTCGCCGACCTGGTAACGCTTGCCGCTGTCGGGATCGGTGTAATCGAGCCGGCCGAGTCCAATAATCGCGCAGGTTCACCTGGCCCTGGACCAGCTCGTCCCACACCGGCGAGGTGGCGTCCTCGAAATCGGCCATGAACACCTTCGCGCCCGAGTTGAGCGCGTTGATCAGCATCTTGGCGTTGGTCGGGCCGGTGATCTCGACGCGGCGGTCCTGAAGGTCGGCGGGGATCGATCCGATCGTCCAGTCGCTCGCCCGGATCTCGAGCGTCTCCTTGGGGAAGTCGGGAAGCTCGCCGGCATCGAACCGCGCCTGGCGGTCGAGCCGCGTCGTCGAGCAGCGCGCGGCGCCGCGAATCGAACCGCTCATGGAGCTCGGCGAGGAAGTCGAGCGCGCCTTCGGTCAGGACCTCGTCGGCGCCGCGGACTGGGGAAGGTTCGGCAATGATCCGCGGACGGTCGAGCACAATCGTGTCCTTTGGACTCACTGTAGCACCGGCTCCACGCAGATCGAATAGCGTTCGGTCGCTGCGCAATGATCGCGGAACGTGAGGCGCTGCCATTCCATCCGCGCCCGCAGCTCATCGGCGAACGGGCCGCTGACGGTCTCGGTGCCCGGCTTGAGCTCCTTGAAGCGGCAGTCGGAATATTCGCCGCCGACGATCCAGTAACGCTGTCCCATCTTCGTCCTCCTTACTCGGCTGCTACGGCTTGTTCGGTGTGGAATTGCGCGGCTTCGGTCGATTCGGTGAGCGCAACGGTCGACGCCTGGCCGCCCGAGACGGCGGTCGCGACCGCGTCGAAATAGCCGGTGCCGACCTCGCGCTGGTGGCGGGTCGCGGTATAGCCGGTCGCCTCGCTCGCGAACTCGGCTTGCTGCAGCTCGGAATAAGCCGCCATGCCGCGCTCGCGATAATCGGACGCCAGCTCGAACATCGCATGGTTGAGGCTGTGGAAGCCGGCGAGGGTGACGAACTGGAACTTGTAGCCCATCGCCCCGAGCTCGGTCTGGAAGCGGGCGATGGTCGCTTCGTCGAGCTTGGCCTTCCAGTTGAAGCTGGGGCTGCAATTGTAGGCGAGCAGCTTGCCCGGGAAGCGCGCGTGGATCGCTTCGGCGAACAGGCGCGGCTTCCTCGAGGTTCGGGTGGCTGGTCTCGAACCACAGCAAGTCGGCATGGGGCGCGAAGGCGAGCCCGCGGGCGATGCAATGATCGAGCCCGGTGCCGTCCTTGAGCCGGTAGAAGCCCTCGCTCGTGCGCTCGCCGGTGATGAACGGCCGGTCGCGCTCGTCGACGTCGCTGGTGATGAGTTTCGCGCTTTCGGCGTCGGTGCGGGCGACGAGGATCGTCGGCACCCCGCACACGTCGGCGGCAAGGCGCGCGGCGTCGAGGTTCCGGATCGCCGCTTGGGAGGGAATCAGCACCTTGCCGCCGAGGTGGCCGCACTTCTTCTCCGAGGCGAGCTGGTCCTCGAAGTGAACGCCGGCGGCTCCGGCCTCGATATAGGCTTTCATGATCTCGAAGCAGTTCAGCGGCCCGCCGAAGCCGGCCTCGGCGTCGGCGAGGATCGGCGCGAACCAGTCGCGCTTCGCGCCGCCTTCCATATGCTCGACCTGGTCCGCGCGCTGCAGCGTGCGGTTGATCTTCCGCGCCAGCTCGGGCCCGGAATTGGCGGGATAGAGCGACTGATCGGGGTACATCGCGCCGGCCGACATTCGAATCCGCGGCGACCTGCCAGCCGGACAAATAGATCGCCTCGAGCCCGGCGCGGACCATCTGCATCGCCTGGTTGCCGGACAGCGCACCGAGCGCGCGGACCGGCGCGTCGCGGTTCAGCAGCTCCCACAGCTTGAGCGCGCCGCGGCGGGCGAGCGTGTGCTCGACCGGGATCGAGCCGCGCAGCTTCAGCACGTCCGCGACCGCGTAGGGCCGCTCGATCCCGTCGAACCGTCCCGAGGGGGCCGCGACCACTGCGCCGAAATCCGTCATCCGCTGTCTCCTGTTCGAGAGGGAGAGAACCACAGCGCTTTGCAAATGATGCACGGAAAAGTGCGAATGTGTCAGGTTACGACTTGTGAAGTTTGTAAAAGTGTTCACAAGTCGACCGATGGTGGTGCAGCGCAAGCTCTTCCTCGGCGCCCGGCTGAAGCGGCTGCGGCGCGACCGCAGCCTCAACCAGAGCCAGATGGCCGACCAGCTCGGCATCTCCGGCTCCTACCTCAACCATCTCGAGCGCAACCAGCGGCCGGTCACCGCCGGCATCCTGCTGCGCCTGGCCGAATCGTTCGACGTCGATGTCAAAGCGTTCGCGGCCGACACACCGGAGGCGAGTGGAGCGAGCCAGCTCAGCGAGATATTTTCCGATCCGGTGCTCGCCGACCTCGGCGTCAGCCGCTCCGAATTGGTCGAACTGGCCGACAATGCGCCCTCGGTCGCCGAGGGAATCGCCCGGCTCTACACCGCGCTCGGCGAACTTCGGCGGCATCCGGCGGGCGACGCCGGGGCCGATCCCCGCGTGCTGATCACGCCCGAGACCTGGGTCCGCGACTATATCCAGGCCCAGCGCAACCACTGGCCCGAGCTCGAGGAGGCGTCGGAAACGCTCGGCGGCGCGCTCAACCATCCGTTGTCGGTGGCCGAGCCGCTGCGCCAGCGCCTGAAGGAAGCGTGGGGGGTCGAGGTCCGCGTCGTCGACCCCGAGATCCTCGAGGACGCCAGCCAGCATTACGACCCGCAGCGGCGGATGCTGATGCTGTCCTCGCTGCTGCGGCCCGAGAACCGCACGTTCGGCATCGCCTATCAGCTCGCTCTGCTCGAGTTCGCGCCGATCATCGCGCGGATGATGGAGGCGGCGCGGCCGCCCGATCCCGGGCAGCCGCCATCTGCTCCACATGAGCTTCGCCAATTATGCCGCGGGCGCGATCATGATGCCCTACGGCAAGTTCCTCCGCGCCGCCGAGGAGCATCGCTACGCGCTCGACCGGCTGACCGCGCAGTTCGGCGCCAATGTCGAGCAGGTCGCGCACCGGCTGACGACGCTTAGCCGCTCCGGGGCACGCGGCGTCCCCTTCTTCATGCTCCGGGTCGACCCGGCCGGGAACATCTCCAAGCGCTATGCCGGCGAAAGCTTCCCCTTCTCGCATTTCGGCGGGACCTGCCCGCGCTGGCATCTGCACAATGCCTTCCAGACGCCCGGCCAGACGATCCGCCAGCTGATCGAGACTCCCGACGGCCAGCGCTATTTCACCATCAGCCGGACGATCGAGCGGCCGATCCGGCCCGATTTGCGCGATGATGCGCTGCTGGCGATCGGGCTCGGCTGCGACGTCAAGCACGCCCACCGCATCGCTTATTCCGACGGGCTCGACCTGGTCCACACGCCCGCGACCCCGGTCGGGCCGGCGTGCGCGATCTGCCCGCGGCTGCAATGTCCCTATCGCGCGACCGCGCCGGCCGGGCGGATGCTGGCGGTCGAGGAGAACCGCAAGACGATCTCGCCCTACCCGTTCGTGCCCGCCTAGGGCGCGACCGGCGCGCGCTCGAGCGCGGCGCGGTCCCACTGGGCGAGATCCGCGGCCGGATCGTAGGTCGACTGCAGGAATTCGCCGAGCATCCGCTCGGGATCGCTCGCCGCGCGCACCTCGGCATAGGGCAGGACGAACTCGCCGTAGGTTTCGTCGAACCGGCCGTGCGCGACCGCGGCCGCGCGGAAGCCGTCCGGTTCGGGGTAAGCGTAGCTGTAGAAGAACGGCTCGGCGGCGACCGCGCCGCCGGCCCAGAAGCCGGCGCTCGATTCCTCGTGGCTGTAGCATTCGCGGGTGATGCGGTCGGGCAGGCCCGGCATCCCGCCCGGATGCTCCGGCGCCGTCCGCCCCGAGTAGCGGGTCACGGCGAGGTCGAAGCTGCCCCACCAGAATTGCACCGGGCTCGCCTTGCCGGCGAAGCCCGCGCGAAACCGGCCGAACGCCGGCAGCATCGCCGCCAGCGTTTCGCGGAAAGCCGCCGCGGAATCGCGATCGTAGTCGCGCGACGCGGTGTCCTCGGCGAAGGGAAGCGCGTCGGGCAGCTCGCTCGGCCGGCCGTTGAACGTCGCCGGCAGGTCGTTCCGCTCGAGCATGTCGATCAGCCGGCGATGGAGCGCGGCGACGCTGCCGGCATTGAGCGGGACTTCTTCGCGCGAACCGTCGCTCACCCACAGCACGATCGCGTGGCGGCACAGGTCCAGGGTCAGGGTGAAGGTCCGCCCGCCGCTCGCCGCGGTGGGCAGCGCCGAGAGGCCGCGTGCATTGGGCTGGAGCGCGACGTGCCAGCCGTGGTTCATCCACGGCGCATGGGCGACGCGGATCTTGCCGAGCATCTGCGCCGCGAGGTGCAGCAGCGCGAAGGTCTGGTGGTCGCGTTCGACGTTCAGCTCGGGCCAGTCGCTCACGAATCGCCTGTAGCACGCCTTTGCATTTTGCTTGAGGCCCCGGCTAAGGCGCGTCGCATGCCCGACGCTTTGCTCGACCGCATCGCCGCAACCGCCGATCTGCAGGAACTCGATTCCGTGCGGGTCGCGCTGCTCGGCAAGTCGGGCGAGATCACCGCGAAGCTCAAATCGCTGGGCGCGATGGATCCGGATACGCGCGCGGCGGAAGCGCCGAAGATCCATGCCGAGCGCGAGGCGGTCACCAATGCCATCGCCGAGCGCAAGGCGGCGCTCGAGGCGGCCGAGCTCGAGCGCCGGCTGGCGACCGAGACGATCGACCTGTCGCTGCCGGCAACGGAAAGCGTCAGCGGCACGGTCCACCCGGTCAGCCAGGTGATGGACGAGCTCGCCGAGATTTTCGCCGACCTCGGCTTTTCCGTCGCCGAAGGGCCGGAGATCGAGACCCAATGGTATAATTTCACCGCGCTCAACATGCCCGAGAACCATCCGGCGCGGGCGATGCAGGACACCTTCTACCTCGAGCCGCGGACCCCGGACGAGGAGCCGCGCGTGCTTCGCACCCACACCTCGCCGGTCCAGATCCGGTCGATGGAGGAGCATGGCGCGCCGATCTACGCGATTGCCCCGGGCCGGGTGTACCGCTCGGACAGCGATGCCACCCACACCCCGATGTTCCACCAGGTCGAAGGCCTGGTGATCGACCGCGCGATCACCCTCGGCCATCTCAAATGGACGCTGGAGACCTTCCTCAAGGCCTTTTTCGAGCGCGACGACGTCGTCCTTAGAATGCGCCCCAGCTATTTTCCGTTCACCGAGCCCTCGGCGGAAGTCGACGTCGGCTGGTCGATGGAGAAGGGCCGGCGCGTCGTCGGCGGCTGCGACGGGTGGATGGAAGTGCTGGGCAGCGGCATGGTCCATCCGCGCGTCATCGCCAATTGCGACCTCGACCCGAACGAATGGCAGGGTTTCGCCTTCGGCTGCGGGATCGACCGGCTGGCGATGCTCAAATACGGCATGGACGACCTCCGCGCCTTCTTCGACGGCGATATCCGCTGGCTCAAGCATTACGGCTTCCGCGCGCTCGACGTGCCGACCCTGTCGGGCGGGGTCGGCGCATGAAATTCTCGCTTCACTGTTCCCCGGCGAAGGCCGGGGTCCAGCTTCGCTGTTCTTTGATCCTGGGCCCCGGCCTGCGCCGGGGCACGGAGGTCGAACTATGAAGTTCTCCCTCTCGTGGCTCAAGCAGCATCTCGACACGACGGCGTCCGCGGCCGAGATCGCCGACAAGCTGACTGCGATCGGGCTCGAGGTCGAGGAGGTCACCAACCCGGCGGCGGCGTTCGCCCCGTTCGTGGTCGCCCGGGTGCTGACGGCGGACAAGCACCCCCAGGCCGACAAGCTGCAGGTGCTGACCGTCGACGCGGGCACCGGCGAGGCAATCCAGGTGGTGTGCGGCGCGCCCAACGCGCATGCCGGAATGCTCGGCGTGTTCGGGCCGCCCGGCGCCTACATCCCGGGGAGCGACCTGACGCTGAAGGTCGCGGCGATCCGCGGGGTCGAGAGCCGCGGCATGATGTGCTCGGCGCGCGAGCTCCAGCTCGGCGAGGATCATACGGGCATCATCGAGCTGCCCGACGACGCGCCCGTCGGCGCCGCCTACGCCGCTTATGCCGGGCTCGACGACCCGGTGTTCGACGTGAACGTCACGCCCAATCGGCAGGATTGCATGGGCGTCCGCGGCATCGCCCGCGACCTTGCCGCCGCGGGATTGGGCAAGCTCAAGCCGCTCGCCGTCCCCCAGATCGAAGGCAGCTTCCCGTGCCCGGTGCCGGTTCGCATCGAAGACCCGGACGGCTGCCCGGCCTTCTTCGGACGGGCGATCAGCGGCGTGACCAACGGGCCCTCGCCCGAGTGGCTGCAGCGGCGGCTTCAGTCGGCCGGGCAACGCCCGATCTCGGCGCTGGTCGACATCACCAACTATGTGATGCTCGACCATGGCCGGCCGGCCCATGCCTATGACATCGCCAAGCTGGCCGGCGGCCTCACCGCCCGCGCCGCCAGGCCCGGCGAAACGGTGCTCGCGCTCAACGAGAAGGAATATGTGCTCGAGCCGTTCATGACCGTGATCGCCGACGACAAGCAGGTCCACGACATCGGCGGGATCATGGGCGGCGAGGATTCGGGTGTCGGCGAAACCACCACCGACGTGATGCTGGAGGTCGCCTACTTCACCCCGGACCGGATCGCGCGCACCGGCCAGGCGCTCGGCCTGACCAGTGACGCGCGCACGCGGTTCGAGCGCGGCGTCGATCCCGCCTTCCTCGACGACGGGCTGGAGATTTTGACCGGGCTGATCGTCGACATCTGCGGCGGCGAGCCGTCGGCGCTCGAACGCGCCGGGGACCCGCCGATCGAGCATCGGACGATCGCCTTCGACTTCGGCCGGACCCGGGCGCTCGGCGGGATCGATGTGCCCGAGGCGCGGCAGCGCGAGATTCTCGAAAGCCTCGGCTTCTCTCTGAAGGGCGCCGAAGTGACCGTTCCGACCTGGCGCCGCGATGCCGAAGGGCCGGCCGACCTCGTCGAGGAAGTGGCCCGGATCGTCGGCTACGACCAGGTCCCCTCGACGCCGCTCGAGCGCGCGCCGGGAGTCGCGCACCCGACCGCGACCCGCGTCCAGCTTGGCGAGCGGCGAGTGCGCCGGACCGCGGCCGCCCGCGGCCTCGACGAGGCGGTCACCTGGAGCTTCATCTCCGACGCCGAAGCGCAGGCGTTCGGCGGGTCCGAGTGGGTCCTCGCCAATCCGATCAGCGAAGAGCTGAAGGTGATGCGCCCGTCGCTGCTGCCGGGGCTGATCGCCGCAGCCCGGCGCAACCTCGACCGCGGCGCGTCGTCGGTCCGCCTGTTCGAGATCGGCCGGCGCTATCTCGGCGATACTCGAGCATGCGACGCTCGGCCTGCTGCTCGCCGGCGACCGCACCGCGCGCGGCTGGCAGTCGGGCAAGGCGCGCCCGTTCGATGCGTTCGACGCCAAGGCCGAGACGCTTGCGCTGCTCGAGGCGGCGGGAGCGCCGGTCGACAACCTCCAGGTCTTCCCCGACGCCGGGCCGACCTGGCATCCCGGACGCTCGGCGACTCTGCGGCTGGGGCCCAAGACGATCGTTGCCGCGTTCGGCGAGCTTCACCCGGGCCTCCAGAAAAGCCTCGAGGCGCCGGCCGGAGCGGTCGCTGCCGAGCTCTACCTTGACGCCATCCCCGCGCCTCGCGCCGCCGGGCGCGCCCGCTCAGCCTATGCGCCGCCCGCGCTGCAGGCCATCACGCGCGACTTCGCCTTCGTCGTACCCGCCGACCTCCCGGCCGACACTCTGCTGCGCGCGATCCGCGGCGCGGACAAGGAGGCCATCGCCGGGGTTCGCCAGTTCGACCGCTTCGAATCCCCGGACGGCCTGTCGCTCGCCTTCGAAGTGACCCTCCAGCCGACCGACAAAAGCTTTACCGACGAGCAGATCGGCGAGATTTCGAGGCGCATCGTCGCCGCCGCCGAGAAGCTAGGCGCGCGCCTGCGGAGCTAGCTCGAGCGCGTTGATCGCGGCGTGGACCCGGCGCTCGATGTCGGCGCGTTTGAGCCCGGGCGGGAGCGTCTCCCCGACCTTGAACGTCACCGTTCCACCGTGGTGGACGACGCCGCGGCCCCACAGCCGGCCGCTGTCGACCGCGACCGGGACGACCGGCAGGCCGAGCGCGCGGTAGAGGCCGGCGAAACCCGGGCGCAGGGGCGGCCGCTCGCCGGGCCGCACCCGCGTGCCTTCGGGGAAGATGATCACCGGCCGCCCGGTCGCCACCGCCGCCTGGCCCTCGGCGACGAGGGTGCGGAGCGCCTTCGCTCCGGCCGAGCGCTCGACGGGGATGACGCCATAACGCCGGGTCATGAGGCCGAACAGCGGGATGTCGGCCAGCTCCTTCTTCATCACCATCACCGGCAGGTTGGTGAGCCGGACCATCTCCAGCGTCTCGTACATCGACTGATGCTTGACCGCGATCAGGTGCGGGCCGGGCGGAATCGCGCCGAGCACGGTCGACCGAATGCCGAGCAGCTTGACGGTCAACCCGTGATGAAAGCGCACCCAGCCGAGGACCACGGCGAGGGTCGGGCCCCGCCCGAGCAGCGTGGCGACGACCCCGACCAGCACCCACAGGACCGTCGCCGGATAGAAGATCGCGGCGAACAGCAGCGAGCGCGCGAGAGCCATCAGATGTCGGCCCAGACGGCGAGCCGGCGCAGCACATATTTGTTGTACTCGCCGAACAGGGTCAGGAAGCTCGGTTCGGAGCGCACCGCGTCGGCCTCGATCCGGTACTTGCGTCCCAGCACCTTGCGGAACTCGTAACGCGCCCGGCGCATGTGCCAGTCGCTGGTGATCAGCCGGACCGACTTGAAATGGTGGGCGGCGAGCCACCGGCCGGCCTCCTCCGCGTTGGATCGCGTGTCGACCGACTCGCTGCCGAGATCGACGCAGCATTTCAGCAGCGTCCGGCTGCCGCCGACCCGGCGCGCGATGTCGGCCTTGGTCACCGACGGATCGGCGCCGGACACCAGCAGCCGCTTCGCCTGATGGTCCTTGAGCACCGCGATCGCATGCTCGATGCGGTTGCTGCCGCCGGTCAGAACGACCGCGGCCTCGGTCGGCTCGGCGTCCGGCCGCGCCGGCTTGCCGAGCGTTACCGCGAACAGGATGAAGCCCAGCGCATAGACCAGGGCGACGAGCGACGCGGCGCGAGCGATCATAAAGCGGTTCGCAAGGCGGCCAGCACCGCCGCGCGCGCGACCCAGGTGGCGAGCGCGGTCAGCGCGAACGGGATGAGAAGCAGGACGGCGAGGTCACGGCCGCCGAGCGTGGCGCCGCCCATCAGGTCGCCCGCGAATGCGGCGCCCGCCGCCAGTGCCAGCAGCACCAGCGCTGCCGCCACCGCTCCGGCCAGGCTGCCGATCAGCGCATCGATCGCGATCTTGCGCTGGAACAGATGCGTGACCTGAAGGTCGGTGGCGCCGATGCCGTGCATCACATCGATGGTGAAGCGGTGGGTGTCGAGCGCGCCACGCGCCGCGAGGACGACCGCCGCCGCGCAGGCGCTCGCCAGCAGAACGACCAGCCCGAAGGCGAGCCACTGCAGCGCCCGGAGCGAGCGTAGCAGGGGAGCGAGCGTATCGCCGTGGGCGATCAGCCTGGCCCCCGGGGCGACTGCTTGCACCCGCCGCTCGAGCGCGGCCAGGTCGAGCCCTGGCCGCGCCTCGAAGCTGATGAGGGCGGGGATCGGGAGGTCGGCCGACGCGCCGGCGGGCCCAAGCCAGCGCTCGAGGATCCGGCGCATCTCGCGCTCGGGCACCGGCTCGACCTTGGCGGCCCCCGGCGCCGAGCCGACCGCGCGGACCGCAGCGTCGAGGTTGCGTTCGCCGTCGGGGATCTGGACCGAGTAGCGGGCCTCGGCGCCGGCGGCGACCACGCCCGCCGTTTCGGCGAGCGCGAGGCCGGCGGCGGCGACGATCATGATCGAGAAGGTCATGATCGCGATCACCCACGGAGTCGGCCCCTGGAGCGGCCGCGCGCCGAGCAGCCGGCGCTCGGACGGCGACGTGAACAGCCAGCGGAACATCATTCTGGCTCCCCGCGCGGGTAGGCGATCGGCGGCGGATTCTTGAGCGTGCCGGTCGGGTCGAGCATGGTGCCGTTCTCGAGCCGGATCATCTGGGCTCCGGGAGTCGCGCTGATCAGGCCGATGTCGTGGGTGGCGACGACGACCGTCGTGCCGAGCCGGTTGAGCGAAGTGAACAGGTGCAACAGCCGCTGGGCCATGTCCGAATCGACGTTGCCGGTCGGCTCGTCCGCGACCAGCAGCTCGGGCCGGTTGATCACTGCCCGGGCGATCGCCACGCGCTGTTGCTCGCCGCCCGACAGGGTCGGGGGGCGGGCGCTGGCGCGATCGGCCAGGCCGACCCAGGCGAGCATTTCGCGCACCGGGCCTTCGACCTCCTCCTCGCTGGCCCCGGCGATGCGCAGCGGCAGCGCGACATTGTCGAAGGCCGACAGATGGCGGATCAGCCTGAAGTCCTGGAACACCACGCCGATCCGTCGCCGGAACGGGGGCAGGGAGTCGCGGGCCGCGTCGGTCAATTCCTCGCCGAACAGCGCAATCCGGCCGCGCGTCGGCCGTTGCGCGAGATAGAGCAGCTTCAACAGTGACGTCTTGCCGGCACCGGACGGGCCGGTGAGAAAATAGAAGCTGCCCTTGGACAGGCGGAAATCGAGGTCGCGCAGAACCTCGCCGCCGGTGCCGTAGCGCAGGCCAACACTGTCGAATTCGGCGATCGGCGTCAGAACCCTACCCCTCCCCGCAAGGCCGACCGAGCCGGCGCCCGCCTGCCTTGCCATATGGCGCGCATTCCTGTTTACCCTCAGCTGACCGTCCCGGAAGAGGGCTTTTGCACGGCATGATCCTGACCTGCCCCAGCTGCGGAACGCAATATGTAGTGAAGGATGGTGCAATTCCGCCCCAGGGCCGCCAGGTCCGGTGCGCGTCGTGCAAGCATAGCTGGCATCAGGACCCGGAGCCCGCGGCGGTGCTTCAGCTCGGCCCCGAGGCCGAGGCAGGCGAGGCGAACGACGAGAGCATCGCCGAAGCCGCGCTGATCGATCCGAGCAGCGGCCCCGAAGCCGAGGAGCGCGCCTATCAGGAGGCGGCGATCGAGGAAGCGGCGGAGGATCATGGCGCGCATGCCCGTGATGAGGCCGACGCCGCGTCGGACGAGCACTGGCGGCAGGTGAGCACGCCGGCCCGTTCCGCCGATTACGATGCTCCGCCCGGGCCCGAGCTCCAGCCCGACGATGACTTCAGCCCGTTCGCCGAGCGCGACTCCGTCGAGCCGCGACGGCGCAGCCCGCTGCTCGTCATCCTCATCCTGCTGGTGGTCGTCGCGGCGCTTGCGGCGGGGGTCTGGTTCCTCGCCCCGCCGGAATGGAAGACGCGCCTCGGGCTGGCCGAGGCCACGACCCCGCTGACCTTGTCCAACCCGCCTCTTATTGAGCGGCGTCCCCTCGCAAGCGGACAAGACCTCCTGACGGTCGCCGGCCGGGTCATCAACCCGACGGACAAGGCCCAGCCGGTCCCTCCCATTTATGCCGAGCTGCGCGATGCGGGAGGCAAAGTCATCTACAAATGGACGATCGCTCCGCCGGCGCCGACACTCGCTCCCGGCGCTACCGCCCCGTTCAACAGCACCGAGATCAATGTCCCGAGCCAGTCCGCGGATCTCACCATCACGCTTGGACAACCCAAGCGCTGATTATTCGAATTCGACGAGCTTGGCTGGCACCGGCCCGCTGGCCGACCGGATGACGGAATCCCGCCGAACGAAGCCGTCGCGGACGCGACCGGCTGCGAGGTGCAGGCGAACCCCGTTCACGATCCGGACCGTCGCCCGTGCTTCGACCATCGCGGCAGCAGGGCTGCGCGGAGGCGCTTGCGGGGTCGATCCGGCGGCCATGGCCGCTAGGAGAAGGATTATCACGGCGGCATCGTAACGCGCGCCCTCGGTAATGGTAAACACGCTCTTAAGATTTGTCCCGCGGTGGCACGGAGCGCGGCATGGCCGAGCGGCATTGCGTCCCCATGGGGGCTTTGCTAGGGGCCGCGCCTTGCCAGTGCCGGCACCGCGCCGGCTTGCTCTGACGTGCGGTCGTGGCGGAACTGGTAGACGCGCAGCGTTGAGGTCGCTGTGGCCGAAAGGCCGTGGAAGTTCGAGTCTTCTCGACCGCACCAATTCTTAGCGGATTTCAGAGATTTAAGGGGTGGTCGTCGGGGCTCCGGAAGCCGCCACCGCGGGCAGCGCAGTGACGTGCACGGCGCCGAGGCGGACGATCGATTTCTCCGCCGTGACCGCGGCCCGGAGATTGAGCTCGGGCAGGATCTTCGCGGCCACCGCCGATTCCTTCGACACCCGCACCGAATACGTGCCGTAGGACACACGCTCGAACAGGAAGAAGCCGTCGAAATCGCTGCGCGCGGTCGCGACCACCTTGCCGGCGGCGTCGACCAGCTCGAGGTCGAGGCCCTCGAAGCCGATCCCGCCGCTCTTGACGACTGCGCCCTCGATGTCGCCGCCGCCGACCAGGCCGATCTCGATCTCGGCCGGCACGCCCGGGCGCGGGACCACCGCCTGCAGCGCTGTTTTGGGAACGAGCATCGGGTCGTCGAGGCTCGACGCGTCGACCCCGACGGCGATCGCGGTGAACGGGGCGAGGCCGCCGATGGTGACCGAGCCCCTGGCATCGGTCGGCCGGTCGGACTGCTTGGTCCCGGTCGTGATCAGGGCGCCCTTCTCGAACGGCTCGGCGGCATCGTGCACGCCATTGTCGTTGAGATCGCGATAGACGGTGGCGCGGACCACTCCGGCCTGGGCGAGCGGGCGCCGCGAGAGCTGGAGCCCGCGCGTCGGGTCGAGCGAGAAATTGAGATTGATCCCGACCGCGACGGAGCCGTCGGTCGCCGCCTCGCCGGTCAGCGCGATGCCCATCGTGTCGAAGCGCCGCACATGGGTGATCCGGACCCGGCCGCGATGGCCCGAGGAATCGTAGGCGAGCACGCCCTCCCAGTCGGCAGTGTCCGACGCCGACCAATAAGCCGACAGTTCCGCGGCCCGAAAGCGCGCATGCGGCGAGACGTCGAAGCTGGTCGAGCCGCGCAGCCGCACATCGCCGATCCGGCCGCTGCCGATGAAGCCGAGGTTGAGCTCGCTCGGCGGGGCGGGCCCCGAATCGGCAAACTGCTTCCGGTAGCGCGCTTCGGCCGACAGATTGAACCGGTTGAGATTGGCCGACAGCCGCGCCGCCGCTTCGAGCTGCTTCGATCCGTCGAGCCGGTCGGTGAGGTGGACGTCGGCATGCGCCGGAAGCACCGTGCGGCCGATCCGGATCGGCGTGTCGAGTGCCAGCCGCGCTTCGCGAAGATCCTGTGCTTTGCCTCCCTGCAAATGAAAATCCTTTGCAAGAAGCGCTTCGGCGCTAACGTTGATGCTGCCGAATTTGCCGAGAAGCTGCGCCCGCGCGGCCATCCCGCCGCTCGATTCGCGGGCCGCCGCGACCTCGACGATGGCCGGGCCGACCGAGCGCCGGACGCTGCCCTCGACGAACGTCACGTGCTCGTCATTGATGAGCATCGCCCGAGCCAGCATCCCGACCGAGGTCCGGTCGTCGATGCCATGCTCGAGCGAGACGGTGGCCTGCGCTTTCGGCTCGTCCGCCTGGCCGGGCGGCTTGTGCAGCGCGAGCAGGTCGCGGCCGGGCTGGTTGAAGCCGGCCCAGTACCAGGTCTTGCCGGGCGGGACGTTGTCCTGGCCGATGTTGATCACCTCCTCGCGCGAGCGGACCTGGCCCTGGGGGCCGTACAACATGATGTTGACCCGGTTCTCGCCGTAAAGAAGCTGAACGTCGTCAAATGCATAGCGCTGGCTGGAATCAGCCTTGGCAAAACCGAGCAGCTCCCCGTTGCGGTAGATTTCGGCTTCCCACCCGGCCGGCAGGTCGCCTTCGAAGCGGGTCCGGTCGAACGCCGTCTGGACGGCGAGCGGCCGGTTGGTGACGACCGCCCCGCGACCGCTCGCCGGCGCCCCGGTCAGGCGGCTGTCGAAGCCCTGGACATCGCCGAAGCCGAAATGGGTCGCCTTCAGCGGCCCGAGCAGGCCGCCGTCGGGGTCGGAGCGATAGGCGTGGAGCCGGATCGTGCTCGGAATGCCCTTCTGGGTGGTGGTGACCTGCGCGTCGTAGGACAGATGCGCGATCTCCCCCGCGGCATAGACCGAGCTGCTGCGGTCGACCCGAACGCCGTCCTTGGCGCGATAGGTGACGCCGGCATTGACGACGAAGTCCAGCGCCGGCGCCCGCCACATCCGGTAGGGCAGGCGCACCTGGGGCAGGCTGGCGAGGTCGAACCGCGCCGGCCGGATGCTCTGCGCGCGCTTCTGGCGCTCGATCGCCAGCTCGACCGGCAGCTTGGCATCGGATTCAAGCACCAGCACCGAGCCGGCCGTGACCGGCTTGACCCCGATCCCGAACCAGCGCGTCAGCGCCGAGGTCTGGACGCACCATCCTTCCGGAGTTTCGCGGATCACGCCCGGGGCGAGCCTCTCCGAGGTGGCTCCATAGGCCGCGGTTCCCGCCGCATAATCGATTGAAATGCGGTTGCTTTCCTTGAACGCCCAGCCGCTCGCCTGTTTCGCCGGAAAGTCGATCTTCATCGGCACGTCGAGGGTGGTCAAAAAGTCGCCTAAGACGACACAGGTCCCCTCCGGCGCATTGTAAGCGCGCACGCCCTCGCCGAGCTTGAGCTGGCGGATGTTGACGTCAAGAAGGAACTGGTCGTCCGGGTCGGCCTGCCAGGCCGCCGCGGCGGCGCCGGGCGGCGGGGTCGACGCGGCAACGCCGCCGGCGCACAGCGCCAGCAGCAGAGCCGCCTTGCGCAGCCAGCGGCGACCGGTCGCCATGGCGTGGATCCCTGAGCTCCGCGGCCGTGCCTACCGCAGCACCGCCTGGGTTTCGGCGATGACGTGGCTGCCGTCGTCGAACGTCTCGACATATTGGACGGTGACCGGGCCGGCGACCGCGCCCTTGTAGGCCTCGTCGAGCGCGACGGCGACGTGACGGCGGGTGATCTCGGTATAGACCGCGACATTCTTCTGGATCGCGATGGGATCCTTCACGCCGGCCTTGAAGACTCGAACTTCGCCGTAGGTCGAGCGCGAGCCCGAGCGGCTCAGATCGAGCGCAACTGCCTGTTTCCCCTCGACTTTGTCGAGATGGACGTTGGCGATGCCGGCGGTCGCTTCGAGGTTGCCGAGGCGGACGATGACGGGGATCGTCACGCCGTAGACCGGCGTCAGCCGGAACTGGATGCCCTTGACCGGCTCATTCGCGGCCGCCGCGGCAACCGGGATCGCCGGCGGGATCGCCCGGAACAGCATGTGCACGCGATATTCGCCGTCCGGCAGGCCTTGCGGCGCGCGGGCGATGATCCGGATCGCCTGTGGCTGGCGCGGCGGAAGGACGACCTTGCGCGGCTGGTAGAGGATCATGTCCTCCGCCGCTTTGTCGTTGGCGCTAGGCTCCTCGACGTCCTGCAGCCCGCCGTCCTCGGTCATCCGGCGGAACACCACCGACACGCGATAGGTCGCCGGCTCGTCGCCGATATTGTTGAGGATGACCTCGGCGCCCTTGCGCCCGTCGAGCACGATCCGCGTCGGAGCGACCAGGAGGTCGCCGATCCCGGCCTCGGCCGGAGCCGCGAGGCTGGTCAAGCATGCGGCGGCGAAAGCGGCCACGACGCGCGGCCTCAGGCAGGAATTCATACCGGCGATCCCCCACTTGGCTCCACTTCGGAGCGGATCGCCACCACCCTTGATCCGGAATGGTTTATTTTCGGTCAACCATGACCGTTCAATCGCCAGAAATCTGCGAAAAGACGTCGATCAATAGTCCACCGTGACGTTGAACGTGCCACTGTAGGTCCCCGCCGCGGTGCTCGAGCTCAAACTGATCGATCCGCCGACGTTGAAATTGGTGCCGGGCGGTCCCGAGTTGGTCAGGGTGACGCTCGCTACGGAATCGGTCACGAGCGTGAGCGTCTTGGTTGGATCGCTTTGGTTGACCAGCGTGACGTTGGGGGCGGCGATCTGCACGGCGCGGTTATTGGTGCCGCTGACATTATAGATCGCCGGCTTGGTCGCGCCGGTGCAGATGAGGTTGGCGCTCGCACAGGTGAACGCGCCGGTGCGCGAGATTCCGACCGTCGCCCCCGACCAGGTGCCGGGGCCGAGCACGATGCTGCCGAGGTCGAGATCCTGCACCCGGGTCAGAATCAGCGGCTTGGCGACGGTGGCCGAAACCTGGGCGACTTGCGTGGCGGCGGCGGCAGCGGGCGCGCCGCACAGCAGGCCGCCGACCAGGGCCGCCGCTGCAATCATCGCTCGAGCCGGTTGGCGCACGGGTCCCCTTTCCGCCCCACACGGATTGATCCGATCGTGCAGCTAGGACCGGAATGGTTGATTTTCAGTCAACCATGATTGGAACCCCGCCATGAAAAAGGGGCCGCCGTCGCCGGCGACCCCTTTCTTGCAGCGGGGACTAGTCCCGCCGCGACGCGTCCAACTTAGTAATCGACAGTGACGTCCATGTTGCCGCTGTACACGCCTTCGGCGGTCGCCGGCACGATGACGATCTGGCCACCGACGTTGAAATTGGTGCCCGGAGCGCCCGAGTTGGTCAGCGTGACGCTGGCCGGAGCCGGCGCCAGCGGGGTGAAGGCGACCGTGCCGCCCGCGCCGTTGCTGAGCGTGCTCGCGCCGACCAGGATGCGGACCACGGCGTTGTTCGAGCCCTGGACATTATACTGGGCGGTCACCGGGGTGCCCGAGCAAGTCAGGTTGCCCGCGCCGCAGGTGAACCCGCCGGCCGCGGTCAGGGTGACGTTCTCGCCGCCCGCGGCGACGGTGCCCATCACGATCGTGCCGAAGTCGAGGTTGCGGTTCGCCGTCAGGACGAGCGGGCGGTAGATCTTGGCGTTCGCCGTGGCCGGCGTGCTCGCGGCGACCGGAGCAGCCGCGGCCGGGGTTGCGGTGAGAGCCAGCGCAGCAGCGCCGGCGGCAACGAGAAACTTCTTCATGGTCATCTTCCCCACAAGGTTCAAATCGGCGGCTGCCCCGACGCTGGTCTGGTCACCCGTGGCGCCGTCATTAACCTTGCCCGCTTACGGCTTCCCTCAAGGGGATGGTTAACGGCGGATTAGGCTTTCGCGGCTAACCGCGCCGATCACAGATATTCGACCGTGATCGGCAGGTCGCCGCGATAGTCCCCGTCGGCATCGCCGGTGACGGTGAGGCGACCCCCGAAGCGAAAGCTCAGGGTTCCGGAGCCGTCGAGCCGGGGCACCGACGGCAGGTCGCTGGTCACGTCGTCGAAGCTGATCTGGCCGCCGCTGATCGAATGCAGCAGGATCCGCCGCGGCAGCTCGATCCGAACCGCGCGTCCCGGCTGGCCGTGGACGACCGCGCTTCCGACCATCGCCCGCGGACCGATGTCGGAGACCGCGCCCTGGGCGCTGGTCGATCCGTCCGGCCGGATCAGCGCCGTCCCTGCGCCTGCACTATAGAGGATCAGGCGATCGAAGTTCAGGCTGGTCTCGATCTCGAGCCGGATGTCCTGGCCGCTCGCGGCCTCGTCGCGCGCCGTGGTCGGAGTGTCGCACAGGCGGCATTGCGCGGATGCGGGCGAAGGCGAAGCCAGACCCGGTACCGCCGCGACCGCCAACAGCCTCAGGAGTGTAGAGCGGGCCACCATGCGCGGCAGCTCTACGGGGCAGAGGCTAAAACAGGGTTAATCGCGAGCTAACGCCGCTTGGAATATCGCGGCCGGCCCTCACTCCTATTGTCGCGCGCCCACCGACTTTCTATCCATCCGATCCGAATGGCTCGTTCGCCCTCCGCCGCCGCGTCTTCCGGGCGCTCGACCCTCGGCACCATCGTCCGGTGGCTGATCTATGCCTCGCTTGCCGGGCTGGCCCTGCTCGCGATCCTGGTCGGCGTCGCCTACGGCCAGCTGCCCGACTATTCCGAACTGCAGCAACGCTCGAACCTGGGCCAGACGATCCGGGTCCGAGCGGCCAACGGCCAGGTGCTCGTATCGCTCGGTCCGAGCCTCGGGCGCTGGCTGCCGTACGACCAGATCCCGGCGGAAATGCGGGCGGCAATGATCTCGACCGAGGACCGGCGGTTCCGCAGCCATATCGGGGTCGATCCGATCGGCATCGGCCGCGCCGTCACCTCGGCGCTGGTCAACGGCCAGCGGGTGCGGGCGACCTCGACCATCACCCAGCAGCTCGCGCGCAACATCTTCCTCACCAACAGCCGCAGCCTCACCCGCAAGATCAAGGAAGGGATCCTCGCCCTCGCGCTCGAGCGCAAATTCTCCAAGGACCAGATTCTCGAGCTCTACCTCAACCGCGTCTATTTCGGCGGCGGCGCCTACGGAATCGACGCCGCCTCGCAGAAATTCTTCGGCCACGGCGCCGATCACTTGAGCCTCGGCGAGGCGGCGATCATCGCCGGGCTGGTCAAGGCGCCGTCCAACTATGCGCCGACCGCGGACATCGAGGCGGCCCGGTCGCGCTCCGGCGTCGTGCTCCAGACGATGGTCCGGAACGGCTTCATCAAGCCCGACGTCGCCGCCACGGTCGATCCGGCCAACGTCCGCATCCAACCGGCCACGACCAGGGAGAACAGCGTCCGCTACTTCACCGACTGGGCCGTGCCCCAGCTCGAGACCCTGATCGACCAGTCGCAGGACCCGATCGACGTCTGGACGACTCTCGACCCCGGCATGCAGGCCGTGGCCGATCGCGCCATCCAGGCCAATGCGCCGGCGGGGGCGCAAGGGCGCGCTGGTGGCGATCGACCAGGACGGGGCGGTCCGGGCGATGGTCGGCGGCAAGGATTATGTCGCCTCGATCTACAATCGCGGCACCCAGGCCGAGCGGCAGCCGGGCTCGGCGTTCAAGCTGTTCGTTTATCTGACTGCGCTCGAATTGGGGATGAAGCCGACCGACACGATCGTCGACGAGCCGGTGACGATCGACGGCTGGACCCCGCGCAACTCGACCCGCACCAACCTCGGGCCGGTCTCGCTGCGCGAGGCCTTCTCGCGCTCGATCAACACGATCAGCGCCAAGATCGGCCAGCAGCTTGGCTTCTCGACCATCGCCGACATGGCCCGCCGGTTCGGCATCTCGACCCCGATCTCGACCTATCCGTCGATGGTCCTGGGGACCAGCGACGTCCGGCTGATCGACATGACCCGGGCGTTTGCGTCGGTCGCGAACAAGGGGTCCGCGGTGACCCCCTATGGCATTCGCAAGGTGGTCACGGCCGACGGCCGGCTGCTCTACCAGCATGAGCCGGCCGAGGAGCGGCCGCTGGTCGCGCCGTGGGTCGCGGCCGAGATGACCGACCTGCTGCAATCGGCGGTGCTGACCGGCACCGGCCGCGCCGCGCAGATCGGCCGGCCGGTCGCGGGCAAGACCGGGACCACCAGCTCCAACAAGGACGGCTGGTTCATCGGCTTTTCGAGCGGGCTCACGACCGGGGTGTGGATGGGGCGCGACGATGCTCGCGCGGTGCCCGGGCTGCAGGGCGGCACCGCGCCGGCTCGCGCCTTCCACGATTTCATGGCGGTTGCCGTGGCCCGCCGCCCGGTCGCGCAATTCGAAACCCAGGTGCCGATGCCCGACTGGCAGCTGACGCCGGAGGAAGAGATGTTCGGCGACACCGAGGTCGATGCCAACGCGGTCCAGCCAATGGTCGACGAGAACGGCAACCCCCTCGCCATACCGATCCCGCAGCAGCCGGGCGCGCCGCCGCCACTGGTCCGCCCGGACGGCACCGGCGAGCCCTCGCAGCAGGAGCTCGACCAGGCCTTTCCGCCGCAACCGCGGTCGCCACCGCAACCCCGCCAGCCGCAGCCGCAGCCGCAACCCCGTCAGCCGGTGCCGCAGGATCCGCTAGCGCCGCGCCCCGAGCCGACGCAGCCGCGGCCCTACGCGACGTAAAGCCGCTTTCGCCTCGGCGAGGCGGGACCCGAACAGCTTCGCCTCGAGCGCCTTGAACTCGGGCCCGTGATTGAGGTGGACGAGGTGCGCGACCTCGTGCGCCACGACATAGCGCCGCGCTTCGCGGCGGAGCGAGGATCAGCCGCCAGCTCAAGCGAATCCGCCCCGCCGACGAGCAGCTGCCCCAGCGCGTCCCGGCGTCACCGATGCTGACTCCGCGAAGGGTGACGTTCGCCGCCGCGGCGAATTCGTCGGCCTCCCGCGCCATGGTGGCCAGCGCCAGGCGCTTGAGAAAGGCGGTGATCCGCCGTTCGAAGCCGCTGTGCGGTCCGCCGCAGCGGAGCTCGCCTGGCGCCAGGCGGGGGGTCCGCGGCTCGCCCTCGGCCCACACCAGGCGCAGGTCGCGGCCGTCGATCGGGATGGTCGCGCCCGGCACGAACGGTTCGCCCGGCAGGCTTCGCGCGAGCTGCGCTTCGATCCATTCGCGCTGGTCGAGCGCCCAGGCGAGCGCCGAGCGGCGGCTGGTGCGCATCGGACACGTCAGCTTGAGGACGCCGCGCACCTCGTCGTAGCGCAGCCGCAGCCGCCGGGCGCTGCGGACCGGCCGGATCTCGATCGGCGCCGGCAGCTCGGCCAGCAAGGCCGATTCAGAGCGGGCGCTCGACCACATGCCACTCGAGCTCCCCCGCATCCTCCTCGCTCACGGTCCAGCCACGGGTCGACTGGCCGGCCTCGTGGACCGTCTCGCGGCTGCCCGACACCAGATAGTGCCAGTCCGGCAGCGGCTCGCCGGCGGCGCGCAGCCGATAGGCGCAGGTCTCCGGAAGCCAGTCGAGCCCGGCGAGATTCCTGCGGTCGAGCTTCACGCAGTCCGACGACGCGCGCCATCCGGTGCTTGTAGTCGAGGCAGCGGCCGTTGCGGCGGTCGAGCAGCTTGCACGCGACGTTGGTCGGATAGAGGAGGCCGGTCTCTTCATCCTCCAGCTTGTGGACGCAGCAGCGTCCGCAGCCGTCGCACAGCGCCTCCCATTCGCCGCGGTCGAGCGACTCGAGCGGCTTTTCCCAGAACGGCGCACGGGCATTCATGACAAGGCCACCCATGCTCTGCTAACCGACTCCGATCAAGCGGGGTGCCTGAGGGCTAAGTCCATGAAGTACTCTCACGTTCGCAATCGCCGCAGCACTGCTCATCGGGTTGCGGCGCCGGCTTCGGCCCAGACCGTCGGCGGCTACGACGGATTCGCCTTCGTTGACGCGGTAAAGCAGAAAACGACGGCGACAAGGTGATGGAGCTTATTCGCAAGAACGGCCCCGGGATCGTCAACGCCAAGGACGCCAGCGGCAATACGGCGCTGATCGTCGCCATCACCGACCGCAACGAGGACTATACCGCCTTCCTCCTCAACCAGGGCGCCGATCCCAACCTCGGCGGCAAGGGCGGCGATACGCCGCTGATCGCCGCGGCCCGGGTCGGTTACGGCGATGCCGCCGAATGGCTGCTCGGCCAGGGCGCGAAGGTCGACGGGACGAACCGGATGGGCGAAACGGCGCTGATCGTCGCCGTTCAGCAGCGCCAGCCGGCGCTCGTCCGGCTGTTGCTCGCGGCCGGCGCCAATCCCGACAAGACGGACAATGCGGCGCGGGCTGTCGGCGCGCGATTATGCGACGCGCGACACCCGCTCGCGCGAAATTCTCCAGGCGATCGAAGCGAAGAAGCCCAAGGCTGCTGCGGCGAGCCGCTAGCGGCCCTCGCCGAGGGTCGGGTCGATCTGCGCGGCGAGCCGCCGGGCGGCGCGGCGCGCGAAATGCAGCACTTCGGCCTTGCGCCGGGCACCGGCGAGCGGCCGGTGCGCCGCCTCCCGCGCAATCGCCGCATCGTAGCGGTCGGCGACGATCAGCCCGGCCGCGCCGGGCAGGAAGCGCTCGCCTTCGCAAATCGCGGCCAGTGCCGGCGGCACCGCCCAGTAGAAGCGGTCGCAATAGTCGAGATAGTCGAGCCATTTGCCGTCGCCGACCAAGTCGGCCTTGGCGACCTTGATCTCGACGATGGTGAGGCCGCCCTTGGCGTCGATCGCCATCATGTCGGCGCGGCGGCCGTTGGGCAGCGGCATTTCGCAGATCGCGAACAGATCCTGGCGGCAGAACAGCCGGGTCACCCCGCGCGCGACTTCGGCCGCGATCGGCGGAGCGTCGCTGAAGCAGAGGGAATTGGGCTGAGGTGGCCATGCTGCCGTCATCTAGAACAAAACGGTGGCCGAAAAGAAAGCGGGCGAGCTCTAACGCCCGCCCGCTGCCCACCGCACTCTGGTAGAATCGATTAGCGATAGAAGATGTGATTGCCGATCGCCGCGACGCGCTTCAGCCGCCAGCCCGGCGACACATAGCGCGCGTGGAAGAACAACGCATTGCCGACCGCCGCGTCCTTGAGGTCCTGGTCGACGATCTTGGCGATGGCGACGGCGGTCTGCCACTGCCGGCTCGAGCGCGGCACCGACGGCAGCGAATGGCCGTGAACGAAGGAGAATTGCCCGCGCTGGAACAGCACGCCGCAATAGGACGGCGGGAAGCGCCCGCCCGACTTGGCGCGGTTGGCGATGACGTGGCCGACCGCGAGCTGGCCCGCCAGCGGCTCGCTCTTGGCTTCGAAATAGACGCCGATCGCGAGGCATTCGAGCTCGCGGCTGCCGGCATCGGTGCCGCGATATTCGGCAACCAGGCTGGCGAGATCGCCGCTCGGCTTGCGCCGGAGCCGCGTCGGGCTGCTCGGGCGTCGTGACGACGGCGAATTGTGCGTTCTGCGCGCCCGGTCCGGACAAGCTGAGTTTCGCCGTCGGGATCGAGCAAATCGGGGACCGGAACCTCCGGGAGGCTCGCAACGGTCACCGGGGTCAGCGGCGCATTCGACGGGCTCGGCCTGGGCAGGAGCGAAGGAAATCGCACCCAAGGTAGCGCAAATGAGCAACGCTGAGCGAAGTGATGGCAACATGAAATCCGCAATATCTGCGGTCAATCACAAGAATAAACGGGCTGAATTGATACTCGCGAATACTTCCGCAGTTCGCCCTTTGTGATACCCCGTCTCGCGTGGCATTCCGCCGGTTCTTTCCGCGCGGAAATGCCCCCCGCTCTTGTTGTTGGAAAGTCGTTTCGGCTGGTGACCGGGCAGGGTCAACCCAAAGCGGTCGTTTCAGCGATGAACCGTTCAGGGTCCGCGATATCCAGTTCCATTACCCACAAATCCGGGTCGAACCGCGTCCGTTTTGCGAGGAATGCCGCAATTCGTGCGGAACCCGCCGATTCGGCCGGGCCCGTGCGGCGCCATTCGTAGCCGCCGCCGACGCCCAGGATTCGCTCGAGGCAGGCGAAATGGCGGCCGCGGCTGCTGACCACGAGCAGCAGCGCGCCGCCTTCCGGATCGCCGCTTGTGGAGCGATGGTCGCGAAACCGCCGTCGGCCTCGATGCGGCGCGCCAGGCCGGAGACTTCGAGCTTGCGCCGGAAGCCGGCCGCCGCTCATGCGGGCTCAAGCGGCGTCGCGCTCATCCGCCCCCATCAGCACCGCGGCCAGCGCGTCGCGGCTGCGCGCGCCGCGCATCTTCTCCAGCGTCGGGACATGCCGCGTGACCCGGCTGATCGCGGCCAGCGCCTTCAGATGCTCGGCGCCGGCGTCGGGCGGCGACAGCAGGAGGAAGACGAGATCGACCGGCTTGCCGTCGATCGCCTTGTAGTCGATCGGCTCGGACAAGCGCGCGAACAGGCAGTAGATCCGGGTCAGGCCCTCGATTTTGCCGTGCGGGATCGCGACGCCCTGGCCGAACCCGGTCGAGCCGAGTTGCTCGCGCTCGGTGAGGCTGGCGAGAATCGCGCGCCGGGTCCATCGCCGAGGCGCTGGCCGGCAAGGTTGGCCAGCTGCTGCAGCAACGACTTCTTGTTGCCGCCGGACAGGCGGGTGGTGATCGCGTCGAAATCGAGGAAATCGCCAAGTTGCATCGGTGCACTCGTTCCAGGGCCGCGGCCCGTTAGATCCTGAGCCGCGCGAATTGGAAATGGGGTTCAGTCGGCGTGCGGCTCAACCCAGCCGATATTGCCGTCGTCCCGGCGGTAAATCATGTTGAGCTGCCCGGTGCGCGCAGTTCTTGAACATCAATGCGCTGGTGTTCCGCAGGTCCATCAGCATGACCGCGTCGGACACGCTCGATTCCGGAATGTCGACCCGGGTTTCGGCGACGATCGCCGGGAAGCTCCGTCCTCGCGCTCGTCGGCCGCTCGCGCCGGCGAAGATCGTGTAGCCGGCATTCTCGACAAAGGGCTGGGCGCTTCGTCGACCTTATGGTCCTTCAGCCGGTTGGTGTAGCGGCGAAGCTGCGTTTCGATCTTGTCGGCCGCGGCGTCGAATGCAATTTGCGCCGTTTGCGCGCGGTGAGCGAGCCTTGAGCACGACGCCCTGGACGACCGGAGCGACGATGTCGCAGGTATAATCATTGTTCGGCCCGCGGCCGAAGGTGACGTTCGCCCCGATCGCATCGCGAGAAATATTTTTCGGTGATGTCCGCCATCCGGCGCTAGGCATGCTCGCGCAGCGATTCTCCGGTGTCGACCTGATGACCCGCGACCCGTACGTCCACTGTCCTGGCTCCCTCAGTCTATGTGTTCGGCGGCGGCTTAGGACCGCCGCGAAGCTCGCGTCAACTGGCCTCGGCGAAGCGTGCCCAAAGCGGGTTGACGAGCTTCGCAATAAACGCGCGGTGGCGCTCGAGTTCCTCGGACAGGGCGTAGTGCGGCCGCGGCGACGCGCGGTTCGCGAACCTTCACCGTGCCGCCGCGGCGTCGAACCCAATCTGGTCGGTGTCGGCGACCAGCCCGAGCCCGATCTGCCGCCCGCCGGTGAGCTCGACATAGACCTGCGCCAGCAATTGCGCGTCGAGCAGGGCGCCGTGCTTGACCCGGTGGCTGCGGTCGATCCCGAAGCGCATGCACAAGGCATCGAGGCTGTGCTTGGCGCCCGGGTGCCGGGTCCGCGCGAGCGTCAGCGTGTCGACCATCCGGCTGGAGGCACGACTTGCGGCCGGCCGCACCGCTCGAGCTCGAAGTTCAGAAAGCCGAAATCGAAGCGACGCATTGTGCGCGACGAGCGGCGAATCCTCGAGGAAGTCGAGCAGCGTCGTCGGCCAGCTCGACGAAGCGCGGCTTGTCGGACAGGAAGATGTTGGTCAGCCCGTGGACCGCCTCGGCGTCGGCCGGCATGTCGCGTTCGGGATTGAAATAGGCGTGGAAGTGGCGGCCGGTCTCGACCCGGTTGAACATCTCGACGCAGCCGATCTCGACGATCCGGTCGCCGCCGGCCGGATTCAGACCGGTCGTTTCCGTATCGAAGACGATTTCCCGCACGGCGCGAATCTATCCACCCGGGGCGAGTCCGAGACAAGCGATTATCTCGCGCACCTGGGCTTCAGTTGTGGATAGATCGCCGCCCGTGTCGATGACGAAATCAGCCCGCGCGCGCTTCTCCGCATCGGGCATCTGCCGTTCGAGGATCGACTGCGAGCTTGGCTTCGGTCATTCCCGGCCGCTGCAGCACGCGCGCGCGCTGGATCTCGGCGGGCGCCGAAACGACGACGACCTTGTCGAACGCATCCTCGCCGCCGGTTTCGAACAACAAAGGGATCTCGAACAGCAGCGCCGGCGACGTCGCGATGCGCTGCGACGAAGCGCTCGCGCGCGGCCTGGACCGCCGGGTGGACGATCGCTTCGAGCGCGGCGAGCTCGCGCCGGATCCTCGAGCACGATCCGCGCGAGCTCCTCGCGGTCGAGCACCCCGTCGCTGACGGTGCCCGGGAATGCCGCGCCGATCGCCCCGACCAGCGCGCCGCCTGGGCCCTGCAGGCCGGCGCACCACCGCGTCGGCGTCGAACACCGGCATGCCGGCGCGCTCGAACATCGCGGCGACCGTCGACTTGCCCATGCCGATCGAGCCGGTCAGCGCGATCTGCATCATGAGGCCAGCAATCCGCGCTCGCGCAGCGCGCCGAGCAACGGCATCAGCGGCATTCCAAGGATCGTGAAATAGTCGCCCGTCGATCCGGTGCGAACAATTGCACCCCCCGTCCCTCCATCCGGAACACGCCGACGGTATAGCCGACCTCCGGCCATTCGGCGTCGAGATAGGCTTCGATGAACGCGTCGGACAGTCGCCGGACGTGGAGCGTCGGCGGTTTCGGCATGGCGCCAGTCGACGCTGCCGCCGCGCGCCAGCGCGACCGCGCTGGTCAGGCGCATCGGCTTGTCGGAGAAGAACCGCAGATGCTCGGCCGCCTCGTCGCGATCGCGCGGCTTGTCGAAGAGCCGGTCTCCGACGCTCGACGACGCTGTCGCTGCCGATCACCCAGCCCGGCACGATGGATGACTGCGTCGCCTTGGCCGCTGCGAGCTCCGCGGCGAGCTCGGCGGGTCGCTCAACCGGGCCTTGACCAGAGCCTCATCGACCTCGGGCTGCGACCGCCTCGATAATCGATGCCCGCAGGGTCGAGCATCTGGCGGCGGATGGCGCTGGTAGAGGCGAGAATCAGGGCCAACAGAACAACCTTGTGGAAAAGGGCGCACCAACCACGAGCGCGGCCATGGGGATAGGCTCGACGCCGGTGCCATTCCACAGCCGTCAGCGCTGTCCGAGCATTCATCCACGGGGACAGAATCCGTCCCCAGCCTGTGAATCACGGGCGGGAATTGGAGCGAACTCGCGTATCCTCCGAGAGACGGCGGCTCGCGCGCTTGTTGGCAAAAGCGGGACGCACGCCTAAGCCCCGCTGTCCCGCCGCCAATCACATCATCAATCCTTCTAGAATCTAAATATAAAGGGAGAAGAAAGGGGTGCGCGTCAGGCCTGGTGAGAAGCCCGAGAGCGCGACCCGGAAACCTCTCTTGGCCGTGCTTGGCGGTGAGCGGCGCGACCCGCCCCCGCTGTGGATGATGCGCCAGGCGGGACGCTATCTCCCCGAGTACCGCCGCCTGCGCGAAGACAAGGGCAGCTTCCTCGACCTCGTTTATGACAGCGATTCCGCCGCCGATGTCACGCTCCAGCCGCTCGAACGCTTTCCCGGCCTCGATGCCGCGATCCTCTTCTCGGACATCCTGATCGTCCCCTTTGCGATCGGCCAGAACCTGAGCTTCGTTGCCGGCGAGGGGCCGCGGCTCACGCCGCCGCTGATGAGCTCGTCGCTCGACCAGCTGACGCCGTTCCCGGCTCGGCTCGAGCCCATCTACGAGACGGTGCGGAAGGTGAGCCAGCGGCTCGCCCCCGACAAAGCGCTGATCGGCTTCGCGGGCAGCCCGTGGACGGTCGCGACCTATATGATCGCGGGTCAGGGCAGCCGCGACCAGGCCGAGGCGCGCACCCTGGCCTATCGCGATCCGGGCCGGTTCGCGGACATTATCGCGCGGATTGAAGCGGTGACGTTCGATTATCTGTCGGGTCAGGCCGCGGCCGGGGCGGAGGCGCTGCAATTGTTCGACAGCTGGTCCGGCAGTCTCGCCCCGGCCGAGTTCGAGCGCTGGGTGATCGCGCCGACCGCGCGGCTGGTCGAACGGTTGCGAGCCGAGCATCCCGCAGTGCCGGTGATCGGCTTCCCCAAGGGCGCGGGCGGCAAGCTCGGCGCTTATGCACGCGAGACCAAGGTCAATGCGATCGGGCTCGACGAGACCGTCGACCCGCTGTGGGCGGCCAAGGAGCTGCCGAAGCGTCTGCCGGTCCAGGGCAATCTCGACCCGCTTGCCCTGCGCGCCGGCGGCGAAGCGCTGCAACTCGGGGACGCAGCGAATCCTTGACGCCTTCGCCGAGCGTCCGCACATCTTCAACCTCGGTCACGGAATCCTTCCGGACACGCCGATCGACCAAGTCGAAGAGCTGATTGCGCGGGTGAAGGGGAACGGATGACGGGACTTCACCTGACCAAATTCCTTGGCGCCGCTTACCTGTGGGTGAAGGCGGCCCACGTGACCTTCGTCATCTTCTGGATGGCCGGCCTGTTCCTGCTGCCGCGCTTCTTCGTCTATCACCAGGAAACGGTGGTCGGCTCGCCCGAGGACCGGGCGTGGATCGAGCGCGAGGCGCGGGTGCGGTCGATCATCCTGAACCCGGCGATCGGCCTCGTCTGGGTGCTCGGGCTGATGCTCGCCTTCAATATCGACGCCTGGCACCAGGGCTGGTTCATGGCCAAGTTCGCGCTGGTCGTCGCGCTGAGCGGCTACCAGGGCTGGCTGGGATCCTACGCCAAGAAGCTGGCCGCCGGGCAGCGCCCGCTGTCCGGCCGCGCCGTCCGCATGATCAACGAAATCCCCGGCATCGCCGCGGCGCTGATCGTCGTCCTGGTGATCGTGAAGCCGTTCTAGAACCGGCGCCACGGCGGGACGACTTTTTGAACGCTCCGGCGCACCGCCCCGAACGCCGCCGTTGACAGTTGCGGGATCGAGACATACCTCGACTCCCGAGCGGCCCCGGCCAGTTCCCCTTCTCGTCGGCCACCGTTCGTCTCTCACAGCGGCGTCCTGCCGCTCTCCGGCTTTATCCATTTACGGCAAGCTCGAGCCCAACTCCCCAAGAAAAGACCAACCCATGCATTTGAAAGATTTGAAAAAAAATACGCCCGCCGAGCTCGTTGCGAAGGCCGAGGAAATGGGCGTCGAGGGCGCATCGACGATGCGCAAGCAGGACCTCATGTTCTCCATCCTCAAGATCCAGGCCGAAAACGGCGTCGAGATCATGGGCTCGGGAACGATCGAGGTGCTGAACGACGGCTTCGGCTTCCTCCGCTCGCCCGAGGCCAATTATCTCGCCGGTCCTGACGACATCTATGTCTCGCCGTCGATCGTCCGCCGCTTCGGCTTGCGCACCGGCGACACGCTCGAGGGCGAAATCCGCGGCCCCAAGGAAGGCGAGCGCTATTTCGCCTTGACCCGGGTGATCTCGATCAACTTCGACGATCCCGAGGCGGTTCGCCATCGGGTCAATTTCGACAATCTGACGCCGCTCTATCCGGACGAGAAGCTGACCCTCGACAGCGCCGACCCGACCGTCAAGGACAAGTCGGCGCGGGTGATCGACATCGTCTCGCCGCAGGGCAAGGGCCAGCGCGCGCTGATCGTCTCCCCGCCGCGCGTCGGCAAGACGGTGATGCTGCAGAACATCGCCAAGGCGATCACCGACAACCATCCCGAGGTGTTCCTGATCGTGCTGCTGATCGACGAGCGGCCGGAGGAAGTCACCGACATGCAGCGCATCGGTGAAGGGCGAGGTCATTTCCTCGACCTTCGACGAGCCGGCCAGCCGCCACGTCCAGGTCGCCGAGATGGTGATCGAGAAGGCCAAGCGCCTGGTCGAGCACAAGAAGGACGTCGTCATCCTGCTCAATTCGATCACCCGCCTCGGCCGCGCCTACAACACGGTGGTGCCGAGCTCGGGCAAGGTGCTGACCGGCGGCGTCGACGCCAACGCGCTGCAGCGGCCGAAGCGCTTCTTCGGCGCCGCGCGCAACATCGAGGAAGGCGGCTCGCTGTCGATCATCGCGACCGCGCTGATCGATACCGGCTCCAAGATGGACGAGGTCATCTTCGAGGAGTTCAAGGGCACCGGCAACTCCGAGATCGTGCTCGACCGCAAGGTCGCCGACAAGCGCATCTTCCCGGCGCTCGACGTCGGCAAATCCGGCACCCGCAAGGAGGAATTGCTGGTCGAACAGGGCACGCTCACCAAGATGTGGGTGCTGCGCCGGATCCTGATGCAGATGGGCACGGTCGACGCGATGCAATTCCTGCTCGACAAGATGAAGGACGCCAAGTCCAACGAGGATTTCTTCGCCTCGATGAACCAGTAAGCTCGGCCGGCGTGATCGCTGCTCCCGAGCCTCAATTTCGGGGCGGTGCTCACCGCCGGCGGCCTGGCCAAGCTCGGCCAGATCATCGTCGGCGACCTCACCATGGCCGGCGACAATGTCGTCATCATGGGGTCGCTGGCGTCGGGCCTGCCGGAGAAGGACCGGCGCAAGGTGCTGATGCTGGGCGTCGCCATGGCGCTCGTCTTCCTGATCACCTTCGCGCTGATCGCGACCCAGCTGCTCCACGTGACCGGGCTGGTGTTCGCCGGCGGGCTGCTGCTGCTGTGGGTCGCCTACAACATG
>CAVXYS010000003.1:0-6359 GCA_963765945.1 uncultured Alphaproteobacteria bacterium
TCCTTGGCCACTTTCTTCCGATGCGGCAACAGATCAACGATATCATCCTTGAGATGGTGCTTGTGCGGTTCAGTCGAGCCCCGATGATCGGCCCAAATCGAAGTCGAGCTTGCCCGATCCGCGCGGGATGACGTCGACGTAGAGATATGTGCCCTGGGTCGAAAAGGAGATGCCGCCGACCTGGCCGCGCACTGCGACTGCCGGGATCGCGCGATGCTCGTTGGCGCCTTCATAGTCGGGGATCAGCGCCCCGCCGACCGCGATCGTGACCCGGTCCTTGTGCGCGACGTCCTCGGGGCTGGGCGTTTGCGCGTCGGCGGGCGCGGATCGTGCGAGCGCCGGTGAGGGAGGCACGCGGCCAGCGCGAGCGAGATCAGGTGGCGCATTGTTCGTTCCCCTGTTGGACAGCGCTGTGACAAACGCCGCGGGTTCAGGAAAGCTTCGGCGAAGACCAACGATATCTAGTGGTTAGTCGCCCGCGCCCGGCGTCGGGCGTGAAATATTTGTCGTATTTGCCCTCTTCGCCCTTGTGCTCGTCGGCGTCGGCGGGGCTGTCCTTCTTGCGCGTGATGTTGGGCCATTCGGCCGAGAAGCTGGTGTTGAGCTCGAGCCATTTCTCGAGCCCGCTCTCGGTGTCGGGCAGGATCGCTTCGGCCGGGCATTCCGGCTCGCACACGCCGCAGTCGATGCACTCGTTGGGGTTGATGACGAGCATCACCTCGCCCTCGTAGAAGCAATCGACCGGGCAGACCTCGACGCAGTCCATATATTTGCATTTGATGCAGGCGTCGGTGACGACATAGGTCATGGGTCGGCGGCTCCCTCTTCGCCTTTCGCTATGTCGCCGCGCTGCCGCGCGTCAATTCCCAGCTCTTCATAGCAGGCGCGGGCTTCGGCCGCCGGACCGCGGCGCTGCGGGCAGCGCGAGCACCTTCAGAACGCGCACCCGATCGCGCAGCGGAAGCGCGATGACGCTGCCGACGCGGACCTCCTCGCACGGCTTTTCGACGCGCTTGCCGTCGATCCGGACATGGCCGGCGCCGATCACCGCCTGGGCCAGCGTGCGGCTCTTCACCAGGCGGATGCAGTGCAGATAGCGGTCGATCCTCACCCGCTTCGAGTTTGGCCAGCTCGGCGAAAGCGTGGGACGCCGGCGCCGCGGCGGTCGTCGCGCGGCGGCCGCCGGCCGCGCCAGCGCCAGGCGTCGCCGGCCCGGGTGAAGCCGACCTCGTCCATCAGCTGGGCGATCGCCTCCTCGTCGAGCCCGATCGAGGTCGCCAGCGCGGCGTCGACCGGATCGTCGCCGCCGGCCGACCGCACCTTGCGCGCATGGCTGGCGAGCCGGTCGGCGAGGTCGATGCGCAGCCAGTCCGTCCGACGCGGCGATAAGCGAGCGCGGCGCCGCGCGGGTCGGCGTCGGCGGCCAAGCGTGGCCGCGCCCGGCGGGGGCAGCGCCGGCATGGGCTGGCCCGTGCGGACCGCGAGCAGCGCGGCGCGCCAATACTGCGCCGCCGGCTTGAGCAGCGGCGCGACGTAGACGTCGAGCGGGCCGAGGCGGACGCGCAGGTTGTGAAGCGCCTGGCGGTCGGCCTGCTCGAGATGGGCGATCGCGCCGAGCACCGCCTTGCGCGGAAGCAGCGCCGCCGGCGTCGGCCAGCATCGCCGCGAGCGCGCGCACGCCGGCCGAGCTGGCCGGATCGGCGGCCGCCGCGGCGAGCGCCTTGAGCGGGCGCAGATGGCGAGCGACCTGCGCGTCGAGCCAGGCTTCGAGCCGGGCGCGCAAGCGCGGCGCGGCTGTGCGCCGACAGCCGGTCGAGCGCGCGCGCGGTGCGCAGCGCCGGCTCGAGCAGCGAGCGGCCGGGCGCGAGCCGGGCGAGGACGTGCCCCTCCCAGGCGACCGCCAGCCCGCCGCCGTCCTCGACGACCAGCTCGAACGCTGTCGTCGGGCGCTTCGACCAGCGCGGTCGCCCGGCGCTCGAGCTCGTCGCCGAGCCGGCGCTCGGCCGCGGCGAGCAGCAGGCGCTTGTCGGCGAGCCGCGCCGACGGGTCGACCCGGAACTCGAAGCCGGTCAGGTGGCCGATCGGCTCGGGCCCGACGCTGACTTCGCCGTCGGCGGCGACCGTCACCGGCAAGGCGTCGGCGCCGCGCGCGCCGATGTCGCGCACCAGCACCGCGGTGCGGCGGTCGACGAAGCGCTGGGTCAGCCGCTCGTGGAGCGCGTCGCGACAGCCGCCCCTCGACCTCGCGCGTGCGTTCGGCCCATTTCGCCGGGCTCGGTCAGCCAGTCGGCGCGATGCGCGATATAGGCCCAGCTGCGGATGCCGGCGAGGCGGTCGGCGAGCGCCTCGATGTCGCCGCTGACATTGTCGAGCCGGGCGACCTCGGCCGCGAACCATTCGTGCGGGATGTGGCCGCCCTCGCCGACGTAGCTGTAGAGCCGGCGGACCATCCGCGCGTGGTGCATCGGGCCGACCTTGCGGAAATCGGGCAGCCCGCACACCGCCCACAGCCGCCGCGCCTGCGCGCCCTGCTTGGCGGCGATCGCCGGGTCCTCGGCGATCAGCTTGAGCACGGCGAGGTCGATCGCTTCGCGGCGCGGACTCGAGCAGCGGATCGTCGCTCTTCGGTTCGAGGCTGGCGATCAGCGCCCCGACGTCGCCGAAATCGAGCTCGGCGTTGCGCCAGTAGAGAAAGTCGAGCGGCCGGAAGCGATGGTCCTCGATGGCCGCGGTCTCTTCCTCGCTGAAGCCGCCGGTGTCCTCGGTCAGGCCGAGCGTGCCGAAGCTGCCGTCTTTCTGGTGGCGGCCGGCGCGGCCGGCGATCTGGGCCATCTCGGCAATGGTCAGCCGGCGGTCGCGGCGCCCGTCGAACTTCTCGAGGCCGGCGAAGGCGACATGCGTCACGTCCATGTTGAGGCCCATGCCGATGGCGTCGGTCGCGACCAGATAATCGACCTCGCCGCGCTGGAACATCGCGACCTGGGCGTTGCGGGTCGCCGGCGACAGGGCGCCCATGACGACCGCGGCGCCGCCCTTGAAGCGGCGCAGCATCTCGGCCAGCGCGTAGACCTGCTCGGCGGAGAAGGCGACGACCGCCGAGCGCGGCGGCAGGCGCGACAGCTTGACGCTGCCGGCGAAGCGCAGCGTGGAGAAGCGCGGCCGGCTGACGATCTCGGCCTCGGGCAGCAACTTGCGGACGACCGGCTTCAGCGTGTCCGAGCCGAGGATCAATGTCTCCTCGCGGCCGCGGACCCGCAGCATCCGGTCGGTGAACACATGGCCGCGCTCGGGGTCGATGCCGAGCTGGGCCTCATCGATCGCGGCAAAGGCGAAGTCGCGCTGGAAGTCATGATCGTGATGGCCGTCGCCGCCGGGCACCGGCATGCTCTCCGCGGTGCACAGGAAATAGCGGGCGCGGGGCGGGACGATGCGCTCCTCGCCGGTGAGCAGGGCGACCTGGCCTCGCCCTTCATCGCCACGACCCGGTCGTAGACCTCGCGCGCGAGCAGCCGCAGCGGAAAGCCGATGACCCCGGAGGAATGGCCGCACATCCGCTCGATCGCGAGGTGCGTCTTGCCCGTGTTGGTTGGCCCAAGGATCGCCCGGACGGGCGCATCGGTACGCGGCGCCATGATCCTCCGAATGTGGCAGCGCGCGGCGGCGAAGCGCAAGGAATTTAGGACGGTTTTAACCTCGATTTGCCAAACCCGTCGTCGTGTTGAGGGGTCAGCCCAGGCTTGGATCCGGCTTCGGCCGGCGGACGGGCGCGCGTTCGCCCGGCCTCGCTTTGCCGCGGCCGGGATGGATGAGCGCGGGATTGCTCGCGCTGCTGTGCAGCGGCGTTGCCTGGGCCTCCCTGCCCAAGCCGCACGACCTGCGTGCCGACGAGCGGCTGCAGTGGCAGGCGCTGGGAATCGCACCGCTGGCGAATGGCGGCGCGTCCGGCCTGCGGATGGATGCGACGCCGGCGGTCGAGGCGATCGACGTCGTCCCGCTGCGCAAGGCTCGGCCGCTCCCGGCGGCACTCGCGCAGCCGAAGCCGGCACCCCTTCCCACCGGGCCGCTGCGCATCAGCGGGCGGGTCGGCGACGGGCTCTACTGGTCGCTGCGCGCGGCCGGCGCTTCACCGCAAGCCGCGGCGCAATATCTGGCCGCGCTGGCAACCGAGATCGACGTCGGCGGCGACGTTTCGCCGGGCGACCGGTTCGACCTGGTCTTCGCCAACGGCGGAAGCCTGCAATATGCCGGGCTCGACCGGATCGCCGCGTCCGACCTCCAGCTGGTGCGGTGGACCGCGAACGGCCGCAACCAATGGATCGACGCCGGCAATGCCGAGCAGCCCGCCCCGGCATCGACCGGCATGGCCTGGCCGGTTGCCGGGCGCATCACCTCCTACTTCGGCTATCGCTATCACCCGATCCTGCATTTCACGCGCTTTCATGCGGGCCTCGATTTCGGCGCGAGCTGGGGCAGCCCGATCGTCGCCGCGGCGGACGGCCAAGTCGTCGGCGCGGGCTGGGCCGGGGGCTACGGCCGCCAGGTGCGGATCGCGCACGGCGGCGGCATCCTCACCACCTACAGCCATATGAGCCAGATCGCCGCCGAGCCCGGCAGCTTCGTTCACCAGGGTCAGCTGATCGGTTATGTCGGCTCGTCAGGGCTCTCGACCGGGCCGCATTTGCATTATGAAGTTCGCCGCGACGGCCAGCCGGTCAACCCGCTCGGGATCCGGTTCGCCAGCGCCCCGGTGGTCGACACGCATCTCGCCGACGCGGTCAAGGCGCGGCTGAAAGCGCTGCTGAGCGTCGGAACCAAGCGCGGCTAGAGCTGCTGCTGGAGCGGCTTCGGATCGAGGTGCATCAGGCCGCGCCGCGGCCGGTCGAAATCGATGATCAGATAGATCACCAGGCAGACGAGCACGAGCACGGCGTAGATCGGCGGACGGTCGGGATGCCCCGAGGCGCCAGCGGTGTAGGATAGGACCGCTCCGGCGCCCATCGCCAGCGCGAACAGCATAATGATCACCGACTGCGGGACGGTCCGGTCGCGGGCCGCTTCCCGCTCGCGACCGACGCGGTTGAGATCGATCAGCGCTCCGGTCAGCTCGGCATATTGGGCGGCGCGCAACTGCGGTTCGGTCGTCGCATAATGATCGCTGGCGGCGGCGAGGCGCCACAATCCGCCGAACAGCGCGCGCGATTGCGCCGCAGCCTGGTCCTCGCGCTCCACGTCATGGCCGACGGTGAGGTAGCGGATGCGCTGGCCGGCATAGTCGTGGAGCAACGCCAAGCCCTGCGCCCGCGGGTGGGGCGCGAGGAAATCGAGGCGGCTCCGGACCGACTGGATCGCGGTCGCTTCGGTCACCACGAGCGTCCGGCGCAGCTCGTAGCGGGTCGCCGAGAAGCTGAAGGTGAAGGCGAGCATCAAGCCCATGAGGGCGAGTGCAGCGCCGGCCAGGCCGGCATGGATCTGGTGCGCCTTGAGCCAGATCTCGCGGCCGTAGCGATGGCCGACGCGAATGCCGCCTTCGACGGCCACAGCCATGCCGACGAGCAGGGCCAGGATCAGAACCGGGGTGGGGATGTCGTAAAGCATCCATCGCTCCTGCCGCGCGGGCCCGGAGCGGGCTAATCGAACGGCCGACGGGCGGCAAGCCGCCGCGCTTGGCCCCAACCGCTGTTTGCGGCTAGTCCTTCCGCCAAAGCCATGGACATCTACCTCCCGATCGCCGGCCAATCGGTCAATGCGCTGTTCATGGTCGTGCTCGGCTTCCTGGTCGGCGTCCTGTCCGGCATGTTCGGCGTCGGCGGGGGCTTCCTCACCACCCCGCTGCTGATTTTCTACGGGATCCCCCACCGTCGCCGTGGCCTCGGCCGCGACGCAGATCACCGGGGCCAGCGTCTCGGGGGTAATGGTCCACATGCGCCGCGGCGGGGTCGACCTGAAGATGGGAGGGGTGATGATCGTCGGCGGGCTGTTCGGCTCGCTCGTCGGCGCGGTCCTGTTCCGGCTGCTCCAGTCGACTGGCCAGATCGACCTCGTGATCGGCGCGCTCTACGTCATCATCCTCGGCTGGATCGGCGGCCTGATGCTCAAGGACGCGCTGGTCGCGCTGGGCTATGTGACCGCGCCGTCGGTGCAAAAGCCTGCGACCCGCCACAATCGCTGGGTCGCCGCGCTGCCGCTGCGCTGGCGATTCTACAGCTCCGGCCTCTACGTCTCGCCGCTGGCCCCGCTCGCACTCGGCTTCATCGCCGGCATGCTGACGGTGCTGCTCGGCATCGGCGGCGGGTTCATCCTCGTTCCGGCCATGATCTACCTACTCGGGATGGCGGCCCGGGTGGTGATCGGGACCAGCC
>CAVXYS010000004.1:0-7645 GCA_963765945.1 uncultured Alphaproteobacteria bacterium
GCTCGCATCACTTCCTCGGCCAAATCGTAAAACCGTAATGCGTCAGTGGGTGACACATCCCGCTGATGCACGGCATCATTCCTGATCCCGTGAAGATCACGGAGCATCTTATTGAACGTTCGGGCTAATTTGCTCTACTGCGAGAAGTCGCTTGTACGTTTCGTACGGCGAGCGAAGAGAGTATCCGGCTTGTAGCTGCGTGCCTCGCCAATCTCGCGCATTGTCTGTTCTGATGGTGCCCAGGCCTGGAGTCGCGGCAGACGGAGAGATTTCTAGAAGTTTTTGGAACCGCTCTCCAGGAAGCGTAGCGGCTGCATTAGCTGCGGCTGCTCTGTGGTCACCTCTCGCGCAAGACTCTACCTTGTCGAGCTTCTCCGAGAAATCGACGCTCTTATCACCCCAAGTCAGACGCTGCACTTTACGAAGCAGGGCAGCGATTTGTGAGCGGAACAGCAATGCTATGGCAACGGCCGCAATCGGCCAAGCCGTGAGCCCGTCATGGCAGCGATGAATTGCAGCCAGTTCATCTCGGCTGCGGGCGGCGATGCCATGGATCGAGAGACCTACTTCTTCCCCGCATAGGCCTGGCATTCGAGCTCGATCAATCCGCCGAGGGCGAGCCCGTTCGCGCCGAACGCGCTTCGCGCCGGGCGCTTCCCTTCGGGGAAATAGGTCACGTAGACCGTGTTCATCGCCGGCCAGTCTTTCATGTCTGCAAGCATCGCGGTGCAGTGGAACACGTCGGTGTAGCCGAGCCCCGCGCGCTTGAGGATCGCGCCGATATTGTCCAGCGCCTGCTTGGTCTGCGCGGCGATTCCGTCGGGGAGCTTGCCGTCCGGGCCGATGCCCGAGCTGGCCCGACAGGTAGAGCGATGTCGCCGACCCGCACCGCGTCGGAGAAGGGTAGCGGCTGCCCGTTGAGATTGGGCCGGCCGAGGTGCTCGACGGCGGGGCGCGGCGGCGCGGCGTGGGACGGGCTGGTCATGATGCAGAGTTCCGGTTGCAAGTGCAGCAGTAAGTCTCATGCGCATCCCCCAATACCCTCTCCCCGGCGGGGAGAGGGAAGGGAGAGGGGGTACAACGACCGCAGAAACTCAACGGTCGAGCCCCCTCACCCCAACCTTCCCCCGCCAGGGAGAGACTAATCCACCACCTCATTCTCGCCGACGCCCCACAGGTCGGTCGTGTGGATATAGCCGTCGCGCTTGCCGACCGCGAGGCGGCACCAGCCGGCGCAGCATTTGTCGATCCGGCCGACGACGCCATGCTCGGCCGTGTAGCGGACCTTGGCGCCGTCATTGGGGTCGGCGCGCAGCGGGCGCGGGTCGCCCGGCCGGACGATCGCGGTGCGGCGGTCGCTGAGCAGCGAGACCAGCATCCAGCCCTGCGCTCCGTCGGGGTCCTGGATCAGCCGCCAATGCTCATATTTCTTGACCACCCGGACCGGCAGGTCGCGGCGCTGGTAGAGCCACACGCCCGGATAATTCTTGCCCGGTCCGGTGCGGGTCATCGCCTGCCCGCTGGCGATCGACGCCCAGTAAGGCGGAGTCTTCTCCTGCGCCGCGGCCGGAGCACTCAACGCCGCGAGGGAGAGATAATTCCGCGGAGACGCGGAGCCGCGGAGATTTCGAGCCCTTCCTCCTCTCCGCGTCTCCGCGTCTCCGCGTGAGAAATGGATTCCCGCCATCGCGGGAACGATGAGGATGGATCACTAGGCCCCCGTCAGGATGCGGTCGACCAGCTGCTTCACCGTCGGGATGAAGCCGTTCGAATAGAAGGGGTCGCTCCTGAAGCGGAACGCCGAGTGGCCGGCGAACATCAAATTCTGCTCGACCGGCCCGCCGTGGGCGATTTCCTGGAGCGTCTTCTGGATGCAGAAGCTGCGCGGGTCGGCGAGGCGCCCGGTCGAATTCTTCTCATTGTCGGCCCAGGACGAGAAAGCGCATTGCGACAGGCAGCCCATGCACTCGGCCTGGTCCTTGCGGATGTGCTTCTCTTCCTCGGGCGTGACGAAGATCAGCGTGTCGTCGGGCGACTTCATCGCGTTGGTGTAGCCCTGCGCATACCATTCGCGGGCGTGCTGCAGGTCGCCCTTGGTCACCCAATAATGCTTCTTGGTGCCGATGCCGACGTCCAATTCGAAATGATGGTCGCCGATCGATTCCTTGGTGTAGGCGATCTGGCGGTCGCTGCGCGCTTCGAGTTCGCGCAGGAACGGGTTGCGCACCGCGGACGAATAGAAGCCGGTCGGCGAGAAGCGGTGCAGCAGCACGTCGCCTTCCTCGAGCGTCAGCAGCCGCGCCTTCCACTCGGGCGGGATCGGGCTTTCCTGGGTGAGCAGCGGCCGAGTTCCGAACTGGAAGACGATCTGGCCGAGCTCGGGATTGTCGATCCAGTGATCCCATTCGTCCAATCGCCAGACGCCGCCGGCCATGACGATCGGGATGCTGTCGGCGATGCCCTGCTCGCGCATCGTGTCGCGCAGCGCCTTGACCCGCGGATAGGGATCCTGCGGCTTGCGCGGATCCTCGGCGTTCGACAGGCCGTTGTGGCCGCCCGCCAGCCACGGGTCCTCGTAGACCACCGCCGCGAGCCATTCCGCGGCCTTGTGGTAGGCGCGCTTCCACAGCGCGCTGAACGCACGCGCCGAGCTGATGATCGGCAGGTAATTGACCCCGTAGGAGGCAGCGATCTCGCTCAATTTGTAGGGCATGCCGGCGCCGCACGTGACACCGGTGACGAGGCCCTTGGTTCGCTCGAGGACGCCGTGCAGCACCCGCTGCGCGCCGCCCATCTCCCACAAGACGTTGATGTTGAGCGCGCCCTTGCCGCTCGCGATCTCATAGGCGCGCTGAACCTGTGCGACCGCGCCGTCGATCGCATATTTGATCAGTTCCTCGTGGCGGTCGCGGCGGGTCAGGGCCTCATAGACCTGCGGGATGATGCGCCCTTCGGCGTCGTAGCTGTCGGCGTTGACCGCGCTGACCGTGCCGATGCCGCCGGCCGCGGCCCAGGCTCCGGAGCTTGCGTGGTTGGTGGCGGACACGCCCTTGCCGCCCTCGATCAGCGGCCAGACTTCGCGCCCGCCATACAGGATGGGCTTGAGGCCCTTGAACAACTCACGTCTCCCCGGCGCACCAGCGCCCGCAACGCGGTCATATAAGGCGATTTGTTCGATCTGCCTCGAAAAAAGTTAGCGGAGCCTCGCCGGCGTCAGCACGCCGCCGGCCGACAGTCGCAACGCCGCCGAGCAGCGCGCCGAGCAGCCCGCCGATGATGATGCCGTCGTCGGTGTTGTGGCGATTGCCGTCGTCGCTGGTGATCACGCCGCCGATCACGGCGCCGGCGAGCCCGCCGGCACCGGCGCCGACGGCCGGATTGGTGCCGCAGCGCGAGCCGCGGTTGTTGTTACCGTAGTAGGGTTGGCCGTAGCCGGACTGCGGGTAATTGCCGGCCTGCGGATATGACTGCGGATAATAGCCCGACGGCGGATAGGCGGAAGCCGGGTAGCCGCCATAGCCTGACGGCGGGTAGCCGTAGCCCGGGTAGCCGTTGCCGGGGTCACCGTAGCCGTAGGCCGGATAGCCGTAGCCGGGATCGCCGTAGCCGTAGCCGTAGCCGTAGCCGTAGCCGGGTAGCTCTGTGCGCCGGCGGCGGCGGCGCAAAGGCTTAGCGAAACTGCGGCGGTGATTGCGACGAGCTTCTTCATCGAAGAACTCCTCGACTGGACAGGATGGCGATTCGCGAGCTTCTAGCGCTGACTGCGCCCTTTCACCTGTCGAGTTCATGAACGCCGTTTCGTTGCGCTCAACGATCCGGCGCCGATGACCTTAGCGATCAGCCTTGCAGCGAATAATCGAGCCCGATGTCGACGGCTGGCGCGGACTGGGTGATCCGCCCGACCGAGATGAAGTCGACGCCGGTTTCGGCGATGGCGCGGATGGTTTCCAACGTCACTCCGCCCGAGGCTTCGAGCGGAACTCGTCCCGCCACGAGCCGGACCGCTTCGCGCAGCGTCGCGGCGGTCCATGTTGTCGAGCAGCAGCCGGTCGGCGCCCGGCCGCGAGCGCGGGCTCGATCTGGTCGATCCGGTCGACCTCGACCTGGACCTGGAGCCCGGTGCTCGCTGCCTTCGCCCGGCGCACCGCCTCGGCCACCCCGCCGCACACCGCGACGTGGTTGTCCTTGATCAGCACCCCGTCGTCGAGCCGCATCCGATGGTTTTGCGCGCCGCCCATTCGCGCCGCATATTTCTCGAGCGCGCGCAGGCCGGGATGGTCTTGCGCGTGTCGAGCAGGACCGCGCCGGTCCCGCCGATCGCATCGACGTAGCGCCGGGCCAGGGTCGCAATGCCCGACAAATGCTGCAGCGTGTTGAGCGCCGAGCGCTCGGCAGCGAGCATCGCCCGGGCATTGCCGTCGAGGTGCATCAGGACCGCGCCGGCATCGGCCCGGTCGCCGTCCATCGGCGAGGAGCTCGACCCGGACCTCGGGATCCAGCGCCCGGAAGAACGCCGCGGCGATGTCGAGCCCGGCGAGGACGAGCTGCTGCGCGCGCGTCATGTCCGCGGCGAACCGGGCATCCGCCCCGATCGTCGCCAGCGACGTGACATCGCCGCCGCGCCGAGGTCCTCGGCCAGGGTGCGGCGAACGAAATCGTCGAGGTCGAACCCGTCGGGTAGCGCCATGGGGCGCGTCTAGGCGAGCGGTGGACCGCCGACAAGCTCAGTGCGCCGGCTCTGGCGCTTGGACCAGCTTCCAGCGGCCGTCCTGCCAGCGATAGCGCCGGGCGTCGGCCGGCTCGAAGCTCGTCCCATCCCAGGCGTTGACGGTGATCGTCACATCTCGCGTGAGCGACGTCGATGGTGTTGAAGCTCTGGTCCTGGTGGCGGACGCGGGTCGAGGTCGCGGTCCCGGCCTGGACGACCAGCACGCCGCCGGCGCGGGTGACGAGGTCGCCGGCGTCCTGGCTCGAGGCATGGTGGGCGTGGCCGGCGAGCAGCATGTCCACTCCGGAGTCCGCGACCGCGTCGAGCGCCAGCTCCTGGCGGCCGATCGCCCGCTCGACCTGCTCGCCGACCTCGAGCGCGAACAACGGGTGATGGGTGACGAGGATTCGCACCGGCTTCGGACGGTACGGGCGAAGGTCTCGCGGATGAACTCGACCTGGTCGTGGCTGATTCGGCCGTCCTTGAAGGTCAGCGATCGCGCCGTGTTGACGCCGAGCACCGCGACCCCCGGCAGCTCGACGAACGGGCACAGGCTGTCGTCGATGAAGCGGCGGTAGCGGGCGAGCGGCGACAGGAACCGGCGCAGCACGTCGTAGAGCGGGACATCATGGTTGCCGGGAACGCCGAGCACCTCGTGCCCGCGGTCGCGCAGCCGCCGAGGAATTGGCAGGCGTCCCGGAACTGCTCGGTCCGGGCGCGCTGGGTGAAGTCGCCGCTGATCACGACGAGGTCGGGCTTCAGCTCGTCGACGGCGGCTCGACGGCTTCGACCAGCCGCTCGTCATGAGCGCCGAAATGCAGGTCGGACAGATGGACCAGGCGGGTCATAGCGTCGCGACTTGAACGCAGCGCGTGCCGCGTCGGCGAGGTTCAGTAGCCGAGGAAGAGCAGCAGCTTCACGTCGATGCCGAAGCCCTCGGCGCGCTTCCGCTCAAGGAAATTCGGGATGTCGCCGCGCGCGACGAGGTGGACGGCGATGTCCTCATTTCGTCGCCGCCGCCCTCGCCGATCCGGCGGACGCCGTGCGCCCGGACCAGGGTGAAGCCCTCGGCGAGCATGCCCGGCGACGAATAGAAGTCGCCCAGCCGCTCGACCCGCTCGGCGGTAAAGCCGGTTTCTTCCTCCAGCTCCTTGATCGCGGTCGCCTCGACCGTCGCGTCGGGTCGACGTCCCCGACCAGGCCCGCGGGCAATTCCACGCAGCGGCAGTCGGGCCCGACCCGCGGCTGGTCGACCAGGATCATCTTGCCGTCATGCTCGGCGAGGATGACCACCGCGCGAATGTCGCTGGCGCGGCTCGCATATTCCCACTTGCCGCGCTTCAGCAGGCGGACGAACTTGCCCTCGCACATCGTCTCGGGCGGCGGCAGGTCGTTCAGGTTCACAGCTCGATCAGCTTGTCGGGAATCTCATTGGAATCGTCGGCCGAGCGCGGGAAATGCTCGGCCAGCACGGCGCCGACCTTTTCGATCGCGGCGCAGATCCCGTCGCCGGGGCGGCCCTGCGCGGACCTGCTCGACCAATGCCGCCATGGCGTCGCCCCAGGTGCTGTCGTCGGTGACCTTGAGGATCGCCTCGTCGGCGACGATCTCGGCGCGACGCTCGCCCAGCGACAGATAGATGAGGACCCCGGTGCGGCCGACCGTGCGCCGCTCCGCCGCGGCGCGGAACACGGTCACCGCGCGACGACGGACGCGGCGGTGCTTGGTCGCGGCCGGAGTCAGCGCCAGGCGCAGCGGCATCCATTTGAGGATCAGCAGCGCAACCGTGAACTTGAGCGCGGCAAACACCATCAGCAGCGTCAGCAGCTGGCTAAGGGTCGGCTCGACTCCCCAGCTGCCCAGCAAGCGGTCGTACCACCATTGCAGCGCCGTCGGCCGCCACGCCGCCCACGCCAGAACCGCGAACAGCGGCACCAGCGCCCAGTGCAGTGCGACGTCGTGATAGGAATCGCTCAGCGGCGTCGCGACCGCGACGATCTCGCCGTTGCTGCTCGCTTCGGCCGCCGCGATCGCAACCGAGACCCGCTGGCGATCTTCGTCGGTCAATCGCATCACCATGACCCGGACGCCCCTCCCCTCCGAACGACCCGCCGCCGCCCGAAAATCCGCCGCCACCGCCGAAGCCGCCACCGCCGCCAGCCGCCACCGCCGCCCCAGCCGCCACCGCTCCAGCCGCCGCCGCGCGAGCCGCGGCTGAGCTCGTTGAGCCCCCACAGCACGACCCACGGGCTGATTCCGCCGCCGCCGCGAGCGCGGTAGCGCCGTCCGCCGGCGCGCCGGAGCATCGACAACACGACGAACCCGAAGATCATCGCCCAGAAGATCCCGGCAGCGCGCCGCCGCTGGAATGCCGGCGCTTTGCTGCGCCCGCTGCGCCGCGGCCACGTTCTTTTGCGGCTTGGTCCGCCGGCAGGCTCATCTGCTTGATGATGGCGTCGGCCCCGGCTTCGATCCCGCCGCCATAATCCGGCGGGGCCTGCTTGAAATGCGGAATGATCGCCTCGCGGATGATCAAACCCGACATCGCGTCGGTCATATAGTCGCCGGCGCCATAACCGGTCGCGATCGTAACCTTGCGCTCATTGGGCGCGACCAGGAGAAGCACACCGTCGTTGTTCTTCGCCGAACCGAGCTTCCAGGCCCGGCCGAGCCGATAGCCGTAGTCCTCGATCGGATAGCCTTCGAGGTTGCGACGGTCGCTACGACGAACTGCCGGCCGCCGGTCTGCGCCTCGAGGGCCTCCGACTTGCTCGTGAGATCGGCGACCTGCGCGGGCGTCAGAAGGTGCGCCTGATCGACCACCCGCCCGGTGAGGGGCGGAAAGGTCTGCGCCGCGGCCGGCGCCGCGACCAGGATCAGGGAAAGGAAGAACGTGAGCAACTGCCTCATCATGCGGCCTTCTTCATCACATATTGC
>CAVXYS010000005.1:0-67548 GCA_963765945.1 uncultured Alphaproteobacteria bacterium
TCTTGTTATGTATGCCTTCGACTCAGACGTATTGCTTGCCGAACACGTCCCAGCCCATCGGGTGCAGCACCTCATGGCCCTGCATGCGCCGGAAGCGCGCGATCACGTCGCCCATCGTGTAGTTGCGCACATGGCCCATGTGGATGCGCCCCGACGGATAGGGGAACATCTCCAGCACGTAGGTCTTGGGCTTGGCGCTGCCGCCGTCGGCGATGAAGGTGCGCTGCTCCTCCCACCGCGCCTGCCAGCGGCGGTCGGCTTCGCTCGGGTCGAACCGCCCGGTCATATCGACCGGCAGTCTAGCCGCGGACGGCGGCGCGGCGGAGGTCGCGGGCCCTGGTGAGGATGATGTCCTCGAGCTTCTGGACCGTGGCCGCCGCGACCGGCGCATCGGTCCACACGCCGTTCTGGAACACCTGGCGCGAGGCCGCGACGCGGAGCGCGTCGGCGCGCAAATCCTGGTCGAGGACCGACACGGTCAGCTTGACCCGCTCGCCCGGAGCGCGCGGATTGGAATACCAGTCGGTGATGATCACGCCACCGTTGGCGTCGGCCTGGAGCAGCGGAGCGAAGGACACGGTGTCGACCGCGGCGCGCCACAGGTAGCTGTTGACGCCGATGGTCGAGATCCGCGACGGCGCGAGCTGGTTCGGCAGGGTCCGGTTGCGCGCGCAGCCCGACGTCGCGAAGGTCAGGACAATGAGGGCGGCAGCGGCGGTGTGCAGGCGGGGCATCGGCATTCCTTGAGCCATGAAAAATCGGTGTCGCCGCGTTATAGATGGTCAAGGCCCGCCCGCAAGCGGGTCCCGTTCAAGCCCCATATTGTGTTGAGTCGGCAACAGCTGTCGAGCGAATCGATTCCGCTCATGGAACCTTCAGGCGCGACTGGCTATATCAACTCGAGAACGGGAGTTATTTGTTTTGTTAACGATGCGCGGATCGAAGGGAGCAAAGCTGGCTGCGGCCGTTGCCGCCGCCGGTCTCGTGCTGTCGCCCGCACTCGCGACCGGGACGCCGAGCCGGCCAAGAAGCGCCCGCCGGCGATCGCCGTGAGCTTCGATCCGATCTCGTCCTTCACGCCGGCCAACGGCGACCCGCGCCTGGCCGCGGCATTCGCCAACAAGCCGCTGTCGCTGAACGATTTCCGCTTCACTCCGGCCGCCGCCAAAGGCCGGCCGTCGCAGCTTCGCGTGGCCATCCGCGCACGGGTCGGAGCGCCGGCGAGGGCGCAGGACGCGACTGCGACTCCGGCGGTCACCGCGCTCACCCCGGCAAGCTATAATCTCGGCGTAGCGATCGGCTGGCGCCGGTTCGCCGTTTCGGGCGACGTGGCCAAGACCAAGGACGCCGAACTCGGCGCTCGGCGGCCGCGAAACCGCAGTGGTGGGCGTCAGCTACTCGCTCAAGCGCTTCACCGGGCGAGTGGCGGTCGGCGCCGATCGGGCGGACGGCCGAGCCCTGCCCGCGCTGCGCAAGGGCGACAATTACTCGCTCGACGTCGGCGGGTCCTACTCGTTGTCGCGGCGCGTCGCCCTGACCGGTGGCGTGCGCTACGAGATCGACCGCGACAAGCTGGCGACGCTGAAGGACGAACGGCGCGACAGCCAGGCGGTCTACGTCGGCACCGCGTTCAAGTTCTGATTTCCGCCCCGGCCTGAAATCATCGCGCGCTCTGGCGGCCGCTCCGACCGCTTCCTATAGCCGCGCGCGATGAGCCGCGCCGCCGACCGCCGACAGCAAATCCTCGACGCCATCGCGCGCTCGGCCGAGATCGCGCAGCGCGACCCGGCAGAGGTCCGGCTGATCGCGGTCAGCAAGGGCCGCTCGGCGGAGCAGATCGAGGAACTGATCGCCGCGGGCCAGGAGGACTTCGGCGAAAGTCGGGTGCAGGAGGCGTTGGCCAAATGGCCGGCGCTGCTCGCCCGCCACGCTCACCTCCGGCTGCACGCCATCGGCCGCCTGCAATCGAACAAGGCGGCCGAGGCGGTGAAGCTGTTCGACACGATCCATTCGCTCGACCGAAGCTCGCTCCTCGAGGCCCTGGCCAAAGCGGCGACGGACCGGGCGCCCGCGGTCTACGTCCAGGTCAACATCGGCGAGGAGGAGCAGAAGGGCGGCTGCGCGATCGGCGAGGTCGGTGAGCTCGTGGCCGCGGTCCGCGCCTCGCCGCTGCCCCTGGCCGGCCTGATGGCGATCCCGCCGCTGGGGCTCGAGCCCGCGCCCTATTTCGCGCTCCTCGCAAAGCTCGCCCGGCGCCATGACGTCAGCGGCTTAAGCATTGGAATGTCGAGCGATTTTCAGGCGGCGGTAATGCTTGGAGCGACCGCGGTGCGGGTCGGAACGGCCCTGTTCGAAGACTGATGAAAAGCTTCGACGCGATCATCTTCGACTTCGACGGCGTGCTCCTCGAAAGCGAGTTCGAGGGCAATCAGCTGCTCGCCGAGCTGCTCACCGACCTCGGCCACCAGACGACGACCGAAGACGCGATCCGCAACTTCGTCGGCTACGCCGGCCCCGAATTCCTCGAAGCGATCGAGCGGTGGATCGGCGGACCGCTCCCGCCCGAGTTCCACGAGCGGCGCAAGGCGCAGAGCGTTCGCGCGCTGCAGGAGGGCGTGCGCGCGGTGCTCGGCGCGGTCGAATTCGTCCAGTCGCTGTCGTCGGACCTGCCGATCGCCGTCGCGTCGTCGAGCTCGACGCGCTGGCTAAGCGGGCATTTGCGCCATCTCGGCCTGGCCGAGCGGTTCGGCGCGCATGTCTACAGCGGCCGCGAACATGTCGCGCGCGGCAAGCCCGAGCCGGACCTCTATTTGTTCGCGGCGCAGCAGCTCGGCGTGGACATCGCCCGCAGCGTGATCCTCGAGGATTCCGACGTCGGCGTCCGGGGTGCCCTCGCCTCCGGCGCGACGGTCATCGGCCTGGCGGCGGGCAAGCATATCCTCGACGACCACGCCGAGCGGCTGCGCGACCTTGGCGTCGAACATATCGCCGGCAGCTTCGACGAGGTCGGGAGGCTGCTCGGCCTCGACTAAGCGAGGTGGCCGCTCTTCTTGCGCTTGGTCGCGAGATAGTCGGCATTGTGCGGGTTGGCCGGCATGTGGTGCGCGACCCGCTCGACCACCGCGATCCCCGCGGCCTCGAGACCGGCGACCTTGTTCGGGTTGTTGGTCAGCAGGCGCACGGCATCGATCCCGAGCGCGCGCAGCATCGCCGCCGCATGGGCGTAATCGCGCTCGTCGTCGCCGAAGCCGAGGCGGCGGTTGGCGTCGACGGTATCGAGGCCGCGGTCCTGCAGCGCATAGGCGCGAAGCTTGTTGGCGAGGCCGATCCCGCGCCCCTCCTGGCGGAGGTAGAGCAGCACGCCGCCGCCGGCTTCGCCGATGATCCGCAGCGCCTCCTTGAGTTGCGGTCCGCAGTCGCATTTGAGCGACCCGAACACGTCGCCGGTCAGGCATTCGCTGTGGAGGCGAACCAGCGGCGGCCGGCCGCCGAACGCGCCGACCACGAGCGCGACATGCTCCTGGCCGTCGTCGGCCGCCCGGAACGCGACGATCTGCGTGTCCGGCAGGCCGTCGAGCGGTAGCCTGGCGCGTGCCACCAGGGCGACCGCCGGCGCCTTGCGCTGGCGCTCGATGTCCTCCGCGGAGACCGCGACCGCCGACGCTGGATCGTCGACGATCCACAGCGCCGGCAGCAGCCCGGCCGAGCGCGCCAGCCCAAGCGCCGCCCGCGCCGCCTGGGCGCAGTCGACCGGGACCGGGCGCATCGGTCCGAGCGGGGGGCGCTCGAGATCCCGGCCGGGATCGGCGATCGCGAGCGCGGCCGTAGCGTCGAGCCAGGGCGCGCGCTCGATCAGCACCGGCGCGGCCGGGTCGGCCGCATCGCGCTCATTGGCGAGCGCCAGGGCGGCGGCGCGCTCGCCGCTGATCAGCAGCCGGGCGCGGCGATCAGGGTCGACGAGGTCGAGCAATTCCGGCGTGGCGGTTTCGACCCCGACCACGGCGATCGGCTGGTCGCCATCGATCCGCACCGGCCGCCCGGCGCGGAGGGCGGCGATCGCCCGGCTCAGCGAAGCCGCGTCGCTCAAGCCTCGACCTCGAGGACCAGCGGGACATGATCGGAGGGTCGCTCCCACGACCGGCACGGTTCCAGCACCCGATGCGTCGCGAGGTGGCCGGCGAGCTCGGGCGAGGCCCACATATGGTCGAGCCGGCGGCCGCGGTCGTTGCGCGTCCAGTCGGGCGAACGATAGCTCCACCAGGTGAAGCAGCGCTCGGGGGCGGGCACGAACCGGCGGCCGATGTCGATCCAGCCATGCGCCTGCTGCAGCCGCGCCAGCGCCGCGACCTCGACCGGCGTATGGCTGACGACCTTGAGCAAGGCCTTGTGGCTCCACACGTCGCACTCGAGCGGCGCGACGTTGAAGTCGCCGACGATGATGGTCGGTTCCTTGAGGCCCTCGGACCAGCGGGTCATGCGCTCGAGGAAATCGAGCTTCTGGCCGAACTTGGGGTTCTGCGCGCGGTCGGGGATGTCGCCGCCGGCCGGGACGTAGACGTTCTCGAGCCGGATGCCGATTCGGCAGGCGGACGCCGACGTGCCGTGCTTCGCCATTGTCCTGCCAGTCGTGCTTGCCGGGGTCGGCGAGCGGGACCCGGCTGAAGATCGCGACCCCGTGGTGCATCCGCTGGCCGTTGAGCTGATGGTGCCGGTAGCCATGCCGGCGGAACAGGTCGGCCGGGAAGATGCCGTCGAGCACCTTGGTTTCCTGGAGGCACAACAGGTCGGGCTGCTCCTCCTTGATCAGCCGCTCGACGATGCCGGCGCGCGCCCGCACCGAGTTGATGTTCCAGGATACGATCTTCAGCCGGTTGGTCACGACTATCCGCTTAGCCTCGTCACGAACCGCCCGCAAAGAAAAGGCCCCCGCTCCGGGGGCATGGAGCGAGGGCCGACCAAGCGTTCGTCACGCAAGGGATTCCGCCAGACCCCGGGTAACAGGGGGAAACCCCGAGCAAGCGGCGGAATCGAAATACTATGTAGGAAGGCCTGCCTGAAATTGCGATGAACGGGTCGCAATATGAAACTTTTTTAACCTAGCGCCGCCGTTTTTGGGTTCGGCGTAGGCGAACGCGCTCTCCGGAACCGCGACATTGTAGCGCACGTCCGTGAGCTTGACCGTGGTGCGCTTGTTCTGCGCGTCGATCGCCGTCCAGCCGTAGAGCTGGAGCCCGCCGGGCGCGGCCGGCGCGCGCAGGAAGGCGAGGATCAGGGTGCCGAATTCGGGGTGGTCGTTGTCCCGGGCCCGGGCGACCAGGATGCGGCTGTCGGCATTGGGCACGATCTTGGCGATGCGCTTCACGTCCGGGCTCGACCGAGAGCAGGATCCCGAGCGGCGTCTTGTTGAGTGCCCAACTGGATTTCTGGCCGACGGTATAATCAAGGAACACGAGCCGGCCGCCGGTCCCGACCAGCAGCAGGTCGCCGCTGCCATATTGGAAGCGGATGCGGCCGGGCCGCTTGAGCTGCAACGTGCCGGCCGCCGACCGGCCCTTGGCGTCGGTCTGGACGAAATTCGCGGTCATCGTGTCGACCGCGGTGATGTGCGCCTGGACCTTGGCCAGGTCGGCGCTTTCGGCGGCCGCCGCAGGCGCGGCAGCGGCGACGATTGCCAGCGGAACCAGCGCGCGCGCAAAGCTTGTCGGAAAGGTCATTCGATACGCTCCTGAAATCTTGCGCCCGGACTTGGCGTTTCGCGATTGAATGCGCTCTGAACCCGGCGGTTCCGTTCCGTTCAGCCTGCAATGAGAATGCCAGAACCGTCTCTCCGGACCTCTAGATCGCACTGGCGGATGATATCCATTCCGATGAGCGCATCGAACCGGAACGAGTCAACCAGCTCGAAGCCGATTACGTCATCGAAGACATACGGGAAGGGTGCGGAGACTCGTCGTGACCATGGAGACCTACGCGAAAGAGGTACCTTTCAGCATGACCTTCACCTTGAAGCTCGAGCCGATCGGTCGCTTCCCGCGGCCGACTAGCTCCATCGCTCGAGCGACGCGCCTCGTGATGCCAGTTGCTGTCGATCCCGTATCCACCAAAGCGAACCTTCGGCGCCCCTCGAAGGAGGCTGAAGGGGAAGGCTCCAAGATCAGAACCGGAATGACAATGCGGCAACCATCGTGACGGAATTCAATCCGTTGCGACATGTGACCAGAAGCCGAGATCGATCGGCTCGTCGGTGACCTCTTGGATTGAGAATACGCCGTCTGCAAAGCGTTCGCACCCGGCAACGTTCGCGGATCCCGGCCGATCGAAATAGTCCACGATCTTGCCGTGACGCATCAACGCGTATTCACCGCGGTGCCGTGGAAGAATTGTCCCTAGGGACCGGACGAAGGCATCATAATTCCGGTCGACCTCGAGTTTCTGACGTGCTTGATCCATGGTCGTCTCCACTCGGCACGTCGATGGAATCGCACGTTTCGCCGCAGCATCCAAGCGCATTGCGGCGAGGGGAGTCGTGAGTTCGATGAGCCGAATCAGATCGGATGCCCGTCGGGGTCGATCAGCACTTCGCGGCGGCCGACGTGATCGGGCTGGCCGACGAGGCCGTCCTTCTCCATCCGCTCGATCAGCCGGGCGGCGCTGTTGTAGCCGACGCGGAGCTGGCGCTGGAGGTAGGAGGTCGAGGCCTTCTGGCTCTCGGCGACGATCTGCATCGCCTTGCGGTAGAGCTGGGTCTCGGCATCGTCCTCGCCGGTCGGCTGGCCGTCGAACAGATAGCCGCCGTCCTCCGGCTCCTCGGTGACGGCCTGGACATATTCGGGCGTCGCCCTGGCGCCGCCAATGCTCGGCGACCGCGCGCACCTCCTCGTCGGAGACGAACGGGCCGTGGACGCGGATGATCTGCTTGCCGCCGGGCATGTACAGCATGTCGCCCTTGCCGAGCAGCTGCTCGGCGCCCTGCTCGCCGAGGATCGTCCGGCTGTCGATCTTGCTCGTCACCTGGAAGCTGATGCGGGTCGGCAGATTGGCCTTGATCACGCCGGTAATGACGTCGACCGACGGCCGCTGGGTCGCCATGATCAGGTGGATCCCGGCCGCCCGCGCCTTCTGCGCGAGGCGCTGGACCAGGAACTCGACTTCCTTGCCGGCGGTCATCATCAAATCGGCAAGCTCGTCGATGATCACGACGATCTGCGGCAGGACCTCATAGTCGAGCTCTTCGGTCTCGTAGAGCGGTTGACCGTTGTCGGCGTCGTATCCGGTCTGCACCCGGCGGCCGAGCTTGGCACCCTTGGCCTTGGCTTCGCGGACCTTGGCGTTGAAGCTCGGCAGCGCACGGACGCCGAGGTTGGCCATCATCCGATAGCGCTCCTCCATCTGCTCGACGGTCCATTTGAGCGCCCGGATCGACTTGCCCGGCTCGGTGACGACCGGCGACAGCAGGTGCGGGATGTCGTCGTACATGCTCAGTTCGAGCATCTTCGGGTCGATCAGGATGAGTTTGCACTGGTCCGGGCCGTAGCGGTAGAGCAGCGACAGGATCATGCAGTTGAGGCCGACCGACTTGCCCGATCCGGTCGTGCCGGCGACGAGCAGATGCGGCATCGGCGCGAGGTCGGCGATGACCGGATCGCCGGCGATGTTCTTGCCGAGGATCAGCGGCAGCGCATGGTTCTGGTCCTCGAACGCCTGGCTTCCGATCAGCTCGCTCAACGACACCGGCTCGCGTTTCGGGTTGGGCAGCTCGATGCCGATCACGCTGCGGCCGGGGATGGTCGCGACCCGGGCGGACAGCGCCGACATGTTGCGGGCGATGTCGTCGGCGAGCTGGATCACCCGGCTCGCCTTGATCCCGCTGGCGGGCTCGAGCTCGTACATCGTGACGACCGGGCCCGGGCGCACCTCGACGATGTCGCCGCGGACATGGAAATCCTCGAGTACGCCTTCGAGCAGCCGGGCATTGCGCTCGAGCCCGGCGCGATCGATCTGCTGCCGGCCCTTCGCCGCGGCCGGAGCGAGCAGGTCGAGGGTCGGCAACTGATAGCTGTCGCCGAGCGCGAGGCTGCGCTGGGTCGGGGCCTTGCGCCCGACGCCGCGCGCGGCCGGAGCGACGGCCTTGCGTCGGTTCGGCGACGGCGACCGCCGGGCGCGACCTCGGCGGGGCGGCCGGAAGCGGCCGATCGTCGTGGATCTGGGTGGCGCGCGGCGCCGCCCGGCGCTCGCGCGGCTCGCGCCGGAACCAGCCGCCGACCCGCGCCTTCTCCTCGCCGGTCAGGCCGAGCGCGACATAGCCGAGGACCAGGCCGGCGAGCGCGAACAGGAGCAGGACCGCGACCCGGACCGGCCCGGCGACCGACGGGTTGCGGATCAGGTCGATGGCGGCATCGACGCCGTTCGCCGCGGCGAGGCCGATCGCTCCGCCCCAGCCGCCGGGCAGGCCCGAGACCGCCGACCCGCTGGTCAGGCCGAGCGCGATTCCGAGGAGCACGGCACCGAGCGCGGCAATGAGCAGCCCGCGGCCGATCCGCCCCGCCGGCTCGAGCCGGAGCATCCGCACGCCGGCGAGCGCGATGATCGGCAGGAACAGGACGCAGCCAATTCCGAACAGGAGCAGCAGCGCATCGCTGGCGTAGGCGCCCGGGCTTCCCAGCCAGTTGCGCGGCGGGCCGCCGGCGGCGGTGCTCAGCGACGGGTCGGTGGCGCTGTGGGTGGCGAGCGCGATCGCCCCGGCGAGGCTGACGGCGAGGAGCAGCGCGCCCCAGGTGCGGACGGCAAAGCGCTTGAGCGAGGCGCGCAGCGCGTCGCGCCAGTCTGGCGCCAGGTCGCGCTTGGGGCCGCGCGCTGCAACCGTTGCCATGTCCCACCCCCGGTGAATGCCGGCGGTTAGAATCCCCCACGCGGAGTCCGCGGTCAAGCGTTCCTCCCGAGATTTCTCGGGGAGGGGGACCTGCGAAGCTGGTGGAGGGGTTCTTGGGACCGCGCCAAGGCCCCTCCCCTGCAAGAGGCAGGGGAGGATATAGGACGGCCATGGACCGCGCGGACGCGATCATTTTCGGCGGCGGGCTGGTCGGCCTGGCGCTCGCCGCGGCGCTCGACAGCAGCGGCGTCTCGGCGATCGTGGTCGACCCCGCCGACCCCGACCTGCGGACCGACGCGGCGTTTGACGGGCGCACCAGCGCGGTATCGTCGAGCTCGATGCGGATGCTCGAAACGATCGGGGTGGCAGGCCAGCTGCCCGAGCCGGGCTGCCCGATCCGGACCATCGCGGTCGCCGACGGGCTCCAGCCGGGCGGGCTGCATTTCGAGCCCGACGACGACGAGGCGCTCGGCTGGATGCACGAGAACCGCCACCTCCACGCCGCCCTGCGCGCGCGCGCCGAGGGCGGCACCCAATATCTGGCTGCTGTGGAAGTCGCGGGTGACGGCGGTCGACCGCGGGGAGCATGGCGTCGTCGTTGCGCTCGCCGACGGGCGCAAGCTGAACGCGCCCCTGCTCATCGCCGCCGACGGCCGCAATTCGCGCACGCGCGAGGAGGCGGGAATCCGGGTCGCGCGCTGGAAATACGACCATCAGGCGATCGTCTCGGTGCTGCGCCACGAGCGGCCGCACGACCATATCGCCTACGAGATTTTCTATCCGACCGGGCCGTTTGCTCTGTTGCCGATGACCGACGACGCCGGCGGCCATCGCTCGGCGATCGTCTGGTCGGTGCCGAATGACGACGCGGCGGGCTGGCTGGCGCTGAATGACGACGATTTCGCCGCCGAGGCCGAAGCCGCGATGGGCGGGTTCCTCGGGCGGATCGCCTTGCTCGCGCCACGCTCCTCCTTTCCGCTCGGCTTCCACCATGCAGCGCAGATCACTGCCAAGCGGCTCGCGCTGGTCGGCGATTCTGCCCACGCCATCCACCCCATTGCCGGCCAGGGGCTCAACCTCGGCTTCCGCGACGCCGCGGCGCTGGCCGAAGTGCTGGTCGAGGGCGCGCGCCTCGGGCTCGACCTTGGCGACCGGCAGCTGCTTGACCGCTACCAGCGCTGGCGCTCGCTCGACGCGCTGTCGGTGGCCTTCGCGACCGACAGCCTGACGCGGATCTACGGCGTGCCGGGCAAGACGGCGTCGGCCGTCCGCCGTTTCGGCATGGGCCTGGTCGAGCGCATCGCGCCGCTCCGCAACCGCCTGATGAACGAAGCGCGCGGCACCAGCGGCGACTCTGCCGCTGCTGCTGCCGCGGGCCTCTGCCGCATCTAGAATCATACTGGCCGCGCTCTACTGAATCGTCGGCTCGATCTCGACTCCGCCGCGTCGACCGCCGGCGCGGTGGAACTGCATCAGCTGGACCAGCAGATCGGCGCGGCTGTCGAGGGTCGGCTGCTCGAGCAGCGCCTGCTTCGCCCCGGGGTCGAACGGCGCGACCTGGGCGATGGCATTGACCAGCATCTCGTCGTCGAGCCGGGCGACGGCTGCCCAGTCGACTGCGAGGCCCAGGGCGTCGCCGAGCCGCCGGGCTTCGCGCTCGACCTCGGCCCGCTGGATCAGCGGCAGGGGCCTCGGTTCGCTGTCGTCGAAGGCCTCGATGTCGACGCTGGCGCAGCGGTAGGCGCTGTCGCCGTCGACCTCGCCGACCAGCCGGAAGCGGTTCGAGCCCAACAGGACGATGTTGAAGCGGCCGTCGTCGAGCTCCTCGATCGCCGACGATCTCGCCGAGGCAGCCGACCTCGTACAGCGGCGCCTTATTGTCCTCGTCGAGGCGCAGCGGCTGGATCATCCCGATCCGCGCCGGGCCGTCGATCGCGTCGCGCACCATCTCGCGGTAGCGCGGCTCGAAAATGTGCAGCGGCAGTTGCGAGCGCGGGAACAGGATCGCGCCCGGAAGCGGGAAAATCGGGAGGTGACGGATCGGCTCACGTGAACAGCAGCGCCGAGAGCCGCCGCCGCTGCGCGCTCGACCACGGATCCTCGAGCCCCTGCGCCTCGAGCAGCTGGAGGAAGCGCTTGCGCGCCGCGCCGTCGTTCCACTCGCGGTCGCGCCGGACGATTTCGAGCAAGGCGTCGGCCGCCGCGTCGCGCTCGCCGGCGGCCATCAGCGCGCCGGCCAGCTCGAACCGCGTCGCATGGTCATCCGGGTCGGCGGCAAGCCGGTCCTCAAGCGGCGCCGTGTCGACCTTCGGCGCCGACGCGAGCTCGAGGGCGGCACGCGCCCGACTGACCTCCGGCTTCGCTGCGATGTCCGCCGGCACGGCGTCGAGGGTCGCGCGCGCTTCGTCCAACTCGCCGGCGCCGACCAGCGCGCGCACCAGGCCGCCGACGGCCTCGGGATTGTCCGGCGCCATCTCCTGGATCTGCCGGAAGACGTTGGCGGCGCGCGGCGCGTCGCCGTCCGTCAGGATCTGCTCGGCCATCGCCAGCAAAGGCGCGATCTCGGCCTCGACCGCGGCCCCTTCTCCGGCGATCTTGAACTGGGCGAGCAGCTGGTCCAGCGCCTTCTTCAGCTGGCCTTCGCTGCGATAGTTGGTGAGGTCGGCAACCGGCTGGCCGCGGTGGATCGCATAGACCGTCGGGATCGACTGGATGCGGAACTGGGCGGCGATCAGTCTTGTCCTGGTCGACGTCGATCTTGGCCAGGACCACGCCCTTGTCGGCGTAATCGGCCGCGACCTTGTCGAGAACCGGCGCCGAGCTGCTTGCACGGGCCGCACCACTCGGCCCAGAAGTCGAGGATCACGAGGGACGTCATCGACGGATGGATGACGTCCTGCTCGAAGCGCTCGATCGCTTCGCGCTCGGCTTCGGTCATGCCCAGAGTCGCCATCCGCGGACACATCCCTTTCACTGCTTGGAACCGCGCCCATATGGGCGGGTCGGCGGCGTTGCCACAAGCGGCTCGAGCCAAGCCTTGCGGGAGCGGCTTGGCCCATGCTAGGCGCGCGCCTCACCTCCGCCGGCGACGTCGAGTTCGACGCCGGCGACAGCGCCAGAGCGGGCGTAGCTCAGGGGTAGAGCACAACCTTGCCAAGGTTGGGGTCGAGGGTTCGAATCCCTTCGCCCGCTCCAGCGACGCGAGGGCGCGACTAGCCGGCCGCGCGCGCCGCGGATCGTGGCTTTCAGCTGCTTCAGATAGACCCGCCCGACCGGCAGGCGCTTGCCGGTGCGCAGCAGCACTTCCGAGCCGCCGAGGCGCGGCGTGCGGAGCTCGGTGATCGCGTTCTTGCGGACCAGCCAGCGACGGTGGACGCGGACGAAGAAGCCCGGCTCGACGCGGCTTTCGAACTGGCGGATCGAGCCGCGCATCAAATGCGACCCGCCGTGGGTGTGGATCGCGACATAATCGTCCTCGCTGCTGACGCAGTCGATCGCATCGAGCGGCACCCGCACCAGCCCGGCCGAGCCGCGCAGCCAGAATTCGGTCTCGAACGGGCTCGAGCGGCGGCCGCCGGCGAGCGAGCGCAGGTTGCGGACGATCTCGCTGCATGTCGCTCAGGCGCTGTTCGGCGTCGATCGCGCGGCAGTTCCTGCCGCGCCTTGCGCAGCGCCCGGGCGAGGCGCTCGCGCTCGACCGGCTTCAGCAGATAATCGACCACCGCGCTGTCGAAGGCGCGGACGGCATAATGGTCGAACGCGGTGACGAAGATGATCGCCGGCGGGTTGGGCCGCTCGGCGAGCGCTTCGACCACGTCGAACCCGTCGCCGTCGCGCATCTTGATGTCGAGCAGGATCACGTCGGGCGCGAGGGCCGCGATCTCGGCCAGCGCCTCGGCGCAGGAGTTGGCCTCGCCGACATGCTCGACATAGGGAATCGCCTGGAGCAGCAGCTTCAGCCGCTTCAGGGCGAGCGTCTCGTCGTCGACGGTCAGGACGCGCAACAGGCTCATGCCGCCATCTCCAGCGGGAATTCGACGCGGACGTGGAAGCTGCCGTCGGCGAGCCGGTGCCGCGACAGCGCGACATTGGCCTCGCCATAAATCAGGCCGAGCCGCTGGGTCGACGTTGGCGAGGCCGATCCCGCCGCCCGAAGCCGTGGGCCCGTGGCCCTTGCCGCTGTCGACCACCTCGAGCAGCAGGCGGGCGCCCGCCGTCCACGCCGTGACCGCGATGCTCGCCGGGGGCGGAGCGCCGGCGACTCCATATTTGACCGCATTCTCGACGATCGGCTGGAGGATCAGCGCGGGGACGAGCGCGGTGTCGAGCGCGTCCGGGACGTCGAACCGCACGACCAGATCCTCGTAGCGCAGCTGCTCGATCTCGAGATAGGTCCGCTGCAGCTCGATCTCGGCGGCGAGCGCGATCTTGTCGGTCGGGTCGGCGGCGAGGCCGAGGCGCAGGAAGCGGGCGAGCTTGGTGACCATCTCGTCGGCCCGCTCGACGCTCCCGTCGAGCATCAGCGCGGAGACCGAGTTGAGGCTGTTGAACAGGAAGTGCGGGTTGATCTGGCTGTGCAGCGCGCGCAGCTGGGCGACATGCGCGCGCTCGCGGGTCTCGGCCGCGCGCTGCTGCTCCTCGCGCACGTCGAAGCTGTAGGAGATGGCGAGGTACATTCCGGCCCAGGCGAGGAAGAACCAGGTCCAGAAGGAGATGGTGCGGACCGCTTCGGCCCAGGTGAAGTTGCTGAGGCTGAGGCTCGGGTCGACCGTCGCCTCGATGAAGAACACGGCCCAGGCGAAGGTCTCGGCCGCGATCGGGGTGACGATCGCCAGCGCGATCAGCCGCCGGCGGGTGGTCGACAGCCACGGGCTGCGCAGCATCAGGTGGAACAGGAACGACACGCCGATGCCGAGAATCTCCTCGCCGACGCGGACCAGCACGATCTGCTTCAGGTGGACGTTCCCGGCCAGCGCCGTGGCCAGGGTCAGCAGGAGGTAGTTCGAGACCCAGAAGATCAGGGTCAGCCAGACGACCGCCCGGATGCGCTGGTCGCGCAGCGCGGCGAGGTCCGAGCTCGGCTCGAACCTCTCGACGTGCGGCGGGTCGAGCGGAAGTGTGGCCATGACGACACAATGGCCCACGCCGGCCCGGCTTGTCGACTGCCGCTCGGCCGCAGTTTCGCAACGTTCGCCCGCTGTCCCGGCGCTTCGCCGACATCAAACCGGGCTTCGGCGACAACCGCCTTCATCTGCGCCGCGCCGCTGCTCGAAATTGCGCCGGATTGGAGGGGCCGAAATGCCGTGCGCGCGACCAGTGCCGAACGCCGTGCTGCGCCCCTTCGCGAGCTCCGCTCATTGCGCCTGAAAGGTTGATCGTCATGCTTCACGTTCGCTCGCGCCTGCTTGCCACCACGCTCCTGGTCGGGACGGGCCTGCTCGCCGCTCCGGCGACGGCGCAGACCGCGCCGCCACCGGCCAACCCCGCGGACACGGCGAACGGGGCGCAGCCGGAGACCACCGCTCCGGTCGAGGCAACCACCCCGCCGTCGACCAACGCCCAGGGCGCCCCGGTATCGAGCGGGGGCGACATCGTCATCACCGGCTCGCGCATCCCGCAGCCGAACCTGACCTCGGCCAGCCCGGTGACGGTGCTGTCGAGCCAGGACATCAAGCTCCAGGGCACGACCCGCACCGAGGACCTGATCAACTCGCTGCCGCAGTCGTTCGCCAGCCAGGGCTCGAACATTTCCAACGGCGCGCTCGGCATCGCGACGGTCAATTTGCGCGGCCTCGGCGTGACCCGGACGCTGGTCCTGATCAACGGCCGGCGGCTCCAGCCGGGCGACCCGCGCGCGCCGGTTTCCGACATCAACTTCATCCCCTCCGCGCTGGTCAAGCGGGTCGACGTGCTGACCGGCGGCGCGTCGTCGGTGTATGGCGCCGACGCGGTCGCCGGCGTCGTCAACTTCATCATGGACACCAGCTTCCGCGGCCTGCGGGTCGATGCCCAGGCCTCGACGTTCATGCATTATAACGACTCGCCCGACCGGATCATCGGCGGCAACTTCGCGGCCAACCGCAATTTCCGTCCGCCGCACGGCCAGAGTGTCAACGGCGGCGCGCAGGATCTTGCTGCGGCATTCGGCGCCGGGTTCGACGACAACCGCGGCAGCATCATGGCTTACGCTACCTATCGCAAGCAGGACGCCGTCCTGCAGGCGAGCCGCGACTATTCGTTCTGCTCGCTCGCGGCGCGGACGGCGCGCAGGGCGGCGCCGGCAGCGGCACGAATGGCTCCGACTTCAACTGCGGCGGCTCGGCGACCTCGGCGTTCGGCACCTTCTTCACCAACGTCGGCACTTCCAGGTCGGCGGGCCCAACGGCAACGATTTCGTCGCCGGGCTCGACGCCGTTCAACTTCGGCCCGTACAACTTCTACCAGCGGCCGGACGAGCGCTACACGTTCGGCGCCTTCGCCGAATATGAGATCAGTCCGGGGGCCAAGCCGTACCTCGAAGCGATGTTCATGGACGACACGTCGAACTCGCAGATCGCGCCGTCGGGCGACTTCTTCAACACGACGACGATCAACTGCGACAACCCGCTGCTGTCGGCGCAGCAGCGCAACCTCATCTGTAACGCCGCGACCGGGAATCTGGTCGGCCAAACGCCGATCCGCGGCCCTGACCCCGACGGTCCCGGACCGCTGCAGGGGCCGATCATCGGATTTACGGCGCCTACGGCATTTCCGAACGGGACGGGCGGTACATTCTTCAAAGCGGTCGCCTATACCGGTCGGCGCAACGTCGAGGGCGGCGGGCGCGAGGACCACCTCGAGCGCAGCTCCTGGCGGGTGGTCGGGGGCATTCGCGGCGACGTGCTCAAGGGCGTGTCCTACGACGCTTACTATCAGTACGGCACGACGCGCTTCTCGCAGGCGTTCCTCAACGACTTCTCGATTCGCCGGCTGAACATGGCGCTCGACGTCATTGCCAACCCGGCGGTCGGCGGCGTGCCGGGCGTCGCGGCCGGGACTCCGGTCTGTCGTGCGACAGTCGTGACTCCGGGCGATGCGACGGCCGCAGCGTGCGTCCCGTGGAACATCTTCACCGCCGGCGGAGTCACTCCGCAGGCCCTGGCCTTCCTGTCGACGCCGCTGATCTCCCGCGGCTCGGTCAACGAGACGATCGCCAACGCCAACATCACGCTCGACGGCGGCGAATACGGCGTCCAGACGCCGTGGTCGGACCGCGGCATCGGGCTCAACTTCGGCGGCGAGTATCGCAAGGAATCGCTGGATTTCCTGCCGGACATTCAGTTCCAGTCCGGCGACGGGGCTGGCCAGGGTGGAGCGGTGCTGCCGGTTTCGGGCACACTTCGACGTGCGCGAGGCATTCGCCGAGCTGCAGATCCCGATCGTCAGCCACAGCTTCTTCGAGGAACTGACGCTCGGCGCCGGCTATCGCTACTCGGACTACAAGGTCGCCGGCGGCCACTTCAACACCGACACCTACAAGCTGTCGGTGGAGTTCGCTCCGATCCACGACGTCCGCGCTCGCGCCAGCTACAACCGCGCGGTCCGAGCGCCGAACGTGGTCGAATTGTTCGCGCCGCAAGGCGTTGCGCTCGGCGGAACGGTCGACCCGTGCGCCGGCGCGGCGCCGACGGCGACTGCGGCACAGTGCCTCAACACCGGCGTCGGTGCCGGCTTCGGCACCTACGGATCGATCGCCGCCAATCCGGCGAACCAGTACAATGCGCTGGTCGGCGGCAACCCCGACCTCGCCCCGGAGAAAGCCGACACCTACACGGTCGGGATCGTTCTCCAGCCGCGGTTCGTCCCCGGGCTCGCCGTTACGGTCGATTATTTCGACATCAAGGTGGAGGGGCTGATCAGCACGCTCGGCTTCCAGACGATCATGAGCCAGTGCCTCGCCAGCGGTGACGCCTTCTTCTGCTCGAAGATCCATCGTACGCCGGGCAACGGTTCGCTGTGGCTGTCGCCGGCCGGGTTCATCGAGACCACCAACACCAACATCGGCGGCCTGCGGACCAAGGGCCTCGATTTCAACGGCAGCTATTCGCGTCGCCTGGGCGGGGTCGGGACGGTCAACGTCAGCTATGTCGGGACGATGCTGAAGAAGCTGGTGATCGACACGGGGGTCAACGGCGGTGGCGCCGGCCAGGACGGCAAGTTCGACTGCGCCGGCCTCTACGGCAACACCTGCGGCAGCTTCTTAAGCGGCGCTCCCAACCCGAAATACCGTCACAAGCTCCGGCTCGGGTTCACGATGCCCAACGGCCTCGGCATCTCCGGCCAGTGGCGCTACTTCTCGTCGGTCAAGAACGACGGGCTCGAAGCGGATTGCGACATCAGCGCGACCGCGACCTGCACCGGAAACGGTGGCGGACGCCAACCGGCGCATCAACGGCGCAGAGCTTCTTCGACCTGGCGATGACCGCCCGCCTGGCGGATCGCTACAACTTCCGCCTCGGCGTCAACAACCTGCTCGACAAGGAGCCGCCGATCGTCGGCGGCGAGGTGGCGAACGCACCGTTCGGCAACGGCAACACCTTCCCGCAGGTCTATGACGCGCTGGGGCGGTTCCTGTTCGCCGGCGTCACCGTGGATTTCTAGAGGAGAAGACGAGACCAATCTCCTGTCAGGCGGGCAACGCAACCATCGAACCGCAGGTGAGATGTGTCCGTGCTGACCCCGAGCTCGAGGTCGAGCTGCCTGGTCCGCCAGGCCGGCCCCTACCAAGCCTCGGCTCGAGAGCCGGAGAGGAGGGGGCGTGGATCGCCGTGGAGTTTATTCCCCTTCACGCCATGCCCCCTTCGTTCCCGCCGGCTCGGTGACTCGGCCGGCGGGTCAACGCTCCCGGAACCACTTGGTCAGGATGTACTTGGTCCCGCGCCGCACCTTCATGCCGTGGTGGAGCGTAGCCGGATTGGGCCGGCCGTCGGGCAACAGATTGTTCCAGGCGAGCAGCTTGCCGGGCTCGGGCTGGATGGTCTTGGCGATCGCCTTGAAGCGCGTCGCGCCGCCGGCGTCGGGCACGTTCAGATAGATCATCGCGGTCCACGTCCGCTGGCCGGCATCGGCGGTGTGAACGTAGAAATCGTAGCCGCCCGGCTCGAACGTGTCGGTATGCGGCTTGAACTCCTGGCCCGGCGCATAGCGCTGGCCCTGCAGGGGCTCGCCCGAACGCGGCGGGAAGCCGAGCAATGCGCAGATCCGGTCGTCGACCTCGGCGACCGTCGGATCGCGCCAGTCGAGGTCGCAGGTTTCGCTGGTGCGGAAGTTCGCGATTCCGACATCGTCGGCGATCTCGGAAGGGCGGCAGCGGGAATCGATCCGTTCGATCAGCGCGGCGCAGGTCCCGCGGTCGACGAAGCCGCGAACGATGAACAGGTCGAGCTCGCGGGTCGGGACGCGCTGGACTCCGGCCGCGGCGGCGAGCCTGGCCGCTGGCCCGGCGAGGTCAGCCGGCGTAGCCCTGCCCCCGTCGCACCTGATGGTCGGCAATCACCGCCTTGGCGACGTCGCGCATCAACCGTTGCGCGTCGCCGTCCGAATTGTTGCGGGGAATAGTCATGATCGCCATCGCGTAGACCGTTCCGTCCGGCGCGGTGAGCAGGCCGATGTCGTTGATCCCGCCGATCCGCCCCTTCAGCTCCTGCCCGGTGCCGGTTTTGTGGTTCCAGTCCCAGCCGGGCGCGAGGGCGGCGCGGACGCGCATTCCGCCGGTCCGAGTCTGTCCCATGATCGACAGCAGCCGCGAGGTCGAAGCCGGCGAGAGCAGCTCGCCCTTGCGCAAGGCGGCAAGCGCCCTGGCGACGGCCTGCGGCGAGGCGCCGTCGTAAGGGTCTGACAGATAGCGGAGGAACGCGGCCCTGCGGACGTTCATCGGGAGTGCGTCGCGCGCGTCGAGGAAGGCATTGCCGAGGGAATAGCTCTGGCTCCAGGTCAGCCCGGCGATCTTCGACTGCAGCGCGCGCTCGCCATTGTCGAAGCGGATCGACCCCAAGCCCTTGCGGGCGATCATGTCGCGCACCGCCTGCGGGCCGCCGACGGACCGCATCAGCTTGTCATTGGCCGTATTGTCGCTCTCGGTGATCGCGGCGAACATCAGTGAGCCGAGCGTGGTCGTGTAGCCGCCGTCGAGAATCTTCGCGCGCAGCGGCTGGTGGAACAAGGTGAGGTCGGCGCGGCCGAGCGTGACCCGGTCATCGAGGCTGATCTTGCCGCGGTCCACCGCGTCCATGGTCGTGATCGCGACCCACAATTTGGAACAGCTCTGCTGCGGGAACAGCGAATTCCTGTTCCAGCCGATCTCCCACCCGTCGCGCAGGGACACGATCGCAATCCCCGCCTTGCCGTCGAACGCCCGAGCGAGGGCGGTCACCCGATCGCGAAGATCGTCCGGCGCCGGAAGCGCGGCGGGTTTCGGCGGAGTTCCGGTCCGGCCGCGCGACGGGCGCCGTGCGCGGCGCCGCGGCCGACGCCGAGACCTGGGCCATCAGAGCCGCGGTCAGGGCCAATCCCAAAGGCTTGGAAAGCGACGTCATGACGCCTCGAGCACTCCTCAACTTTCCCCCGATTCCAATCATTTGCCTCACGACAGCTGAACTCCTGCTGTGCGGCCCCGACCCGAGACTTCGCATCCTCGAGTTGGCTTGCCAAGACTGTTTCGAGAGTCAGCGCGCGGAGTTTTGGCCGCCGAGCAGGGCGGCCGATTCGATTTCGTCGAGCGCGCGATGCGCGGCGATGTAGCGCCGCGCCTTGGCGGTCCAGTCGCCGGCCCGCGCCGCGCCCGGCAGGCGCATGGTCTCGGCCAGCGCCTGGTCGGCGTCGCCGGTCGACAGGCGCTGCAGCGCACGGGTGTAGCGCGCATCGGCGTTCATTGCCGGCCGGTCGGAGCGGTGGACCTCGACCACCGAGCCGAGCTCATGCTTGAACCCGCTCCACCAGCTCTCCTGCGGGCCGCCGCGGCGGAGCTCGGGGCCGAGCGCTTCATATTCGCTGATCAGGTCGTTGAGCCGGACCGGAGCACGCGAGGCGGTGACCACCGTCGCCACCGCCGCCTGATGCCGGGCGCCGAAACGGTCGACCAGCAGCGGCTCGAGATAACCGAGCGCGACTCCGCGGTCGATCGCCCGGCGAGCGGCGAAGGCGACGACCAGCGCGTCGGCGCGGCCGGCGAAGCCCTCGGCCCGTTCGGTCGCATTCTCGACCCGGGCCACGCGCTGCTCGAGGGTGGCGATCTTGGCGGCGTCTTCCGGGTCGTTCGGCGCGTCCGGCGCGCCCTCCTCGGGAGCCGCCGCATTCAACACCACCGGCTTTGGCGTCACCACCGCCTGCGGCTGGGTCGCCGGACCCACGCCGAGGAATTTCGCGGCCGGCTGGTAGTGCGCCAGCCCCCAGGTCGCGGCGGCCGCGCCGACGATCACCAGGACGAGCCCGATCAGCAGGCGCGCGGTCCAGCTCATGCCGCTCCGATTGGTCGCACCGTTCATTACGTGCCCGTGTTGTTGCACAGCCGCGCGGCGAGGGCCAGCAGCGCTTGGTCGCTCGGCTGGTCCGCGATCGCGATCCGGCCCCACCCGTCGCCCACGCTGGCGGCCGTGGCGGGGCTGATCGCGACGATCGCGATCGACCCTCGATCGGCGACCAGTTCCGCCAACCGCTGGCCGGCGCGCGGCGAATGGACCAGCACGACGGCCCCGTGCGCCGCGCCCAGGTCGGGCGGCGCGCGCCGGCTCGCGCGATAGACGGGTACGGCCGTCAGCACCGGGCGGGCGGCTGCGGGCACGGTCCGATCTTCGCCGCACAGGTGGAGCAAATTCAGGCTCGGGCTGATCGAGCCGAGCAGCGCCTCGACCCCCGAAGCACCGGTCTCAGCCACGTTCAATCCGGCTTCCCGGGCCGCGGCCGCCGTCGCCTCCCCCACGGCATAGACCGGCAACTGGCGCAGCAGGTGCAGCTGCCCGCCGGCGTGGCGGACAGCATTGGCGCTGGTCAGGAGCAGGCCGTCGAATGCCGCGGAGCTCGGCGCGGCCCAGGCGAGCGGCGCGATCTCGAACAGCGGCATCGCGACCGCGTCGAGCCCGAGCTGCCGCGCGCGGGCGACGGTTTCGCTTGCGCCCGGTTCGGGACGCAGGACGATCACGCGCCTCATTGGGCTTCGAACAGTTTCCGGATCGATTCAGGTGCCGCGGCCAGCATGTCGCGCGCCAATGCCGCCGGAGTTTTGCGGTCGCCGCAGTCGAACACGGCGCGCTGCTCGATCATCTCCTTGCCGTCGGCGGAGAAGATCTGGGCCCGCATCCTAAGGTCGCCGTCCTCGAGCACGCAGAAGGCCGCGACCGGCGAGGCGCAGGTCGCGCCGAGCGCCCGGGTGAACTCCCGCTCGGCCATCACGCAGTCGTAGGTGATTGCGTTGTTGACGGTCGACAGCACGCTCTGCGTCCTGGTGTCGTCGGTGCGGCATTCGATGCCAATGACGGCCTGCCCCGGCGCTGGCAGCAGCACCTCGGTCGGGATCGAGGTGCCGACGCTGATGTCCAGCCGCTTGAGGCCCGCGGCGGCGAGCAGGGTCGCGTCGACCTCGCCCGCTTCGACCTTCTTGAGGCGGGTTTCGACATTGCCGCGCAGCGGGACGATCCGAAGGTCGGGCCGGAGCCGCAACAGCTGGGCGGCGCGGCGCGCGGAGGAGGTGCCGACGGTCGCGCCTTTCTTCAGCGCATCGATCGATTCGGCGCCGATCAGCCGGTCGCGGACGTCGCCACGCGGGCGCACGGCGGCGATGTGGATCTCGCCCGGGCGGACGCTCTCCACGTCCTTCATCGAATGGACGCAGAAATCGACCTCGCCCGCGAGCAAGGCGCGGTCGAGCTCCTTGGTCCACAGCGCCTTGCCGCCGAGCTCGGCCAGCGGCCGGTCCTGGACCTTGTCCCCGGTGGTGGTGATGGTGACCAGCTCGACATAGCCGTCGGGCCAGCGCTGCGCCGCCTCGATCGCCGCCGCGACCTTGCGCGCCTGGGCCAGCGCCAGGGGGGAACCGCGAGTTCCGAGCTTGAGGCCGTGCATGGCCTACCCCTAGTGCATCTCAAGAGGATCAGGCAAAGGGCCGGACGCGAAATGACCCTGATCCTCGGCCTCGAATTGTCGTGCGACGACAGCGCGGTGGCGCTGGTCGGCTCCGATCGCCGGATCGTGGCGCAGGCGGTGGTCGGCCAGACCAGCGCGCATCAGCCGTTCGGCGGGGTCGTGCCGGAGATCGCGGCGCGCGCCCATGTCGAGATCCTGCCCGACCTCATCCGTCGCGTGCTCGATGACGCCGAGCTGTCGGTGCACGACGTCGATGCCGTCGCCGCGACCGCCGGCCCCGGGCTGATCGGCGGGGTGATGGTCGCCTTGCTCGCCGGGAAGGGCGTCGCGCTCGCGGCGGGCAAGCCGCTGGTCGCGGTCAACCATCTCGAGGGCCACGCGCTGTCGCCACGGCTGGCCGACCCGGACCTCGAGTTTCCCTATCTGCTGCTGCTGGTGTCGGGCGGCCATTGCCAGCTGCTCGAAGTGCGCGGCGTGGGCGATTATCGCCGCCTCGCGACGACCATCGACGACGCCGCGGGCGAGGCGTTCGACAAGGCCGCCAAGCTGCTCGGCCTGCCCTATCCCGGCGGCCCGGCGATCGAGGAGCTGGCCAAGTCGGGTGATCCGACCGCGGTGCCCTTGCCGCGGCCGCTGGTCGGCTCGAGCGAACCGCATTTCTCCTTCGCCGGCCTGAAGAGCGCGGTGCAGCGCGCGGTCGCCTCGGGCGCCCACGCCCGCGAGGACATCGCCGCCAGCTTCCAGCAGGCGGTGGTCGATTGCCTCGTCGACCGGACCGCGGTCGCGCTCGGCAAGTCCGACGCGCCGGCGCTGGTCGTCGCCGGCGGAGTCGCCGCCAACCAGGCGATTCGCGGCGCGCTCGCCGCTTTGGCCGAGCGCGAACAGCGGCGGTTCAGCGTGCCCCCGGCGTGGCTTTGCACCGACAATGCGGCGATGATCGCCTGGGCCGGGGCCGAGCGCTTCGCCGCCGGCCTCACCGACCCGCTCGACGCTCCGGCGCGGGCCCGCTGGCCGCTCGACGCGCGCGCCGAAACCGTGCGCGGCGCGGGGGTGAAAGCATGAAGCTCGGGGTCATCGGCGGGGGCGCCTGGGGCACCGCGCTGGCGCAGGTCGCTTCGGCCGGCGGGCGCGAGACCTTGTTGTGGGCGCTCGAGGAGGGCGTCGTCCAAAGCGTCAACCGCAACCACGAGAATGCTTTGTTCCTGGCCGGCGTGCCGCTGAACCCGGCGATCCGGGCGACGTCAACCTCGCCGAGCTCGGCGCTTGCGACGCCTGGCTGGTCGTGACTCCGGCCCAGCATATGCGCGCGGTGCTCGAGCGGACGCCGGGCGACGACACGCCGCTGGTGCTGTGCGCCAAGGGGATCGAGGAGCGCAGCGGCGCCCTGCTGCACGACGTCGCGCGAGCGGTGCGCCCGAACGCCCCGATCGCCGTCCTGTCGGGCCCGACCTTCGCGCACGAGGTCGCCGCGGGCCTGCCGACCGCGGTCACCCTCGCCGCCGAGGACGGCGCGCTCGCCGGGCAGTTGCGCGACGCCATCGGCCAGCCGACCTTCCGGGTCTATCTGTCCGACGATGTCGCCGGCGCGGAGATCGGCGGGGCGGTCAAGAACGTGCTCGCGATCGCCTGCGGCGTGGTCGAGGGCAAGGGGCTCGGCCAGAATGCGCGGGCGGCGCTGATCGGTCGCGGCTTCGCCGAAATGACCCGCTTCGGCCTCGCCTGCGGCGCCAAGCGCGAGACGCTCGCGGGCTTAAGCGGGCTCGGCGACCTGGTGCTCACCTGCTCGTCGACCAGCTCGCGCAATTATTCGCTGGGCAAGGGGATCGGCGAAGGCCGCACCGCGGCCGAGCTGCTGGCGGATCGCACGACGGTCGCGGAAGGCGCCTTCACCGCGCCGGTGCTCGCCCGGCTTGCGCGGGAGCGCGGCATCGACATGCCGATCGTGGCGGCGGTCGACGCGCTGATCGCCGGGCGCGCCAATGTCGACGAGGTGCTCGAGGCGCTGCTGGCGCGGCCGCCGCGGGCCGAGACGGTGTGAGTTCCGCCGAAGGGCTCGGCGCCAGGCGCGCGGCGCTGCAGATGCTCGATGCCGTGCTGCGGCGCGGACAGACGCTCGATTTCGGCGGCCGCCGCGATTCGCGCGCTGCCGCCGCCGGACCGCGCGCTGGCCGTGGCGATCGCCGGCGAGTTGCTTCGGCGCCTGCCCGATCTCGATGCGCTGATCGACAGCGCGACCCGCCAGCGGCTGCCTGACGATAGCAAGGCGCGCATGGTGCTGCGCCTCGCGCTGGCGCAGAAGGTTGGGCTCGACACGCCCGATCATGCGGTCGTTGCGACTGCCCTGCCGCTGGTCGATGGCGGGCCGCGCCGGCTGGTCCATGGCGTACTTGGCACATTGCTCCGCCGCGGCTTGCCGGCGATGGACGCGCCCTGCCTGCCGGACGCAGTCGAGCGGCGATGGCGCGAAGCATGGGGCGAAGAGGTCGTCCACGCGGCGCGGCGCGCGATCGCGCATCGTCCGCCGCTTGACCTGACCTTTGCCGATGACGGCGAGGCGCAGGCGTTCGGCGGCATCTCCCTTGCCCCGAAGCACGCGCGGCTCGAGAGCTCGGCGGTCACCGAGCTGCCCGGCTTCGAGGCCGGCCGCTGGTGGGTTCAGGATCTCGCGGCATCGCTCCCCGCGCGGCTGATCCGGGGTCAGCAAAAGAACGTACTCGACCTCTGCGCGGCTCCGGGCGGCAAGACCATGCAGCTCGCCGCAGCCGGGCATCGCGTGACGTCGGTCGACGCATCGGGCCATCGTCTCGGACGATTGCGCGACAACCTTGCCCGCACCCATCTCGCCGCCGAGCTGGTCGAGGCCGACGCGCTAGACTGGGAGCCGAAGCAGGCGTTCGCAGCGGTCCTGCTCGACGCGCCCTGTTCGGCGACGGGCACCTTCCGCCGGCATCCCGAGGTGCTCTATCGCGCCGGGCCGCGAATCATCGCGGAAAGTGCGAACCTGCAGGCGCGGCTGCTCGCTCGCGCCGCCCGGTGGATCGAACCGAGCGGGACGCTGGTCTATGCGGTCTGCTCGCTCGAGCCCGAGGAAGGCGAGACGATCATCGCCGATTTCCTCAGCGGCAATCCCGGGTTCGCCGTCGATCCGCCGCAGCCCGGCGAGCTGCCTGGCTTCGTGACGCCAACGCCCGACGGCTATGTCCGCATCCTGCCCGGCCTGCTCGAGGATAAAGGCGGGCTCGACGGCTTCTTCATCGCCCGCCTTGTCCGCCGCGGCTAAACCCGTCTAATCGGCGCCATGGCTCGCCCGCTCATCGCTCCTTCGATCCTGTCCGCTGACTTCGCCAAGCTCGGCGAGGAGGTGCGGGCAATCGACGAGGCCGGCGCGGACTGGATCCACATCGACGTCATGGACGGGCATTTCGTCCCCAACCTGACGATCGGCCCGGCGGTGGTGAAAGCGCTTCGGCCGCACACGACCAAGCCGTTCGACGTGCATCTGATGATCTCGCCGGTCGACAATTTCCTCGACGCGTTCGCCGAGGCCGGTGCGGACACGATTACCGTCCACCCGGAGGCCGGGCCGCACCTCCATCGCACGATCCAGCGGGTCAAGGCGCTCGGCAAGAAGGCCGGCGTGTCCCTGAATCCGGCGACCCCGGCCAAGGCGCTCGATTATGTGCTGGGCGAAGTCGACCTGGTGCTGGTGATGAGCGTCAACCCGGGGTTCGGCGGGCAGAAGTTCATCGCCTCGCAGCTCAAGAAGATCGAGGCGATCGCGACCCGCATCGCCAAGGAGAATCTCGACGTGGCTGTCGAGGTCGACGGCGGGATCGACGCCGAGACCGCGCCGCAGGCGGTCAATGCCGGGGCATCGGTGCTGGTCGCCGGGACCGCCGCGTTCCGCGGCGGCGCCGCGGCCTACGCCGGCAATATCCGCGCGCTCCGGGGCGAGTGATGAGCGCGGACGGCGCTGCCGCCGAGCAGGACGTCGTCCGGCGGCTCGCCCGCGGCTCATTCCTCTCGCGGCTCAGGCGCTCGAAGCAGCCGCTGAAGCTCGCCGCCGTCCCGCGCGATCACGTCGCCGGGGACCGCCAGCGGGGCGACGCCCTGATCGCCGGGCGGTTCGTGGCCGGAAGCGCGGTCCTGCCGCTGGCCGACCTCGACTTTACCGGCATGGATCCGGCGGACCCCGCGGTCCAGCAGCTGCAGGGCTTCTCCTGGCTCCGCGATCTCGGCGCCGCGGCTTCGCGCGAGAAAGGCGCGCGGCTCGCCGAAGCGATCGTCGGCCGCTGGCTGCTCGCGCACGGCACCCGGGCCGACGAGGCCTGGGCGCCGCATCTGTGGGGCGAACGCATCCTGTTCTGGACGGCTTACGCGCCCTACATCCTGTCGAGCGCGGACGCGGGCTATCGCTCGGCGCTGCTCAACACGCTGGCGCGCGGCGCGCGCCACCTTGACGCCACTGCCGACAAGGCCCCCGCCGGCCTCAAGCGGATCACCGCCTGGTGCGGCGTGGTCGCCGCCGGCCTGCTCGTCCAGGGCGGCGTCTCGCGGGTCGCGCGCGGCGAGGCGGGGCTGGCGCGTGCCTTCGCCTCGGCCCAGTTCGACGATGGCGGCCTGGTCAGCCGCTCGCCCTGCGAGCAGATGCTGCTGGTCGACCGGCTCGGCCTGCTCCGCGCCTGCTATGCCGCGGCCAAGCAGACCATCCCCGACGGGATCGAAGCCGCCGCCGCGGCGGCGCTCGCCGCGCTCCACGGGATCACCATGGGCGACGGCGCGCTGTCGAGCTGGCAGGGCTGCGGTCCCGGCGATGCGGCGCGGCTGACCGCCCTCGTCGAAGGCTGCGGGCTGCGCGCGCGGCCGCTTCGCCAGGCGCGCGGCTGGGGCTATCAGCGGCTGTCGGCGCTCGGCACGATCCTCGTGCTCGATGCCGCCCCGCCGCCGCAGCCGAAGATGGCGGCGCGGGCCTGCTCTTCCACTTTGGCGTTCGAAATGTCGGACGGGGCGCAGCGGATCCTGGTCAATTGCGGCGGGCCCGGGCCGCTGCCGAGCGACCTGCCCGACGATCTGGTCGCCGCCCTCGCGACCACCGCGGCCCACAGCACGCTGGTCCTCGCCGACACCAATTCGACCAACATCCAGGCCGACGGCTCGCTCGGCAAGGGGGTCGAGGACGTCACGATCGACCGCAGCGAGGACAATGACGCGAGCCGGATCGAGACCAGCCACGACGGCTATGTCCGGGCGTTCGGGATGGTCCACAAGCGCAGCCTGATGCTCGGCAACGACGGCAAGGAGCTGCGCGGGGCCGACCAGCTGATCGCCAAGGGGCGCAAGAAGATCCGCGAGTCCGCGCCCTACGCGGTGCGCTTCCATCTCGCGCCGGCGATCGAGGTCACGACCACCGCCGATGGCATGGGCGCGATTCTCCGCTCGCGCGGCGTGCCGCCATGGAACTTCCGCTGCCGCGGCGGCAGCCTGACGATCGAGGACAGCCTGTGGATCGACGGCCGCGGCCAGCCGCAGCGCACCAGCCAACTGGTGATCGTCGGGGAGATCTCGGCGCTCGGCGGCGAGATCGGCTGGCAGTTCCGCCGCACGAGCTAGATTCTTGCAATGTGAGGTTTCGAATGACTGATCTGGTCCCGGTCAAACGGGCTCTAATTTCGCTTTCCGATAAATCGGGGCTCGAGGAACTGGCGGCCGGGCTCGCGCGGCATGGCGTCGACATCATCTCGACCGGCGGCACCGCCGCGCGGCTGCGCGAGCTGGGCGTCGAAGTCCGCGACGTTGCCGACCTCACCGGCTTCCCCGAGATGATGGACGGGCGGGTCAAGACGCTCCACCCGAAGGTTCACGGCGGCCTCCTGGGCGTGCGCGACAACCCCGAGCATGCCGCGGCGATGGAGCAGCACGGCATCGTCCCGATCGACCTCGTCGTGGTCAACCTCTACCCGTTCCTCGACACGGTGATGAGCGGCGCCGACCGCGCCGCGATCATCGAGAATATCGACATCGGCGGGCCGTCGATGGTGCGCTCGGCGGCCAAGAACCACGCTTATGTCGCGATCGTCACGGATCCCGCCGATTATGCCGCCTTGCTCGAGCAGCTAGTGCCCACGGTGGGACGACCCGCGAGTTCCGCAAGCGGCTCGCGGCCAAGGCCTTTGCGCTGACTGCCGCCTACGATTCGACCATCTCGCAATGGTTCGCCTTCGCCGACCAGGGCGAGCGCTGGCCGGCCAGCTGGACCCGCGCCAGCACGCTGAAGATGCCGCTGCGCTACGGCGAGAATCCGCATCAGCAGGCGGCGCTCTATGTGCCGGTCGGACCGGCCGCGCGCGGCATCGCCCAGGCCGAGCAAATCCAGGGCAAGGAGCTCAGCTACAACAATCTGAACGACGCCAACGCCGCGCTCGAGCTCGCCGCCGAGTTCCGCGCCGGGCCGCCGACCGTGGTCATCGTCAAGCACGCCAATCCGTGCGGCGTCGCGACCCGCGACACGCTCGTCGACGCCTGGGCGGAGGCGCTCGCCTGCGACAGCGTTTCGGCCTTCGGCGGAATCGTCGCCGTCAATCGCCCGCTCGACGCGGCGACTGCCGAGGCGATCGGCCGAGATCTTCACCGAAGTCGTCGTCGCGCCCGACGCCGACGATGCGGCCAGGGCGATCTTCGCGAAGAAGAAGAATCTGCGCCTGCTGCTGACCGGCGAGCTGCCCGACCCGGCGCGCGCCGGCCAGACCTTGGCGATCATTGCCGGCGGGATCCTCGTCCAGGACCGTGACAATGGGATGATCACGCGCGAGCAGCTGAAGTGCGTCACCAAACGCCAGCCGACCGAGCAGGAGCTGCGCGATTGCCTGTTCGCCTGGACCGTTGCCAAGCACGTCAAGTCGAACGCGATCGTCTACGCCAGGAACGGGGTCACGGCCGGCATCGGAGCGGGGCAAATGAACCGCCGGGACAGCGCCCGGATCGCTGCCGCCAAGGCGCGCGAGGCGGCCGAGACCAACGGCTGGGACGAGCCGCGGACGGTCGGCTCAGCGGTTGCGTCGGACGCTTTCTTCCCGTTCGCGGACGGGCTGGTCGCGGCGGCCGAAGCGGGCGCGACCGCGGTGATCCAGCCGGGCGGCTCGATCCGCGACGACGAGGTCATCGCCGCGGCCGACGCGGCCGGGCTCGCCATGCTGTTCACCGGCCTGCGCCACTTCCGGCACTGATCAGACGACGTCGTCCATGGTCTCGTCGCGGGCTTCGGCCTCGCGCAGCTCCCTCACTTCCGCCTTGTTGAGGCGGAACAGCTCGCGGTCGTCGGGACCGAAACCCTTGGTCCACAGGATGGCGAAGAAAGCGACGAGGATCGCCGGCACGCCGAGCACCAGCTGGAGGCTCTCGGGCAGCAAATATCTGACGCCCGCGCCGACGACCACGCCGGCGGCGGTCGCCCAGGCGAGATCCCAGCGCCAGCCGCCGACCGGCTCATGCAGTTGCCGCCTCAGCAACCACGACTTGGCGATCGAGGCGAAGGCGAGCGCGATGCACAAAGCGATCGCCGGCCCGGTCGCCTGCCAGGCCACCGGAAAGCCCTCCTGGCGCATGACCAGGATCAGGGCCGCGGCAAGCCCCGCCTCGAGCGCCAGCATCGCCAGGCTGATCGCCATGTTGCGCTTGCGCGCGACGTAGATCAGCGCCGCTTCGCTGACCACCGCGGCGGCCGCGATCACCTCGGCCGCGAGCAGGAAGCTGACCATCGCCGTACCGCCGGTGAACTGCGCGCCGACGAGGCCCATGACCGCCCGGCCGGGAATGGCGAGCGCCAGCGCGATGCCGAGCTGCGCGGCGATGATCCAGTAGGTGACCTGGCGGACCTGCTTGGCGATCCCGGCGCGGTCGTCGACCGCCAGCCGCCGGACGATTGCCGGACCGAGCACCGGCTCGAAGCTGGTCTTCAGCTTGGCGGGCAGGGTCGCGACCTGCTGCGCGGCATAATAAATGCCGACGAAACTCGCCGGGATGAAGGCGCCGAGGACCGCGAGGTCGATTCGGCGCGACGCCCATTCGACCGTATCGGCGGCGGCCAGCGGCGCGTTGCGGACCGCCGTGCTCCACGCCGTCGGGAGGTCGGGCTTCCAGCCGTGCGGCAGGCCGTAGCAGCGCAGCAGCGGGATCAGGGCGGCGATCAGCGCCGCGACCATCGACAGGACGTAGGCAATGATGAGGCCGTCGCCGCGCGTCACCATGATCGGCACGTAGGACAAAGCAAAGGCGGCGATGCTGATGACCCACGGCTGGACGATCGATCGGGCCCGGACCGTCGCGCCGACGTCGTGGTGATAGGCCAGGCCCGCGAGCGCGATGTCGGTCCAGGCGATGGCCAGCACCGTGATCGCGAGCAGCCGGTCGAGCCCGCCGACCGGGGTGGTCGGGTACATCGCCTTGGGAAAGACGATCAGGATGGCCATGCCGATGGCCGAGCCGATCGCCGCCACGAGCAGGGCGTCGGCGACGACGCAGGACTGCGGCTTCTTGGCATTGGCGAGCAGCTGCGCCAGGCCCCGCCGCAGGCCGAGGGCGGCGATCTGCGCCGCGAACTCGACCGTCAGCACGGCATAAGCGAAGCGGCCGAGCGAGGCCGGGCCGTAGATCCGGCCGCCGATGAACAGGAACGGCAGCATCCCGGCGAGCCGGATCACGAACCCGAGGATATTGAGCCGCCCGCCGCGGGCGAGGGTCGCCATGTCGGCGTCGGGCGCGCCGGTTTCCGGGCTCTCCGGCTCCTGCGCGCCCGTTGCGTCGGTCAATGGGCCGCGCCCCAGTTCGGCCCCCAGCCGATCTCGACCTCGAGCGGGACGTCGAGCTTCAGCGCCGGCTCGTGCGCTGTGGTCATCACCTGCCTGATGACCTCGGCGGCCGCTTCCTCGCGCCCGGTCGGCACTTCGAACACCAGCTCGTCGTGGACCTGAAGCAGCATCTTGACGTCGCTGAGCCCGGCCTCGGCCAGCGCACCGTCCATCCGCGCCATCGCGCGCTTGATCAAATCGGCGCTGGTGCCCTGGATCGGCGCGTTGATCGCCGCCCGCTCGGCGCCGGCGCGGATCGACGGATTGGGCGAGCGGATGTTGGGCTCGAAATGGGTCTTCCGCCCGAACAGGGTCTGGGTGAAGCCATGCTCGCGGGCGAAGGCCAGCGTGCTGTGCATGAAGCCGCGGATGCCCGGGAAGCGCTCGAAATAGCGGTCGACGATCGCTTTGCCCTCTTCCCTGGGCAGGCCCATGCGCGAGGCAATGCCCCAGGCGGAGCTTCCGTAGAGGATCGCGAAATTGATCGTCTTGGCCTTGTTGCGGGTGTCGCGGTCGACCGTGCCGAACACTTCCTCGGCGGTGATCGCGTGGACGTCGTGCGCCCTGCTGGAACGCCTCCTTGAGCTGGGGCACGTCGGCCATGTGCGCCGCGAGCCGAAGCTCGATCTGGCTGTAGTCGGCGGACAGCAGCACGTGGCCCGGATCGGCGACGAAGGCGTCGCGGATCTTGCGGCCGACCTCGGTCCGGATCGGGATGTTCTGCAAATTGGGGTCGTTGGACGACAGCCGCCCGGTCTGCGCGCCGGTCAGCGAGAAGCTGGTGTGGACGCGGCCCGGTCTCCTGGTTGATCGCGGCCTGCAGCGCGTCGGTGTAGGTCGAGCTGAGCTTGGTCAGCTGGCGCCAGTCGAGCACCAGGCGTCGCGCATTCGACGCCCTCGGCGGCGAGCCGCTCGAGCTCGTTGACGTCGGTCGAATAATGGCCGCTCTTGCCCTTGCGCCCGCCCTTCAGGCCGAGCCGGCCGTAGAGCACGTCGCCGAGCTGCTGCGGGCTGCCGATGGTGAACGGCCCGCACGCCGCCTCGTAGATCTGCTCCTCGAGCGCCTGGATGTCCTTGCCGAACTCGGCCGACAGCCGCGCCAGATAGTCGCGGTCGACCCGGATCCCGCGCCGCTCCATCCGGCCGATCACCGCGCACCAGCGGCCGGTCGACCCGCTCATAGACCCGGGTCGACATTCTCGCTCGGCCAGCCGCGGCTTCAGCCGCAGCCACAGCCGCAGCGCGATGTCGGCATCCTCGGCGGCATATTCGGTCGCCGGGCCAAGCGGCACCTTGTCGAAGGTGATCTGCTTCTGACCCGTGCCGCAGACCTGCTTGAACGGAATGCAGTCATGGTCGAAATGCGCCTTGGCCAGCTCGTCGAGGCTGTGGCCGAAGCTCTTGCCGGCATCGAGGTCGAAGCTGATCAGCATCGTGTCGTCCATCGGCGCGACCTCGATCCCCGCCTTCTGGAACATCACCCAGTCGTATTTGAGGTTGTGCCCGACCTTGAGCACCGCCGGGTCCTCGAGCAGCGGCTTGAGCTTGCGCGAGCACCAGCGCCTCGGACAATTGGTCCGGCGCTTCCGAGAACATGTCCAGGCCGCTGTGGCCAACCGGGATGTAGCAGGCGCGGTTGGGCGCGGTCGCGAGGCTGACTCCGGCGAGCTTGGCGATGATGCAGTCGATGCAGTCGGTTTCGGTGTCGATCGCGACATAGCCTTGCGCGATCGCTTCGGCGATCCAGCGGTCGAGCGCGGCTTCGTCGGTCACCGTCTCGTATTTCGAGCGGTCGACTTCGATCTCCTCGGGCTCGGTCGGCGCCGTCGCCGGCTTGCGGTCCATTGCCGCCATGACGTCATTGCGGACCGTCGCCGCCGGTCTGCTGCGCGCCGCTGCCACCGCCGTGAAGCCGGGCGAGCAGGGTCTTGAACCCTTGGTCGGCAAGGAACTCCTCGAGCGGCTCCTTGGGGATGTTCTTGAGCGCGAGCGCCTCGAGCGGCTCGGGCAGCGGCGCGTCGCACACCAGCCGCACCAGCTCGCGCGACAGGCGCGCGGCGTCGGCATGGTCGATCAGCGACTGCTTGAGCTTGGGCTTGGTGATCTCGTCGGTCGAGGCGAGCACCGTGTCGAGGTCGCCGAACGCCTGGATCAGCTGCGATGCGGTCTTGGGCCCGATCCCCGGCACTCCGGGCACATTGTCGACGCTGTCGCCCATCAGCGCGAGCACGTCGCCGACCTTCTCCGGCGGCACTCCGAATTTCTCCAGGACCTGGTCGCGACCGATGCGGCGGTCGTTCATCGTGTCGAGCATGTCGACGCCCGCATCCTCGTCGATCAGCTGCATCAGGTCCTTGTCGGAGCTGACGATCGTCACCTTCCACCCGGCCGCGGTCGCCGCGGTCACGTAGCAGGCGATGATGTCGTCGGCTTCCAGCCCCTCCTCCTCGATGCACGGGATCGAGAAGGCGCGGGTCGCGGTGCGGATCAGCGGAAATTGCGGGACCAGCTCCTCGGGCGCCGGCGGGCGATGCGCCTTATACTGGTCGTACATCTCGTTGCGGAAAGTGTGCTCCGACTTGTCGAGGATGACCGCCATGTGGGTCGGCCCGTCGGCCTTGGAGAGGCCGTCGGCGAGCTTCCACAGCATGGTCGTATAGCCATAGACCGCGCCGACGTTCATCCCGTGGCGGTTGGTCAGCGGCGGCAGCCGATGATAGGCGCGGAAGATGTAGCTCGACCCGTCGACAAGGTAGAGGTGGTTCTGGGCGGCGGGCGTCGCGGCGTCGGCCGTCGGAGCTTCGGTCGTTTCGGTTTCAGACATGAAGGCGCGGGTTTAGCAGGGTGGCGGCGGGAAGGAAGCTAGACGCAAGGTAAGTGGCCGCGCGTCCGCTTTCGACCCATTGCATAGATTTAGGGGGTGCGTGACGTCAGCCAACGCTGGCCCTGAAGGCTGGTGCCGCGAGGTGCCACCTGGTGCGCTCTTGGTAGGCTCGGGCGAGGGCGAGCACTTTCCCCTCACCCCACATCGGTCCTGCTATCTGCATGCCCACCGGCAGGCCGTTCGGGGTAAACCCGCATGGGATCGAGACGGCGGGGATCCCAAACGCGCTGATCGCATACGAAGTATTGCGGACGCGCGTCGCCAGTGGCGGAATAGAGGTATCCAACGGACGGATATCCGCCAGCTTCTCAGACGGGGCGCGATTGGGCAGGACGACCAGGTCGACATCCTCGAACGTCGCCTGAATCGCTCGCCTGAGCTGGTCGATTTGGTGGCGCGCCGTCGCATATTCAGCGGCAGTCAGTGCCTTCCCCATGCTCAGTCGGTTCCGGAGCAGAGGCCCGTAGAGTTCCGGAGCGCGTTCGAAATCGGACCGATGGTAGGCGTAGGCTTCCGCCCGTTGCAGAATGGCGAACATGTCAGGGTCGACGTAGGGCAGGGCGACGTCACGAACCTGCGGCGTGATGGCCGTGATGTCCTCCAAGGCCCGGTAGATCGCCGGCGCGAGTTCGGGCTTCAGATCATCAAAGTAGGGATTTCGAACGATCCCGACGCGCAAACCGCGCACGGAGCGCACGATCTCGCGTCTGTAATCGGGCACGGGGTGGTCCACACTCGAAGCATCGAGTCGATCGTAACCTGCAATGGCTTGCAACAGGATGGCGGCATCCGCCGCTGAGCGGGCCAGCGGACCGACGGTGTCAAGCGACCAATTGAAGGGAATGATGCCCCGATTGCTCACTCGGCCATAAGCTGGTCTTGAGGCCGGTGATGCCGCAGACGCCGGCGGGGCTACGGATCGAGCCGCCCGTGTCGGTGCCGATTGCGCCAAAGCATAAGCGTGCGGAGACGGCCGCGCCGGCGCCGCTCGACGAGCCTCCGGGGGCCCGGTCGAGCGACCACGGATTGTGCACTGCGCCGTAAGCATCGCTCGAGGGTCCAAAGGCGGCAAACTCGACCATGTTGGTCTTGCCGAGGATAACAGCACCGGCCTGCTTCAAGCGTCGCACGACTTCGGCGTCCACCGTGGCCGGCAAGCTGCCGCGGCGAACCGCGCTCGCAGCGGTCGTGCGGTAGCCCGCAAGATCCATATTATCTTTCAACGCGATGGGGATGCCGTGCAGCGGACCGCGCCATCGCCCGCGTCGAAGCTCGAGGTCGAGCATCGTTGCGCGATCGCGAGCATAGTCTTCAGTGATTGTAATGAATGCGTTGAGCAGCGGCTCATAAGTATGAATGCGCGCCAGGCAGGCGTTAGTGAGGTCGAGCGAGGAGGTACGACGAGTACGGATGAGTCGCGCAGCTTCCTCCAGAGACAGGCTAGTGAGATCTGTCGACACCTGAGCTTGGCCGAGGCCGGCGCGGAGGAACAGCGACGAGCCCGCCGCGCCAAGGACAAGGTCACGGCGCGTCAACATATTACCGGCGGTAGGGCGCTCTCAACAGCTTGTCACCGGTCTAGCAGAGCGCCAGCTCCGCTTCCTCGCCTTACCCCGCCAGCAGTGGCCACAGGACCATGCCGAGGCCGATCATGCTGATCGTCCACACGATTGTGCGGTATCCGCGAACGCCGACCGCGTAGAGCGGCAGGTAGACGAGGCGTGCGCCGAGCCAGATCCAGCCGCCGAGCGCGGTCCATTGGCTGGTACGGCCGGCAACGACGACCCCGAGCAGGGCGATAATCGCAATCGGAAAGGTCTCCAGAAAATTGGCCTGCGCCCGCATCGTCCGGCCGGTCACCGGGTTGGGCTCGGTGAGCGCTTCGTCGCGCGCGCCGACGTTCCATTTGCGGCCCCATTGCGCGGTCTTGAAGCGGGTCGCGGTGAAGATGTGGACGAACAGCAACAGCGCGCCCAGCGCGAGGATTTTGAGCTCGATCGGCATTGGCTAGTCCCCCTCCTGCTTCATGATCCACTCGGCCAGCGCGTCGAGCGCTTCGGCCTCGGCCTCGGCCGGCGTCCGGCCGCTCTTCGCCGCGACCCTGAAGCTGTGATCGGCCTGGTCGACCAGGTGCAGGGTCGCGCGGCTCCCGAGCCCGGCGACCATCGGCCGCAGCAGGTCGAGCTCGGCGAGCGCGTCGCGGCTGCCCGAGACGAACAGCATCGGGACCCGGACGCGCTGCAAATGCTCGGCGCGCTCGGTGCCGGGCTTGCCGGCCGGGTGGAGCGGGAAGCCGAGGAAGGCGAGCCCGCGAACGCCGGGCAGCGGCGCGTCCGCCTGCGCCTGCGACGTCATCCGCCCGCCGAACGAGCGGCCGCCGGCGAACAGCGGCAGCTCAGGCTCCAGCTTCGCCGCCTCGGCGATCGCGGCCCGCACCGCCGCATGCGCGATCTTCGGCGGATCGACCCGCTTCGAGCCCTTCTCCATGTACGGGAATTGGTAGCGCAGCGTCGCGATGCCGCGTGCCGCCAGCCCCTGCGCATTGGACTCCATCGCCCGGTGAGTCATCCCGGCCCCCGCGCCATGGGCGAACACGTACAGCGCTTTCGCGTTCGCCGGTCGGAGCAGCAGGCCCGCAACGGTCTCCTCGCCGACGGGAATCCGGACATTCACGGCACCAGCACCGTATCCTCGGCCTTCCGCAGCGTCTCCGGGAAGTCGAGGATGTAATGGAGCCCGCGGCTTTCGTGGCGGTGCAGCGCCGAGCGGACGATGAGGTCGGCGACCTCGACCAGGTTGCGCAACTCGATCAGGTCGGGGGAGACGCGGAAGTGGGCGTAATAGTCCTTCACTTCCTGCCGCAGCATGTCGATCCGGTGCTTGGCCCGCTCGAGCCGCTTGGTCGTGCGGACGATGCCGACGTAATTCCACATGAAGCGGCGGATCTCGCCCCAGGTCTGGGCGATGACGACTTCCTCGTCGCTGTCGGTGACCCGGCTTTCGTCCCACGCCCGGATCTCCGGGACGTCGGGCAGCGAGTCCCAATTGGCGGCGATATGCTTCGCCGCGGCCTCGCCGAACACCAGGCATTCGAGCAGGCTGTTCGAGGCCAGGCGGTTGGCGCCGTGCAGCCCCGACTGGGTGACCTCGCCGGCGGCATAGAGGCCCGGCGCGTCGGTGCGGCCGTCGAGGTCCACGACGACGCCGCCGCAGGTGTAATGCTGCGCCGGGACGACCGGGATCGGCTCGCTCCGTGATGTCGATGCCGAGGCCGAGCAATTTCTCGTAGATGTTGGGGAAATGCGCGCGGACGAACTCGGGCTCGCGGTGCGAGATGTCGAGATGGACATAGTCGAGCCCGAGACGCTTGATCTCATGGTCGATCGCCCGGGCGACGATGTCGCGCGGGGCGAGTTCGGCGCGCTCGTCGAACTGCGGCATGAAGCGCTTGCCGCCGCCCTTCACTCCGGGCGGAAGCTTGAGCTGCCCGCCCTCGCCGCGCACCGCCTCGGTGATCAGGAAGTTCTTGACCTCGAGATTGTAGAGGCAGGTCGGGTGGAACTGCATGAACTCCATGTTGGAGACCCGGCAGCCCGCCCGCCACGCCATGGCGATGCCGTCCCCGGTCGCGCCGCGCGGGGCGGTCGAATAGAGATAGACCCGCCCCGCCCCGCCGGTGGCGAGGATCGTCGCCCGGCCGGTCAGGGTCTCGACCTTCCTGGTCTTGCGGTTCCAGGCGTAGAGGCCGTGGACCGCGCCGCTGGTCGAGAATTGCTCGGCGTGGCGGCCGGTGACGAGGTCGATCGCGACCATGTCCGGGACCAGCGTGATGTTCGGATGCTTGGCGGCCGCGCTGGCGAGCGCCTGGCTGATTGCCCAGCCGGTGGCGTCGGCGACATGGACGATCCGGCGGTGGCTGTGTCCGCCCTCGCGGGTCAGGTGGAGCGCATTGCCCTCGGTCGCGAACGGTACGCCGAGCTCGCTTAAGCGGGCGATCGCGGCCGGCGCCTGGCTGACGACATGCTCGACGACGCGGACGTCGTTCAGGCCTCCGCCGGCGATCATCGTGTCGTTGACGTGCGCCTCGAAGCTGTCGCCTTCCTCGAGCACCGCGGCGATCCCGCCCTGGGCGCGGGCCGAGGCGCTGTCGTCGAGCGCGCCCTTGGCGATGACCGCGACCTTGTGCGTCTCGGCGAGGTTGAGGGCGGCGGTCAGCCCGGCCGCGCCCGAGCCGACGATGAGGACGTCGGCGGTGATGCTCACGCCGCTTCCCGGTCGGCCGAAACCAGGCTCAGGAACACGTCCTCGAGATCGGGATCGCGGGTCGAGACGTCGACGATCGCGAGGCCCTCGGCGGTGAGCGAGGCCAGCACCTGTCCGGCGTTGACCTTGTCCTTGCGGAAGGTGATCTCGAGCGTGCGCTCGTCGACCAGGGCGATATTCTCGAAGCAGGCGTTGGTCGGGACGGTGCCGATGTCGCGGTCGAAGGTGACGACGACCGCTTTCTCCTGCGCCTTGGCGACCAGCTCGCGCGTCGGCTCGTTGGCGATCACCCGGCCGTGGTGGATGATCGCGATCCGGTCGCACAATTCCTCGGCTTCCTCGAGATAATGCGTCGTCAGCACGATGGTCACGCCCTCGGCGTTGAGCCGGCGGACATAGTCCCACAGCTGGCGGCGAAGCTCGACGTCGACTCCTGCGGTCGGCTCGTCGAACACCAAGATTGGTGGGGAATGCACCATCGCCTTGGCGACCAGCAGCCGCCGCTTCATGCCGCCGGACAGGGTCCGCGAATAAGCATGGGCCTTGTCGGTCAGGTGCATCGCCGCGAGCAGCTCGTCGCTTTTCCGCGCCGCGGGCGCGATGCCGTAGAGGCCGGCCTGGATCTCCAGCGTCTCGCGCGGCGTAAAGAAGGGGTCGAAGATGATCTCCTGCGGCACCACCCCGATCGAGCGCTTGGCGTTGCGCGGGTGCTGGTCGATGTCGAAGCCCCAGATGTTCACCTCGCCGCCGGTCTTCACGACCAGGCCGGCGAGGATGTTGATCAGGGTCGACTTGCCCGCGCCGTTCGGCCCGAGCAGGCCGAAAATCTGCCCGCGCGGCACGTCGAAGCTGACGCCGTCGAGCGCGCGCTTGCCGCCGGCGTAGGTCTTGCACAGCAATTCGATGCGGATCGCGGGGTCATCCATGGCGACACGCGGCATAAGAGCGGTGACCAAAAGCGACAAGCGAAGAGGGTAAATCCGCCGTTTACCTTAACCCGAAGGGTGACTTTGAGGTTAACCCTGTAGCGCCCGCGGCTGAATGAGCCGGCTTTTGTCCCCTCGCCTTCTGGCGCTGACGATCCTGCTTGCCCCGACGGCCGGGCAAGCCGCGGCCATTGCCGCGCCCACTCCGGCGCAGGCGAATGCGGTGATGCTGTTCCCGCTGGAGATCGTGAAGAACCGCGACCTCGACTTCGGCAATGTCGCAGCGACCGGAGCGGCGGGGACAGTCGTCATCGACCCCGAGACAGACACGATCTCGGCTACGGGCGGTGCATTGCTCGTTGGTGGTGGCAATCCGCACGCGGCGCAGTTCACCGGCGCGGCGAAGGGCAACAATGTGGTCATCATCCGCATCCCCAAGCAGCCGATCACCCTGACCCGCGCCGGCGGGACCGAGACGATGATCGCCAACAATTTCACGCTTCAGGGACTCGACAAGCGCGCCGTCGCGGCCCGCGTCGCGTTCGATTTCCGGGTCGGCGCGACGCAGAACGTCAACCCCAAACAGGGCAAGGAAACACCGGCCGGACCGTCCACATCAGCCACCCAAATCCCCGAACAAAAAAATTCAATCCGAGCGGAGCGGGGGGGGTGAAACGGGGGCGCGGCGCCACCCGGACCGCATGCCCCCACGCACCAACCCGGATACCGGTGGTGCGCTGTGGGCGATGGCCGTGTCCGGCGGCCCGGCGCCCGTTGCCGCGCATTCCGGCGCAGGGCAAGGCGCTGATCCTCATCCCGCTGACCCTGACCAAGGTCGATGACCTCGACTTCGGCACCGTCGTCACCTCGCCGGTGTCCGGGATCGTCACCATCAACCCGACGACCGGCGCGCGCGCCTTCGCCGGCGGCGCCACCGGCATGGTCAGCGATGCCGGGCATCGCGCTCTGTTCGCCGGGGCCGGCACGCGAGCCAGCAGGTCATCGTGTTCATCACCCCGCCGCCGGCCCTGACCAACGGCGCGGGCGACACCATCCCGGTGCTCGCGCTGACGCTCGACAACGGCGGCAACCCGATTCGCACGATCGACGCGACCCGCGCCTTCTTCGTCGGGGTCGGCGGAATCGTGCAGATCAATGCCGACCAGCCCGAGGGCGTCTACCAGGCGAGCTTCACCGTCACCGCCAACTATCTCTAAAGCGCGGCGCGCATTGAACGGCGCGGGCGCGGTTGCTACCTGACCGTCATGCCGCCGCCCCCGCCACCCGAAGTGTTCAAGGTCAAATCCAGCCGAGTCTATTGCGACGGCTCGGGCGAGGTCGATCCGGCGCTTGGTCACCCGCGCATCTACCTGCGCATCGACCCGGACGTCGGCTTCGTCGAGTGCGGCTATTGCGACCGCCGCTTCGTCCTTGAGGGGGGACCAGCCGACAGCCAGGCGGCATGACCGGCCCCGACCCGCGCCGTTTCCTTTATCGCAGCCTCGACCCCGACGGCTCGCGGCGGCTCGCGGCGAAGCATCTGTCGGGCTGCGATGACGGCGAATTGTTCCTGCAATATGCGGCGAGCGAGGCGTTCGGCTTCGACGACGGCCGGCTGAAGACCGCCGATTACCACACCAACTCCGGCTTCGGGCTCCGCGGGGTCACCGGCGAAACCACCGCTTTCGCCCATGCCAACGAGATCAGCGAGGCGGCGATCGAGCGCGCGGCGGCGACCCTGAAGCTGCTCGACCCGCGCAAAGGCGAAGCGGCGCTGCCGCCGCCGCGGACCAACCAGGCGATGTACGGCTCGGACGACCCGCTCAGCCTCGTCCCGTTCGCCGAGAAGGTCGCGCTGTGCGAGCGGATCGACGCGGCGGCGCGAGCCCGCGACCCGCGCGTCGCCCAGGTCAGCGTGGCGCTGGCGGCGAGCTGGAGCGTGGTCGACATCGTCCGCGCCGACGGCTTCGTCGCCTCGGACGTGCGGCCGCTGGTGCGGCTCGGCGTGCAGATCGTGACGGAGCAGAACGGCCGGCGCGAGACGGGCTATCACGGGCTCGGCGGCCGCTACCTCTACGGCAGGCTGTTCGATGAGGCCGAGTGGAACCGGGCGATCGACCTCGCGCTCGCCCAGGCCCTGGTGAACCTCGAGTCGGTCGCTGCGCCGGCCGGCGAGATGCCGGTCGTGATGGGCTCCGGCTGGGCCGGGGTCCTGCTCCACGAGGCGGTCGGCCACGGCCTCGAGGGCGACTTCAACCGCAAGGGCACCTCGGCCTTCTCGGGCCGCATCGGCGAACGGGTCGCGGCGCCGGGCGTGACGGTGATCGACGACGGTGCAATGGACCAGCGCCGCGGCTCGCTGACCATCGACGACGAAGGCACGCCGACCCAGCGCAACGTCCTCATCGAGGACGGGATCCTCAAGGGCTATCTGCAGGACCGGCTCAACGCGCGGCTGATGGGCATGGCGGCCACCGGCAACGGCCGGCGCGAGAGCTTCGCCCATGCGCCGATGCCGCGCATGACCAACACCTTCATGCTCGCCGGCCGCGCCGAGCCGGAGGAGCTGATCGGCCGGGTCAAGGACGGCATTTACGCCAAGAGCTTCGGCGGCGGCCAGGTCGACATCACCAGCGGCAAGTTCGTCTTCACCTGCACCGAGGCCTATCGCATTCGCGGCGGGAAGATCGCCGAGCCGGTCAAGGGCGCGACCCTGATCGGCGACGGGCCGACGGTGCTGACCAAGGTCAGCGGCATCGGCAACGACCTCGCGCTCGACGAAGGCATCGGCATTTGCGGCAAGGCCGGTCAGAGCATCCCCGCCGGAGTCGGCCAGCCGACCCTGCTGATCGACGGCCTCACCGTCGGAGGCACCGCCGCGTGAGCCTGTCGCAGGCCGACCTCACGGCCTATTTCGATCGCATCGGGTTCACCGGGGAGCCGCGCCCCGACCGCGCAACGCTGGCCGCGCTCGTCGCCGCGCATCCCGGCGCGATTCCGTTCGAGAATCTCAATCCGCTGCTCGGGCTGCCGGTCCCGCTCGATCCGGCTGCGCTGGTGCGCAAGCTCGTCCACGAGCGCCGCGGCGGCTATTGCTACGAGCAGAACGGGCTGTTCTCGCACGTCCTCGAGACCATCGGATTCGACTTCACCCCGCTTGCGGCGCGCGTGCTGTGGAACATGCCCGAGGATGCGCTGACGCCGCGCACCCACAAGCTGCTGCTGGTCAACCTGCCCGAAGGCCGGGTGCTGGCCGACGTCGGCTTCGGCGGCGCGGTGTGCACCGGCGTGCTCGAGCTCGTCCCCGACATTGCGCAGCACACGCCGCACGAGCGCTACCGGGTGGTGCAAACGGACGGCGAATGGCGCGAGCAGATCGAGATCGGCGGCGAGTGGCGGACGACCTTCCGTTTCGACCTCATCCCCCAGCTCGAGATCGACGACGAGCTCGGCAACTGGTTCACCTCGGCCAGCCCGAGGTCGCATTTCACTTACTCGCTGACTGCCGCCCGCTCGCCCGCCGGAAGGCGCCATGCGCTGCGCAACTTCGATTACACCGTGCACGTGCCAGGGCAGGAGAGCGAGAAGCGCCGGCTCGATGGACCCGAGGAGGTTTGCGATGTGCTCGAGCGGGACTTCGGGATCCGCCTGCCCGATCGGCGCGCGCTGGTCGCCCGGCTCGAGTCGATCGCGTGACCGACTGGCGCTCGGACGTCCTCAAATTCTGGTTTGGGCTGAAATCGGAGCAATGGTGGACGGCCGATCCCGAGCTTGATCATCGGATCAAGCAGCGGTTCCTCAAGCTGTGGGCGGCGAAGCGGCAGCTGCCGGTCGCGGCGTTCCTCGGCGACCCGCTGACGGCGGTCGGCGGCCGTGATCCTGTTCGACCAGTTCCCGCGCAACATGTTTCGTGGGTCCGCCGAGCAATTCGCCACCGATCATCTCGCGCTCGCGATCGCCAAAGGCGCGCTCGACGCGGGCTATGACCAGGAACTCGCGCACGACGAGCGCAAGTTCCTCTACATGCCGTTCGAGCACAGCGAGAATCTCGACGACCAGAACCGGGCGGTGCTGCTGTTCACGCACTTGGGCGACGAAGAGCAGGTGCTCTATGCGAAGAAGCACCGGGACGTGATCGAGCGCTTCGGCCGCTTCCCCATCGCAACGCGATGCTGGGGCGGGCGCCGCGGCCCGACGAGATCGCCGCCGGCGACGTGGTCCCCTGGTGAGCGGGCTGGTCGAGGCCGGCCGGTTCAACTGGGCCTATCAGGCCGAGCTTGCCCGCGCCTTCCTCGAAAGCCACGGACTTCATGCCGTGGTGTTCGACACGCAAAGCAATGCCTATTCGGACGGCGCCATCGTCGGCGTGCGGGTCATGGTCCTCGACGAGGACGCGGACGAGGCCCGAAATCTCCTGCGGAGTACGATCGCTAGAGCAGGTGCGCGATCGGGGTGACGTCGAAGCCGGCGGCGGTCACCTTCTGCGCGATCTCCTCCGCCGAAGCGCCGTCCTCGCGCATGGCGAGGGCCCAGGCCAAGCGCCGAGCGATTGCCCGAACGGCAGAAGGCCAGCGTCTGCCCGTCGCCCGCCGCGCGCAGGGCGTCCCGCATCGCCGCGACGTCGGCCGGGCCGATGCCGCGGATGATCGGGACGTGGCGGTAGGATATGCCCGCGGCCTCGGCCGCGGCTTCGATGTCGGCGGCGAGCGGCTGGCCCGGCTCCTCGCCGTCGGGCCGGTTGTTGACCACCATCGATCACGCCGTGCTCCGCCAGCCCGGCGACCTCGCGGGCGGATCTGGCCGCTGACCAAGGTCCTGTCGTCGAGCTGGCGGATCATCGGCCTACCGGCCGCGCTCGGTCGGGTTCGACCGGGGCCGGCGGCGGCGCGGGCGTCGGTGCAGCGGCCGGGCCGAGACGTTCGGCAGCCCGTAATAATCGATATAGGGCTGGATGCTCGGGTCGTGACCGGCGAACGCGCGGTACATCGCGGCATAATCTTCCGTGTTGCCGCGCGACAGGACCATCTCGCGGAAGCGCTGGCCGTTGGCCCGGGTCAGCCCGCCGTTGCTGCTGGAACCAGGCGAACGCGTCCTGGCCGAGCATCCGGGTCCACGGGTAAGCATAATAGCCGGCCGAATAGCCGTTGCTCCAGATGTGGAGGAAGTAGCTCGAGCGATAGCGCGACGGGACGTCGGCGGTGTCGTAGCCGCTGCTGCGCCAGCGAATCCGCCTCGAACCGGTCGACGTCCTGCACGCGGCGGTCGCGGGCAGCGAGTGCCAGTCGAGGTCGAGCCGCGCCGCCTCGAGCACCTCGCCGACTTCATAACCCTGGTTGAAGGTCCGCGCCGCGAGAACCTTCTGGATCAGGTCCTGCGGGATCGTCTGGCCGGTTTTGTAGTGGACGGCGTAGTGCGGCAGGATCTTCGGATCGAGCGCCCAATTCTCGTTGAACTGCGAGGGGAACTCGACGAAGTCGCGGGCGACGTTGGTGCCCGAGATGGTCGGATAGGTCTGCGATGCGAACATGCCGTGCAGCGCATGGCCGAACTCGTGGAACATCGTCGTCACGTCGTCCCAGCTGATCAGCGCCGGCTGACCCGGCGCGGGCTTGGTGAAGTTCTCGACGTTGAACACCACCGGCTTGGTGCCGCGCAGGTACGACTGGTTGACGAGGTTGGACATCCACGCGCCGCCGTTCTTGTTGTCGCGCTTCCACGGGTCGATCATGAAGATCGCGAGCGGCTTGCCGTCGGCGTCGATGACGTCGAACACCCGCATGTCCGGGCTCCACGTCGGGATGTCCTTCCGCTCCTTGAAGGTCAGTCCGTAGAGCTGGTTGGCGGCATAGAAGACGCCGTCCTCGAGCACCTTGTTGAACTCGAAATATTGCTTCAGCTGGTCGCTATCGATCGCATAGCGCTGCTTGCGGATCTGCTCGGCGTAAAAGTTCCAGTCGGCAGCGGTCGGCGTGGAAGCCGCGCCTTGCGACTTGGCGAGCGCGCGAATGTCGGCCGCTTCCTGGCGCTGCTTGGCGGCGACCGCAGGAGCGAGCCGGTCGAGGAAACCGATCGCCGTCTCGCGGTTCTTCGCCATCTGGTCGTAGAGCGTGTAGTCGGCCCAGTTCGAGTAGCCGAACAGGGCCGCTTTCTTCGCTCGCAGCTGGGCGATCTCGCGGATCAAATTGCGCGTGTCGTTGGCGTCGCCATGCTCGGCCCGGTTGAGGCTCGCGTCGAGCAGCTTCTGCCGCGTTTCGTGGCTGGTCAGCGAGGCGAGCGAGGGCTGCTGGGTGGTGTTATGAGCTGGACGACATAGCCGCCGACCTTGCGGTCCTTGGCCGCTTCCTGGGCCGCGGCGAGCTGCTGCTCGCTAAGCCCGGCGAGCGGCGCGGCGTCGGCGAAGTGCAGTGCGCCGGCCTTTGCCGCGGCGAGCAGCTTCTGGCCGAATTGGGTCTGCAAGCGCGCTGAGGCGCTGGTTGAAGGCCTTGAGCTGCGGTCTGCTTGGCCGCCGGCAGCTCGGCCCCGGCATGGACGAATTGCTTGTAGTAGACGTCGAGCAGCTTGGCCTGCTCGGGGTTGAGGCCGAGCGACGCCTGCGTGTCGTGGAGGGTACTTCACCCGCTTGAACAGCTTGGCGTTGAGGAAGATGAAGTCGTAGTGCGCCGCGAACAACGGCGAGGTCTTGGTGTCGGTCGCCTGCAACGTGTCGTTGGTGTTGGCGCCGTTGACCGCGCTGAAGGCGAGGTTGGCCCGCTCGAGCAGCGCGCCCGAACGCTCCAGCGCCACCAAGGTATTGGTGAAGTTCGGCGCGGCCGGGTTGTTGGCGATGGCCATCACCTCGCGCTTCTGCTCGGCCATCCCGGCGAGCAGCGCGGGCAGATAGTCGCGTCCTGGATCTTCGAGAAATCCGGCGTACCGAGCGGAAGGGTGCTCGGCTTCGCGAACGGATTGGAGGCCGACAAGGTCGCGGCGGCGCTCGCCTTGCGCGGCGCGGCGAGCGGCCGTGGCCGAAGTGGCGACCGCGACCGCGGCGGTCGCGAGAAGCAGGTTGCGGATCATGACTCTCCCCGAGTGATTTCAGAATCGCGTTTGCGCCTCTCCAACCGCCGCGCGCCTTACGCAAGCCTGAATATCAGCCGTTGGTCGAAAGGGCGGCGAGCATCGCCGCTCCGTAGCGCTGGAGCTTGACCGCGCCAACTCCCTGCACGCGCGCCAACTCATTGAGATCACGCGGCTTCATTTCGGCGATCTCGCGCAACGTCGAATTGTGGAAGATCACGTAGGGCGGCACCCCCGCCTCGGCCGCGAGCGCCCGCCGGGCGTCGCGCAGCGCGTCGAACAATGGGTCAGCAGGTCCGTCGAAGCGGCTGCGGCGCGAGCGCTTGCGCGGCGGCGGGACGGCGATGGTCAGCGCTTCCTCGCCTTTGAGGATCGGCCGGGCGCCCGGCCCGAAGCTAAAGGCCGCCGTAAGCATCGGCGCGGAGCGCATCGCGGGCGATCAGCGCGCGGGCCGCCGGGCGCACCAGCGCGAGCTCCTCCGGCGACGCGATGCCGAACACCGACAGGCGATGGTGACCGAAGCCGCGCACCTTCTCGGTGTCGTTGCCGGCGAGCACGTCGGCGAGATGGCCGACGCCGAAGCGCATCTCGGTGCGGAATGCGGCGGACAGCAGCTTGCGCGCGATCTCGGTTGCATCGATGCTCGCCGGCGGGTCGAGGCAATTGTCGCAATTGCCGCAGCGCTCCGGCGGATCCTCACCGAAGTGGCGGAGCAGAATCGCCCGGCGGCAGCCGATGGCTTCGACGAAGGTGGCGAGGGCGTTGAGCCGATCGCGCTCGGCCGGGCGACGGGCGGGCTCGAGCTCCTGCTCGATCCGCTGGCGGGCGCGGGCGAAATCCTGCGCCGCCCAGAACAGCCACGCCTCGGCCGGCTCGCCGTCGCGCCCGGCCCGGCCGGTCTCCTGGTAATAAGCCTCGATGCTCTTGGGGATGGCGGCGTGGGCGACCAGCCGCACGTCGGGCTTGTCGATGCCCATGCCGAAGGCGATGGTCGCGGCGATCACCATCTCCTCCGAATTGACGAACGCCGCCTGGTTGCGGGCGCGGACCTGCGGCTCGAGGCCGGCGTGATAGGGCAGCGCGGGCCGGCCGTCCTTGCCCATCTCCTCGGCGATCTTCTCGGCCTTGTCGCGGCTCGGCGCGTAGACGATCGCCGGGCCCGGCTGCGCCGCCAGCACGTCGCGCAGCTGCTTGCCGGTCTGCTCGCGATGGCGGACGTGGTAGCGGATGTTGGGCCGGTCGAAGCCGGCGACGATCAGGCCGTCGTCCGGAATGCCGAGCTGGTCCAGGATGTCGGCGCGGGTCCGCGCGTCGGCGGTGGCGGTCAGCGCCAGCCGGGGAACCTCCGGATGGTCGTCGAGCAGGCCCTTGAGCTTGCGATAGTCGGGGCGGAAATCGTGGCCCCATTCGCTGACGCAATGGGCTTCGTCGATGGCGATCAGGGCGAGGTCGGCCGCGGTCGACGAGGCGCCGGAAGCCGTCGAGTCGTCGCCCGCTCCGGCGCGACGTAGAGCAGGTCGAGCTCGCCGCCGAGGAAGCGCTGCGATGGTCTGCTCGCGGTCGCCGTCGGCCGAGGTGAGCGAGGCGGCGCGGATGCCGATCGCGTCGGCGCTGCGGATCTGGTCGTGCATCAGCGCGATCAGCGGCGAGATGACGAGCGCGGTGCCGTCGCGCATCAGCGCCGGCAGCTGGTAGCACAGCGACTTGCCGGCGCCGGTCGGCATCACCGCAAGCGTGTGCTGGCCGGCGAGCACGCGGCCGACCACCTGCTCCTGGACGCCGCGGAAGTGGTCGAAGCCGAAGGTTGCTTGAGGATCGCGTGCGGGTCGGTCATGCACTCTCAAACTCATGCGGACCGAGCGCGCCGCGGGTTGTCAGAGCCTAGGCCCGCCGAAGGATCAGGCAATGTTACTCCGCCGCTTCGGCAGTTTCTTCGGCGAGCCGTTCGGCCGCCTGGCGGTACCACAGGTCGGCGTAGAGCCCGCCGCGGTCGAGCAATTGCTCGTGGGTGCCGCGCTCGGCGACGCGGCCGTCGTCGAGCACCACGATCTGGTCGGCGTTGACGATCGTCGACAGGCGGTGCGCGATCATGATCGTGGTGCGGCTCTGGGCGACACGGTCGAGCGTCTCCTGGATCGCCTGCTCGGTCCGGCTGTCGAGCGCGCTGGTGGCTTCGTCGAGGACCAGGATCGGCGGGTTCTTGACCAGGGTGCGGGCGATCGCGACGCGCTGCTTCTCGCCGCCGGAGAGCTTGAGCCCGCGCTCGCCGACCATCGACTTCATATTTCTCGGGAAGCGCTGCGATGAAGTCGATCGATGGCCGCGCCGCGGGCTCCATCCTCAACGTCGCGCTCGGTTGCGCCCTCGCGCCCGTAGGCGATGTTGTAGCCGATCGTGTCGTTGAACAGGACCGTGTCCTGGGGGACGATGCCGATCGCGGCGCGGAGGCTCCGCTGGGTTACGCCGGCGATGTCCTGGCCATCGATGCAAATGCGCCCGGCGGTCGGGTCGTAGAAGCGGTAGAGGAGCCGGGCGATGGTCGACTTGCCGGCGCCGGACGGACCGACGATCGCGCAGCTCGTCCCCGCCGGGATGTCGAGATCGAGACCCTTCAGAATCTCGCGGCCCGGGTCGTAGCCGAAGCGCAGGTCCTCGAAGCGGACGTGCGCCGCGGGTGACGTCGAAGGTCGGGCGCGCCGGGCGGGTCGGTGACCTCGGCCGGGGTGTCGAGCAGGTCCCACATCGCCTCCATGTCGATCAGCCCCTGGCGGATCGAGCGATAGACCCAGCCGAGCATGTCGAACGGCCGGAACAGCTGCATCAGCAGCGAATTGACCAGCACCACGTCGCCCGGCGTGAAGCGGCCCTTGCTCCAGCCCCAGACGGTGAAGATCATCGCCCCGGCCATCATCGTATTGGTGATCAGGGCCTGGCCGATGTTGAGCCAGGCGAGCGACACCTCGTTGCGGACGGCCGCGCGGGTGAAGGCTCCAACCGCCTCGTCGTAGCGTTTCGCCTCGCGGTCCTCGGCGCCGAAATATTTGACGGTCTCGTAATTAAGGAGGGAATCGACGGCGCGTCCGATCGCCTTGTTGTCGACCTCGTTCATCTGGCGCTGCAACTGGGCGCGCCAGTCCGTCACCTTGCGCGTGAAGGCGATGTAGATCGCGACGATGACCAGGGTCGCGGCGACCAGGCCGGCGCCGAACTTGACCAGGAAGATGATGCAGATCGCGCCCAGCTCGATCACCGTCGGGGCGATGTTGAACAGCAGGAAATAGAGCATCATGTCGATGCTCTTGGTGCCGCGCTCGACGATCTTGGTCAGCGACCCGGTCCGCCGTTCGAGGTGGAAGCGCAGCGACAGGTCGTGGACATGGCGGAAGACCGTCGTCGCCAGGCGCCGCGCCGCTTGCTGCCCGACCTTCTCGAACAGGGCATTGCGGAGGTTGTCGGAGAGCACGCCGGCGAAGCGCGCGGTGGCATAACCCGCGACCAGGCCGGCGACGACCCCGAACGCTGCCGTGTGCCCCGACATGCCGTCGATCACGGCCTTGTAGGCGAACGGCATCAGCAGCGTCGCCGCCTTGCCCGCAAGCACGAGCACCACCGCCAGAACAACGCGCGCCTTCAATTGCGCTTCGCCCTTCGGCCACAGCATCGGCAGGAAGCGCCACAAAGCGGCAAAGCCGCTGTTGGGCTTGGTCTGTGGCGGGGAGCTGGCCATCGCTTCTAGGTAAGATGCCGGCGGTCGAGCGGCAAATCGCGGAACGGCAACGAGCGCCAAGCGCTTCTACGAGCGAGGAGAATCGCCATGTCCGACGTCGTCGAACCGATGATCCATGAAGATCAGCTGCCCGGCCACGAAAGCGAACTCGAGCCCAAGCCCGATTGGCGGCCGCGCTATCCGGGCTCGGAGCGGCTCAAGGGCAAGGTTGCTCTCATCACCGGCGCCGACAGCGGCATCGGCCGCGCCATCGCGGCCTTGTTCGCGCGCGAGGGCGCCGACGTCGCCATCCTCTATCTGTGCGAGCATGACGATGCGGCGAAGACCAAGAAGATCGTCGAGCAGGAGGGTCGCAGGGCGCTCACCATCGCCGGCGACATCGGCGACAAGGCCTTCTGCGACGCGGCCGTAAGCAAATCGTCGATCAGCTCGGGCGGCTCGACATCCTCGTCAACAATGCCGGCGAGCAGCATCCCGACGAGGATATCCGCGACATCACCGAGGAGCAGCTGAAGCGGACCTTTCAGACCAATATCTTCGGAATGTTCTATCTGACCCAAGCCGCCCTGCCGCACCTCAAGAACGGCTCGGCGATCGTCAATTGCTCGTCGGTCACGATGTACCGGGGCTCGGCGGAGCTGCTCGATTACAGCGCGACCAAGGGCGCGATTACCGCCTTCACCCGTTCGCTCGCCAAGAATCTGGTCGACAAAGGCATAAGGGTGAACGGCGTCGCCCCCGGGCCGATCTGGACGCCGCTCAATCCGTTCGGCGGCCAGCAGCCCGAGGACGTCAAGGATTTCGGCAAGGACACGCCGATGGGCCGGCCGGGACAGCCGAATGAAGTCGCGCCGGCGTTCCTGTTTCTCGCCTGCGAGGATTCGAGCTACATGACCGGGCAGGTGCTGCATCCCGATGGCGGGGAGTTCAGCTCCAGTTGACCGGCTGCCCGCCGCGCCCGTAGCGCTGTGGGCGTGCAGGGCAATTCACGGATCAGCGAAGCGTTGGCTGCCTTCCGGCGGGGCGAGCTGGCGCGCGCGCGCGCGCTCGCCAAGGCCCAGCTCGACGCCGAGCGCGGGCCGCCGGAGGTCGATCACCTGATTGGGCTGATCGATTGCCGCGAAGGGCGACTGGAGAGCGGCGTCGGCCATCTCCGCGCGGCGGTCGACGCGCAGCCCGACAATGCCGCCTTCCGGGTGATGCTGACTCGAGCCCTGATCGACGCAGGCCGTGCGCAGGAGGCCTTAGACGTCGCCGCTGCGCCGAAGGACACGAGCCCGGCGGCGCTCGCTTTGTGGCATGCGCGGGCCGAGGCGGCGCAGGCCGTCGCCGAACCATTCCGCCGCCGCTGAAGCCTGGCAGCTGCTGTGCACCGCGCGGCCGGACGACTGGCGCGCGTGGGCGAATTACGGTGATGCCCTCGCCGGCCTCGAACGGTGGGAGGAGGCGGCGCAAGCGCTGCGGCGGGCGTGGACGCTCAATCCCACCGAGCTCCCGATCCAGCAGAATTTCACGGCCGCTTTGACCAAGGCCGGCTTTCAGGCCGAGGCCGTCGATCAGCTTCGTCACATGCTAGACAGCGGGGCGGACGACGCCGGGACCCGGCTCATGCTTTCGCGCCTGCTTGCCGATCTCGGCCGGCCCGAAGAGTCCATGGCCGAGCTCGACAAGGCGGCCCGGCTCGCCGTCGGCGACGACGCGACGGGGGAGGGCAGCAGCGACCTCATCCGGATCGCGCTGCCCGACCGAACTGCGCAATCCGGGCCGCCGTCGGCCGACGAGATGCGGGCGCTGCGCGAGCTGGCGCTGCTGCTCGAGCGCACCAACCGGATGGACGCGCTGCGGACCTTGCTCGAGGATGCCGAAGCGCTCGGGATCGCGCGCGAGCGGCTCGGCTACCCGGCCGCAGCAATCGCCCTGCGCGACGGTGATGCGGCCGAGGCGAAGCGTCTGCTCGAGCTGGAGAGTCGCGAGACCGACGCGGTGCGCTGGCACCGGCTGATGGCCAAGATCCTCGATGCGCTGGGCGACACCGGCGACGCATTCGCCGCCGCCGTGGCGATGAACCGCGCCGTCCAGGATTTCGACGACTGGGTGCGCAAGGGCGCGGAATACACGCGCCGAATTCACGGCCTCGCCGAATGGTCACGCCCGCCTGGGTGAAGCGGCTGCGGCCGCTCCAGCCCGGCCGACGCGCGGCTCGCCGGCCTTCCTCGTCGGCTTCCCACGCTCCGGCACGACGCTGCTCGACACGTTCCTGATGGGCCATCCCGACACCGCGGTGCTCGAGGAATTCCACATGCTCGGCGCGGCCGAGACCATGCTCGGCAATATCGCCCATTTGCCCACCGCACGCCGGACCAGCTCGAGCAGGCCCGCCGCGCCTATTTCGCCGAGCTCGACCGGCACGTCGACCGCGAGCTTCCCCGGGCTGATCGTCGACAAGCTTCCGCTCAACATGCTCGGCCTGCCGGTCATCCACAGCCTGTTTCCGGACGCCAGGATCATCTTCGCCCAGCGCCATCCCTGCGATGCCGTGCTCAGCGGCTTCATGCAGAGCTTCACACTGAATGACGCGATGGCCTGCTTCCTGACGATCGACGGAGGCCGCCGACTTTACGATGCGGCGATGAGCCTGTTCACGCGCGAGCCGTGATGCGCTTCCGATCGCCGGCCATACGCTGGTCTATGAGCAACTGGTCGCCGATCCCGAGGCTGCCTTGCGGCCGCTGATCGATTTTCTCGGCCTCGACGTGGCGGCCCGAGCTGCTCGATCATCGTTCGACCGCCAAAGCGCGCGGGGCGATCATCACGCCGAGCTACGACCAGGTCGTCCAGCCGCTTGACCAAGGCGCCGAGCGGCCGCTGGCGGCGCTACGCGCGCGAGCTCGAGCCGGTGCTGCCGATCCTGCTGCCATGGGCCGAGCGGCTCGGCTACGCCGACTGACCGGAAACGGACTACATTTGTAGCGCATGTCCGATTCCGGACAAAGCCGGCGGACAATTCCACCGGCGTCTGCGGCGATTTTTCCCAACCGGCGGCAAATTCCGCCAGTAGTTCTTACAGCCACGCGACAGGTACCATTGAAAAGACACGACATTTTCTAACTGGCACGTTCCCTGCATTGTATCTGGCACGGGCCCGGTGGTCGGGCCCGAGACAGAACCAAAAGGGATTTGAAAATGTACTCGACTCTGACGATCCGCAACGCCGCCACCGCTTTCGCGGGCGCGTTCATTACCGCTCTTCTGTTCGTTTCGGCCGCCACTTCGCTGCCGATCGCCTGAAGCCCTCCAACCCAAGGAAACCACAATGAACGGACGTTTCCTGATCAACCGGCGCGACGCCAAGGTCATGGGCGTCGCCGCCGGCCTTGCCGACTACAGCGGGATCGACCCGACCATCGTCCGGCTGGGCATCGTCGCCCTGACCCTGATCACCGGTCCACTGATGATATTCTTCTACGTCCTGACGGGGCTGCTGGCGCCGCAGCAATAGGCGCCAGCCGCTCGCTTCCCCGCCGGCGGCAGCCGGCCCATGATGCGGGCGTGAGCGACCCTTACAATCTCCAGCGATTCGTCGACGCTCAGGATCCGGTCTTGGAGACCGTCCTTGCCGAGCTCCGCGCTGGAGCCAAGACCAGCCACTGGATGTGGTTCATCTTCCCCCAGCTGCGCAGCCTCGGGCGCAGCTCCACCGCCCAATATTACGGCGTCACCTCAATCGAGGAGGCCAGTGCCTACCTCGCGCACCGATTGCTCGGAACCCGGCTCACGCAATGCGTCGAAGTCGTGCTGCCCTGGGCCGGGAAGCGGAGTCCAGAGCAGATCCTCGGGCCGATCGACGCGATCAAGCTGCGATCGTGCCTGACCCTGTTCGAAGCCGTCATCCGCAGACGGGCCATTCGGTCCCGCTCTCGATTCGCTCTATGCCGGCGTACGCGACCAACAGACACTCGCGCTTTTGAACGCCCGGCGGTAATCAGCGCACGCACCGCCATCCGCTGTTTCATGGAGTCGCACATGCGCAAGCTTCTGCTTGGTTTCGCCGCCGCCGGTCTGGCCTTCGCCCCCGCGCTCGCCGCGCTGAAGGTCGGAGCCAGGGCCCCCGACTTCACCACCACCGGAGCGCTCGCCGGCAAGCCGTTCAAGGTCCACCTCCGGGACCAGCTGCAAGAAAGGCCCGGTCGTGCTCTATTTCTTCCCCAAGGCGTTCACCAAGGGCTGCACCGCCGAAGCCCATGCCTTCAGCGAGGCGACCGCCGACTTCCGCAAGGCCGGCGCGAGGTGATCGGCATGTCCGCTGACGACCTTCCGACGCTGCAGAAATTCTCGATCGAGGAATGCCGCAACGCCTTTCCGGTGGCCACGGCCACTCCGGCGACCCAGAAGGCCTATGACGTCGCCTGGGCCGAACATCCCGGGCTCACCACGCGGACCTCCTACGTCATCGCCCGCAACGGCAAGATCGTGATGGTGCATGACGATCTCGACTTCAGCCAGCACGTCGCCAAGACGCTCGCGGCGGTGAAGGCGCTCAAGCATTAATCTTTCGGCCATGCCCCGGACATGACGGAACTGTTACAGGCTCCGCGCGCTTTGCCCCGGCTGACTGACTAATCAGGGGAAAGTCGATGAAGATTACCATGACGATCGCGACGGCCGTTGGGCTAGCTGCGCTTGCCGCATGCAACAGCAGCCCGCAGGAGAATAAGGCGGACAATATCGAGGCCAACGCCGAGAATACGGCCGACATGATTGAGGCGAACGGCTCGAACGCCGCGGAGAACACCGAAGCCAACGCCGAGAACGCCGCGGACACGGTTCGTGCGGAAGGTGAAAAGAAGGCTGACGCCGTGCGCAATTCGGCCGACGCCGACGGCAATAGCGCGGACAACGCCCACTAGCTTTGACGCGAGAGCACGCGTTGAAAGAAGGGCGCCTGACCAGCCCAGGCGCCCTTTTTCTTTGTCACCGGCCGCGCAACCCAAGTTAGGAGGCGGCTTAGAACTTCACGCGCAGCGTCCAGTCACGGCGGCGGATTCGTTAACTTTCGATAGGTGCGCTAGGCGCTTGCCACCTAATGAACCGGCTACCCCCACGAACTCAAAATCTTGATTTAGGTGATAGGAGTTGCTCGTTTCGTCGCAACAACGGAACGGATGACCGTTAGTCATTTATTTACCATTTACCTTAAGGTTCCGTCGCGGCGTTATCGGTGTTCCCCTGACGTTGGGGAAACCGGCGATACGCCGCGGAGGGGTTGTAAATGGGACACCCGTTGCTGGTGCGACTGGCGATTGGCGGGGCCGGGCTGGCCGGATGCCTCGCCATTCTGTCGGGAGTCGCCCGGGCCGCTGACACCGCCGATTACGGGCAGCGGCCGATCATTGTTTCCTCGACCATGCCGGTGCTTGCGCCGAACCTGTCGGGAACCATGACCATCCCGGTCAAGCCTGAACGCTATCTCGACGGTTGGGAGCGCGCCCGGCGCGACGATACCGCCGACCCGAGGATGCAAGCGCTGATCGCCCCGGCGCGCGGCCTTAGCCGCGACCAGCAGATCGCCTATGTGCAAGGCGCCGTCTTCCAGCGCATCCAGTGGCGCTCCGATGCGACCGAATGGGGCTATCACGATTATTGGGCGAGCGCCGCCGAGACCCTCCAGCACGGCTACGGCGACGAGGAAGATCGCGCGATCGTCAAGATGCAGGCGCTGCGCGCGCTCGGCTTCCCGACCCGCGACCTCTATCTGACCATGGGGCGCGACAAGGTCGGTGGGCCGATCACCGTGCTCATCGTCCGGCTCGGCGAGCGCTATTACGTGCTCGACGACACCGGCGGGGCGCCGTTCACCGCCGATCGCCGGCCCGAATTCTCGCCGATGCTGACCTTCGGCTACGGCGGCTTCTGGATTCACGGCTATCGCTATGTCCCCGGAGCGCCGCGCAACCGGACCCGGGTCATCGTCGCCGCGGCGCGATCAGCCTTCGCCGCGCACTAGCGCGTCAATCGTCCTCGGGAGCGTTGAGGCTGCTCTGCGGCCGCTTCGGCAGCTTCGGGTCGAGCGGTTCCCAGCCGATCCTATGATCGAGCCAGATTTCGACCGACGGCGGGAAACGCTCGGGCTCGTCGAGCGACCCGACGGTGACATCCATATGGTCCGGCCGCGACGCCCGGCGATAGCCGACCAGCGTCCCGCACCCCCGGCAGAACAGCCATTCGAGCCCGGGCGAGGAGGAATAAGCCGCCGGATAGCCCGTCAGCCATTTGAAATCGCCATGGTCGAACACCGCCCAGGCGACGTTGGTGCCGCCCGTCGCGCGGCGGCAGGAGCGGCAGTGGCACAGGGTCGTCGCCACCGGGTCGCCCGAGACTCGATAGCGAATTGCTCCGCACAGGCAGCCGCCTTCGGCCGGTGTCGACGTCATGCGACGGTTATAGACCCCTCGGCGCCTTTTCGAACCTCGATGCCCCGGCTTGGCAAATTTATCCTTTCCTAAGATTTCGCGGGCGCAGAACCGTCGCCGGGACAAGCGAGCGGAGACGGGGATGGGAGCGCCCGATTCAGGCATGCAGGCGGCCGAGCAGGTCTCGGCTGAAGCGCTGCTGAGCGCGTTCAAGACCATCGATCCGTCGGAACGGCGCAAGCATGCGAGCGTGCTCAATTATTGGCTGTCGATCCGCGGCGACAAGGAATTCCCGCCGCTGCACGATCTCGACCCGCTCGAAATCTCCGACGCCGGGCCGAACAGCGTGCTGCTCGAGCTGATCAGCGGCGGCCACGACGCGGAAATCCGGCACGTCGGCGAAGCGCTGCGCGACGAAGGCCGCCCGGAGCGAATCATCGACGCCGCGACGCCATCGGTTCTCGCCAGCATCGCCAAGAAGCTGCCGATCGTCGCCATCTCGCGCGATTTCCTCGCCTTTGAAGACGAATTTGCGACGCTCGAGCGGTCGACTCGCTGTTGGGTGACGCTGTTGCCGCTGAGCGCGGGCGGCGCCTGGGTCGATTATGTTTACGGGCTGGTCAGCCTGGACGTCGTTTCCGCCGACGCGGCCGAGACGGCCAAGGCTGCACCCAAGAAAGCGAAGCCGGCGGAGCCCGTCGCCGACGAGTCGGCGGAACCGGTTGAAGCGCAACCCGCCGAGGAACCCGTCGCCGCGGAAGCCGCCGAGGAGCCCATCGCCGAGGAAGCCGTCGTCGAAGAGGCCGAGGAACCGACTGAGCCGCAAGCGGCGGCGGAGTCGGTCGCGGAGCAAGCCGAGGAGGCCGTGGCCGACCCCCCACCCGAGGAGCCGGCCGCCGAAGAGGCTCGAGCAACCCGTCGCGCTCGACCTGCCGGAAGAGACTGCGGCCACTCCTGACGACGCCGAAGATTCCTCCGGCCGAAGCGGACGCGGAGGCTCCGCCGGCCGAAGCGGCCGAGCACAGCCGCGAGGAGGAGCCGATCGACGAGACCGAGGACGCTCCCGCCAGAGGCCGGCCCGGCTTCTCCAAATTGCTCGACAATCTCGTCGGGCTGACCGGCTTCTACGGCCACGGCTACAAAGTCGATCCGATCATTCCGGGCGCGCCGGACGACCACGCGCCGATGGAGGCAACCGAGGAACCGTCGCCGGCGACGGTCGACGAGCCGCCCGCGGAGGATGCAGCGGCGCCGGAGCCGGCGGCCGAGCCGGAGACCGAGCCGGTTGCGGAGCTGGGCCAGGAGCCGGAGCCGGCTGCGGAACCCGCGGAGCAAGCCACCGACGAACCCGCCGCCGCCGAGCCGGCCGAACCAGCACACCAATCCGCGCCATCAGTGGAGGGATCCTTGCAGACCAAACTCGCAGACGTCCGGGCCAAGGCCGACGAGGCCCGGCAAGCCAAGCTCAGGGCCAATGTCGCGCTCTACGAAGGCCTCAGCGCCGCCTACGACTTCGCGCTCGACGCCGAGGAGGCGCCGGAGGATTATCTGCGCCTGGTCGAGGCCCAGGGCCTGAAGATCCAGCTGCGCTCGCCGATGCGCCCGGTGGTCAAGCTGGCCTTCAACGGCATGTGCGACGAGGCGACGATCCGCCAGCTCGAAGCGGTGCTGGCCTGGGCGCTCGACAACGAACTGCCGCGCGGCTCGCTGGCCGAGCAGATCGAAGCCGCCGGCGGGATCGGACCGATCCTGAGCGGGGACGCGCCGTCGTAACTTAGGTCAGCGCTTTTTCGGCGCTTCGCTCGCAGCCGGAGCCCTTCGACCACCGCATCGACCGCGCATTGCCGCGACAAGTCGGCGAGGATGGCGATGTCGTCGTCGCTCGCCTGGCGCGCCAGCCAGTGGGTGCGGCTGGCGATCTTGCGCAGGTCCTTGATCGCGGTCTCGGGCAGCTGCTCATGGTCCTGGATCAGCTTGTCGAACACCGGCTCGGCCAGCGGCTTGGCGAACTCCAGCCCGAGATATTCCTGGCAGTGCCACACCACCCGGCAATATTGCGTCTCGAGTTCCGCGATGCTGAGCCAGATCCAGCTGTCGTCGCCGACTCCGGAGGTGCATTCGATCCGGCAGCCGTGGGTCGAAATGTCGATGACGCGCGCCTTTGACCGGCTCTTGCTGCCGTCGCGCATCGTCGCGTTCAGGCGAAGGGCGGCGCGCGCGGCACGCCGACGGTCGGGTTGGAATTCAGCCGCTTGAGCCATGCGAGTCTCCGCTCCCGCCCTGTTGTGCGGCGCGAGAAGTGAACAAATGGTTGGCGGCGGCGGGCGTTCGTCGCGGATTGCGGCCTATCGCTTGTCCTCGCGCCCGGCCTGCTCGACCTCCTTTTTCAGCACCCGTTCCATGTCGCCGCGCTGGTAGGTCGCGAGATAGGCATTGTCGGTGGCGTAGAGCGATTTCAGGAAGCCGAGGTCCCAGTGGGTGAGAGTCACCGGGAGGGGCCGATCGTCGGGTTGTCCGAGCACGCCGAGGATGCTCGGCACGCCGACCTTGGCCACGCGCTCGGGGGCGATGTCGGCGAAGGTGCGCATCGCCGCATAGTCGGCGAGCTGGGTGAGCGTCAGTCCGGCGGCGGACTTGATGTCGATCACCACCACCGAGGCCAGGAACGTCGGGGTCGAGGCGGCCCTGATCCGCGACGGCGAGATGGTGCCTTTGACGGTGTAATAGTCCGCGCCGATCGTCTTGGCTGCGAGCTCGCCGTCGGCGGTCATCAGAGTGGTGACCTGCCATGCTGCCGCGGGTCCGTCGCCGGCGGCCAGCTGGCGTACCTCGCGGTCGGACATTTGCGAGAAATAGGCAGGAAACAGCCGGTTAAGCTCGGAAATCGCCTCGCCTTTGTCGGCGGCGACGATGACGAAGGCGTTGGGCGTGCATTTGGCCGGCGCGACCGGCACCTTCGCCGCCCCGGCCACCTGGCGCATGCGTTCGGCAACCCGCGCGTTCTGGAGCGGCGCGAGCCCGATCGCCGCGGGGCAGACCGGGAGGCGGAAACGGCTGATCTGGCCGAAGGACGGGACGTCGGTCAGCGCCCGGACGAAGTCGCGGATTTGCTTCCTGGACGGGCGGACGCCCTGGACGACGATTGCGTCCGATCCGCTGTCCTGAAGCTGCGGCGGAGGGGCCGCCGGCTCTCCGAGCGAGGCCGAAGCCAGTGCAAGCGCAAGACCCGCGATCATCATAACGACCCCCTACGATCGACGGGCACACAAGATAGTGAAGTGTTTTGAAAGCGATAGCGCCGTTCGACTAACGGCGGAAAGAAACGGGCGGGCCGTTCATGGGGGTGGACTTCCTGCCGTTAGGCCCGCTCAATCATGGATCACCGCTTTACCCTCGGCGTTGAGCCGCGCGAGGCCGTCGCGCATCGCCTGGAGTTGCTCCGGCGTGTGGCCGACCCAATCCTCGACTTCGCCGGTCACCCGCACCGGCGCCAGCGAGCGATAGGAGGCGGTGATGTTGCCGGCGAACTTCTTGTCGGTGAGGTTGGGGTCGTCTTCGAACTCGCCGGTCGGCTCGACGGTATAGATGCGGCCGCGACCTTCACCGCGCGCCAGCTCGGCACCCCAGGTCGCGGCTTCGAGCGTGGCGCTGAAATAGATGTGCTTCAGCTCGCGGTCGCGGAAATTGCTTCCGAACCCGGGCGCGAGCAGGTCGCCCGGCTTCAGGTCGGCCTTGGTGCCGTGATAGAAAATCCGACCGGGGGGAACGTCCCGAGCATACATGCGCATTTTCCTCGACTGGGAACCACGCCCTAAGTCCGGCACAGCTCGATCTCGTTGGTCGACAGGCGGGTGATGTTTTCGGGGACGGTGGCGATGGTCACCGAGGCCGAGCAGCGCCTAAGCTGGAAGCGGACCTTGCGCGCCCGGAAGTCGAGCGACACGCGCTGGAACGTCTCGAGGATGTCGGTGCCGAGCATCAGCGCGGGCTCGTTGGCGAGGCCGAACATCTTGAACGGCGGCACGTCGGCGAAGGCCATGGGCACGTTGCGCAGGGTCACCGGGCCAAGCTTGAGCTCACCGATCGTCGCCAGCTGGATGTCCATGGTCGCGCCGGTGACCCCGGTCACCTTGACCGTCTGGAACTTGCGGCTGTTGCCGCGGATCAGCTTGTTGCGCAGCGCGAGGTTGCCGATGGTGATCTCGGACCCGGTGTCGATGATCGCGTCGAGCGGCAGCCCGGCGGCGGTGACGTGGGTCAGGATCAGCTGGCCGCGCTGGCGCCGGGCGGTGATGACGATCGCTCCGGGCAGGAATACCTCCGGGATGCGGGCGTCCTCGACCTTGATCAGCTTTTTTCGAAATCCATCATCAGCCGCTGGCGGACGAGCGCGTCGATCCCGATCATCCCGTCGCCGCCGAGGTCGAATTCGCGCAGTGCCGGAAGCTCGAGGTTGCGGATGGTGCTCGGCCCGACGGTCAGCTCATCGACCTTGACCCGATCGACGATGTTGCGCGCGGTCATGCCGTTGAGGATCACCGGCGTGCCGAGCGGCAGCTGCAGGTTGCGCGCGATGTTGAGGCCGACCGCCGAGGTATCGGCGCCGCTGTCGACGATGAATTTGTAGGGCCCGCGCCCGTTGACCTGGACGTCGACGCTCAACCGGCTCTCGACCTTGCGCGCCTTCACCGCTTCGCCGCCGACGGCGAGGGTCGGGTCGTAATAGGCCGGCGGCAGCGGCGGGATGTCCGGGCGGAGTCGGCGGCGCCGGCCGGGGCTTGCTGATCCGCGGCGGCTCAGCGGACCGGGCGGCGATCGAATCGTTCGCGATGGTCGCGGCCAGCAGGCCGAATGCGAGGACCAAGGCGCGGCGATTGATTACTGGTCGTCTCCCATGGACGGCGGAAACCATCTTATCCCTCTCCGGCCAAGCCTCCACGATTATCTGGCCGGCGGACAGGCCGGTTCGACCGACGGGCCGAATTCAGCGGGCCGGGGCGCGGCCAGCGCTTCCAGCCGGGTCCATAGACTTTGTCGTTCGGTGCCGCCGCCTCGATCTCGACATTGGCGACAATCGCCCTCCCGGAGCACCACTTCGTCGGCGGAATTGTAGCTGTAGATGCCGGAGGCACTGGCCGGAGCCCGGCTCGGCGATCCGGCACCGACCAACGGCCCGGCGCAACCGCGACCCGAAACGTCCCCCGGCGATCGGCCCGCACGAAGCGCTTGGTCAGCTGTTTGCGACGAGAAGCCGGGCGCCGCCGAATGGCGTCTTGCCGCTGCGGTCGATCCGGCCTGAAATGGTGGCGACCCGTGGCGGTCTGGCGAGATAGTGCGAATCCCGGGGCGGAAGGGATCGCCGCCCTGGGTGCGGAGGCCGCGCGCCGGGGTTCCTGATCGACACGGCCGGATTGTTGCCTGTCGGAACGGCTGTCCGCGTCGGCGTCTTCGCCGGCGAGTTGACCGTCAGCGACGGCCCGTTCGACGATCCCCGCCCTCTGGGGCCTACGCGGTGTACGACGCGGTCGGCGCGGGACGAGGTCATACGACTGGACCAAGCGATTGATGGACCTCCACCGCCGCACCTGGCCCAGCTGGGAAGGCGAATCGGAGATCCGTCAGGTCTTCGGCCCGGAGTCCTGAACTTACAGTTGAAGCATGGGGTGGCCGGAGGGGGTGACGACAGGACCGCTCCGGCCCGCGCACGCGCCGGCGGCAGAGAGATGCCGACGAGCAGGACAGCGCCAAGCCCTCGCCTCTCGCCGCGGCCCACGCCCAGCGCTCGAAGTGTGACCGCGAACTCGGAAACCCTCGCCCCCGACCTGGCCCGCCCGCCGCCAGGCCGCCGTGGACCGCGCGATCCTCCGTCTCGCCCACTACGAAATCGTCTCCGGCGTCACACCCGCCAAAGTCGCCGTCAACGAGGCCGTCGAGCTCGCCAGTCTCTTCAGCACCGAGAAGTCCCCGTCCTTCATCAACGGCCTCCTCAGCGTCGGACCAGTCTCCGCCCAGCGCCCCTCATCGCCCCCGCCACCGGAGGCTGAGGCCGAGACTTGCATCGAGCCGCGGAGCGGCGACCAGAATGTGGCCCTGGGCGTCAGCCCCTGGGTAGCCGCTCTCTCCGCGCACGCGAGCCCCGGAGGGCGAAAGAACGCCATACCTGTGCCTCCCTCGCTCGTCTCGCTCCGTCCCCTGTCCCCGTTCCTGTCTCCTGTCTCACCCCCCATGGCCTTCTTCAAAACCATTCAGCAAGATCACCCTCAGGCCTCGAGCGCACGGCGACTGCCTTCGACGACGGCCTGCGTCTCCTCCTGATGGGCCGCACGCTCACGAACGAACTCATAAGCGAAATCCAGACCCGCCTCCTCAGCGCCGACGTTGGCACCAGGACCACCACCCGCCTCATCGACGGCATCCGCGCCGACTTCCTCGCCGGGAAGATGACCCTGGCGGCGACGAAGTCCTCGACTTCCTCAAGGCCGAAATGAAAGCCAACTGGCCCCCCGGAACCCGCGAACTGCACTTCGCCGCATCCGGCCGACCGTCATCCTCGTCGCCGGCATCAACGGCGCGGGCAAGACCACCAGCATCGCCAAGCTCGCCTGGCTGCTGAAGAACCAGATGAACAAGAAGGTGATGGTCGCCGCCAGCGACACCTTCCGCGCCGCCGCCGTCGACCAGCTCACCATCTGGGCCGACCGCATCGGCGTCGAGATCGTCAAGCACAAGAAGGGCGCCGACCCCGCCGCCGTCGCCTACGACGCCTGCGAGGCCGCCAAGGCCCGCGGCATCGACGTCCTGATCGTCGACACCGCCGGCCGGCTGCACACGCAGGACCACCTGATGCGCGAGCTGACCAAGATCCGCGACGTCGTCGCCAAGCGCATCGAAGGCGCGCCGCACGAGGTCGCTGCTCGTGCTCGACGCGACGACCGGCCAGAACGCCATCCTCCAGGCGAAGAACTTCGGCAAGGCGATCAACGTCACCGGCATCATCCTCGCCAAGCTCGACGGCACCGCCAAGGGCGGCGTCGTCCTCGCGATCCGCGACGAGATCAACATCCCCGTCAAATTCATCGGCCTCGGCGAAACGCCCGAAGACATCGAAACCTTCGACCCCGAAACCTTCGTCGAAGCCCTCTTCGCGGAATCATTCTGGTCATCGAAGTCCCTGCTCTGAGGGACTTCGATGCCGCAATCGTGCACATATCATCGGAGTCTCAGAGCAGACTTCGATGGCACGATGTTCTATTTGAAGTCGTCGTACCTGCCCGCCGCAAACCGCCCCCGGTTTCCCCCTGCTCATACCCGATCAGCCCGTACAACTCCTTCCGACTCTCGCATCTCCCCCAGCAACTTCTCCACCGACCCTTCCGCCTTCAGCACCTCGATAACCGGCCTCGTCACCGCCCCCATCGCCACCCGCAGCAGCGACACCGGGTAGATGACGATCGAGTACCCCATCGCCTCGTCTCGAACCGCTTCAGCGGAATCATCGGCGCTTCCACTTCGTCATGTTGGCCAAAAGCCAGGGGATGCCGTTTCCATTGCCGGGACGCCGGGTCTGAGGCTCCGCCCCATCTCCCTCGCAAACCTCCCAAACTCCTCCTCGCTCACCAACCCCTCCGGAAAAATCATCCGCCCCCGCCTCGACATACGCCTTCGCCCTCTCCACCGCCCCCTCAAACCCCTCCACCCCTCTCGCATCCGTCCTGCGCACAACGCACGCACCCCGCTCTTCCCTCCATCGCTCCGTCGCTCCGTCGCTCGCGTCTCGCCGCCTTCCTCGCCCACTCCAATCCTTCCTCACATGTGATCAACCGGCACCAACTCCTTCCCATCCAGATGCCCGCACCTCTCGGACTTTTGGTTCTCCAGGTGCAGCCCCGCCGCCCCCGCCCTGCAGCACTCGATCACCGTCCGCCTCACCATTTCCCGGCCTCGCCGAACCCCGGCGTCCGCATCCGCCAATACCGGGAGCTCGCGTCCCATCGCTCGCCCGCGCCGGCGTCCGCCACCTCCCGGATCACCCGGGTAAAGCGCTCCACGTCAGCACCCCGACGTCCGGCACCCCCGCCGACACGCTCGTCGCCGCCCCCTACACGAGCACGCCGAAACCCCTGCGCGCGCGCAATCGCCCTCGCGCACAGCGCATTGAAAGGGCCAGGCGCGGCCACTACGGCGTTCATCAACTCTCGAAGCCCTTGCCCCCGTCTGCGATCCAGGGTGTCACTCATATGGGTGGAAGATCGGACCCTGCCGCCTATCCACCCTGGCCGCAGACCCGACCCCGCCATCCCTGCGAGCAACGCCGCGCCCGGAATCATGGTGATTGTCCCCGCCATCCCGTCCGCCGTCCCGTCCCCGTTGTCGAAGCCGTGCATCTGGCAGTAATACCAGAACGTCCCCACGTGGGTGAACGCGTGGTCGAACGTGAACCTGATGTCGTGCGGCATCCCCGAGTCCCACTGCTCCGGGGCTCCCCATCACCGCCGTCGTGCTGTGGTCCTCATCGTCCCAGATCCAGCGGATCGTGTCCCCGAGGTTGATGGTCGGATCGACGATCGGCCCGCCCTCCGGGTTGACGCTGAAGTCCTCGTCGAAGATGCGCACCGATGATGTCCGCGCCGGCGCCCGAGCACAGCCCGGCCGCCGCCGCCGCCGCCGCAATGAACAACCCTCTCATGGTCTTCCCCTTTTACACACACACACACACACACAAACACGCCGGCCCACAGTCGTGCCTGACTACGGCTCGTTCGACGTCGCCGAGAAGCCTCTACCCGGATAGGAATTCCGCCGGTCTGCGCCGCCGGTTTCCGGGCATCACCGCTAAAATGAAGTTTCGTTATCCGGCCCACAAAAACACTTGCACGCCGGGAAGACCTGTGGTATATTGGCGGCCAGAGGATGAGGAGGGTTTTCGCCCTCGAGGTTTGGGTCGGCTTCGCATGACGTCCAGCGTTCCTCGATGCCGATCGGCGCGACGCTATGGATTGGCTGTCGCTGCGGTCGTGTCGCTTGTGCGCTTCATCTCAACAGGAGCAGAGTCGTGAGCAAGCTTGCTTTCGCATCCGCCGTTCTCGCGGCCACGTCGATCGTCTTCGACCAACGCCCAGGGCTGGTTCGATCCCCCGGGCAAGACCTTCGACTTCTACACCCAGGACTTCAACGACGGCTACAACGACGGCTACGGCGGCGTCCTGTTCACCGTCAGCGAGGCCTTCCGGGTCGGCACCTATTGGTGGAACAACCAGGTCCCCGAGGGCAACGGCGCTCAACCGGCGCCTCTTCGAGGACGGCGTCGTCGTCGATGAGCGCAACTCCTTCGCCTTGACTGGCCTTGGCCGAACACCGCGTGGACGCCGACGACATCCTCACGCCAGGCCACCAGTACGACCTGAATATCCGGGAGCAGGCCGAGCAGGGCACCCGCAACGACCTCGACGCCTACTACCTCGTTTCTTCGGCGATCCGCCGTTCAATGTCGGCGTCATCACCGTCTCCGATGGAGAAATGGAGGCGACGCAGCAACTTCGTCATGCCCCGCATGGGTATCGACGGCATCCCCGCCCCCGCGACCGGCGGCCTCCTCGGCCTCGCCGGCCTGGCCGGCGCCCGCCGCCGCCGCTGATCACGCCATTCGCCCTTCCAGGCGATGCTTCCATCTCACGCAACCGCCTGCGCCCTCGGCGCGGCGTTTTCATGCGCTGTGAAGCATCCGTTCCAGTCGCTGTCCACCTGCGCCAGGTGGTAACTACTGCGGACACGCCTGAAAGTACATCGAGTCCACCAGCCGCATCGGCGTGTTCAGCCGCGGGATGCTCGGCGCCTCGGAAGACTCGATCCCCGAGCCCCTCGAGCTGCGCCACCGTCGCCATCCGCGCTCCCGCCGCAACACCGCCAGCACTTCTCCGATCGACCGCCGATGGTGCCCCGCCTCGTGGGTCGCCTTGTTGCTCAGGTCCGCGCCCGCACCGCCAGGCCCGCCAGGAAGTCATCGATCCGCCCCGTCATGAGAACCTCAAGGTCCGTCAGGTGCCCGACGTTCTCCTGGATCTACCACGACTCCCCGCTCCGTCGCGTGAGGACATCGGCCGAAAGCCCTCGGACCAGGTCCGCCTGTGCGCTGGCGTCCCCCGCAGCCGCTCGATGATGTCGGGGTACACGCCGACCGCAAAGTCGAACGAGAACTTCCGCTCGAACCAGCGCCTTGCCCGGCATGGTTCACCTCCGATCGCCGCCGCAGGCTACGCGACCGAACCGGCGTCCACTACCGCGGCTTTGCCCGGTCCGCGATGCGCAATGTACCCAGTCGACCACACCTCATCGATCGTGAAATACCTCGTCGTCGACCAGCCCGGCCGCGAGCCCGAACTCTGCGCACCATGCCCTCGGTCAGGTCCGACGCGAGCCCCGACGTCCTCTTCGGCCACGCCACCCACAGCCCGCCCGCATTGTCCAGCCGCTCCTTGGCCTTCCCGAACCCCTGCGACATGTCCACGGCCTTGCGCAGAACAGGACGATCACATCGCACGGCGTCTTCCCGGCACCCCGCGCACAATGACCGCCTCGGGCGCATTGAGCACCTTCTCGAACCCCTGGGGAGCGTTCATGATCGCCACCCGCCCGCCCGGCTTGATGCCCAGCTTCGCCGCCAGCGGAGTGCCGGGAGTATCCCGCCATGGAAGTCACTCGAACCGCCCGCGATCGGCGATCGACCGTACAACCTCTTGGATCTCTTCCGCGCGCTCAGCCGCGGCAGCCGCTCATCTGCTCGACGGTCCGGCTTGGGCTCTCGAACGCCAGCCGCCCCAGCAGCCGGAACTTGTGCCCGAAGAGTCGCGCAGGTCCGCCGTTCTGTCCCGCGCATGCCCCGCCTGGTACATCACCATCCCGCTGTCCACGGTCTGCCCCTGGTCATCCGTGATCGCGATCGATGTCGGATCCGTCGGGATCCTCCCGTTGTACGCCCGCCCCCCATGCTCAGCCGACATCTTCACCAGTGCCCGCGTGAGCGGGCGGGACAGAGCCCCCTTGTCAAAGTCGTGCGGCATCAGCATGACGTCCTTCACCGAGATCTCAACGCCTGACTGTCTTCTTCCCCCGCTCGCCTCCCCGCGTCGCCCGACACAGTCCCAGCGCCTTCCGCAGCATCGTGCACACCAGGTACAGCATCGAGTGATCCGCCGACTGCCGCGTCTTCTGGATCGCGTTGCTGGATTGCCGATGATCCCTAATGCGGCTCATACGCCTTCACCACGATCTTCGTGATGCAGTCCCCGCTCTGGTCCTCGAGCAGCCGCGGGTTCTTGTTCAAGAGGTCGATCATCCCCTGCAGTGCCCTGAGCCGACTGGTCGTACAGCCCCAGCTTGAAGCTATCCCCATCACCGCAAAGTCCTTCCCCGTCCGCGACAGGAAAAGAGCAATAACTGAGCCAAGCAGGACATACA
>CAVXYS010000006.1:0-20247 GCA_963765945.1 uncultured Alphaproteobacteria bacterium
CTGAATCAGTTCGGCGCAAAGCGATTCATTTTGCGGTAAATCAGGCGTTTACGCCTTGTCAGCGATGCTGCGCCGGGTTGAAAACGGCGGTTATCCGGCGCGATTCTCGTCGCGCGGCGGGCGAAAGGGGCGGAACGTTGCGCAAGCTGGGCATCATCGGGGGCATGAGCTGGGCCTCGACCGCGCTTTATTATGAGCACATCAATCGCGGCATCGCGCAGCGCCTCGGCGGACTCCACAGCGCGCTGCTCGCCATCGAAAGCGTCGATTTCGCGCCGATCGCCGCGATGGAGTTCGCCGGCGACTGGGATGGCATCGCGAAAGTCACGATCGACGCCGCCAAAAGGCTCGAGGCGGGTGGGGCGGAGGGCCTGCTGATCGCCTGCAACACCGTCCACAAATCCTATGACGCGGTCGCCGCGAACGTCGGCGTGCCGGTGCTCCACATTGCCGATGCCGCCGCGGACCGGCTCGTCGCCGACGGGCGCACGCGGGTCGCGCTGCTGGGCTCGCGCTTCACCATGACCGAGGGCTTCGTGCGCGAGCGGATCGAGCGGCGCGGGATCGCGCTCGCGCCGATCGCCAATGGCTGGATGGACGAGGTCGACCGCATCATCTTCGAGGAACTCGCCGCCGGCCGCGTGGTCCGCGACAGCCAGCGCAAGCTCAAGACCCTGATCACCGAGCTCGGCAAGCAGAAGGTCCAGGCCGTCGTCCTCGGCTGTACCGAGCTGGTGCTGGCGGTCGACGTCCGCGCCAACGTGCTCCCGGTCTACGACACGACCCAAATCCATGCCCGCGCCGCGGTCGAATGGATGCTGGCCGAGCAAGAGCAGGCCCGCGCTGCGGCCTAGGATCGGTTGATCCGGCGGCCGGCTTCTGGTCTGCTCGACCGATGGGCGGAATGGAGCGGCGTGCGCGGCGGGCGCTGGAACGGCAGCTCGATTACCAGCGGGCCAAGGCCGGGCGTATCCGCGGCCACGAATCCGACATTATGGCAGACATGGCCGCCCATTCGGCGGCGGTTGGCGACAAGCTTGCGGCGGTTCGGCCGACGAGCGGGGACGAGCGGGTGCTCGAGGTCGGCTCCGGGGCGCATGGCCTGATCTTTTTCTTCAACGGCCGCGAGAAGGTCGGGGTCGACCCGCTGGCCGATGAATATCGAAGCCTGTTTCCGGCCTGGCAGGACCGGGCCCGCACCGTCGCGGCATTCGGCGAGCGGCTCCCGTTCGCGGATTCCAGCTTCGACTTCGTCCTCTGCGACAATGTCGTCGACCATGCCGAAAGCCCGCGGCGCATTCTCGAGGAAATCGCCCGCGTCCTGGCGCCGGGCGGGCTGCTCTATTTCACGGTCAACGTCCATCATCCGGTCTATCACTGGGCGGCGACGGCGCATTCGGGCTGGCGGGCGCTTGGCATACCGCTGGAAATCACTCCGTTCGCCGATCACACCGTTCATCTGACGCTCGTCTCGGCGCGTCGGTTGCTCGCCGGATTGCCGCTCCGGATCGTCCGCCAATCGGACACGGTCGAGGAGACCAAGCGCGATGGCGGCGCCCTTCCGGTTCGCCACGTCGGCGACCGGCTCAAGCGCTGGTTCTTCAAGAATGCGCGGTGGGAGGCGATTGCAGTCCGGGAGGGCTAGGTCCTACATCCATGATGTGAGCAAGGCCGACCGCCCAGACCAGCCCGGAGCCGCCGAGCGCTTCAACGAGGATCAGGCGACCTACGCCGTGCGCGGCGACGGTCAGCCCGACCTCGAGAAAGGCATCGCCGCGATCCGCGAGGTGTGGCGGACGCTGCCGCGGCGGCCGGGAGTCTACCGCATGCAGGACGCGCGCGGCGAAGTGCTCTATGTCGGCAAGGCGCGGGCGCTGAAGAACCGGGTGACCAACTACACCCAGGTCGCCAAGCTGCCGAAGCGGCTGCAGCGGATGGTCGCCCAGACCCGCTCGATGACCATCGTCACGACCCGGACCGAAGCCGAGGCGCTGCTGCTCGAAGCGCAACTGATCAAGCGCTTCCGCCCCGCCTACAACGTGCTGCTCCGCGACGACAAAAGCTTCCCGTTTATCCTGCTGCGCGAGGACCACGCCTTCCCGCGGATCCAGAAGCATCGCGGCGCACGGCGCATCAAGGGCCAATATTACGGGCCGTTCGCGAGCGCCGGGTCGGTCACTCGAACGCTTAACGCACTGCAGAAGCTGTTCCTGCTAAGAAGCTGTTCCGACAGCTATTTCGAGAACCGGTCGCGGCCTTGCCTGTTGTTCCAGATCAAGCGCTGCTCGGCCCCCTGCGTCGGGCGCATCGACGCGCGGGACTATGGCGAGCTGGTCGACGACGCCAAGGCGTTCCTCGCCGGCAAGTCGACCAACGTGCAGGGGCGGCTGTCGCGGCTGATGGCCGAGGCGGCCGGACGCCAGGACTATAGCTCGCCGCGGTCTACCGCGACCGGCTCCGCGCATTGACTTACATCCAGGGCAGCCAGACGGTGCACGCCGAGGGGCTCGGCGACGCCGACGTGTTCGCGCTGGCGTGCAAGGGCGGGGCGATGTCGATCCAGGCCTTCTTCATCCGCGGCGGACAGAATTGGGGGCATCGCGCTTTCTTCCCGGCGCATACCAACGACGTGCCCGAAGCCGAGGTTTTGTCGAGCTTCCTCGTCCAGTTCTACGAGGACATGCCGCCCCCGCGGCGGATTTTGGTCGACCGCACTCTCGACGACCGCGAGCTGCTCGAGGAAGCGCTGTGCGAACGCTCCGGCCACGCCGTGTCGATCGAAACTCCGCAACGGGGTGCCCGCCGCAAGCTGATCGACCAGGCCAAGCGCAATGCCGAGGAAGCGCTCGACCGCCGCCTCGCCGAGACCACCACCCAGGGCAAGATCCTGCGCGAGCTGGCCGATACGTTCGAGCTGCCCGACGTGCCCAAGCGGATCGAGGTCTATGACAACAGCCATATCATGGGCACCAACGCGACCGGGGCGATGATCGTCGCCGGGCCCGAGGGGTTCCGCAAGAACAGCTACCGGAAGTTCAACATCAAGCGGCCGGAGACCCAGCCCGGCGACGATTTCGCGATGATGCGTGAAGTGCTCGAGCGGCGCTTCGCCCGGCTCGAGAAGGAGGATCCCGACCGCCAGACCGGCGAGTGGCCCGACCTGGTGCTGATCGACGGCGGCAAGGGCCAGCTGTCGGCGGTGTGCGAGGTGCTGGAGGACGCCGGCGTCCACGACGTGCCGGTGATCGGTGTCGCCAAGGGCCCGCACCATGGCCGCGAGGGCCGGGAAGTCTTTCACCTTCCCGGAGGCCGCGAAATCACCTTGCAGCCCAATTCGGCTTTGCTCTTCTATCTCCAGCGCCTGCGCGACGAGGCTCACCGTTTCGCAATCGGAACGCATCGCGCCAAGCGGGCGAAGAGCCTCACCACTTCGACCCTCGACGACGTCCCCGGCATCGGCCCCAACCGCAAGCGCGCGCTGCTGATGCATTTCGGCACGGCGCGCGCGGTCAAGGGCGCCGCGCTCGACGATCTCGAAAAGGCGCCAGGCATCAGCCGGGCGATGGCGCGGCAGCTCTATGATTATTTCCACCCGGCGGGGTGAGTTCCTCCTGCGAGCGCAGCTCGTGGGAGGGGAACCATTCCCCGCAGAGGGAATGGTGGAGGGGTAGAAGGCGCCGGCGCCAGTTACCCCTCCCCCATGCTCCGCATGGTTCCCCTCCCCAGCCTTCGCCGAGACTCCCGCCATCGTCTGCGCCTTGCGCAGCCATGGCGAGCATGGCGCGGTGGTGCGGCTGATGACGCCCGAACACGGCCTCCAGGCCGCCTACGTGCGGGGCGCTCGGGGGCGGCGGATGCGGCCGGTGCTGATGGCCGGCAACCTCGTCCAGGCGAACCTGTCGGCCCGCACCGACACGCAGTTGCCGCAGGCCGCGGTCGAGCTGGTCCACAGCCGCGGCCCGCTGCTCGCCGAGCCGCTGCCCGCAGCGGCGATCGACTGGGTCACGGTGCTGACCGCGACCGCTTTGCCCGAAGGCCAGCCCTATCCGCCGTTATACCAGGTGCTCGACGGCCTGCTCGCCGCGATCGAGGCCGCGCCGTCGGCCGGCGGGTGGGGGGCGGCCGTGGTGCGCTACGAATTGCTGCTGCTCGCCGAGCTCGGCTTCGGGCTCGACCTTGACCGCTGCGCGGTCACGGGCGCCAACTCCGACCTCGTCGCCGTCAGCCCGAAGTCCGGCCGTGCGGTCAGCGCCACCGAAGCCGGGCCCTACGCCGGCAAGCTGCTCGCCCTGCCGGCCTTCATCCGCGACGGCGGCGGTGCGGCGTCGTGGCGCGACATCCTCGACGGCCTGGCGCTCACCGGCCACTTTCTCGAGCGCGATTTGCTCACCGATCGCTCCGGTCGATCCTCGAAGCGCGCGGGCGGCTCGTCGAGCGGTTGCGCCGCGCCGCCGGTCTCGCCTAGGTGAAGGCGTGACCATCGACGCCCTCGCCATGCTATTCCCGAACGTCGCCGTGACCCGCGGGATCGCGGTGCGGGTTGCGGTCAGCTTCCTCGCCGAACAGTCGGACCCCTCGAGCAACCGCTGGTTCTGGTCCTATCACGTGCGGATCGAGAACGGCTCCGAGGTCGCGGTCCAGCTGCTGTCGCGCAGTTGGACGATCGTCGACGGGCGCGGGACGGTGCACGAGGTGGTCGGCGAGGGCGTGGTCGGCGAGATGCCGCTGATCGGCCCCGGCGCGAGCTTCGACTATGTCTCGGGCTGCCCGCTCGACACGCCGAAGGGACGATGAGCGGAAGCTATCGGATGGTCGACGAGGACGGCAGCGCGTTCGACGTCGACATTCCGCGCTTCCAGCTGCTCAGCGCCTGAGCCCCGTGCCGACCGCTCCGCGCCGCGTGATTCTGGGCGGCAACAGCTCGTGGAACATCGTCGCCTTCCGGACCGGCCTGATCCGCGCGCTTCGGGAGCACGGCTACGAGCCGGTGGTCATTGCTCCGATCGACCCTGCCGGTGAGGAGCGCATGACCCAGCTCGGAGTTGAACGGATCGTGATCGACATCGATCGGTCGGGGCTCAATCCGTTCGCGGACCTTCGCCTGATGCTCCGATACGCAGCATTCTGAAGCGCCTGCGGCCGGTTGCTTACCTCGGCTTCACGATCAAGCCGAACATCTACGGCTGCCTGGCAGCGGCCCGGGCGGGCGTTCCGGCGATCGCCAACATCAGCGGCCTCGGCACGGTCTTCCTCAAGCGGGGGCCGCTCCTCGCGCTGGTCACGCGGCTCTACCGGCGCGCGTTGAGCAAGGCCGCGGTGGTGTTCTTCCAAAATCCGGACGACCGCCAGCTGTTTCTCGAGAGTAGCCTGGTCCGCCCGGGCCAGGCGCGCTGTTGCCCGGCTCGGGTGTCGACCTCGACCGGTTCCGGCCGGTTCCGCTGCCGGACGGGCCGCTGACCTTCCTGTTCATCGGCCGGCTCCTTGGCGACAAGGGCGTACGCGAGCTGGTTGCGGCGGCGCGGCTGGTGCGCCGGAAGCGCGACGACGTCACGATCCAGCTGCTCGGCCCGCTCGACGAGGGGAACCGGACCGCCGTTGCGCGCGACGAGCTCGACCGCTGGGTGGCGGAGGGGATCGTCGACTATCTCGGCGAGACCGGCGACGTCCGCCCCTTCATCGAGCGGGCGACGGCGGTCGTCTTGCCGTCCTACCGCGAGGGCCTGCCGCGCTCGCTGCTCGAGGCCGGGGCGATGGCCCGGCCGCTGGTCGCGACCGACGTTCCCGGGTGCCGCGAAGTGGTCGAAGACGGGGTGAACGGCTTCCTGTGCCGCGCGCACGACGCCGAATCGCTGGCCGAGGCGCTGCTCAAGCTCGCCGGCCTCGCGCCCGAGCGGCGATCGGCCATGGGACTGGAATCGCGGCGCAAGATTGAGCAGAGGTTTAGCGAAGCCGTCGTAATATCGGCTTATCTCGACGCGCTTGGAGAAGTTGGCGGCTCGCGGAGTTAATGCCCTAAGATGTTCGGTTTCAATCATTCGGCCAGCAAGGCGCCGCGCGGCCCCCGCGGGCAGCGCGCCTATGTCGTCGGCGACGTCCACGGCCGGCTCGACCTGCTCGACCAGCTGCTCGACGACATCCACCGCGACATCGCCCAGCGGTCGCAGGCGAAGGTGCTGCTGGTGTTCCTCGGCGACCTGATCGATCGCGGGCCGCAGTCGGCCCAGGTGGTCGAGCGGCTGCGCGCCTACCGACACCCGGGCGTCCGGCCGATCTTCCTGCTCGGCAACCACGAGGAGGTCATGTTGCGCATCCTCGGCGGGGACGCGGAGCATGTCGCCGGCTGGCTTCGCTTCGGCGGCGCGCAGTGCCTCGAAGCTACGGCGCCGACCCCCGGGTCATTGCCGCGGCACCGGACGAGGTGGCGGTAGCGACGATCCGCGCCGCGATCCCGGCGGCCCACGTCGAGTTTCTCAAAGGCTTCGTCGATACTTGCCGGTTCGGCGACTACCTCTTCGTCCACGCCGGAATCCGACCCGGGCGTCGCGCTCGACCGCCAGCGCCAGTCGGACCTGCGCTGGATCCGCGAGCCGTTTCTCGTCGACGAGGCCGACCACGGATTCATCGTCGTCCACGGCCACACCATCAGCCCGGCGGTCGACGAGCGGGCGAACCGCATCGGCATCGACACCGGCGCCTATCGCAGCGGCACCCTGACGGCGCTCGCCATCGAGGGCGCCAAACGCTGGTTCCTCGACACGAGCGCCACGGTTGAAACCTCCGCGGCCGTCGCGCATTGATCCGCTCCGGAATGGAGGGTAGTCCGTCGCTGCCGGGGATTATCCAATATGGGGGAATCGCGCGTAGATCGCGAGGTGGGACGGTGCGTGTGAGTTAAGGGAGGCCGGACCGGGATTGCTGAAATTCGTCGCGCTGGCCGCGGCGGTGCTCCTCGCCGCCTGCACGGACTCGCGGGGCGGGCCGATTCCCTACGATGTCGCGCTGGGCTCGCCCGACGCGCCGACCATCGCCCCGCTCGGTTCCGATTACCGCATTGCGCCGATGGATACGCTAGCGTCAAAGTCTTCCGGTCCCAGGACCTGTCCGGCGACTATCAGGTCGACCTGACCGGCAACATCTCGCTGCCGCTGGTCGGCGAAGTGCTGCAGCCAACCTCACCACTGCCCAGCTCGACCAAAAGCTGACCGAAGTCCTCGGCGCCAAATATTTCGAGAATCCGGACGTCAGCGTCGGGATCAAGTCGTCGACCCGGCGCTCGGTGACCGTCGACGGCGCGGTCAAGCAGGCGGGGACGTTCCCGATCGTCGGCCCGACCAGCCTGATGCAGGCCGTCGCGCTCGCCGGCGGTACGACCGAAGACGCCAACAATCGCCGGGTGGCGGTCTTCCGCACCGTCGGCGGGCAGCGCCAGGGCGCCGCGTTCGACCTCGCGGCGATCCGCCACGGGCAGGCGAAGGACCCCGCGATCTATCCCGGCGACATCGTCATCGTCGACGGCTCGTCGGTCAAGCAGGGGTTCAAGAAGTTCCTCCAGAGCGTCCCGCTGCTGGCGATTTTCGGGCCGCTATGATGCGTCGCACCCCCGAGGCGAGCGATCGTGAACAATAGCATTGCAGTCCCTGATCGGGGGCCGTGGCCCCTCGCCGTGCCGGGCCATGCGCAGCCGGTGCCACCCGGGCAACGGACCTATTCGGGGGCGAATATTCTCGACCTTCCGACCTTCCTGCGCATCGTCCAGCACTGGCGCTGGCTGATCCTCGGCGCGGTCGCCGTCGGGATCGCCTTCGCGATCATCGCCACTTTGCTCACCACTCCGGTCTATCGCGCCTGGGTGACGCTCGAGGTCAATCCGCCCAACTTCGACGTCAGCGACGAGCAATCGAAGGAGCGCCAGACCTACCAGGACCCGTACGACATCGTCGCCACGCAGGTCGGGCTGCTGACCAGCAAGAGCGTCGCGGAACGCACCGTCCAGGAGCTCAACCTCGGGAACAATCCCGCATTCGTACCGCAGACGGGCGATGCCTCGGCCCGCCTCAAGAGCGCGACGGGCAAGGTCATCGGCAATCTCAAGGCTGATGTCCCGAAGGAAGGCCAGCTGATCAAATTCAGCTATGATTCGACGTCGCCGCAGCTGTCGGCCCAGGTTGCCAACGGAGTCGCCGAGAGCTTCATCAACTCGTCGCTGCAGCGCCGCTACGAAGCGTCCGCCTATGCCCGCAAGTTTCTCGAGCGGCAGATCGCCAAGACCCGTTCTGACCTCGAGCGGTCGGAGCGCGGGCTGGTCGCCTATGCGCAACAGCAGGGCATCATCAACACGGCGATGGGGCCGGACGGCAAGCCGGGCAATAGCGACGCCGGCTCGCTCCAGGGCAAATCGCTGATCGCGCTCAACAAGGCCCTGGCGGAGGCGACGGCGCGGCGGGTCTCGGCCGAAGGCGCCTATCGCGGCGCGCTGGCGACCGGGCCGACCAGCGAAGTGACGGCGAGCACCCAGGCGCTCCGCCAGCAGCTGGCGACGCTCGAGGCCGACTATCAGCAAAAACGCACCTTCATGAAGCCCGATCATCCCGAGATGCAGAGCATCCAGGCGCAGATCGAAGAGCTCAAGCGGCAGATCGGGCAGGCGAGCGCGCAGACCGCATCCGGGCGCAACAACACGCTGCTGCAGGAGTATCGCGCCGCCCTCGCTGCGGAGCGCGCGCTTCAGGGCCGGGTCACGGGGCTGAAAGGCGCGGTGCTCAACCTGCGCGGGCGGAGCATCCAGTACAATATCCTGCAGCGCGAGGTGGACACCAACCGCAGCCTCTACGATGCGCTGCTCCAGCGTTACAAAGAGATCGGCGTGGCCGGCGGCATCGGCACCGCGCCGGTGTCGATCGTCGACCGGGCGGACACGCCGGGCCTGCCGTTCAAGCCGAACCTGATGCTCAACCTGCTGCTCGGCCTGGTCGGCGGGCTGGTGGCCGGAATCGGGTCGGCGGTCGGGCTGGAGTTCATCAACGACACGATCAAGACGCGCGAGGACGTGCGCGACAAGCTCGGCCTCGCCTGCCTCGGCGCGGTGCCCAAGACGAGCGCCAAGGAGGCGTTCGTCGAGGATCTCAAGAATCCGGCCTCGGTGGTGTCGGAAGCCTATTCCGCGGTGGTCGCCGCGCTCCGCTTCAGCACCAAATCCGGAATGCCCAAGATCCTCCTCGTCACCAGCACCCAGCCGGGCGAGGGCAAATCGTCGACGGCGCTGGCCCTGGCGCAGAATTTCGCGCGGCGCGAGATGCGCGTGCTGCTGGTCGATTCGGACCTCCGCAAGCCGGCCTTCAAGGCCGCCTCGGAGAAAATCGGGCTGACCAAGCTGTTGACCAACGACGACGCCCTCGCCGGCCATGTCGTCGAGACCCAGCACGACCATTTGTCGCTCCTCGCCAGCGGCCCGGTCCCGCCCAACCCCGCCGACCTGTTGTCGACCGGGCGGATGCGGACCGTGCTCAACGAGGCGGCCGAGCAGTTCGACGTCGTGGTCGTGGACGCGCCGCCGACCCTCGGCCTCGCCGATGTCCCGCTGCTTGCTGCCGCGGCCGGGCACGTCATGTTCGTGATCGAAAGCGGCAAGACCAGGACCCGTTCGGCGATCGAAGCGATCAACCGCATCGAAGGCACCGGCGCCCATATCGTCGGCGCGACCTTGACCAAGTCCACCGACAGCGGCGGCGGCTACGGCTACAATCGCTATGGCTACGGTTACGGCTACGGCTACGGCAAGCTCGACAAGAAGCGCACCGAGATCCTGATGATTCCGCAAGGCGGCGACAGCTGAGCGTGGGCGCAGCGGGGGGCCGGGAGTGAGCTGGCGGGCGATCCTGGCCGGAGTCGCGGCGATGCTCATCGCCGTGGTCGTCGTGCGCAACGCCGGCGTCGCTCAATTCGCCGAAACCGATCCGCGCAACGCGGCGCGCATCTGGCCGTCGCATCCCGCATCGGAGCTGTGGCTCGGCCTGACCCAGATCGGGCTCAGTGCGCGCGAGCGCAAGCCGGTGGCGCGCGCGACGCTTGACCTGGTGCGCGACGCCGCGCGCAAGGCGCCGCTCGCCCCGGAGCCGTTCCTCGTCCGCGGGGTCGAAGGGCAGCTGGCGGGCGACCAGCGGCTGGCGACGCAAGCGTTCGCCGCGGCCCGGCTGCGCGACGGACGCTCGATTCCGGCCCGCTACTTCCTTGCGGAGCAATATTTCCGCGGCGGGGACGTGTCGCGCGGGCTGCGTGAGACGGCGATCCTGGCGCGCATGGTCCCCAACGGCGTGACCAGCCTCGCGCCGTTCGTCGCTTCCTATGCCAAGGATCCGCGCACGCGGCCGCATCTGAAGGCGTTGTTCCGGACCGATCCGGCGCTCGAGCAGGCCGCACTGACCACGCTCGCGACCGACGCCCGCAACACCGACCTGATCCTTGGCCTGGCGACGCCGAGCCGGACCGCGCCGCAATGGACCGAGATGCTGCTCCGGTCGCAAGTCGCGGCGGGCGACTATGCGCTGGCGCGGCAGACCTGGGGCAGACTGGCGCACGTCGCCCCGACGCCGGACTCGATCTTCGACCCCGAGTTCAAGGGCAGTGCCGCGCCACAGCCGTTCAACTGGACGCTGACCTCATCGACCGCCGGCCTCGCCGAGCCGCAGGGCGGCGGCCGCCTCCATGTGCTGTTCTACGGCCAGGAGGACGGCTTGCTCGCCGGCCAGCTGCTGGTGCTGAGCCCGGGTCGCTATCGCCTGGCGATGCGAGTCGACGGCGAAGCGGCCCGTGCCGCGACCCTCAAATGGACCGTCAGCTGCGTGCGCTCCGGCCAGGTCCTGCTGTCGCTCGCGCTAAGCGATGCCAAGCGCGCCGCCCAAGGCGTTCAGTTCGACGTTCCACCGGCGGACTGCGGCGCCCAGAACCTGCAGTTGACGGGCAGCGCCCCGGAGCTTCCGCAGCAGGCCGACGTGACGGTCTCCGGCTTGAGCCTGGTTCGGGTCCCCGGCAATGGGTAGGCGTCTCGGCGGCCTCGCCGTGCCGGCTTACGTGCTGCTGTGCCTGACGCTCGGTGGCAGCGGGCAGGGGATCTGGGCCAACATGGTGCTGCAGCTGCTCGGCCTCGGGCTGATCGTGTGGGCCGCGGCGCGGCGCGGCGACGAGCCGCTCGAGCGAGAGCAGCGACAGCTGCTGTGGCTCGCGATCATCGCGCTCGGCATCGTGGCGGTGCAGCTCGTGCCGCTACCGGCGGGCGTGTGGCAGGGGCTCGGTGCGCGGCAGCCGATCGCCGACGGCTATCGAATCCTCGGAATCCCGCCGCCCGCGCTCCCATTATCCCTCACGCCCTACGGGGGCCTGGCATCGCTTTTGTCGCTGATTCCAGCCCTCGCCGTGCTGGTCGGGTGCTGGCGCCTCGGACCGCGCCCGGTGCTGCTCGTCGTGGCGGTGCTGGCCGCGACGTTCGGCGGGATCATGATCGGCGCGCTGCAAGTGAGCAGCCCCGACCCGGCCGGCTCATCCTGGTACTTCTACCCCGAGACCAATTACGGGGTCGCGACCGGCTTTTTCGCCAACGCGAACCACATGGCCACCCTGCTCGTCATTTCGCTGCCGTTTCTCGCCGCTGTGCTGGCGTCGGCGCGCGGCCGCGGGCGCAACGCGCAGCGTTACTCGGCCATCCTCGCCCTTGTTGCCGGAGGCGCTGTGGTGGTTGCCGTCGGCCTCGCCCTCAACGGCTCGCTCGCCGGTTACGGGCTGGCGGCCCCGGTGCTCCTGGCCAGCGCGCTGATCGTCCTTCCCGGCCGCAGCCGCGCCTTCGGCTGGCTGGCGCCTGTCGCTGGGATCGTGCTGATCGCCTCCGTCGGCTGGCTCGCGACGACCCCGCTCAGCAGCTCCGCCTCGCTGCGCGCCAACGCCGAGACGTCGGTCCAGTCGCGGGCCGAGATCACCACCACCTCGGCCAAGGCCGTGCGCGAGTTCCTGCCGCTCGGCTCGGGCCTCGGTTCGTTCCAGCAGGTCTATGCGGTCTACGAGGATCACGACCGGATCGACCCGACGACCTACGTCAATCATGCGCACAACGACTATCTCGAGCTCGCGCTCGAGACCGGAGTTCCGGGGCTGATCGTCCTCGTCCTGTTCCTGGCCTGGTGGGGACGGGCGGCGTGGCGCGCCTGGCGCCAGCGCGATGCCGACCCCTACGCCCAGGCCGCGGCGATCGCCACCGCCGCGATCCTGGTTCATAGCCTGGTCGACTTCCCGCTTCGCACGGCGGCGATCGACGCGTGTTTTGCCGTCAGCCTGGCGCTGCTTGCCCGCCAGCGCGCGGCGGCAGCGCAGGATGATTCCGAGCTTCGGCCGACGCGGCACGTGGTGCTGGACTAAGCGACAGCGTCACGCAGCTGACGGGCGACTTCGCCAAGCGCGAAGCGGGCGTCCGGAAGCAGGAGCAACTGCGTCCAATGGATTCGCCAGGTTCCGAGCGGGATCGCGGTCGGCTCCCGCGGCTCGGCCCGGCCGGCGACCTGGCGGAAGGCCGCTGCCGCGAGCCGGCGGACTGCGGCGTCGGCCGTCAGCCGATTGCGCAGCGGCGAGTCGCCGAGCGTGCCGAACAGCCGGTCGGCGAGGAGCAGTGCCTGGCCGGCGGCGCGGCCGGCGCCGAGCTCCTGCGACCGGGCGTAGAGCTGCTCGAGCGCGGCGGCCGACAGGCCATCGATCAGCCCCGCCAGATCGCTGATCCACTTCAGGCGAAACCACAGGCTGGAGGCGCCGTGGACGCACAAATAGGCAAACAGCTCGTCCGCGGCGAGGGTCGGCAGGGCGATGCCCGCAGCGATCTCGACCTCGCGGCGCGGCGCATCGATCCCGATCGCCGGGATCAGCCGGCGATTGTCGGCGAGTCGCGGTGTGCAGCTCGACATGGAGCCGCTCCTCCGGCCTGCTCCACACCGATTCCTTGCGCCTGGCGTGCCATCGCGCGAGGTCGACGCCGGGCCCCGGAATTGTCCGCCGATAACCGCGCGCGGCCAATTCCGCAGCGGCGGCCGCAACCGCCGCTTCGTCGACCAGGAGATCGATGTCCCATCCCGCCTTCAGCATCGGCGCGCGATAGGCGAGCGCGGCGACGCTGAGGCCCTTGAGGAAGAGCAGCGGGATGTCCGCTCGGGCGAAGGCTTCGGCCAATCCGGCGCATTCGCGAGCGATTGCCAGGTTGGTCGCGGCGATCGACCGCGCCTCCCCCGACAGGGTCGCGGCCGCGTCCGGTGAAACCGTGCCGTGAGCGAGCGCATTCCAGGCGAGGCCCTCGACCCGGTGGAATTTGGCGAGCCTGACGAAGCGGGGCCAATCGAGTTCCGGCGGGCGGAACAAGCCGCTCGTCCGGGTGCCCGGCGAAGTTCGCTCGGCAGCAGTCCAGCAGCAGTGCGAATTCAGCGCTGCCGGCCACGGACCGGCTCAAGGCGTATTGCGGCCTTCGACATAATTGATGAACCGCGCCGCCAGCAGCCCGCGGGGGACGGCGAATTCGCGGGTGAAGAACTTCTGCTGATCGGTCTCGGTCCGCTCGGGCCAATCCTCGAGCGAGGCGCGCAATCGCGGCAGGTCGATCGCCGCGGCAATCCGCTCGTCGCCGGCAAGGCGGTCGAGCTCGGCGATATAGTCCTGCCGGCGCCGCCCGATGCGCAGGTACCAATCGGCGTCCCAGCGGCCGTTGAGACGGTTCTCGCGCTGCTCCTCGGGCATGATGCCCCTGGCCATTTGCTTGGCCAGCCAGCGCATTTGCCCGTCGCGCATGAACATCTCCACCGGCAGCCCGAAGCAGAATTCCACGAAGGGCCGGTAGGCCATGGGATCGCGCAGCGCGACTCCGTACATTTGCTCGAACGCCTGATAGATTTCGGCCGACTTGCCGTCGCCATTCTGAAACAGCAGTTGCTGGGCGTGCCGGCGGCTCCGCGGCTGATAACGCTCGATGACAAGTCCGGAGGCCTTGAGCCGGCTCTCGGCGCCGGACGCCATGCGATAGTCGCGCGTCAGCGGCTGCATGAGGTCGAGCAGCGCGCGGTTCTTCGGCTTGGCGATCCGCCGGACCAGGCGCCACACCGAGTTGGGCATCAGGGCCAGGACGGATCGCGCCAGGAAGCGCGAGATGAACGGCCGCCCGTCGTGCTTGAGCCGGGCCAGGGCCATCCACAATTGGCGCCAGCGGCCTTTCAGGAGATATTCGACGAACCCCCAGTCGCCCTTGTCGCTGAAGGTGTAATTGCCCCATTCGGCGAGCAGCATCACGTCGCAGCCGACTTTCGACGCGCCCGACAACAGGCCATGGAAGACGTACATGTTGCACAGCCCGGAAGGCGCGCCGCCCATCAGATGGAAGAAGTCGTTCCAGCGATGGTCATGCTCATAGCCTTCATTGGCGGTGAAGTGCGGCTCCAGCCCGGGATGCATGGCGGCAAAGGCCTCGACGAACGGGCGCTCGTCACCGACCATGCCCGTCTGCACCCGGCCGTCGTAGCCGGTCTCGGGGTGAAAGGTGAAGGTCGGCAGGCGCTGGCCCTTGGGCAGCGCGGCGAGCGTGCGAACCGCGACTTGTGGCGAATCCAATCCTCCGGAGAGCGTCGCTCCGGGCTTGCGGAACCCGGCGATGCAGGCCCGGATCCCGTCATTCAGCAGCTCGCTCGCCCGGGCGATGTACTTGAGCGTCGCTGGCGAGGCGCACGTCGGGCGCTTCGAACAGGTCGTAGCATTGGCGCAGGGCGCGCGGCTGGCCGCGCTCGAGCTCCACGGCCGAGCCCACCGGCACTCGGAGGACATTTTCGAACCAGCTCGATTCCTGGTCGCTGAAATTGACCATCGCGCTGTCCGCGACCCGGGCCTCGTTGAGCCGCCGTTCGACCCCGGCGGTGAACAGCGCGCGGGGCACGGAGGCGGCCGCGGCGAGCTGCTCGTCGTGAAAGTAAAACAGCGGAGGTGCGCGAAGCGGGCTTCGCGACAGGCGCAGGCGGAAGCGATCGGGCTCGGCGATCACCGCGCAATATTCGCCGATGATCCGGCGTTCGGCCTCGTCGCCCCAACGCTCGACCGCCAGGCCGTAGAGCTGCCCGAGGTCGTTGGGAGACGCGCCGAGCTCGGCGGCGATTGCCGCGGCGTTGTCGAAATAGCCGTGGAAGACCACCACCCGTCCGCTCGGCAGGATCGCCGGGCGCCAGGCTCGGCTTAGGGCCGGGGTCGATCGCAGCGGGCGATAGGCGAGATGGAGGCCGCCGGCTTCAGCCGCGCCGGCGTGGCCGCCGATGCCCGAGCAGAGCGAGGCGCCAAGCCGTTCGGAAAGCCTGGAATTGCGCTCGCGCGCGGCATCGGCCCAAGGCCAGGCGACGGCCAGCATCGCGGCTTAGCGGTTCGACGATGCGGGTTTAACGTACACGGACGAGGCCCGCTTAGCGTTCGTCCCCCGCCGCCGATCAGCTCTTGGTATTGGCCGCCTGCGCTACCGGTGTTTGAGCGCCCGCGACGTCCTCGATCCGGCCGAGGCGCCTGAAGCACCGGCCTGGTCCACGTTTTGGGCTTGATGCTGTCATACTTCATGCCGAGCTCCTCGACGCGGCTGGCGGCACGCATGGTGCGTCAGTCCGGTTCTTAATGCTCAAGTGCAACAAGAGTTGCAAGGGGCGGGCGCCGCGATTGAGGCGAATGCCCGGCTCAACCGCCCAGCCGCAACGTTTCGACCCACGGACCGGGAAGATCGCCGATGATGGTCTCGCCGGCGACCTCAACCCAGGCGTGGAGATCGTCGCGCGAGCCGCGCTCGCCCGCCGGGCGGACGGCAATCACCACCGTGTGGCCCAGTCGCCTTCGGCGCAGCATCCAGCTTAGCGCCATCGCCCGCGGCAGGCATTTGAATTCGAGGGGCTGGCGAGTCGCCGCCCACTCGACAAGCGCCGCACAATAATGCGCGTCGGCGATCCGGACCGGGCCAGCCAGTCCGAGCGTGGCACGCCAGCGGTCGAACCGGGCGAACGCGATCAACAGCCGCGCCCAGGACAGCAGCGTCAGGGCCTCGGCCGTGCCCAATCGCCCGCGCCATCGATCAATCGTCGGCAAGCAGCCCCGTATCCCTCAGCTGGACCAGCAACGCGTCGACGTCGGCCGCGATCCGCTTTCCTCGGCGCCGTAGTCGGCAGTGAGCGCGGCGACCAGGGCGCGCCGGTCGCGGCTGCCGTCGATCAGGCGCCAGATCTCGGCGCTGGTTCCGGACAGCGAAAAGAACTCGCCGTTGTCGAGCCGCATGACGACGATCTCGTCGTCGATATCCGCTTCCGTGAACCGGTCGTTGCGCTTGACGAGAGCGTTCATCGCTGTCCGCCATTGACAACATACTGCGCGGCAAGCGCAACCGATTCTCCGAAGCGCGAGCGATCGCGCGGTCGCTCGAAGTCGCGCCATTTTCACCTGGCTCGCGAGGCGGTGGAGATGGGCGAACCACGCCGGGCGATCGAAATGTTGCGCGGCGGCGAACAGATGCGCCGTCTGATGGTCGTCGTGGAAGCGGGTCATGCGCTCGGCGCCGGTGATCGCCTCGATCGCCAGGCCCGGCCCGTCCTCGAGGAAGATCAGCTCGGCGAGCGGCAGGGCGACCCCGACATCGCCGGCCGCCGGCCGGGCATAATATTTGTCGACCGTCTTCGAGACCTTTTCCTCCCCCGTCGCTCCGGTCAGCGCGATCGCGTCGGGCCTGAGCTTCAGCCGCTTGTGGCCGGGCAGGCAGGTGACCCGGTCCGGGTCGGACAGGTCGAGGACCAAAGTGTCGTCGCAAAACAGCGGCAGGCCATGGCTGGCCAACGCCGCGGCGAGGGTCGATTTTCCGCCCGCGGCCGGGGCGCTGAATGCGAACACCCGGCCCGCGAACGCCACGGCCGAGGCGTGGATCGGGACGAGGCCGTTCATGCTCGCGATCGCCGAATAGACGCTGCCGTTCAGCCACAGGGATTCCTCGCTGAGGTCGGCGTCGGGGCCGCGCTCGACCGTGATCCCGTGGCCCTTGCGATAATGGAAATAATGATGCCCTTCGCCGCGCAGCAGGAAGTGGTCGCCGAGCAGCTGCCAAGTCATTTCGGCGAGGGGGTCACCGAGCAAAGTCTTGGGAACCTCGCCAAAGCGCACGCGGGTCTCGCGCTGCATCATCGCCTGAGCCGCCGTCTCGGCCGGGGTTTGCGGGCTTCGCGGTGACGCTGCACTCGACACTGGTCCGCCCTCGCTTGGCGCCGGAAGCTGGTGAGCCCTGCTGGATTCGAACCAGCGACCTACTGATTAAAAGTCAGTTGCTCTACCGACTGAGCTAAGGGCCCACGCTGCGCGAGCGGCGGTTACCCGCGCGGGGCGCGGCGGGCAAGGCGGTGGGCGAGATGGCGCGCGGTCAGGCGGCCCTCGACCCGCCAGCCGGGGGCGATCGCGGCGAGCGGCTGGAGGACGAAGCTGCGCTTGCGCGAGCTCGCGATGGGGGATGGTCAGCCGGCGCGAGCGCCACTTGCCGCCGCTCCACAGCGCGATGTCGAGGTCGAGCACGCGCGGGCCCCAGCGGCGGCCGCGGCGGCGGCCGAAATCGCGCTCGATCCGCTTGAGCCGCCGCAGCATGTCCGGCGGATCGATCTCGCTCTCGACCAGCGCGACGGCATTGGCGAAATCGCGGCCCGCGCCGCCGTGCGCCGGGTTGAGCACGATCGGCGAGGCGTCGAACAGGCCGAAGTCCTGGTCGAGCCGGGCGATCGCCGCCTCGACGACCCCGGCCGGGCGGCCGTGGCGGCCGTGCGGGCGGTTTGACCCGATCGCGATGGCGTAGAGGTGGGACACGGCGCCGCCCTGTCATTGCGAGCGCAGCGAAGCAAAGCGTGCACTTGCAGGCCTTAAGAGGAAACTGAGCACGAAGAATCCGCTTCGCCTCACTCCGTCTTCAGCGTCGACGAATGACACGATGCGATGGCCCAACCCGCCGACCTGTCGCCGATTCCCGAGGCCGAAGCGCCGCGCGATTGCCCCCTGTGCCCGCGGCTGGTCGCGTTCCGGCACGAATGCCGCGCCGAGCATCCCGGCTGGTGGAACGCGCCGGTGCCGGCGTTCGGCGACCGCGATGCGTGGCTGGCGATCGTCGGCCTCGCGCCCGGCAAGCACGGCGCCAACCGCACCGGGCGGCCGTTCACCGGCGATTATGGCGGGCGAGTTGCTCTACGCGACCTTGCTCAAGTTCGGCCTGGCCGAGGGCGAGTATCGCGCCGACCCGCATGACGGGCTGACGGCTCAAGGGCGCGATCATCCTCAACGCGGTCAAATGCCTGCCGCCGGCGAACAAGCCCGAGCCGAGCGAGATCGCGACCTGCCGCCATTATCTCGAAGAGGGGCTGGCGGCGCTGCCCAATGTGCGGGTGGTGATCGCGCTCGGCCAGATCGCCCACGTCGCCGCGGCGCGCGCGCTCGGCCTGCCGCCGTCATCGACCAAATTCGGCCACGGCGCCGAGAACGCCGCGCCCGACGGCCGCATCCTGCTGTCGAGCTACCATTGCTCGCGCTACAACCAGAACACGGGGCGGCTCGACGCGGCGATGTTCGAAAGCGTGTTCGAGCGGGCGGTAGAGCCGGGGTAGACCTGTTCAGCGTGGACCGCGAATGGCTGTCGTCTTCGTTCTGCGATGGTTTCGGACGGCACGCCATCGCTCAGGTTGCTGGCTTGCTTGATTTCCGAAGCTTGGGACAGATCTGCTGGTGGATTCTGAATGCGAGGGCGACGAATAGGCGACCTCGCGGCTCGAGCTGGGTGCCTTCGGTTGATGCGATCGGCGATGTTCTGCGCCCTCTCGCCGGTGACGACTTGGCGATCGCGATGCTCAATCGGCTGGCCGCTGGTCGAGTTGCCATCGTCGCGATTGATAGGCGGTGTAGTCCGCGACATCCCTCGCTCCGTCGAGCGACGTGCTGGGCGATCGCCCTGATAGACGCTTCTGAGCGTGCGACCGCTGCGTGCACGATGGAGTTGACGTCCGCAGGAGTGAAGTCGACGCTGATTGCTCGCGGCGCAGGCTCGGGATGGACGCGCTGGTCGAGATCATTCGCATGTTTGGGGTCATCGAGAAGCGACGGGCAAGCGTTCGTTCGCCGGAGACAACGGAAGCGCTCAAATGTCCTCGATGAGCCGTCCGTAAAGCTCGGGCCGGCGGTCGCGGAAGAAGCCGAAGGCGGCGCGGTGCTTCTTGGCCGCCGCGAGGTCGAGCGTCGCGACCAGCACGCCCGTTTCCTCCGCGCCGAACTCGGCGAGAATGTCGCCGCGCTCGTCGCAGATGAAGCTGTGGCCGTAGAAGCGCTGGCCGCCTTCGGTGCCGATGCGGTTGGCGGCGACCACCGGCACGACGTTGGACACCGCGTGGCCGATCATCGCCCGGCGCCACAGCCGCGAGGTGTCGAGGTCGGGGTCGTGCGGCTCGGTGCCGATCGCGGTCGGGTAGAACAGGATGTCGGCGCCCATCAGCATCATCGCGCGCGCGGTTTCCGGGTACCATTGGTCCCAGCACACGCCGACGCCGAGCGTCGACAGATGCGGCCCGCCCCACACCTTGAAGCCGGTGTTGCCCGGGCGGAAATAGAATTTCTCCTCGTAGCCCGGGCCGTCGGGGATGTGGCTCTTGCGATAGATGCCGGCGACCTTGCCGTCGGGGCCGACCATCGCGAGGCTGTTGTAGTGAGTGCGGCCCGTCGGGCTCGAAGAAGCTGGTCGGGATCCAGATCTTCAGCTCCTTCGCCAGCTCCTGCATCGCGAGCACCGACGGATGCTCGGCGGCGGCCGCGCGTTGGCGAACAGGCTCTCGTCCTCGACCCGGCAGAAATAGGGGCCTTCGAACAGCTCGGGCGGGAGCACGACCTCGGCGCCCTTGCCCGCGGCCTCGCGCACCAGCTCGGCGACGGCGCGGATGTTCGCGGCCGTGTCGTCGGTGAAGGCGAGCTGCAGCGCGGCGACGGTGAGCTTGGTCATGCGGGGACCTGTTGCGAGATGCAGTGGAAGCTTCCGCCCCCGGTCAGGATGTGGTCGGCGCGGAGCCCGATTGCAACGCGGTCGGGGAACAGCGCCTGGACGACGTCGACCGCGTTGCGGTCGTTCGGCGCGCCATATTGCGGGACCACGACGGCGGCATTGCCGATGTAGAAATTCATGTAGCTCGCGGGAACGATGTCGCCGTCCTCGTCGGT
>CAVXYS010000007.1:0-17901 GCA_963765945.1 uncultured Alphaproteobacteria bacterium
TCGCCATGCCGACCATGCCGATGCAATTGCCTCGGCGGCTGCTGGTCGGGCTCGACAGACCACGCAGCGCGAGGATGAAGCAGACGCCCGGAAATCAGATAAGCGAGTAGCACCCAGGCGGGCGTCGCCGCCGCCTCATGCATCCTTACGCTCCCGTCTTCTTGTACATCGCCAGCATCCGCGCGGTGACCGCGAAGCCGCCGAAGATGTTGACGCTCGCCAGCGCGACCGCGAGCAGCCCGAGCCAATTCGAGCTGGCGCTTCCCGCCGCCGCCGCCGCGATCAGCGCTCCGACCACGATCACCGAGGAAATGGCGTTGGTCACGCTCATCAGCGGCGTGTGCAGCGCCGGGGTGACCGACCACACGACATAATATCCGACGAAGCAGGCAAGCACGAAAATCGACAGGATGGAGATGAAGTCCATGACCCCTCCGGCGCTGGATCGCGGCCGGCTTTGTGGCGGGTCGGTCCACGGCTGTCGAGTGCCCGGGCGCCGTTAAATCAAACGCGGTTAGCGTTTTCCTAACCTTTTCGCGCGCACACGTAGCGCGCAACTGGGAAGGAAAGCCGCGCTCCCGTGTCGAAGCGCTCGAAACCGAAGACCGAAGCGCGGCCGTGGAAGCTGCTGCTGTGGACGGCGATTGCCGGCCTCGTCCTCGGCTTGATCCTCGGCGACGCCGAGGGCGTCCTGCGCAGCATCCGAAACAGCCTTCATTGGCACCGAGCGAGCGGCGACGTCGTCCTCGTCAAGATCGACAACCAGGCCTTGCGCAAGGTCGGCCGATGGCCGTGGCCGCGGCGCTATCATGGTCAGCTGACCGATCGGCTGACGGCGGCCGGCGCAAAGCGGATCCTGTTCGACATCACCTTTGTCGGCGCCACCGACGCCGACGACGACGTGGCCTTTGCCAATGCCCTGAAGCGGTCGGGCCGCGTGATCCTGCCAACTCGGACCCTGTCGGGACCGAGTGGCTGGACCAAACAGGAAACAACCCCTCTTCCCGGCCTGAACGACGCCGCTCGAGGGCTCGGCACGATCAGCTGGCACTACAATTTCCAGCAGGCGGTCACCGACATTCCCTATGCGGCCAGGGCGAACGGCAAGATCGTGCCGTCGTTCTCGTCGATCCTGTCAGGACGTGCCGGTCGGCCGAACGAAACCTTCGTGCCGGACTATTCGGTCGATCCCAAATCGATCCCCAGCGTTTCCGCGACGAACGTCCTCGACGGCAGCTTCGACCGCAAGCTGCTCGAAGGAAAGGATGTCGTGATCGGCATCACCGCAGAAGAGCTCGGCGACCAGTTTTTCGTTCCTGGCACCGGCCGGATGGGCGGGGCTTATGTCCACATCATCGGCGCGGAAACGCTGAAAGCCGGCCGGCCGATCGATCTCGGCTGGATTCCGTTGTTCCTGGCTGCGCTTGGGGCATGCGCTGCCGCGGCGACCCGACGCGACGGGCGGCAGCAGGTGCTGATTCTCGGTATGGCGTCGAGTGCCGTCCTGATCGGTCCGGCTGGCCCCGAAGCCTACCGCATTTACCTTGACGTGCTGCCCGCATTGTTCGTGATTCTCGCCACTTCGGGCGCGCTCGGCTGGCGCCGCTATCGGGTGCGTGGCCTCGTCAACGAGGTCTCGAACCTGCCCAACCTCAACGCGCTTCGCGCCGACCGCGATGGGCGGAAGCAGGCGCTGATCGCCGCCCGGGTCCTCAACTACGAGGAAATCGTGGCGACCCTTCCGCCGAACAGCGAGCGGCAGCTGATCGACCAGATCGTGTCCCGGCTCGGCGTCGGCAAGTCCACTCGCACCCTTTACCAGGGCGACGGCGGAATCTTCGCCTGGTTCGAGGATTCGCGCGCTCCGTTCGGCAACCACCTCGACGCGCTCTACTCGCTGTTCCGCAATCCGGCTCGGGTCTCCGGCCTGTCGATCGATCTGTCGGTCGCGTTCGGGGTCGAGGTCGGGAGCAGCCGCTCGCTCCCCAACCGTCTCGCCAGCGCGCTGGTCGCGGCCGAAGAGGCAGCGCACGACGGCCTCAAGTGGAAATTCCACGACCCCGAAAGCCTGCAGGACGCGTCGTGGAAGCTGTCGATCCTCAGCGAGCTCGACAGCGCGATCGACCGTGGCGAGGTGTGGGTCGCCTACCAGCCCAAGCTCGACATCGAGTCGCGGCGGATCACCGGGGCCGAGGCCCTGGCGCGCTGGACGCACCCGGAAAAGGGGCCGATCGCCGCTTCGGAGTTCGTCGCCGCGGCCGAGCAGCACGATCGCATCGGCAAGCTCACCGACTTCGTCCTCGAGACCGCGATCACCGCGGCCGCGGCGATCAACAAGCGCAACCCCGACTTCGAGATCGCGGTCAACCTCTCCGCCCGGCTGCTGAGCGACAAGGGGTTCACCTTGCGGGTCGCGGCGCTCCTCGCTCGCCACGGTCTCGAGCCGCGCCATTTGACGCTGGAGCTGACCGAAACGGCCGCGCTCGCCGGCAGCGGCGAGAGCCTGGAAATGATCACCCGGCTGCGTGAGCTCGGCGTCCGGATTTCGATCGACGACTATGGCACCGGCCTGTCGACCCTCGACTATCTCAAGAAGATTCCGGCCAGCGAGATCAAGATCGACCAGAGCTTCGTCAAAGGGATGGTCGACAACCGCTCCGACCGGCTGATGGTCCAGTCGACCATCGAGCTCGCCCATTCGCTCGGACGCAAGGTCGTCGCCGAAGGGGTCGAGCAGCGCGACGTCCTCGACCTGTTGATCGAGATGCACTGCGACGTCGCCCAGGGCTTCGCCATCGGCCGCCCGATGAGCCTCGAGAGCCTCGCCAAGCGCATCGCCGCCGACCGCAAGCGCAGCGTCGCTTAAGGCGCCGCGGCCGCCCACCTCCAATAACGCTCCGAAATAGTGATCCTAACCTGTATTAGTCCGTGTTTTTGTTTGTTTGCTAACCATATCTCTTAAGGTTAATGTCCCCTCGCCGACTCTTTTGACTAACGGGGACTAGAAATGAAGAAGACAAAAGCAACCCGCGGCTTCCTCAACTGGCTGCTGGGCAGCGGCTGGGCCGGCGGCGGCGGCGGCGGCTGACCCGCTGATCGGAGCGGACGGCCCCCTTCAACGTCGGGCCGTAATTCTCCGCAACCGACGATCCAAATCTCGATGAGTTAAATCCGGGCGCAGTTGCGCCCGGATGGTTAATTGTTTGCTAACCATATCGATTAAGGTTAATGTCTTCCGCATCTGCCAAATCAAGTTTTGGTTACAGGGGACTAACAATGAAGAAGACCAAGGCGACCCGCGGGTTCCTGAACTGGCTGCTCGGAAGCGGCTGGTGCGGCGGCGGAGGCGGCGGCTAACAGCCCTGCCCGGCCGGCACTTCCGGCCGTAGTTCCAATGCGTTAGCAAAGCGCTCGTCGCGCGACGGGCGCTTTTTGTTTTGCATCTGGCCGAGGGCTCCTCCGGCGGGCTGGCGGGGCCCGAGACGCTCGGCTAACCGGGGCCATGCTGAGCCAGGCGAGCCGCCTCCTGCCGATTCGCGCGAGTCGCCCGGGGCTTCACGAATTCACCGATTCGGCCGCCGAATTCGTCGCGGCCAGCGGAATCAGCGAGGGCCTGCTGACGATTTTCTGCCGCCATACTTCGGCGTCCCTGGTGATCCAGGAGAATGCCGCGCCCGCCGCCCGCCGCGACCTCGAGCGCTATTTCGCGCGGATCGCGCCCGAAGACGCCGCGTACGAGCACGAGGACGAAGGTCCGGACGACATGCCGGCGCACCTGCGGGCCGCGCTCACCCAGACCCAGCTGTCGATCCCGGTCGCGGGCGGTCGGCTCGCGCTCGGCACGTGGCAGGGAATTTTCCTGTTCGAGCATCGCGCGAGCACGCCCGAGCGCGAGATCGTGCTGCATCTGGTCGGCGAATGAGCGCGCAATCGGTCCGCGCGTGGATCGCGCAGCATGCGCCCGACCTCGCCATCATCGAGGTCGAGACCACGACCGCGACCGTCGACACGGCGGCGATCGCGCTCAACGTCGAGCCGGGGCGGATCGCCAAGACGCTCGCCGTGCGCGCCGGCGATCATCTGTTCCTGCTCGTCGCGCGCGGCAACGCCCGGCTCGACAACCGCAAGTGCAAGGACGCGTTCGGAGCGCGGCCCCGAATGCTCGGCGCGGACGAGACGCTGGAGCTGACCGGCCATCCGATCGGCGGCGTGTGCCCGTTCGGCCTGAAGTCGCCGCTGCCGGTCTATCTCGACGTCTCGCTCCAGGCGTTCGACACCGTCTTCCCGGCCGGCGGGTCGCTCAACACGTCGGTCGAGGTGCCGACCGGGCGGCTGTTCGAGCTGGTCGGCGAGCGCTGGGTCGACCTGTGCCGGCTACCCGAAGCGGGCGGGACCTAGCTCCTCCGCCGTCGCGTCGGCGACCGGCCACGGCGTGCCGGTCAGCAGCGAGGCCGCGATCGCTGCCATGGCCGGCGAAGTCTGCAGTCCGAACCCACCCTGCCCCGCGAGCCAGAAGAAGCCCTCCGCATCGGGCGCGAAGCCGACCACCGGGTGGCGGTCGGGAGCGAAGGTCCGCAAGCCGGCCCACTTGCTGTGGATCCTGGTCACCTTGACCATCGTCCGCTCCTCCATCCGGAAGGCGGCCAGCGCGACCTCGTAATCATCGGGCTGGGCGTCGCACGGATCGCTCGGCACCTCGTCCATCGGCGAGGCGAACAGCCGCCCGCTTTCCGGCGCGAAATAGAGCTCGTCGCCGACCGTCTTGGCGAACGGCAGGCGGTCGAGCGCCGTGCCGGGCGGCGCGTCGAAGGTGATGATCGTCCGCCGCTTGGGCGCGAGGCCGAGCGGCCGGACTCCGGCCAACCCGGCGACCTGATCGGCCCAGGATCCCGCCGCGTTGACCAGGACCGGCGCCGAATATCGCTCGCCCGCTTCGGTCGTGACGCGCCAGGCGCCGGCGTCGCGCCGGACTGCGGCGGCCCGCGCGCCGGTGACCAGCGCGCCGCCGCTGCGCCGCAGCTGCCGCAAATTGCCCTGGAGCAAGGCGTGGGGATCGAGGCGGATGCCGTCGCCGGTCGGCGATCCCGTGCAGCCGCCGCGTCGTTGAGCAGCGGGCACAGCTCGTGGACGCCGGCCGAGTCGAGCCGCTCGAGCTTGGCGAACGGCGCGATGTCGGCGTCGAGCGAGTCGAGCTCCGCGCGCTCATCCTCGCGAGCGAAGACCAGCACCGGCATCGGCCGGCCGAGCGGAACGTCGCTGAACGCGTCGGGCGGATCGTCGAAGAACGGCCGGCTGGCGAGGGTCAGCGCGCGGACCAGCCGGTCGCCGAGCGCATAATGAAGCATGGTCGCGCTGCGGCCCGACGAATGGAAGCCGATCTGCGTCCTCGGCCTCGAGCACGGTGACCGTGGCATGGTCCGCCAGCGCCGCGGCCGCCGACAGGCCCGCTATCCCGCCGCCGAGGATCGAGGATGTCGGAATTCACCCGCCCCTCCTGGAAGGGCGGGGAGAATCATGCGGTCAGCCGCTCGTGCACGACTTTGCCGTCCTTGGTCAGCCGGATGCCGAGGACGATCTCGTCGTCGTCCGGAAGCACCGGCCGCTTCTGCTCCTGGTCCCAGAAGGCGCTCAAGAAATTGTAGAGGTTGCGCGCGAACAGCGCCGAGGCGTCGGCGGCGAGGCTGCGGGCGAGGTTGGCGGCGCCGATGATCGTCACGCCGTGGCGGACGATGCTTTCGCCGGCAACCGTGCCCTCGACGTTGCCGCCGGCCTCCGCCGCGAGGTCGACGACCACGCTGCCCGGGCGCATCGTCGCCAACTGCGCGTCGCTGATCAGCCGCGGCGCCGGACGCCCCGGGATCAGCGCGGTGGTGATGACGATGTCCTGCTTGGCGATATGCCCCGAGACCAGCTCGGCCTGGGCCTTCTGATATTCCTCTGACATTTCGGTCGCGTAGCCGCCGGCGCCCTCGCCTTCGATCCCGGCGACGCTCTCGACGAAGATCGGCTTGGCGCCGAGCGACTGGATCTGCTCCTTGGTCGCCGAGCGGACGTCGGTCGCGCTGACTTGGGCGCCGAGGCGCCGGGCGGTCGCGATCGCCTGCAGGCCGGCGACCCCGACGCCCATCACGAACACCTTGGCCGGGCTGACCGTGCCGGCCGCAGTCATCATCATCGGAAAGGCGCGGCCGTATGCCGCCGCGCGCGTCGACCACCGCCTTGTAGCCGGCGAGGTTCGACTGCGAGGACAATATGTCCATCGACTGGGCGCGGGTGATCCGCGGCATCCATTCCATCGCCAGCGCCTCGAGGCCCGCCGTCGCATAGCCGTCGATCGACTCGCGCCGCCGCGCCGGATCGAGCGCCCCGACCAGCACCGCGCCCTTCTCCGCCCCCTTCAGCGAGTCGGCATCCGGCCCGTTCACGCATAGGATGATCCCGGCGCCCTTAAGCACCTCGCCGCGGCCGCCGAGCGTCGCGCCCGCCGCCGTCGAAGTCGGCGTCGGCGATCGCAGCGCCCTCGCCCGCGCCGGTCTCGACCGCGACCTCGGCCCCCAGGCCGACGAACTTCTTCACCGTCTCGGGGATCGCCGCACAGCGAGTCTCGCCGCCGCACTTCCTTCAGGATCGCGATTTTCATCCGGGCGCGCGGGCTACAGGATCATGAGGACGATGAAGGCGAGCACCAGGCAGATGAGCGCGCCATATTTCAGCAGCTTGGTGAAGCGCGTGTAGTCGCGGACATGGATCGCGACGTCCTGCGTCGGCGGATTGGTCAGAATCGATCTCGTCTTCGGCCATGCCAGTCCCCTCAAGTCGCGCGCGTCGCGCCCGGCCGGTCCATAACAAGGGCGAACCGGCGCGCCCAAGCCTCTTAAGCGCCCTTTTACCCCTGATGCGTAGAACGGCCGGTCAAGGAGCCGATGATGGCCGAAGAGCGCGTTCGTTCCCTATTGCTGCTGGACGCCGATGCCGACGAACGCCGGCTTGATCTCGGCGATCGCCGCGCGCGCCGGCTGGAGCGCGGTCAATGCCGCCGATCGGCGAACCGCGATCGGCCTGCTCCAGGGTCCGCACGGCCGCGAAGTCCAGGCGGTCCTGATCGGCTCGTGGGACGCGGAGGCCAGCCCGGCGGTGATCGAGGCGCTGCGCGAGCAGCGCGACAACCTGCCGATCATCGTCCTTAGCCATGGCGACTCGGTTGCGATGGCGGTCGAGGCGATGCGCGCCGGGCGCCAGCGACTTCCTGGTCCGCCCGGTCGCGCCCGAACGGCTGCTCGAGGCGCTCGCCGCCAACGCCGACCGCCGCCGGGCCGCGGGCGAGCTCGCCCCGGTGTCCGAAAAGCTCGCGCCCGAGCTGTCGCTCGAGCAATTGATCGGCGCCGCCCCCGAGTTTCGCGCCGCGCTCGCGGTCGCCGCCAAGGGCGCCCGCAACCGCCTGCCGGTGCTGATCGTCGGCGAGCCCGGCACCGGCAAGGAAACCATGGCCCGGGCGATTCACGCCGCCAGCCTGCGCGCCCGCGGCCCGCTGCTCACGTGCTCGACTGCAAGGCGGTCCCCGCCAACATCATCGACAGCGAGTTGTTCGGCCACGAAAAGGGCGCCTTCCCGGGCGCGTTCGCCGCCAAGACCGGCAAGCTGGTCCAGGCCGACGGCGGCACGCTGCTGCTCGACGAAGTCGGCGCCCTGCCGGTCGAGACGCAGGAGCGGCTCGACCGCGTGCTCGCGACCGGCGAAGTCCGCCCGGTCGGCCTCAACGGCAGCTATTCGGTCGACGTCCGGGTGATCGCCACCTGCAGCCGCCCGCTGCCCGACGACTTCAACCCGGGCCTGGCCGAGCGAATCGGCGACGACGACCGTCACCCTGCCGCCGCTGCGCGAGCGAAGCGGCGACATTCCGGCCCTCGCCCGCCACCTCCTCGCCCGTTTCTGCGAACAGACCGGGATGCGGTCGCTGTCGATCGGCAACGACGCGCTGGCGGTGTTGATGCGCTACGGCTGGCCGGGCAACGTCCGCCAGCTCGCCGGAGTCCTGTTCCGCGCCGGCCTGCACTGCGACGAAAGCTCGCTCACCGCCGAACATTTCCCGCACATCGCGATCCAGTCGCGCTTCTCGGGCCGGCGCAACGATTATTCGCCGACGCTAAGCTCTTCGAGCAGCGCCGAGGCGATCGCGGGTGCCTCGCCAGTAACCCTGTTCACCAGCGACGGCCACCTGCGGCCGCTGGAGGAGATCGAGGCCGACATCATCCGCCTCGCCATCGGCCATTATCGCGGGCGCATGACCGAAGTCGCGCGCCGCCTCGGCATCGGCCGCTCGACGCTCTACCGCAAGCTCGGCGAGCTCGGCATCGACACCGCGGCCTAGCCCTCCCCGACCGGGAAGGATTCTCAAACCCGCGGCGTCAGCGCCTGATCCCTGAGCCCGCGCCAGACGCGCAGCGCCTGGACCGTTTCCGGGACATCGTGGACGCGAACGATCTGCGCGCCCTGCTCGGCTGCCTTGAGCGCGAAGGCGAGGCTGCCGCCGAGCCGCTGGTCGGCCGGCGCCTCGCCGGAGAGCGCGCCGATGGTGCGCTTGCGGCTGGCGCCAACGACCAAGGGACAGCCGAGCGAATGGAACAGCGCCAGCCCGTTCATCAGCTCGAGGTTGTGGGCGACGTTCTTGCCGAAGCCGAAGCCGGGATCGATCAGGATCCGCTCGCGCGCGATCCCGGCGGCTTCCGCGGCGTGGATCCGCTCCTCGAGCCACAGGTAGATTTCGACCAGCACGTCCGCATAGCGCGGATCGTCCTGCATGGTTTGCGGGTCGCCCTGGTGGTGCATCAGCACCACCGGCACGCCGGCCGTCGCGACCACCCCCGCCGAGCGCTCGTCCCAGGTCAGCGCCGACACGTCGTTGACCATCCGCGCGCCGGCCTCGAGCGCTGCCGTCATGACGTCAGCCTTGCGCGTGTCGACCGACACCGCGGCGCCGCCCGCGGCGAGCTGGCGGATGACCGGAGCGATCCGCTCGATCTCATCGCCTTCCCACAGCGGCTTCGCGCCGGGCCGCGTCGATTCGCCGCCGACGTCGATGATCGCGGCGCCCTCGCCGGCCATGTCCGCGCCGGCCTCGGCCGCGGCCGCGGCGTCGGCGAACCGGCCGCCGTCGGAGAAGCTGTCGGGCGTCGCGTTGACGATCCCCATCACCTGCGGCTGGTCGAGGCGGATCGTGCGCTCGCCGAGCTGGAGCGGCGGTGCGCGGCGCGGTCAGCGCTGCCCATTGCGCCGCCAGCGCCTCGTCGAACCGGTCTTCGATGCCCTCGACCGGCACTAGCTCGCTCGAGACCCGGCGATTGCCCTCGACGCGCAACAGCTCGACGCGCGGCAAACCAGCTGAGCCCGCCGGCCAGCCGCGCGACCTTGCCGTCATGGCCGAACGGCGAATCGACGAAGCCGGTGGGGCGGATCAGCGTGCGCATGCCGTGCATTGCGCAATTTCCTCGGGAGGCCGGCCGACCGGCGCGCTCGCCGTCTTGGGCTCGCGCGCATCGAGCGCGGCAAGCCAGCCAGCCGTTTCGCTGCCAACCTCGATTTGCGGGCTCGACGGGTCGTAATCGAGGCTGCGCTCCCACCCGAGGATGGTCACATAGGCCCGCCGGAACTGGCGGGCGAAGGTGTCGGGCTGGCGCAGCGCCTGGTTGACCAGCGCGTAGCCGAAGAAGGTCCAGTCGTTCCCGGCCGAGCAGCCGAACGACGATCTCATCGACGAGGCGGCGGTCGCAACCACCGTCCGCGGCGCCGCCAGCGAGTCGGACGAACTGTCCGGAGAAGCAGGCCTGGAGGATGATCAGCCGGTTCTTGAAGCCGGGCTGGCCGACCATTGCCGCGAGCTGGGGCGGCGTGATGACCGCGTCGCCGCGCTCCGGGTCGCGAAAATTGAGCCCGGCGTGGGGCGATCCGTGGCTGGTGGTGTAGAGGACGAGGCACGTCCTCCTCGCGGTCCATGACCGATGCGACGCGCTTCAGGGCCCGGGCCAGCCGCTCCGGCAGTGGCGGCGCCATCGGCGTCGTCGCTTCCCTCGTCGTGAGCCAGCACCAGGGTCCGCCCTTTCGCGTCGAACCGGCCGGCGAGGACTCGACCCGCTTCGCCGAGCTTCGCGGTTGAACACCGGATCGGCGTCGAGCGCGGCGACGACCACATAGGCATCGACGACGCCCGGCCGCTGGGGCTGAAGCCGGGCCAGCGCCTGATCCATCCGGCGGCTCGCCCTCGAGCGGGACGCGCGCCGTGTCCTGGCCGACGGCCAGCCCGGCGCTGAGCAACGCGAATCCGGCGACGATGGCCACGCACCAGCCTCATTGCGTCTCTTCTCACCGGCTGCTGCGCGCCGCGCAAGAGCCTAAGCGAGCGCGGCGAGATGCTGCTGCCGGAGCGCATCGAGCGGCTGCAATGCGCCGCCTTGCTCGATGTGCCAGAAGGTCCAGCCGTTGCACGACGGCGCGCCCTGGAGCGCGGCGCCGACCTTGTGGATCGAGCCGGCGTGCGCCTCGCAGGCGATCGAGCCGTCGGCGCGCACCGTCGCGCGTCCAGCGGCGCTTGGCGTCGGTCAGCACCGTGCCCGGCGGGAACCAGCCCGCTTTCGACCAGCACGCCGAACGCGACGCGCGGCTGCTCGCGCTTGTCGGCGACGGTCTGCATCGCGCTTTCGTCGAGCGGCAGGGTCGACGCGATCCGCTCGCGCGCGACCTTCACATAGGCGGTCTCGCGCTCGATCCCGATCCAGCGCCGGCCGAGCCGCCGCGCGACCGCGCCGGTCGTGCCGGTGCCGAAGAACGGGTCGAGCACGACGTCGCCCGGCTTCGTGCAGGCGAGCAGGATGCGGTAGAGCAAGGCCTCGGGCTTCTGCGTCGGGTGGGCCTTGCCGCCGTCCTCGCCCTTGACCCGCTCGCCGCCGCTGCAGATCGGCAGCAGCCAGTCCGAGCGCATCTGCAGATCGTCGTTCAGCGCCTTCATCGCGCGATAATTGAAGGTGTAGCGCGCCTTCTCGTCCTTGGCGCACCACAGCAGCGTCTCATGCGCGTTGGTGAAGCGCGTGCCGCGGAAGTTGGGCATCGGGTTGGTCTTGCGCCAGACGATGTCGTTGAGGATCCAGAAGTCGGCGTCCTGGAGCAACGCGCCGACGCGGTAGATGTTGTGATAGCTGCCGATCACCCAGATCGTGCCGTCGTCCTTGAGGATGCGGCGCGCCTGCGTCGAGCCAGTCGCGGGTGAAATTGTCATAGGTGGCGAGGCTGTCGAACTTGTCCCATTCGTCGTCGACCGCGTCGACCCGGCCGCCCTCGGGCCGGAACAGGTCGCCGCCCAGCTGCAGATTGTAGGGCGGGTCGGCGAAGATCATGTCGACGCGATTTGTCGGGGAGCCGCGCCATCTCGGCGATGCAGTCGCCCTCGAGGATCGTGTCGAGCGGCAAGCTCACGCGCCGCCGGACGCGCCGGGCGCAAGCCTTCCCCGTCTCCGCGATGCGGGCGATGAGATTCATGACCTGCTGCCCCCTCTCTTGGCCGGCAAGGGTGAGTCAGGCGGGACTCGCGGTCAAGCGAACAGAGGTTAACGAGTCGAATGGGGACACCGGAACGGAAGGAGTCCGCGGCTCGCCGACCACAAGATGTTGAGTCCGCTTGCGCCCCGGCGGACTCAAGCGGTGGTGGTGTGACTCGAAGGACTCGCCTCGGCGATTTCGACCAGCTGCAGCTCCGGCTGGGCCTCGCGGTCGAGGATCGTCGCGCACCAGGCCGAAGCTGCGGCGGTGCAAGGGGGTCAGGCCGAGGTCGTTGATCGCGCGGCGGTGGTCGGGGGTCGGATAGCCGCGGTTATGCTCCCAGCCGTAGCCCGGATAGTCGCGTCGCATAGTCGGCCATCATCCGGTCGCGGGTGACCTTGGCGATGATCGAGGCGGCGGCGATCGAGCGGCACTTGGCGTCGCCGTCGACGATCGCCTTCGACGGCCGCTGCCAGCGCGGGGTCGCGTTGCCGTCGACCAGCACCCAGGCCGGCTCGAGGCCGAGCGCCTCGACCGCGCGGGTCATCGCCAGCATCCGCGCCCAGTAGATGTTGATGCTGGTCGATCTCCTCGACCGTGGCGATGCCGACGCCCCACGCCGCGCATTTGACCAGCCGCTTGTAGAGCGCCTCGCGCTTTTCGAGCGGCAGGTTCTTCGAATCGTCGATCCCGCGCGGGAAGCTGTCGCGGTTGAGGATGCAGGCCGCCGGCGACCACCGGCCCGGCCAGCGGTGCGCACCCGGCTTCGTCGACCCCGGCGAGTGGCTGCGGATAATCGAGCTCGAGCTTGAAGGAACAACGCCGCGGCATCGAGTCGCTTTCTGCACCCCAGCGAAAGCAAGGGTCCAGACATGAACGCGCTGAAATTGTGGCTATGGATCACGCGGAGACGCACTTCGAGGAGAACTCTGCGTCTCCGTCTTCCATCCGCCACGGCGGGAAGCGGCGGGCTTCGCCCGCCTTGTAGAGGAAGATGATGTTGCCGTCGGGGTCGCGCAGCCGCGCCTCGCGCCACATCCACGGCTGGTTGCGCGGGCCATGCTCGAACGGCAGACCGCTGCGCGCCAGCTGCTCGACCCGCGCGTCGAGGTCGTCGCACTCGAGATAGATGGCGGTGGTCGCGATGATCTTCTCTTCGGGGTCGATCTGGACCGACAGGGTCACGCCGCCCGACGTCTCGAAGCGCGCATAATCGGGCGGATTGTCGACGATCTGCTTGAGGCCGAGCCGCGTGTAGAAATCGACCGAGCGCTCATAATCGGTGCCGGTCACCGTCACCTGGTTGAGCCGCAAGGACCCGCGCCGAATCGAGCCGGACGTGCTGCTGCCCGATCGGCCCCGCGCCCTGCCCCAGCCCCGGCGCGGCGAACAGTGCGACGCGGACGAACTCGCGCGCCCGGGCGACCGCGTCGGCCAGGGTCGCGCCCTCGCCGAGGAAAAGTCGCGATCGCACTGGCCAGCGTGCAGCCGGTGCCGTGCGTGCTCGTCGGTGTCGATCCGCTGGCCCTGCCAGCTGGTCATATTGTCTTCTTCGATCAGGGCATCGGCGAGCGCGTCGCCTTCCTCGTGGCCGCCCTTGATCAGCACCGCGCAGCCGTGCGCGCCGACCAGGTGGAGCGCGGCCGCGACCGGATCCTCCTCCGACGTCAGCTGCTTGAGTCGGGCAGGTTGGGAGTGGCGATCGTCGCCACGTCCATCAGCCGGCCGAACGCCGCGATGGTGGCTTCGTCGGCGAGCGCCGCGCCGCTGGTCGCGACCATCACCGGATCGAACACGATCGGCAGGTCGGGCTGTCGGCAGCCTGCAGCTCCTCGAGGCGCACCGCGACCTGCCTGGCGGCGAAGGCGCTGCCGATCATCCCGATCTTGACCGCATCGACCCCGATGTCGGCAACGACCGCGTCGATCTGGGCGAGGATCATCTCGGCCGGGACCGGATGGATGGCGGTCACCCCGAGCGTGTTCTGGGCGGTGATCGCGGTCACTGCGGTCATCGCGTGGCCGCCGAGCATGGTGACGGTCTTGATGTCGGCCTGAATCCCGGCGCCGCCGCCCGAATCCGAGCCGGCGATGATCAGGATGCGGGCTGTCGAGGTCATCGAGTCCGCCTTCGTCCCGCTCCCGGGGCGAAGTTTTCCATGCGCACGAACAAGCGTTTCGCCGACAATTGCGAACAAATGGTTCACGCGGCGGACTGGACGGCCTCGCAAATGTCGTCGACCAGCCGCTCGACCAGCTCGGGGTCGTCGCCCTCGGCCATCACCCGGATCAGCGGCTCGGTGCCCGATTTGCGGATGACCAGCCGGCCCCTTCCCTTCCAGCTCCGCTTCCGCCGCGGCGATGCGCTTGCGCACGCTGTCGGCCTCGAGCGGCTCGACGCCGCCGTTGAAGCGAACGTTCTTCAGCAGCTGCGGCAGCGGCTCGAACTGGCGCAGCAGCTCGCTCGCCGGGCGCTTGGCCGTCGACCAGCGCCGCCAGCACCTGCAGCCCGGCGACGAGCCCGTCCCCGGTGGTCGCATGGTCGGCGAGGATGATGTGCCCCGACTGCTCGCCGCCGATGTTGCAGCCGCGCGCGCGCATCTCCTCGAGCACATAGCGGTCGCCGACCTTGGTCCGGATGAAGCTGCGAGGCCCGCCTCGCCGAGCTTCCGCTCGAGCCCGAGGTTGGACATGACGGTCGCCACGACCGCGTCGCCGCGCAGCTCGCCGCGCCGCTGCAGGCCGAGCGCGATCAGCGCCATCAGCTGGTCGCCGTCGACCATCCGGCCCTGTTCGTCGACGACGATCAGCCGGTCGGCGTCGCCGTCGAGCGCGAGGCCGATGTCGGCGCCGCTCGCGACCACCGTGTCCTGCAGCAGCTCGGGGTAGGTCGAGCCGCAGCCGTCGTTGATGTTGAGGCCGTTGGGCTTGACGCCCAGCGGGATGACTTCCGCGCCCAGTTCCCACAGGGCGTCGGGCGCGACATGATAGGCCGCGCCGTTGGCGCAATCGATCACCACCTTGAGGCCGTCGAGCCGCAGATGCTCGGGGAAGGTGTCCTTGGCGAACTGGACGTAGCGGCCGCGGGCATCGTCGATCCGCCGGGCGCGGCCGATCACCTCCGGCTGGCGAGCTTCGGCGCCTTCTCCATGCGCTGCTCGATCGCCCGCTCGGTCTCATCGCTGAGCTTGTAGCCGTCGGGACCGAACAGCTTGATGCCATTGTCGGCGAAGGGGTTGTGCGAGGCGGAGATCATCACGCCCAGGTCGGCGCGCATCGACCGGGTCAGCATCGCCACCGCCGGAGTCGGCATCGGGCCGAGCAGGACCACGTCCATGCCGACGCTGGTGAAGCCGGCGACCATCGCCGATTCCATCATGTAGCCGCGAAGGCGCGTGTCCTTGCCGATCACCACCCGGTGGCGGTGGTCGCCGCGCAGGAAATGCGCGCCCGGCGGCCATGCCGACGCGCAGCGCCGTCTGCGGCCGTCATCGGCTCGCTGTTGGTCGGGCCGCGAATGCCGTCGGTGCCGAAGAATTTGCGTGTCATCGGCGCGCGCCTTTAGCGCGGCTTAGCCGATCCAGCGCCAGAAGCCGGCCGGGATCGGGTGCGCCCAGGTGGCGAGGAGGAACAGCAAGCGTCCCGCCGATCAGCGCGACCGCTGCCGGGATTGGCGACCCCGCGCGTGAACGGAACGAAGGCCGTCTGCGCCGTCCAGTCGTGCCAATCCTCGCCCAACAGCTGGCGCTTCTTCTGTCCTGGCCGAAGGCGCCGCCGAGCGCGAGGATGATGATCGCGCCGTCGAGCACCAGCGCCTTGGGCATGGCGATCAGCGTCAGGTGGACCGCCGCCCAGATCGCGAAGCCCCACATCATCGGGTGGCGAGTGATCGCGAACACGCCCTTCGGGCCGCCGCGTTCGGTCCGCGCGCGCCGGCCAGCGCCGGATTGCCGACGAACGAGCCGACGAGCAGGATCGACGCCGAGCCACATCGCGACGTCGCCGGCGATCCAGCCGGCCTCGCCCGCGTTCCACAGCGGCGGTCTCGCGGCCGATCGCGGGGTAAAAATAGATCATCGCGCCGAAGGTCATCAGCGCGACGACCGAGTAGAGATGCCTGGAACGGCCCTTCCCCGACCGCCCGGACGAGCGGTTCGCGCAGCGGATGCGACAGCAGGAAATGCGTGCCAACGAACAGGATGGCCGAAAGGAACAGGCCCGTTTGCGGCGGTCAATGCCGGTACGCCTCCGGCAGGTCGCGCCGCGGCAGGTAGCGGTAGCGGTCGCGCAGCCGGGTCTGGTGGGTGTCGAGCGGCTGGCGGACGCCGTCGATAAACACCTGCTCGGCCGCGCTCGAGCCTTCGAGCGGGTCGCCGGACCAGATCACGACGTCGGCGCGGCGGCCGGGCGCAAGGCTGCCGATCTCGCCGCCCATGCCGATCGCCTGCGCCGGCTTCGACGTGATCATCGCCAGCGCTTCGCCCCAGCTGACGCCGGTCGCGCCGGGAATGCGCTGCAGCGCGACCAGGTTGCCGGCATATTGCCGCTCCTCGAAGATGATAGCGCGTGTCGTTGTCGTCGATCATCCCGATCGAGACGTTGACGCCCGCGGCGCGCATCCGCCCGACGTTGGACTGGGTCGCGGCAAGCTGCTCGAACGTCGCCGGCAGGTCGTTCACCGCCGAGGCGATCACCGGGACGCCGGCGCGCGCGATCCGATCGGCGACGGTCCAGCCCTCGCTCGCGCCGACCAGCACGATCTTCAGCGACGGAAATTCGCGCTTGAGCGCCAAAACCTGAAGGATGTCGCTGGCGCGCTCGACATGAACCAGCAGATATTGCCGACCCTGGAGCACGGGCACCAGCGCGGCCGCATCGAACCGGGTCAGCAGCACGTCCTCGCTGCGCCGCGCTCGGGGCCGTAGATCCGCGATTTGTTCGGATTGCGGACGACTGGTCGCTCGCGCTCGTCGGCGGCTCGCCGCGCGCGCTCGATGATCGGCGCAGCGTAGCGCCGAAGCTCGGCCGCCTCGCGCAGCGCGTTGCGGAACAGGACATGCGCCGACGCGCGCGATCCGCCGGCCTTGTCCTTGCCGGTCTCGCCCAGCTCGACGAACTGGAATTTCCGCGCCGCGGTGATCGGGTCCATGTCGGCGCCGGTGTCGATCACTGCGCCCTGCCCGGCGAAGATGCTCTTGCCGACGTTCGGCGCGACGAGCGCCCGGGTGACGCCGTCGGCGCGGTTGACGGCGATGGTCGTCGCGAGCGGATTGACCGCCGGCACGACGTCGATCGCGGCGCTGAACGGGCCGTTCGCGCCGGTGTCGTCGGATCCGCTCGGCCGACAGGTCGACTTCGCGAGGCCAAGGCGCGAGAAGCCGGCGACGATGCCCGGCGTCACCCATTTGCCGGCGGCGTCGATCACCTGGGCGCCGGCGGGGACCGAACGCCGCCCGGCGGCGACGATGCGGCCGTCGCGGACGACGACCGTGCCGCCCTGGATCGGCTGCGAGCCGTCGCCCTTGGCGACGATGCCGTTGACGATGGCGAAGGTCTGCGCGGCGGCCGGCGCGGCGGCGGCGAGCAGCAGCGCGGCGAGCGACGCGGCGCGATCATTTCGACGTCTCCTTCGCCCGGCTGGCCGAGCTCGAAATCGCTGACCGGGCGGCGCTTCGGATCGTTGGCGTCGTACATCACGGCGCCGTCGATCCACACCCGCTCGGGCCGCGTGTAGTCGCTGAACGGATCGCCGTTCCACAGCACGACGTCGGCCATCTTGCCGGGCGCCAGCGTGCCGGTCTTGTCGAGGATGCCGAGCGCTTTGGCCGGGATTGCGGCTGAGCCATTCCCAGGCGACCTCCTCGCTGATGTTGATGCCGGCGCGGCGGCCGTCGGCGAGCGCCTTCGCCGCCTCCTGGTTCAGCCGCTGGATGCCGTTGGGGTCGTCGGAATGGACGATCGCGCAGGCGCCCGCATTGTGGACGAACGGGATGTTCTCCTTGATCGCGTCATAGGCTTCCATCTTGAAGCCGTACCAGTCGGCCCACATCGCCGAGCAGATGCCCTTCGCGCGCGAGCAGGTCGGCGATCTTGTAGCTCTCGACCGCGTGGTGGAAGGCGCTGATCTTGTAGCCGAATTCCTTGGCCATATCGATCATGATCGCCATTTCGTCGGCGCGGTAGCAATGGTTGTGGACCAGGATCTTGCCGTCGAGCACGCCCTTCAGCGTCTCCATCGCGAGGTCGCGCTCGGGCATGTCGCCGCCGTTGCGGTAATATTTGTCCCATTTGCGCTTGTAGGCCTGGGCCTTGATCCAGGTCGCTCGCGAGGCGATGTTGCCCATCCGGGTCTGCGGCATGTTGCCCTTCGAGCCGT
>CAVXYS010000008.1:0-73928 GCA_963765945.1 uncultured Alphaproteobacteria bacterium
GCCGCTTTCGAGGCCGATCGGCAGGTACAGGACCGCCGGACGCGCGCCGAGGCGGTCCTTGATCATGCCGACGCACATCTCGAAGTTGGCGCCGGTGCGGTCGAGCTTGTTGACGAAGCACATCCGCGGCACGCTGTATTTCTCGGCCTGGCGCCACACCGTCTCCGACTGCGGCTCGACGCCGGCGACGCCGTCGAAGCAGGCGACCGCGCCGTCGAGCACGCGCAGCGAACGCTCGACCTCGATGGTGAAGTCGACGTGGCCCGGCGTATCGATGATGTTGATCCGGTGCTCGGGGCCCTTGCCCTCCTCGGAGCTCCAGAAACAGGTCGTCGCCGCCGACGTGATGGTGATCCCGCGCTCCTGCTCCTGCTCCATCCAGTCCATGGTCGCGGTGCCCTCGTGGACTTCGCCGATCTTGTAGGACTTGCCGGTGTAATAGAGGATGCGCTCGGTCGTCGTCGTCTTGCCGGCGTCGATGTGGGCCATGATGCCGATGTTGCGATAGCGTTCGAGCGGATGGCTGCGGGCCATTTTCTTGTGCTTCCTTAGCGATGTGGGGAGCCGGTCGACGCCGGCTCCGGCAATATAGGTACGAAAACTACCAGCGGTAGTGGCTGAAGGCGCGGTTCGCTTCGGCCATGCGGTGGGTGTCCTCGCGCTTCTTGACCGCGTTGCCGCGGTTCTGCGATGCGTCCATCAGCTCGCCCGAGAGGCGGCCGGCCATGGTCTTCTCGGACCGCGCGCGGGCCGCCGTGATCAGCCAGCGGATGGCGAGCGCCTGGGCGCGCTCCGGACGGACCTCGACCGGCACCTGGTAAGTCGCGCCGCCGACGCGGCGGGAGCGGACCTCGATGCCCGGCTTCACATTGTTGAGCGCGTCGTGGAACACGCCTAGCGGTTCTTTCTTGAGCCGCGTTTCGACATTCTCGAGCGCGCCGTAGACGATGCCTTCGGCGACCGACTTCTTGCCGTCGAGCATGACGCTGTTCATGAACTTGGAGAGCGTAAGATCCCCGAACTTCGGGTCGGGAAGGATTTCGCGCTTTTCTGGGCGGCGACGACGGGACATAGGATATTCCTTTCTCTTCAGCCTGTTCCGGAACCTGTCCGGGGCTTACTCGTGCAGATTACTTGGGCCGCTTGGCGCCGTACTTGGAGCGCGACTGCCGGCGGTCCTTGACGCCCTGGGTGTCGAGCACGCCGCGCAGCACGTGGTAGCGGACGCCGGGCAGGTCGCGCACGCGGCCGCCGCGGATCAGGACGACGCTGTGCTCCTGGAGGTTGTGGCCCTCGCCCGGGATGTAGCTGATCACTTCGCGCTGATTGGTCAGGCGGACCTTGGCCACCTTGCGCAGCGCCGAGTTCGGCTTCTTCGGAGTGGTCGTATAGACCCGGGTGCAGACCCCGCGCTTCTGCGGGTTCTGCTCCATCGCAGGGACCTTCGACTTGGCCTTCTGCGGTTCGCGACCCTTGCGGATCAGCTGGTTAATCGTCGGCATGAAGCCCTTCACCTTTCGTTGCCGGCAAGCCCGGCGGTTACTTTGCCCAACGCAAACAGCGCGAAGCCTAAGCAGCCTCTCGGCCGCCTGGCGACGCGCATGTTGAGCAATGTTCAGCTCTTGTCCGGCGCAAGGAGAATCCCTGTCGCTCGGACGGGCGGGCACATAGCGACGGGGTGCCCAGGGTCAACCGGCGAGTGGCGCGCCACCAACGCGCGCCACGAACCGACAGACGCGCTCTGCCGAACGGGCGCGGCGCCCCGTCGAACGCGCCACGCAGCTCCCTTTCAAACGCGGCAATCTAGGGCTTCTCAAAGGGGAGAATTGCCGTGAAATACAGGGCACTAGCCGCCGCATTGGGCACCCTTCTGTTCGCCTCCCCGGCGTCGGCCTGGGACAATCCGCAAAGCAATACGGTCGCGCCGAAGGGCGCCGGGGAGAAAACCTACTGCCTGCAGTTCGCCGACGACACCGGGAGCCATGTCAACCGGGTCGAGTGCCGGACCAAGCGCCAGTGGGCCCAGCGCGGCGTCGACGTCGACAGCATGACCAACAAGTAGCCGCGGCTTAGTTCCTCGCACGCGGTCAGCTTGCCGATCTACGCGAGGCTCAACCCGGCGCGCTTCAGCGCCAGGATCTGCTGGCTCCGCTCGATGCGCTCGCCGCGCCTACACGTTGCCGCGGCGTCAACTTCAAGTGGGTACTAGTCAACGTGCCTTCGTATTCGAATGTGCCTCACGAAGATTGCTTCCAGACGGCAAATCCTGCCGCGCCACCGCCGACCATTCATTCGCTCGAGTAGGACTCCGGGCGGCGCGTCGGGCACGTAATAGCCGTCGAACTCGACGATGGAGTTGGTATGACCGCGGAGCCGTCTTTGCATGCGTTTTGAGAGAACCAAGTCGTGGCATTCTGCTGCGTGACCCGATTCCGCCAGGGGATAGCCTACGTAAGTCCCTCCGAGATCGGGGACATACAATTCGAACCTGAAAGGCCCCGTGCTTGATTTGGGAACGAGCGTGAATTCCTGCTCGCCGAGCTTGCGGTCTCCGCTCCAGACCTCGATCGCCCATCTTCCCGGGATCAGCTCCCAAGGTTCCTGCAGCGTATAGCCAGCTTCGATGACTTCGGTCCAGTTTCCGTCGCAGGGACTGCTCGGTAATCCGTAACGGATGGGCAGCGCCCGGCGGAGTTGCGCCCGGTCTCGGGTAACGGGTCACAATGCGGAGCGTGACCCAGGCACCGTCTGGAACGCCGGTAACCTTGAACTGAAACCCGAATGTCACCCCGATCTTTGCTCGAATTGTCGCTGCTCTCTGGACGAACCGGGGATTGGGAATAGCATTTTGCAGGACACCGCTGGCATCCCGCTGGGTCGCCATTTTCCCCAAAGAATAGGTTCCGGCGCGGACGACTTCGACGCCCCGCAGCGCAGCCTGCGGGTTTCGACCGGGACAATCGGGAACACCGTAGAGCGACACGCAGCCAACGTAGCGAGCAGCAACGCTATCGTTGGAACATGCGTCTTCATGCGCTCTCCCGATCAGACGCTACGCAAAGCCATGACAAACTGGAACACCCTACTTCGTCGAAACGGCCTCGCATCCGTCCGTCGCTTTCGTTAGAATTCGCCGACAGGGGCTGGCCAGCGTTACCGATTAAGGAGAAACGGCATGGCACATAAGAAACTGATCCTCGCCTTGAGCATGATCGTCACGGCATCGCCGGTGCTCGCGTCACAGCTGGAACCGGCGAGGACGGCATGCCGGCGGCGACCGCTCCGGCCGGAGGCCCCGACACCCGCTATTGCATGCGGGTCGAGCCGCAGACCGGGAGCCGGATCGAGGGCATCGAATGCTGGACCCGCGAGGAATGGGCGGCCGGCGGAGTTGATGTCGACAAGGACTGGCCCAAGGAAGGCGTTCGCGTCCTCAACGGCTGATGCGATACGCGGCCAGCCGCTCGTAATAAGGGCGGCAGCGATCGGCGACCCGCTGGGCGTCCGCGGGTAGCGCGAGCGCGTCGGTTTCGGGCGGGCCGAAGCCGGTGCTCTTCTCGACCGCGCCGTACCAGTGCGGCGCCCACGGGCCGTCGGTGTCGCGGCGACCGGGGGGCCAGCTGAGCATCGCCGGGTCCCACGGAATGCCGAGCGCGGCGCACAACTCGGTCAGCACGCTTGCGGGGTTCGCCAGCACGTCGTTCGCGTCGACCACCGGCGGGGCATGGCCGAGCCGGTCCGCCTCGCGCTCGAAGAATTCGGCCTGGCGATCCATCCCGAAATTCTCGAACGACGCCGCCTCGCGCTTGCGCAAATAAGAGGCGATCATCCGTTCGGGCTCGCGGATCAGGAAGGCGTGGGTGAAGCCGGCGAAATCGTCGTAGCCGACCGGCCCCGACATATGGTGCCACATATGCTTCTGGTACCAGACCGGCCGGTCTGCAGGCGGCGGGCCGCGCAGCGACGCCATGACGCTCCCCCAGTCGCAATCCATCGCCGCGATCACCTCGTCGCGCATCGGATGGTCGGCGCCGGCTGGAGCGTCCTTCAGAAAGCAGCCGTAGAACGGCTCATCCGAAACGAAAGTATCCGCCCGGCTCCCGAAGCTGCGCATCATCGCCGTGGAGAGGTTGCGAGGCCCCGACCACATGGCGATGCGGCGGGTCACGGCCGTTGCTGCTCTCCGACGTCGCGCTCGACGCGCTCGGCGTAGAGCTGCTGCAGGCGCTCGACAATCGGGCCGCGGCAGGTCAGCTGGCGGCCGTCCACTTCGCGCACGGGCACGATGCCCGGCGAAGGTGCCAGTCACAAACGCCTCGTCGGCGCCGTAGACGTCGGTTAGCGAGAAATCCTTCTCGAGCGCCGGGATGCCGGCTTCGCGGGCGACCTCGAGCGCCAGGCCGCGGGTGATGCCGCCGAGGCAATATTTGCCGCTCGAGGTCCACACCTCGCCCTTGCGGACGATGAAGAAATGGGTCGAGTTGCAGGTCGCGACGAACCCGTGCGGATCGAGCATCAGCGCCTCGTCGGCGCCGGCCTGGGTCGCCTGGACCGAGGCGAGGATGCAGTTCAATTTCGAGTGGGAGTTGATCTTCTGGTCCTGGACCGCCGGATCGCCGCGGCGGACGTGGACGGTGAACAGCTTGAGCCCGCGCTCGTAAATCGCCGGGTCCGGCACCTTATATTCGGGGATGATGACGATGGTCGGCCCGCCGACCACGACCCGCGGGTCCTGGTAGGGCGTCGAGCGGACGCCCCTGGTGACCATCAGCCGGACGTGGACGCCCTCGTCCATGCGGTTGGCGTCGAGCGTGTCGTAGAGCCGCCTCGCCAGCTCCTCCCGGCTCAGGCCGAGCGTCCATCGCGATCGCCTTGGCGCCTTCGAACAGGCGGTCGAGGTGGCGGTCGAGGAAGGCGAGCCGGCCCTGGTGCACCCGCAGCCCCTCCCACACGCCGTCGCCGAGCATGAAACCGCTGTCGAACACCGAGACGACCGCCTCGGCGCGCGGCTTCAATTCGCCGTTGACGTTGATCAGGATCGACGCGTTGCGCGGGTCGGAAACGTCATGCATCTGCGCCATGCGCGAAGCGTGGAGCGCCCCGCCGCGCTTGGCAAGTGCCGCCGGCGCCGCGTCGGCTTAGGGGCGGGCCTTGCGGCCGAACGCCGCGCGCTGCTGGCGCACGAACGGCTCGGGCTCGAACAGCGGCGTCGCCGGGACATATTCCGGGGCGTCGTCGGCGCTGTCGACCACGTCAGGCGCCAATCCCGGCTGCGGCGCTGGATCCGGCGCGGCCGGCTCGTCCGCGACCTTGCCGATCTCGCGCTCCAGCTTGTCGGTTATCTCGGCGATGGTCGGCTGCGCTTCCTTCACCCGACTCTTGCGCGGCTTCGGCGCTTTGCGACTGGGCTTTGCGGCTTCCTCGACCGGCGATTCGGTCGGTTCGGGCCGTGCCGGCGCAGGCGGCGCGTAGGCGAGCAGGTCGCCCTGCTCGTCGTCGGCGGGTAGCGCGGGCGCGGAGCTGCGCCTCGGCCGCGACCGGCGCAGGTCGGTCAGATGCCACACGCCGTACAGCGCGGCGACGGCCGCTGCGGACAACAGGGCCGAGGCATCGGTCTGCGCCCACGCGCCGGCAAGCGAGCCGGCGAGGGCGAGTGCGCAGAAGACCTCGAAGACGATCCGCCCGCGCGAGTGGTGAGCGCTGTGCATTGCTCCCTCCCCTACGCGCGGAACTATCGCCTCCGAATCCTACTCCGGGGTTAACGTCGCAATCATTCCTTGGTCGGGTCGTGGCCCCAGTTCATCAGGCTGTAGCGCCAACGCGACGTGTAGATATTGTCCGGCCGCTGCGCGCCATGGCGGCGCACGTAGCCGACGACCTTGCGCATGTGCGCATAGTCCGCGTCGGTGAGTTCCTCCGCGCGCTTGCCCAGGATGGCGACGATCCGCCGTCCGCTGGCGCGGCCCACGCTCTCCGAACGGCCGCCGTCGATGCCCTTCCAGCCGACCTTCCGGCTTTCCGGAGTTCTCGAGCCATTGCGCGATCTGCGGCGCCGTCATGTTGACCGCGGCGGCAAACTCCCGGCGCACCTTGGCGCGGTCGAGCTTCAGCCATGCAGACCACGGCATGGCGCTCCTCGGCGGCGCCCTGCATCGGCCGGATGAACAGGCGGCGCACCTGCGGCCAGCGCGAGCGCGCCTCGCGCTCGGTCGCGTCGACGATCCGCTCGACGTCACCCGCCGGCAGGTCGTCGCGGAAATCGACGTTGATCATGACCGTGACCTGGTCGGGCGCCGAGTGGACCGTCAGCACGTGGCCGACACCGACGACCCCCGGCTTGCCCGCGGCGAGCGCGCGGAGGCCCTCGACCAGCTCCGGGTCGGCGGCCTCGCCGATCAGCAGGCCCTTGGATTCGCGCGCCAGCAGCAGCGCGGTGAGACCGAGGATGAGGCCGATGAGGATCGACGCGGCGCCGTCGAACACGGGATTGCGGGTCAGCTGCGACAGCAACACGCCGACTGCGGCGGCGACGATCCCGGCCATCGCCGCGCCATTTTCGAGCAGGACGATGAAGGTCGGCGGGTCCTTCGAGCGCTTGATCGCCTCAAACCAGCCGAGCTCGCCCTTGGCTGACCTGAATTCGTTGAACGCGCCGAGCGTCGACCAGCCTTCGAGCAGGAAGGCCAGCAGGAGCACGCCATAAGCGACAATCGGCGACACCGCCGGTTCGGGATCGGAGATGTGGAGGATGCCTTCATAGATCGACACGCCGGCGCCGAGCGCGAACACCAGCACCGCGACGACGAAGCTCCAGAAATAGAGCTCGCGCCCGTAGCCGAACGGGTGATGCTTGTCGGGCGGCTTGCGCGCCTGGCGCCGGCCCCACATCAGCAGCAGCTGGTTGGTCGAATCGACGACGCTGTGGACGCCTTCGGTCAGCATCGCCGAGGAGCCGGTGATGGCGGCGGCGACGAACTTGGACGCGGCGATGCCGAGGTTGGCCGCGAGCGCCATCCACAGCGTGCGATTGCTCTGCGCCGCCGCGCTCAACGGCGCTGTTTCCGGTCGGTCATCGCTCGCTGAACCGGCGAGCGGGTGATTGGTGCCGAGTCAGACCTGCTTGCGGCCGAAGCTCGGGCGGGGCGGGGCGGCGACGGCTTCCGGAGCATCGTCCGCCGATGGGCGGTTGTGGAGGTAGCGAGCGATCGCCGCGTCGGCGTCGAACCCGCTGTCGCTTTCGCTTCGTTCGCCGTCGTCGCGCCATCCCGCCGAGCCCTCGGGCAGCGCCGCCCGCCGCGCCGTCGAGGTCAGCCCGCGGACGAGCGCGATCAGGCCGCCGATGAAGGCCAAGCCGCCGAGAACGGTGAGGCCGAGCACGGTCGGCATCGGGCTAAGCGGGCCGAAGCCGGTCAGATAATATGCCACGCCCAGCCAGGCGGCGCCGAGGGCCATCAGGAACAGGCCGCCAAGCCAGCTTCCGACGATCTTGAACATGTGCATCAGCCAAGCTCCTCCGCAATAAAATTGGCGCGAAAGAGCTAAAAATCGATTTAACGGCGTGTCAGATATGGAGCACCCGGCCCTCGGCGGCGAGCACGGCCTCGTGCATCATCTCGCTCAAGGTCGGGTGCGGGAAGACGGTCTGGGCGAAATCCTCGTCGATCAGCTCGGCGGTCTTGCCGACCGTATAGCCCTGGATCAGCTCGGTGACCTCGGCGCCGATCATGTGCGCGCCGAGCAGCTCGCCGGTCTTGGCGTCGAACACGGTCTTGATGAAGCCGTCGACCTCGCCGAGCGCGATCGCCTTGCCGTTGCCGATCGCCGGGAATTTGCCGACTTTGACCTCATAGCCCTTCTCCTTGGCCGCGGCCTCGGTCAGGCCGACGCTCGCCACCTGCGGGCGGCAATAGGTGCAGCCCGGGATGTTCTTCGGGTCGGTCGGATGCGGGTGAACATCCTTGTTGCCGAGCTCCTGCGCGATCGCCTCGGCCGTGCTGACGCCTTCGTGCATCGCCTTGTGCGCCAGCCACGGCGGCGCGGTGACGTCACCGATCGCCCACAGGCCGGCGACGTTGGTGCGGCCGTAGGGGTCGGTGTCGATATGGCCCTTGGTGGTTTTCACGCCGAGCGGCTCGAGCCCGATGTTCTCGGTGTTGGGGGCGATGCCGACCGCGACGATGACGTGGCTGAAGCGCTGCTCGCTCGTCTTGCCGTCGGCGTCTTGATCGTCGCCGCGACGCCCTTGGCGTCGGCCTTGAGGCTCTCGACCCCGGCCGAGGTGTGGATCGTCAGGCCCTGCTTGGTCAGGCTCTTGGCGAGCTGCGCGCTGATCTCGGCGTCCTCGACCGGCACGACACGGTCGAGCAATTCGACCACCGTCACCTTGGCGCCGAGGTCGGCATAGAAGCTGGCGAATTCGATCCCGATCGCGCCCGAGCCGATCACCAGCAGCTCGGTCGGCATCTCGGCCGGGGTCATCGCATGGCGATAGGTCCAGATGCGCTTGCCGTCGGCCTTGGCGAACGGCAGGTCGCGCGCCCGCGCGCCGGTCGCGACGATGATGTGTTTCGCCTCAAGATCGGTCGTCTTGCCGTCCTCGCCCTTGACCGACAGCTTGTCCTTCGCGGTCAGCGTGCCCTCGCCCATCACGACGGTGATCTTGTTCTTCTTCATCAGGTGCGCGACGCCCTGGTTGAGCTGCTTCGACACGGCGCGGCTCCGCGCCACGACCTTGGCGAGGTCGAACGACGGCTTGTCGTTGCTGAGGCCGTAGGCGTCGGCGTGCTGCAGATAGTGATAGATTTCGGCCGAGCGCAGCAGCGCCTTGGTCGGGATGCAGCCCCAGTTGAGGCAGATGCCGCCGAGCAATTCGCGCTCGACGATCGCGGTCTTGAGGCCGAGCTGCGCGGCACGGATCGCGGCGACATAGCCGCCGGGCCCCGAGCCGAGGACGATAAGGTCGTAGGTGTCAGCCATTCTTCTCTTCCTCTGCCGCAATCGCGCGCGGCTGGTTCTTGGTCGTCGAGGGCGACGAAGGTGAACTCGCCTTCGGCCACGATGGTTTCGGTGTCGCCGTCGCGGGTGCGGGCGATGGCCTCGGCGTGCAAGCGGAGCGAGGTGCGGCCTTGCTTCATCAGCTCGACATAGACGCTGAGCTCGTCGCCGACCGCCATCGCGCCGGGGAATTTGATCGCGTCGGCCGCGACCAGCAGCGCCTTGCCGTGCGTCCGCCGCGACACGAACGAGCCGCAGGCGAGCCCCATCTGGCCCATCAGCCACCCGCCGAACACCCCGCCGTACGGGTTGGTGTCGGCCGGCATCGCGGTGACTGAATCACGGGAATGCGATCGGACACCGGTTCAGCGCGAATGCCATAGTTGCCGACACGACCGCAGCTGCGGCAACCATCGGAGTGGCCCGCGCCCGACCAATGCGCACAAAAGCCTTGCGTATCGATTGTCGAATTGTGTGAGCCCTTGGCAATGTCAGGTCTCACGTGGCTTGTTGTTGTGATCGAGCGCGACGAAAGTGAATTCGCCTTCCGCGACGACAGTTTCAATGTCCCCATCGCGTTGGCGGGCGATGGCTTCGGCTCTCCAGTCGGAGTGAGGTGCGGCCCTGCTTCAGCAGGTCGACATAGACGCTGAAGCTCGTCGCCGACCGCCATCGCTCCGGGGAATTTGAGTGCGTCGGCGGCAACCATCAGCGCTTTGCCTTTGGTCCGCCGCGACACGAACGATCCACAGGCGAGCCCCATCTGGCCCATCAGCCAGCCGCCGAAGACGCCCCCGTAGGGGTTGGTGTCGGCCGGCATTGCCGTGACGCGGATGAAGGGGGTGCGATCAGTCACCGCTGACCGTCCAATTAGGACGTTTTGAGTACGGCAGCGCCCGCTCACCAGGAATTCGGACTACCGCTCCCCCCGCAGTCTGAACCTCCAACCGGATGTATCGACGTCGAAGCCAGCCCCAAAGATAGACTTGCCGAGCATCTTTCGAACACCGGCTCCGCCTCCTCTTCTGAAAGCGCCAATTTCAGTACTTCGCCAGAGACGATTTCGTAGGGGAAATTGAGATCGAACGGATCCTCGTACCATTTTGCGGTTCCCGACAGCGCACGTTTGAAAAAAGCTCCGATCGCGTATCTGATTTCGGTGATGAGAACGCAATGTCCGCTTCGATTGTGGATATGGATGTAGGGAACTTCTCCAATGGAGTGCTCATCCTCAACCATTGCCCATTCAGCGTGAACCGTGATCTTGTCTCGCTCTCCGCGTCGAACTTGATAGATGGTAGTAACTGCAGCGACTGTCGGAGCGATGATGGCAGCCGCCAGCGTCAGATAATCAACGAGATTGGGCGCGTCCGTTGACTGGGCCACCTAAGCCACCGTCCCCAGCGGATTGGCCGGCATGGCGGTGATCCCAAATCACGGGAATGCGGTCAGACACTCAGCGCGTGCCAGTTGAAGACCAGGCGGAGGAACAGCGCCGAGCCGAGAAACACCGGGAAGGACAACAGCAGCCCGGGCGATCCCGCGTGCGGATGGATGGTGCCCCAGCCCGTCCAGTTGTTCATCCAGACCCCGGAGCGGGCGTCGAGGGCGGTCGGCAGCACGACTCCCAGGATCGCGCCGAGGAGCAAGGCCGACATCCACTTCATCTTAGGCCAGCATGCCCAGCGGGTTCTCGACCAGCCGCTTGAACGCCTGCATCAGCCGGGCGCCGTCGGCGCCGTCGATGGCGCGGTGGTCGAAGCTGCCGGTGGCGCTCATCACCGTCGCGATCTGCAGCGAATCGTTGATCACGTAGGGGCGCTTCTCACCGGCGCCGATGGCCATGATCATGCCCTGCGGCGGGTTGATCACCGCCTCGAACTGCTTGATCCCGTACATGCCCATGTTGCTCAAGGACGCGGTGCCGCCCTGATATTGCTGGGGCTGGAGCTTGCCGTCGCGGGCCTGGGCCGCAAGCTGCTTCATCTCGGTCGAGATGGCCGAGACGCTCTTGGACGTCGGCGCTGGCGATGATCGGGGTGATCAGGCCGGCGGGAATCGACACCGCGACCGAAATGTCGGCGCGGCCGTACTTGAGCATATGGTCGCCGGCGAAGGCGACGTTGCACTCCGGCACCTCGATCAGCGCCTGGGCGAGCGCCTTGATCAGGAGGTCGTTGACGCTGAGCTTGATGCCGCGGCTCTCGAGTCCGGCGTTCAATTCGGTGCGGAGCTTGAGCAGCGCGTCGAGCTGGATGTCGACCGTCAGATAGATGTGGGGAACCTGCTGCTTGGCCTCGGTCAGGCGGCGCGCGATCGTCTTGCGGATGTTGGAAAGCTTGACCTCCTCATGCGGAATGGCCTGCTCCATCGGCCCGGGCATGACGAGATGGCCGCCGAGCGCCGGCGCGGCGGCGGCTGACGGCTGGGCAGCGGGCGCGGCGGCCGGGGCCTTGCCCATGGCCGCGTCGACGTCGGCGCGGACGATCCGCCCGCCGGGCCCGCTGCCCTGGAGGGTCGAGAGGTCGATGTCCTGCGCCTGGGCCAGCTTGCGCGCGAGCGGCGAGGCCTTGATGCGACCTTCTCCTCTCCCCTCGCGGGAGAGGGTGGGGGTGCGGCGGGCGGCGGGGGTTTCGACCGGCGCTTGAGCGGGCGGCCGTGCCTCTCTCCGGAGGGGAGAAGGCTGGGAGCGGGTCCGCCGGCTGTGGGTTCGGCGCCGGCTCGCGGTGCCCCGCTGCACCGGGCTTTCCCTCTCCCGCGCTGGGGAGAGGGCTGGATTTCTTGCCGCGTCTTCGCCCTCGCCGGCGAGGATCGCGATCGGGGCGCCGACCTTCACCCCTTCGCTGCCCTCGGGCACGAGGATCCGGGCGATCTTGCCTTCGTCGACCGCCTCGAACTCCATGGTCGCCTTGTCGGTCTCGATCTCGGCGAGGATGTCGCCCGATTTGACGTCGTCGCCCTCCTTGACCAGCCATTTGGCCAGAGTCCCCTCCTCCATGGTCGGGGAGAGGGCGGGCATCTTGAGTTCGATCGGCATGGGGCGTCCTAGCTCGGCAAGGCTTGCGCCGGCTCAAAGCGAATGCGCCGGTTGCGGTCAAGTCTGCGGCGAAACCCTAGTCGGGCGCTTGCACATAAGCGAGGTTTAACGCAGCCTGTCGGGACATGGGGGCCGACGAACCGAAACGCACCTATCTGGTGGTGATCGACGACAGCGCCGAGGCCGCGGTCGCGCTGCGCTTCGCCGCCCGGCGCGCGGCCAAGACCAACGGCCGCATCGAGGTGCTGGGGATCGTCGAAGCGCAGGACTTCGTCCAGTTCGGCGGGGTTCAGCACGCGATCGAGGAGGAGCAACGGCTGCGCATCGAGGGGGTGGTCAGCGCCTCGGTCGGCGAGATTCTCGACGAGAGCGGGGTCGAAGCCCAGGTCATCGTCCAGCAGGGCGAGCCGGTGAAGGCCGTGCGCGAATATATCGGCGAGCGTGAAGAGGTCGCGGCACTGGTGCTGGGCGCGGCGCCGAGCGGCGACCCTGGCCCGCTGGTGTCCAACTTCTGCGGCAATGACGCGGGCCGCCTGCCGTGCCCGGTGATGCTGATCCCGGGGAGCCTTAGCGACGAGCGGCTCGAGCAGCTGAGTTAGAGCGCTCGGGCGAAGAATCTCCGCCAGCTTCACGCAGCCCGCCTCATCCTCCGCGGTGAACCGCGCGGTCTTGGGGCTGTCGAGGTCGAGCACGGCGAGCAGCGCGCCGTCGCGCACGATCGGCACCACCAGCTCGCTATTCGACGCGGCGTCGCAGGGGATGTGGCCGTGGAAGGCGTGGACGTCGTCGATCCGCTGGACCTGCTGGGTCGCGGCGGCCGCGCCGCACACGCCCTGGCCGAACGGGATGCGGATGCACGCCGGGCGGCCCTGGAACGGGCCGAGCACCAGCTCGCCGCCGACGTTGCGGTAGAAGCCGGCCCAGTTGAGGTCGGGCAGGCTCTCCCAGATCAACGCCGCGGCATTGGCCATGTTGGCGACCGGGTCGGGCTCGCCGCTCACCAGCCCCTCGAGCGCCGACGCGAGGTCGCGGTAGAGGGTCGCCGTGTCGCCGGCCTCGATCTTGAAGTCGTACATCAGAAGTCCGTCACCTTTCCGCGGGTTTGCTTGACCGCGCTGCGCTTGCGCTTTGTCTCAACTCGCTGGGCCTTCGCCGCCCGGCTCGGCCGCGTCGCCTTGCGCTTCGGCTGGACGATATGGGCAGCGGCGATCATTTCCGCCAGACGGCGGCGCGCATCGCTGCGGTTCGCGTCCTGGGTGCGGAAGCGGCGCGCGGTGATCAGCAGCTCGCCGCCGCCGGTCATCCGGCTCCCAGCGATGGTCTTTAAGGCGCTCGTAGGCGTCGGGGCTAGGCCGAGGCGAAAGACGTCGACCCGCAGCTGGACCGCGGTTGCAACCTTGTTGACGTTCTGTCCGCCCGGGCCGGTCGCGGCGAGGAAGGTCTCGCTGAGCGCGTCCTCGGGGATGGCGACGTCCTCAGGCCGCATCGGGCCACTCTCCGAAGGAGCCGGGAAGCGGAGCGGTGACGTCGATCGCCGGCTTGCCCGTCCGCGGCACCACGAGCCGCGAGGCATGGAGCAGCATCGGCCCGCCCGGCAGGCCGTAGACCCGGTCCCCGACGATCCCGCTGGCGAACGCCTCGCGGGCGTGCGCGCGGATCTGGTGAGTCCGCCCGGTCAACGGCCGGAACTCGACGAGCGAGCGCCCGTCGCGCATGGCGATGCGCCGCCAGTGCGTGACGGCTGCCTGGCCAGCGCGGGTCGGCGACCATGCGCCAGCCGGCTTCCTCGCTCGACACTTTCGCCAGCGGCACGTCGATCACCCCCTCCTCGCCCGCCATTTCGCTCCCGACGACGGCAAGATAGTATTTTTCGACCTGCCGCGCCTCGAACGCCTGCTGGAACCGGGCGCGCGACTTGGGCGTGCGCGCCAGCAGCAGGCAGCCGCTGGTGTCCTGGGTCGAGCCGGTGCATCGGCGTCGGAGTCCGCTGGAATCCGGAGCGAAGCTCAGCCAGTCTGGAGACGATCGAATCGCCCCCGCGGCGGGGCGCGTCGACCGGCAGCCCGGCGGGCTTGTCGATCACCATCGCCTCGGCGTCGATGTAGAGGATGAGGTCGGAAGAATCACCGATCCGCTCTAGCGGCTGTGGATGGATTTGTGATTCCTTTGCAACGAGCCAAGGAATCCAGCGCGTTAGGAAATATTAACCTTTTCCCTGCATCCCCCAAATGGTTAATGAGGGCTTCAAGGCTCTTAAGGGCGATTTACGCTCTTTGGCGCCGCGAACGGGGGAAACAGCAATGCGCGTGCTGCTGATCGAAGACGAGCCGACGACCGCCAAGAGCATCGAGCTGATGCTCGGCGCCGAAGGCTTCAACGTCTACACGACCGACCTAGGGGAAGAGGGCCTCGATCTCGGCAAGCTCTATGATTACGACATCATCTGCCTCGATTTGAACCTCCCTGACATGCACGGCTATGACGTGCTCAAGAAGCTGCGCACGGCGAAGGTCTCGACCCCGGTGCTGATCCTGTCCGGAATCGGCGAGATGGACAGCAAGGTCCGAGCGCTCGGCTTCGGCGCCGACGATTACGTGACCAAGCCGTTCCACCGCGACGAGCTGGTCGCGCGCATCCACGCCATCGTCCGCCGCTCGAAGGGCCATTCGCAATCGGTCATCCGGACCGGCAAGCTGGCCGTGAACCTCGACGCCAAGACGGTCGAGGTCGACGGCGCCCGGGTGCATCTAACCGGCAAGGAATATGCGATGCTGGAGCTGCTTTCGCTGCGCAAGGGGACGACCCTGACCAAGGAGATGTTCCTCAATCATCTCTACGGCGGGATGGACGAGCCCGAACTCAAGATCATCGACGTGTTCATCTGCAAGCTGCGCAAGAAGCTTCAGCCTCGCTTGCGGCGGCGCCAATTACATCGAGACCGTGTGGGGCCGCGGCTACGTGCTGCGCGATCCCGAAGAGGGCTCCGAGACGATCCCGGAGCCGCAGGCCGCGGTCGCGTAACCGGTTCCACAGGGGAGCAAAGGGAAAGGCGGGGCGCGAAAGCGCTCCGCCTTTTTCTATGCGTCGATCGGCAGGCGGTGCGCGGTCGCGGCGGACGGGGAGGTTGAGCAAATCGTCGATGCCGGCTCGCATCTTCGGCGCTCGTCCATCCGCCGCCAGCCGTCGCGGCCGAGGCGTTCCAGGGGCCGGAACTGGGTCTTGTAGGCCATGCGGGTCGAGCCCTCGACCCAGTAACCGAGATAGACGTAGGGCAGGCTGGCGCGCGCGGCGCGGACGATATGGTCGAGGATGATGAAGGTGCCGAGCCCCTTGCGGGCGTTCGGGCCGACGTCGAAGAAGCTGTAGATCATCGACAGGCCGTCGCCCTGCTGGTCGCTTAAGCAGGCGCCGATCAGCTTGCCGGGGCACGCCGTCGGTCGACGGCTCGCGATATTCGATGACGTAGGTGCGGACCGGGGTCTGCTCGACCATGTCGGCGAAGTCGCTTTCGTCCATCTCCGCCATGCCGCCGCCCGGATGGCGGTTGGCGAGATAGCGGCGAAGCAGCGCATATTGCTCCTCGGTGGTCCACGGCTTGCACGCCGTGACCTCGAGATCGGCGTGGCGGCGGAGCAGCTTGCGCTGGGTGGCGTTGGCCTCGAACTCGGCGGCGAGGACCCGGACCGAAACGCAGGCCGAGCAGTCGATGCAGCTCGGCCGGTAGGCGACCGACTGGCTGCGGCGGAAGCCGATCCGGCCGAGCGCTTCGTTGAGCTCGCTGGCGTGCCGCCCCGACAGCTCCGTGAACACCTTCCGCTCGACCTTGCCCGGCAGATAGGGGCACGGGCGACGGGTTGGTCACGAAGAACTTGGGAAAGCGAAATGGTGCGCTCACCCGCGACGCCTCCAATGGTTACGCAGACCTTTATGCGACTGGTAAACGCCGTTGAAAAGAGTTTGGCGAACGGAAAGAGGGTTAAGGGTCCTCGGTGTGCCGAAATGGCACCGGACCAGGTCAGTCCAGAAGCGCTCGTTCGACCTCAAATCCGGCTGTTTCCAGCCGTTTGACGACGTCGTCGATCGCCGCGGGGTCGCGCGCTTCGCACTCGACCTCGATCACCGTGTCCTTGGCCGGAAGGCGGGTGAAGATCCGGCTGTGGTTGACCTCGATGATGTTGGCGCCGGCCTCGAACACCTTGGCGGTGATCGCCGCGAGCGCGCCCGGGCGGTCCAAGCGGCGACTCGCAACCGCGCAATTCGACCTTGGCGGACGAGGTCGCGGACCAGCACGTTGGCGAGCAGGTGGGTGTCGATATTGCCGCCGCACAGAATGGTCGCGACCTTCTTGCCGCGGAAGCGCTCCGGGTCATTGAGCATCGCCGCAAGGCCCGCGGCGCCGGCGCCCTCGACGACAGTCTTCTCGATTCCGGCGAGCATGGCCACGGCGCGCTCGAGGTCGCGCTCGGGCACCAGCACGACATCATTCGCATAGTCGGCCAGGATGCGCGAGGTGAGCTCGCCCGGATACTTGACCGCGATGCCCTCGGCCAGCGTGTCGCCGCCCAAGGGCATCTGGCAATTCTGGATCGCGCATTTCATCGACGGGTAGAGCTCGGCCTCGACCCCGATCAGCTCGATGTCCGGCTTGACCGAACGCGCGGCGATGGAGACTCCGGACATGAGCCCGCCGCCGCCGATCGGAACGATGATCGTGTCGAGATCGGGCGCGTCCTCGAGCATTTCGAGGCCCGTCGTGCCGGCGCCGGCGATGATCTGCGGGTCGTCGAACGCGTGGACGAAGACGTACCCGTGCTCGGCCTCGAGCTCGCGCGCCTTGTCGAACGCGTCGTCGACGATCCGGCCGTAGAGCACGACGCGCGCGCCATGGCCCTCGGTCTGGGTGACTTTGATCGTCGGCGTGCCCTCGGGCATGACGATGACTGCCGGGATGCCGAGCCGCTTGGCGTGATAGGCGACGGCCTGGGCGTGGTTGCCGGCCGACGCGGCAATGACGCCGCGGGCGCGTTCCTCCGGCGTCAGCTGGAGCAATTTATTGAGCGCTCCGCGCTCCTTGTAGGCGGCGGTGAACTGGAGGTTCTCGAACTTCAGCCACACTTCGGCGCCGATGATGTCGGACAGGGTGCGGCTGACCAGCATCGGGGTGCGGATCACCGCACCGTCGATGCGCGCCGCTGCGGCGCGGATGTCGTCGATGGTCGGCGGCTGCATCATGGACGCGCGGCCTAGCGGTTCACTTGGATCGCGACAATGCTATGCGCCTCAGGATGCACAAGATCGCCCTCGCGCTCACCGCCGCGCTGTTCGGCTCGCCCGCCTGGTCCGATACGCTCCTTCAGCAACGTCAACGGTATCCAGGTCGGTGCCGACGGCAGGGTGCAACATTTCGGCGCACTGACGATTGGCGACGACGGCAAGGTCCGGCAGGTCATCGAACATCCCGAGCTGGTTCGGCTGGCGAACATCACCCACACCATCGACGGCGGTGGCCGGACTCTGCTGCCCGGGCTGATTGATGCGCATGGCCACGTGCTCGACCTCGGCATGGCCGAGATGACCGTGCAGCTGGTCGGCACCCGCTCCGTCGCGGACTTGCAGAAAAGATTGCGCGACTACGCCGCGGCGCATCCCCGCGACGCGTGGATCATCGGCTTCGGGTGGAACCAGGAATTGTGGCCCGACAAGCGCTTCCCGACTGCTGCCGACCTCGACGCGGTGGTCCCCGAGCGGCCGGTCGTACTGGAGCGGGTCGACAGCCACGCGGTCGTCGCCAACAGTGCGGCGATCAGGGCGGCGGGCGTGACACCGCAAACGCCGGTCCCGGCTGGCGGCCGCATGGAGAACGGCCTGTTCGTCGACGCGGCGCGCGGCCTGGTCGACAAGGCCATCCCACCCGCACGCCCGAGCAGTCCGACGAGGCGCTGGCCAAGGCGCAGGAGCAGTTGCTGTCCGTCGGAGTGACGGGGGTCGGATCGATGAGCACCTCGATCGACGACTGGGAGGCGATGAAGCGCGCGGGCGCAGCGGGCACGTTGAACGTGCGGCTGATGGTCTATTTGGGCGGCACAAAGTCGCTTGCCGCGGTGCCGAAGCCGACGCCATGGCTGTACGGCGATCGCCTGCGCGCGGTGGGAATCAAATTGTTCGCCGACGGCGCGCTCGGCTCGCGCGGCGCCTGGCTGAAGCAGCCTTATGCCGACAAGCCCGAGACGCGCGGGCTGCAATTCCACTCTGATGCGGAGTTGCTAAGCCTTGCGGACACGGCGGCGGCGCACGGCTTCCAGGTCGCGACCCACGCGATCGGTGACGCGGCCAACGCCCAGATCATTTCGGCCTACGAGCAACTGGCGAAGAAATACGGTCGCGACCGCCGCTGGCGGATCGAGCATTTCCAGATCGCCGACCCGGCCGACATTCCGCGCCTCGCACCGGCCGGGATCATCGCCTCGATGCAGCCGACCCACCAGACGAGCGACCGGCTGATGGCCGAAAAACGGCTCGGGCCGAACCGGCTCGCCGGCGCCTACGCCTGGCAGTCGGTGCTGAAGAGTGGGGCGCGGCTGGCGTTCGGGACCGATTTTCCGGTGGAATCGCCCAACCCCTTCCCCGGCCTCGCCGCGGCGGTCAGCCGGCAGGACATGCAGGGCCAGCCGCCCGGCGGGTGGATCCCGAGCGAGCGGCTGACCTTCGCACAGGCGCTGTCGGCCTACACCCGCGGCGCGGCCTATGCCGGCTTCGCCGAGGACCGGATCGGGTCGCTAGAGCCGGGCAAATGGGCCGACTTCATCCTCGTCGACCGCGATCCGGCGGCAGTGGATGCGCAGTCGCTGGCGCGGATCGAGGTGATCGAGACGTGGGTCGCAGGAAAGAAGGTGTGGCAGCGAACGGCTAGCGCTTCGCCGACTGAGCGCGGGAAATGAGCATTCCGGGAGTGAGCACCTGCGGCAGCTCCTCCGGCTCCCTGCCCGGCGCGTACCACAGGTAGAAGGGCACCCCGGCGCGGCCGTGCGCTTCGAGGAAGCGGGTGATCGCGGGATCGCCGTTGGTCCAGTCGCCGGCGAGCACCTTGACCCCCGCCTTGTCGAACGCCTCGCGGACCTCGCCCCGATCGATCGCGCCGGCTTCGTTGACCTTGCAGGTCAGGCACCAGTCGGCGGTGAAATAGACGAATAGCGGATGGCCCTGAGCGACATCGCTCGCGACCGCCGCCTCGCTCCACGGTTGCGCACCGGCGACGGTCCATTTGCCGCCCCGCGGCGTCTCGACCGGCATATCAACGGCCATCCACACCAGCATTGCTGCCAGGAAGGCGAAGGTCGGCCATTTGATTGCGCGCCCGATCAGTTGCTCGGTGCCGATGCTCCACAGGAAGACGATCAAGATCGAAACCGCAGCGAAGGCCCAGACCAACCCGCCGGATCCGGCCTGTCGATAGAGCAGCCACACGGCGGCGACGGCGCTTGCCGCCATGGGAATGGCGAGGAAACGCTGGAGCTTGCGCATCCATGCCCCGGGCCTGGGCAGCCGGCTTCGGAGCGCGGGAATGAACGCGACCAGCAGGAACGGGATGGCGAGGCCGAGCCCGAGCGCGGCGAACACCAGCACCGATCCGGCGACCGGCAGCAGCAGCGCGGTGCCGAGCGCGACGCCGAGGAAGGGTCCGGCGCATGGCGTGGCGATGAACGCCGCGAGCGCGCCGGTGCCGAAGCTGCCCGCCGGGCGCGCGCTGCCGCCGAGCACCGGGAGCTCGAACAGGCCGAGCAGGTTGGCGGTGATGGCGACCGCGAGCAGCAGCAGCAGCAGGATCGTGCGCGGGTCCTGCAGCTGGAACGCCCAGCCCGCCTCTGCTCCAGCGGCGCGAATGGCCAGCAAGGCGACGCCGAGCGCGCCGGTGCCGACGACCGCGCCGGCCGTATAGGCAAGGGCGTCACGCCGCGCTTCGGACGCGCTCTCGCCTGCCTTCGAAATATGCAGCGCCTTGAGGCCGAGGATCGGGAAGACGCACGGCATCAGATTGAGCAGGATCCCGCCGAGGATCGCGCCGAGGACCGCCCACAGGATCGCGCTCGCCCCGCGCTCGCCGATCGCCGTTCCGCCTTCGGGCACCGCCCCGGGACCGCGCGGAACTCGAGCCCGCGGCCATCCGCCAGCGCGAGGACGCCGGCGAAGTCCTTCGGCGCCGCGCCTTTGCGCTTGAGCTCGGCGATCAACGTGTCGCCGGCGCGGCGGAAATGCTGCGGCGCGTCGTAGTCGACCGGCCCGTCGGTGAGCGGGAAGAGATAGGGCTTGCCCAGTTCGACACTCGCCGGGAGCGGGATGGCGACGCGCAGCGTGTCGCCGCTGACCGCGAAATGACCCGCGCTCGCGAGCGGCTGCGGCAGGGCCTGCCGCCACAGGTCGAACTGCGCCCGCTGCGGCGTGCCCGTCCCGACCGGCAGGTCGAGCGACAGCTCGCCCTGCTCGGGCACGCAGATCTTGTCGGTGCAGGCGAGCCAGTGCGCCTCGGCGCGGATCGGGATCAGGCCCTGCGCATCCGCCGGCACCTTGAGCCGGACGAGCACCGCATAGTCGCGCTCGTAGACGTAATTCATGAGGTCGGCGACGGTCAGCCGGGTCGGTACGGGGTAGCGCAGCGGCCCCGCGGAGAAGCCCTTGGGCAGCTGCCATGTGACGTCCATCGGCAGGCCGGCGTCGCCCGGGTTCTGCCAATAGCCGTGCCAGCCGGGCGTCGGGATCATCTGGATCGCGAGCTCGACTTCACCGCCGGGCGGCGCCGGCCCCTCCGCGACCAGTTGCGGCGTGATGCCGCGGGCGTGCGCGACTGCCGGCCACAGCAGGATCAGAAGAACGAGGAGCAGTCGGCGCAGCATCAGATCGTCATTGCGAGGAGTGCAGCGACGAAGCAATCCAGTTCACTTCCACTGCGCACTGGATTGCTTCCCCGGATCAAGTCCGGGGTCGCATTGACGTCCCTGGTCGAGTCTTGAACCATTGCCTGCGATTGCTGGCACTAAAGCGAAGTGGTATCTCGAACGCCACCCAAAGGGGGTGCCCATGACCGCAACTTCCGCCCTCCGCGCTGCCGCGCTGACGGCCCTCCTCGCCACCGCCTCGATCGCCGTCGCCAACAGCAGCGGCGGCAGCATGTCCTCGGCGCCGAGCATGAGTGCGCCCGAATTCGACGCCGCCGCCGAATATCGCGCTGGCATTGATGCGCTGAAGGCGAGCCGCTTCGCCGACGCGAAGAAATCGTTCGGCAAGGTGCTCGGAGTGGCGCCGACCGACGCCAACGCCAATTTCCTCGCCGGCCTCGCCGACGCCGGGCTCAACGACCTCAAGTCGGCGGCCCGCCACTATGAACGCGCGACCAAGTCCAACGGCAAGATGATCGAGGCCCACCAGGAGCTGGCGGTGACCTATGCCAAGCTCGGCCAGCGCGACAAAGCGCAGGCGGAGTTGACCAAGCTGCAGAAGCTCGAGACCGACTGCAAGGGTACGTGCGAGAACGCGCAGTCGATCAAGGATGCGATCACGGCCGTGCAGGCCGCGCTCGCTGCCCCGCCGCAGGCGCGGCTCGAGACCAGCCCGCCGCTGCTGTTCGCCAGCGCCGCGGGCGGCGACCACGCCTATCTCGAGGCGGTCGGCCTGATCAACGAGCACCGCTATCCGGAAGCGATCGCCTCGCTCGAGCGCGCCGAAACGGCGTTCGGGGCGCATCCCGACATCCTCACCTACCTCGGCTTCGCCAACCGCAAGCTGCACCGCTACGATCTCGCCGAGCATTATTATCGCGCCGCGCTCGCCGCCGAGCCGAAGCACAAGCAGGCGACCGAATATTATGGCGAACTGATGGTCGAGCGCGGCAATATCGCCGGCGCCAAGGCGCTGCTGGCCAAGCTCGACGGGATCTGCACCTTCGGCTGCTTCGAAGCCGAAGAATTGCGCCAATGGATCGCGGCCACAGGCAAACCCGCCTCCTGATCCCGGCAGCCCTGCTGCTGCTCGCCGGCGCGGCCGACCAGCCGCAACTGCCGATCCGGGAAGCGCGCTGGCTGAAGGCGCCCGATATGGTCGCCGACCTGACGACGCTTCCGCCGGAGTGCCTCGCCTGGCCGGCCGACCCCTCGCAGCGACGGTCGGTGGCGGTCGGGCGGGCGCTGTTCCGCTCGCCGCTGCTGCTCGGCGGCCAGGCCGCGCGCGCCGGTCTGAGCTGCGCCAGCTGCCATCGCAACGGCCGCACCAACCCGCACTTCCATTTTCCAGGAATCTCGGGCGAGGCGGGCACCGCCGACGTCACTGCCTCGATCATGAGCGAGCACCGCGGCGACGGCATCTTCAATCCCAAGCCGATCCCCGACCTCGGCGGCGACCCGGCCAAGCTCAAGCGCAAAGGGACGCCGAAGCTCCGCGACTTCGTCCACGGCCTCATCGCTCAGGAGTTCGACGGGCCCGAGCCGTCGCCGGCGGTACTCGGCTCGGTCGTCGCCTACGTCGAGGCGCTCGGTCCGGCAGCGTGCAAGAGCCACAAGGCCCAGCGCGCCACGCTCGAGTCCCGGCTGGCCGAAGTCGAACTCCGCGGTCGGCCTCGCCGCCGCAACTTACGCCCGGGGCAACTCCGTGACCGGCCGGGCCCTGCTGTCGGCGGCGCGATCGACGCTCGGCTCGATCGACGAGCATTTCCAGGTTGCTGGCCTGGAGGCGGCGCGCGGCGCGCTCCGGGCGGCCGACGGCGAGCTGTTCCGGCTTCAGGAGGCCGGCCGCGCGGGCGCGTGGGCGGAGTGGCAGCACGACTGGCCGAAGCGCAAGCGGACCCTGCGCTCCGCGGAGCAGCGCTCGCTGTTCAACCCGGCGGTGCTGCGAACGCTGCTGGCGTCTTAGTCGAGGTTCGGCCGGAGCCAGCGCTCGGCCTCGGCGATCGGCACGCCGCGCCGCGCCGCATAATCTTCGAGCTGGTCGCGGCCGACCCGGGCGACTCCGAAATATTGGCTGTCGCGATGGCCGAAGTAGAAACCGGCGACGGCCGAGGTCGGCCACATCGCGTAATTTTCGGTGAGCGCGACTCCGCCCGGCGCGCCGCCGAGCATGTCGAACAGGGTCACCTTCATGGTGTGGTCGGGGCAGGCCGGATAGCCCGGGGCGGGGCGGATGCCCTGGTATTTCTCGCGGATCAGCTGCGCGTTGGAAAAATGCTCGTCGGCATAGGCCCACAGGCGGTTGCGGACCTCGGCGTGGAGCACTTCGGCGAAGCTTTCCGCGAGGCGGTCGGCGAGCGCCTTCAGGAGGATGTCGGAATAATCGTCATTGGCGTCCTTGAAGCGCCGGAGATGGGGCTCGAGCCCGTGGATCCCGACCGCGAAGCCGCCAATCCAGTCGTCCTGATCGCTGCTGATGAAGTCGGCGAGGCACATGTTGTGGCGGCCCTCGCGCTTCTTCACCTGCTGGCGGAGGAAGGGGACGCGGACATAATCGTTGCCGACCATCACGAGGACATCGTCGCCCGACCTGATGCAGCGCCACAGGCCCACGGTGGCCTTCGGAGTAACCCAGCGCTCGGCGATGACCTGGTCGAGCATCGCCTGGACGTCGGTGAACAGGCTCGTCGCGCTTTCGCCGACCACCGGGTCGTCGAGGATCGCCGGATAGTTGCCGGCCAGCTCCCAGGCGCGGAAGAACGGCGTCCAGTCGATCGACGCCCGCAGATCCTTCAGCGGCCAGTCGCCGAAATGGTGCAGCCCGGGATATTGCGGCGGCGGCGCCTGGCCCGACGGATCGAACGGGAAGCTGTTGGCGCGGGCCTCGTCGAGCGATGCGAGCTCGCTCTGCCCGCTGCGCTCGCGCGACTTGCGCAGCTTGTCATAATCGTCGGCGGTGGTCGCGATCAGCGGGTCGCGCTGGCTGTCGGAGACGAGCGAGGAGGCGACGCCGACGGCACGGCTGGCGTCGAGCACGTGGATCACCGGCCCTTGATAAGCCGGGTCGATGCGCAGCGCGGTGTGCGCCTTGCTGGTGGTCGCGCCGCCGATCAGCAGCGGAGTCTTGAGGCCGAGCCGCTGCATCTCGCCAGCGACGGTGACCATCTCGTCAAGCGAGGGGGTGATCAGTCCGGACAGGCCGATCATGTCCGCGTTGTTGTCGTTGGCGGACTGCAGGATGTCCTGCCACGGCACCATCACGCCGAGATCGATGACCTCGAACCCGTTGCACTGCAGAACCACGCCGACGATGTTCTTGCCGATGTCGTGGACGTCGCCCTTGACCGTGGCCATGACGATCCGGCCCTTGCCCTTGGTCGCCCCGGTCTTCTCTTTCTCGGCCTCGATGAAGGGAATCAAATGGGCGACGGCCTTCTTCATCACCCGCGCCGACTTCACCACCTGCGGCAGGAACATCTTGCCGCTTCCGAACAGGTCGCCGACGACGTCCATGCCGTCCATCAGCGGGCCCTCGATCACCTCGATCGGTCGCGCGAACTGCTGCCGCGCTTCCTCGGTGTCGTCGACGATATGCGCGTCGATGCCCTTGACCAGCGCATAGGACAGACGCTCGGTGACGGGCAGGGCGCGCCATTCGGCGAGCTTCTTCTCCTCGGCGGCGTCGGTGCCCTTGAAGCGCTCGGCGAGCTCGACCAGCCGTTCCGTAGCATCGTCGCGGCGGTCGAGGACGACGTCTTCGCACGCCTCGCGCAGCTCGGGGTCGATCGCGTCATAGACGTCGAGCTGGCCGGCGTTGACGATGCCCATGTCCATCCCCGCGGGGATCGCGTGATAGAGGAAGACGCTGTGCATCGCGCGGCGCACCGGCTCGTTGCCGCGGAACGAAAAGCTCAGGTTCGAGAGGCCGCCGGAAATGTGCGCGCCGGGGCAGCGGCGGCGGATCTCGCCGGCCGCTTCGATGAAGTCGAGCGCGTAGCGGCGATGCTCGTCGATCCCGGTCGCGACCGCGAAGATGTTCGGATCGAACACGATGTCACGCGCCTCGAACCCCTGGTCGAGGAGCAGCCGGTAAGCGCGCTCGCAGATCGCGACCTTGCGCTCGGCGGTATCGGCCTGGCCGACCTCGTCGAACGCCATGACCACGACCGCGGCGCCGTACGCACGGCATTTGGCGGCGAGCTCGAGGAACGGCCCCTCGCCTTCCTTCATGCTGATCGAATTGACGATCGGCTTGCCCGACACGCATTTCAGGCCGGCCTCGATCACGCTCCATTTCGATGAGTCGACCATCACCGGAATGCGGGCGATGTCGGGCTCGGCGGCGATGCGCTTGAGGAAGACGGTCATCGCCTGCTCGGAGTCGAGCAGGGCCTCGTCCATGTTGACGTCGAGGATCTGGGCGCCGTTCTCGACCTGGTCGCGCGCGACCTCGACCGCCGCATCATAGTCGCCGGCGAGGACCAGCTTCTTGAAGCGGGCCGAGCCGGTGACGTTGCAGCGCTCGCCGATGTTGACGAACCGCGCTCCGGCGCCCGCCTGCTGAACCTTCGAAGCCTCCATCAGGCGGCGATGCTCATCGGCTCGAGGCCGGCGAGCACCGTTTCCCGCGGGGCAGCCGGGACGGCGCGCGGCGTGCAATCGCGCGCCGCCCCGGCAATTGCGGCGATATGCTGTGCGGTCGTCCCGCAGCATCCGCCGACCACGTTGACCAGCGAGCCCTCGACCCAGTCGCGGACCTGCGCAGCGGTTTCCTCCGCCGCCTCGTCATAGAGCCCGAGCTCGTTGGGCAGGCCGGCATTGGGGTAAGCCATGACCAGGGTGTCGGCGACCGCGGCGAGCGCGGCGAGGTGCGGCCGCAGCTGCGACGCGCCGAACGAGCAGTTGAGGCCGATGGTGAGCGGCCGGGCGTGGCGCACGCTGGCCCAGAAGGCCTCGACGGTGTGGCCGGAGAGGTTGCGGCCGCTAAGGTCGGTCAGGGTCATCGACACCATCCGCGGCAGCTCGCGCCCCAGCGCCTGCTCGGCCTCGATCGCGGCCATGATCGCGGCTTTGGCGTTGAGCGTGTCGAACACCGTCTCGATCAGGATGAAATCGACCCCGCCCTCGACCAGACCGTCGATCTGCTCGCGATAGACCGCCTTGACCTGGTCGAAGTCGACCTCACGATACGCCGGGTCGTTGACGTTGGGCGACAGCGACAGGGTCTTGTTGGTCGGCCCGAGCGCTCCGGCCACCCAGCGCGGCCGGCCGTCCGCCGCCGAACAGCGGTCCACGACCTCGCGGATGATCCGCGCCGATGCGCGATTCATTTCCGCTGTCAGCTCCTCGGCGCCGAAATCGGCCTGGCTGATGCGGTTGGCGTTGAAGGTATTGGTGGCCAGCACCTCCGCCCCCGCCGCGACGAACTGCTCGCAGGTCGCGCGGACGATCTGCGGCTGGGTGAGGTTGATGAGGTCGTTGTTGCCCTTCTGGTCCTTGATCAGGTCCAGGCCCGCGCAATACGCCTCCGCCGACAGCTTCTCGGCCTGGATCGCAGTGCCGTAGGGCCCGTCCTTGATCAGGATCCGCCTGGCAGCTTCGGCGCGGAAGGTCTCGGCGGGGCTCATGGCCTGGTCTCCCTCGGCGCCCTCATGCCCAGCAGGTGGCAGATGGCGTAGCTGAGCTCCGCCCTGTTCAGCGTGTAGAAGTGGAACTGGCGGACACCGCCGGCATAGAGCTGGCCGGCGAGCTCGGCCGCGACCGTCGCAGCGATCAGCTGGCGCGCCGACGGCAAATCGTCGAGCCCCTCGAACAATTCGTCGAGCCAGCCCGGGATCGAGGCGCCGCAGGTCTGGGCAAAGCGGCGGGTCGTCGCGACGTTGGACACCGGCAGGATGCCGGGAACGATCTCGACGTCTAGCCCGGCGGCGGCGGCCTCGTCCTGGAAGCGGAAGAAGCAATCGGGCGAGAAGAAGAATTGGGTGATCGCCCGGTCGGCGCCGGCGTCGACCTTGCGCTTGAGATTGTCGAGATCGGCGGCGCGGGTGCCCGAGTCCGGGTGGATCTCGGGGTAAGCCGCGACCGAAATGTCGAACGGCGCCACGCGCTTCAGCCCGGCGACGAGCTCGGCCGCATTGGCATAGCCGTCGGCATGCGGCTCGAACCGGGCCCCCGGCTCGGGCGGGTCGCCGCGCAGCGCGACGATGTTACGCACGCCCGCCGCCCAGTAATCGCGCGCGACCTGGTCGACCTCGTCGCGGCTCGCTCCAACGCAGGTGAGGTGGGCGGCCGGGGTCAGCGGCGTTTCCTTGAGGATCCGTTCGACCGTCGCGTGGGTCCGCTCGCGGGTCGAGCCGCCGGCGCCATAGGTCACCGACACGAACCGCGGGTTCAACGGCGCGAGGGTCTGGATCGAGGTCCATAGCGTCTCCGCCATGGTCTCGGTCTTGGGCGGGAAGAATTCGAAGCTGACGGCGATGTCGCCGCGCGCCTCGGCGAACAGCGGGCGGTGCTGATCGAGGCATTCGAACGCGTTCATGCCGCCCTCCGCTGCGCCAGCGGCGGCTTGCTTCCGCGCCACACGGTCACCGTCAGCTCGCCGCCCTCGAGATGCTCGACATGGTCGACCGCCAGGCCGGCGCCGGCGAACCACCCGGCCATGACCTCGTCGTCGAAGCCGAGCCGGATGTGCGCGTCGCTGGCCCGCAGCTCCTCGCGGTCGTGGGCGGCGAAATCGACGATCAGCAGCGTTCCGCCGGGCGCCAGCACCCGCGCCGCCTCGGCGATCGCCGCCGCCGGCGAGTGCGCATAGTGCAGCACCTGGTGGATGATCACGCTGTCCGCGCTCTCGTCATTGAGCGGCAGCGCATACATGTCGCCCTGGCGCAGGCTGGAGGCGATGCCCGCCGCTTCGAGCTTGACGCGCGCCAGGCGCAGCATCTCCGACGAGCGGTCGATGCCGATCGCCTGGGTCGAGCGCGGGCCGAACAGCTCGATCATCCGCCCGGTGCCGGTGCCGATATCGACCAGCCGCCCGAGCGGCCGGCGGTCGAGCGCCCGGCCGATCGCCCGCTCGACCTCGCTTTCCGCGACGTGGAGCGAGCGGATCTGGTCCCACACCTCGGCGTGGGCGGTGAAATAGCGAGTTCGCGGCCTCGGCGCGATCGGCGCGGATGGCTTCGGTCCGCGCCGCATCGGCCGCGAACAGCGCGCGGGTCGATTCATCCGACCAGCTGTCGATCAGCGCGAACACCGGGTCGGTCCGTTCGGTGTCGGCGAGGGTCAGGAACACCCAGCTGCCCTCCTTGCGCCGCTTGAGCACGGCGGCATCGGCGAGGATCTTGAGATGGCGGGAGACGCGCGGCTGGCTTTGCCCGAGGATTTGCGCCAGCTCACCGACTGACAGCTCCATGATCCGGAGCAGGGCGAGGATGCGCAGCCGAGTCGGGTCGGCCAGGGCCTGGAAGCGGTCGGCAAGCGGAAGGGCTGCAGTCACCGGTTAAAGATATAAAGATATCTTTATATGGTCAATTCTGCCTGACAAAATAATCTCTTGTGCGTGAGTAGGGATTATCGCTATTCCCGGGCGCTGGCCTGTTCGACTCGTGGGGCGGGCCGCAACCGGTGTCCCCCAGTGACACTATCAAGGGAGTGGAAGATCATGATGAAGGTTGCTCTGACCGCCGTCCTCGCGCTCGGTCTCGCCGCGTGCGGCGACAAGACCGCCAACAATGCGGCCGAAACCAATGCCGAGAATGCGGCCCTGACCGACGTGAACGCGGCGAACAACGACACCACCGCCAACCTCGACACGGCGCTCAACGCGACCGGCAATGCCGTCGAGAACGCGGGCAATGCGGTCGAGAACGCCGGCAACGCCGTCGAGAACGCGGCCGACAACGCGCACTAAGACGCGTCTCCAACCGACTTTCGAAAGGGCCGTCCCGCCGGGCGGCCCTTTTTTTATGCCCGGCCCGGGTGGTAGTTTGGCCGAGTGAGATATGCAGCCTTCGCCCTTGTCCTGCTGGCAGGCGCCTGCCGCGACGACCGGCCGCCCGCGCCGACCGCGCAAGAATCCGCCCAGCTCAACGAAATGGAGAGCGCGCTCAACGACATGGCCCAAAATGAAGAAGGGCCGGAAGCGAATGCCTCCGGCCCTTCCAATAACGCGAACTAGAGCGTCGGACCTAGAAGTCCATTCCGCCCATTCCGCCCATTCCGCCGCCGCCCATGGCCATCGCCGGCTTATCCTCCGGCATCTCGCTCACCGCCGCTTCGGTGGTGATGAGCAGGCCGGCAACCGACGCTGCGTCCTGGAGCGCGGTGCGGACGACCTTGGTCGGGTCGATCACGCCGGCCTTGGCGAGGTTCTCGTAAACCTCGGTCTGGGCGTTGAAGCCGATCGCCTCGTCCTTGCCTTCGAGCAGCTTGCCCGAAATGACGGCGCCGTCGTGACCGGCGTTCTGGGCGATCTGGCGAACCGGCGAATACAGCGCCTTGCGGACGATATCGATGCCGCGCGTTTGGTCATCGTTCTGGCCCTTGAGACCCTCGAGCGCCTTGGTCGCATAGAGCAGCGCAACGCCGCCGCCGGCAACGATGCCTTCCTCGACCGCGGCGCGGGTCGCGTGGAGCGCGTCATCGACGCGGTCCTTGCGCTCCTTGACCTCGATCTCGGACGCGCCGCCGACCTTGATCACGGCAACACCGCCGGCGAGCTTGGCCAGCCGCTCCTGCAGCTTTTCGCGATCGTAGTCGGAGGTCGTGGTCTCGATCTGCTGGCGAATGGCCTCGGTCCGCGCCTTGATCGTCTCGTGCGCGCCGGCACCGTCGACAAGAGTGGTGTTGTCCTTGTCGATGGTAACGCGCTTGGCGGTGCCGAGCATCTGGACGGTGACGTTCTCAAGCTTGATGCCGAGATCCTCGCTGATCATCTCACCGCCGGTGAGGATCGCGATGTCCTCGAGCATCGCCTTGCGGCGATCGCCGAAGCCCGGCGCCTTGACCGCCGCGACCTTGAGCCCGCCGCGCAGCTTGTTGACCACCAGGGTCGCCAGCGCCTCGCCTTCGATATCCTCGGCGATGATCAGCAGCGGACGACCCGCCTGCACGACCGCTTCCAGGATCGGAAGCATCGCCTGAAGGTTCGACAGCTTCTTCTCGTGGATGAGGATGTACGGGTCGCGTAAGCTCGACCTGCATCTTCTCGGGGTTGGTGATGAAGTAGGGCGACAGATAGCCGCGGTCGAACTGCATGCCTTCGACGACGTCGAGCTCGAACTCGAGGCCCTTGGCTTCCTCGACCGTGATCACGCCTTCCTTGCCGACCTTTTCCATCGCCTCGGCGATCTTCTCGCCGACGATGGTGTCGCCGTTGGCGGCGATGCTGCCGACCTGGCCGATTTCATTCGACCCGGAGACCGGCTTGGAGCGCTTCTTCAGATCCTCGACGACCTTGGTAACGGCGAGATCGATGCCGCGCTTCAAGTCCATCGGGTTCATTCCGGCCGCGACCGACTTCATGCCCTCGCGGACGATCGCCTGGGCGAGAACGGTCGCCGTCGTGGTGCCGTCGCCGGCGATGTCGTTGGTCTTCGAGGCCACTTCGCGCACCATCTGCGCGCCCATGTTCTCGAACTTGTCCTTGAGCTCGATCTCCTTGGCGACGGTGACTCCGTCCTTGGTGATCCGCGGCGCGCCGAAGCTCTTGTCGATGACGACGTTGCGGCCCTTGGGGCCCAGCGTCACCTTGACCGCATCGGCGAGGATGTCGACGCCGCGCATGATGCGCTCGCGCGCGTCGCGGCTGAATTTCACGTCCTTGGCTGCCATTTTGGCAATCCTTTCAATCGTTCCGGGAAGGCCGGACTCAGTTCGAAGCAAACGCTGGGCTCCTGCCTTCGCAGGAGCACAGGCTATCAGCCGACAATCCCGAGGATGTCGCTTTCCTTCATGATGATGAGGTCCTCACCGTCGATCTTGACCTCGGTGCCCGACCATTTGCCGAACAGGATGCGGTCGCCGGCCTTGACGTCGAGCGGCGTGATCTTGCCCTCGTCGCGCTGGCGCCGGCGCCGACGGCAACGACTTCGCCTTCCTGCGGCTTTTCCTTGGCGGTGTCGGGAATGATGATCCCGCCCTTCGTCTTTTCCTCCGCGTCGACGCGGCGGACGAGGACACGGTCATGAAGCGGCCTGAAACCCATGGGTTGAACCCTCTTTGTTCAGGTTGGTTGAACTTCCGCGTTGGCACTCTCGGCCTGAGAGTGCCAGCGATGCCGCGCATATGGTTGCCGCCAGCCCGTCCGTCAACGGTCGGGAGCGTTGTTTTGGTTAGGCGTGCCCGAGGCGGGTCAGGCCGAGGCGGTCGCGCATGAGCCAGCGGGCAAGCATCAGCACCGCGACCGCGGCGAGGCCGCTGGCGAGGCCGATCCAGATGCCGACGCCCTGCCAGTCGGCGGCGAAGGCGAGCCAGGCGCCGATGCCGAGCCCGACGACCCAATAGCCGACCAGAGCGAACAGCAGCGGCCAGCGGGTGTCGTGGAGGCCGCGCAGCATGCCGGCGCCGATCACCTGGGCGCCGTCGACCAGCTGGAACGCCGCGGCGACGCGGAGGAAGCTGACGGCGAGGCCGACGACCACGGCGTTGGCCGGCACGTCGGCCAGGAACAGGGTGACCAGCTGGCGCGGGACGACCCACATGACCAGTGCCATCGCGCCCATGAAGCCGACGCCGATGACCCAGGCGGTCCAGCCGGCGCGGGCGATCCCGGGCTCGTCGCGGCGGCCGAGGGCCAGCCCGACCCGCACCGTCGCGGCCTGGCCGAGCCCGAGCGGGACCATGAAGGTCAGCGCCGCGATCTGAAGCGCGATGGCGTGCGCCGCGACCGCCGGGGCGCCGAGCCAGCCCATGAAATAAGCGGCGAGCGCGAACACTCCCATTTCGAGGCCATGGTCACGCCGATCGGCCAGCCGAGCCGCACCATCGCCAGCGTGCGCTGGCCGTCGAACCGCCACCAGCGGCCGAACAGGTGGAAGCGGCGGAACGGCCGCCGCGCGCAGGATACCGCGACCAGCGCCCCGCAGATGATCAGCCAGGTCAGCGTGCTGCCGAGGCCGCCGCCGACCAGGCCGAGCGCGGGCAAGCCGAAATGGCCGAAAATCAGGGACCAGCTCAGCAGCGCGTTGATGGCGATGCCGCTCAGGCTCAGCCACAGCGACGACCCGCGGCCGCTCGAGCGCGGAGACGAAGTTGCGCAGCAGCTGGAACAGCAGCCACGGCGCGGTGCACCACATGTAGGCGCGAAGGAAGGTCTGCCCCTGGCTCGCGAGCTCGGCCGACTTGCCGAACGCGCAGCATGAGGTCGCCGACGTGCCACAGCAGCAGCCAGTAAGGCGGCATTGCGAGTGCGATCAGCCACAGGCCGGCGCGGAAAGTCCGCCGGACGTCGCGCACGGCGTTGAACCGCTGGCCGAGCGCCGTCGCCATCATCGGCGACGAGGCGGTGATCAGGCCGAGCAGGAAGATGTTGAAGGTGAAGGTCAGGTTGAGCGCGAGCGTCGCGGCGGCCAACTGGGTGGCGCCGAGGCGGCCCATCAGCAGGATGTCGGTCGCCTGGATCAGCCTGCTGGGTGAGATTGGCGAGGATCAGCGGCCAGGCGAGCGCGAGCGTCGCGCGCAGTTCGTCGCGCCACGCGCCGCTCGGTCGATCGCGGGTGAAATCGTCGCGCCGTCGAATCGCACGATTGCGGGCGCCGTAGCTGTAAGGCCGCCGGTCGAAAAGGTTTGGCCCGCGCGCCGCTCGTCGCGCTAGCAAGCGCCCGCAACCTCTGGGAATCCGCGACATGAAGTTCGTACGCGCCATCTGGAAGCTGCTGGTCGGGATCAAGGACGCGCTCGTCCTGATCTTCATGCTGCTGTTCTTCGGCCTGCTCTACGCGGCGCTGTCGGCCGGCCGGCGCCGGTCAAGGACGGCGTGCTCGACCTCAACCTCAACGGCGCGGTGGTCGAGCAGCCGTCGCGGCGCCGAATGGTCGCGACGTCGCCGGCGGCAGCGAGCCGCGCAATATCGCCTGCGCGACCTGGTCGCGGCGCTCGACAAGGCCAAGGACGACGACCGGGTCAAGGCGGTCGCGCTCGACCTCGACGGCTTCACCGGCGGCGGCCAGACGGCGATGGCCGACCTCGCCGACGCGATCCGCCGGGTGCGCGCGGCGGGCAAGCCGGTGGTCGCTTATGCGCGTCGGCTACACCAACGACAGCTACCAGCTCGCCTCGGCGGCATCGGAGGTGTGGCTGAACCCGCTCGGGCGCGGTGCTCGTCGCCGGGCCCGGCGGCTCGAACCTTTATTACAAGGGCCTGCTCGACAAGCTCGGGGTGACCGCGAACGTCTATCGCGTCGGCACCTACAAATCGGCGGTCGAGCCGTACATCCGCAGCGACATGTCGCCCGAAGCGCGGGAAAATTACCAGGCGCTCGGCCAGGCCATGCTGGAAAGCTGGCGGGACGGCGTCAAGCGCGCCCGGCCCAAGGCCAACATCGACCTGTTCCTCAAGGACATGACCGGCGCGGTCGCCGCCGCCGGCGGCGACATGGCAAACGCGGCGCTCAAGGCCGGGCTGGTCGACAAGATCGGCGACCGCCGCGACTTCGAGGCGCGGCTGGCCGCGCTGGGCGGCAAGGACGAGCGGGCGACGGGCGGCTACAACCGAATCAAGCTCGCCTCGTACATCGCCGACGAGGTCGATCGAGAAACCGACCGGGCCGATCGGCATCGTCACCGTCGCGGGCATGATCGTCGACGGCAAGGCCGCTTCCGGCAGCGCCGGCGGCGACAGCATCGCGCCGGCGATCGAGGACGCGGTCCGCAACCAGACGATCAAGGCGCTGGTGGTGCGCGTCGACAGCCCGGGCGGCTCGGTCCTCGCCTCGGAGCGGATCCGCCAGGCGCTGGTCGAGGCCAAGGAGCAGCAAGATCCCGGTCGTCGTTTCGATGGGCAATGTCGCGGCCTCGGGCGGCTATTGGGTCTCGACGCCGGCCGACTTCATCTATGCCGAGCCGTCGACCATCACCGGATCGATCGGCGTGTTCGGCATCCTGCCGAGCTTCCAGGGCACGCTGCAGAAGCTCGGGATCGGCGCCGACGGGATCAAGACGACCCCGCTCGCGGGCGAGCCGGACCTGCTGCAAGGGCCCGTCGCCCGAGGCCAACCAGCTGATCCAGACCGGGGTCGAATTCGACCTACCGCCGGTTCCTCGCGATCGTCGCCGCAGTCGCGCCACAAGACGCCGGCGGACATCGACAAGATCGCGCAAGGGCGGGTGTGGGACGGCGGCACCGCGCACCAGATCGGGCTGGTCGACGGCTTCGGCGGAATCGACGACGCGATCGCCAAGGCGGCGCAGCTGGCCAAGCTCGGCGACGAGCGCGCTGTGCGCTACCTCGAGCCGCCCAAGGGCTTCCGCGAGCAGTTCCTCGAATCGCTCGCCGCCGACAGCGACGATTCGAGCACGCTCCGACGACGCCTTCGCCGTCTTCACCGCGCGGCCGCGTGCAGCAGCTCGCGGCGGCGCTCGCCGAGGTCCGCTCGATCCTGTCGGGGCCGGCCATCCAGGTGCGCTGCCTCGAATGCCCGACGGGCGCTCCCGCGCGGAGCGAAGCGCACGACAAGGGCCTGCTCGCGCTGGTGGAGGAATGGCTGTCCTGATCCGCCTCGCGCGGAGCCGCAGACGCCGCGGCGATCGCGGCCATCTACCGGCCCTACGTCGAGGACAGCTGGATCAGCTTCGAAGAGGTCGCTCCCGAGCCGGCGGAGATCGCGCGGCGGATGAGCCGGCCGATCCATCCCTGGCTGGTCGCGGAGGAGGACGGGCGAGTTGTCGGCTATGCGGCGACCTCCCCGATGCGCGACCGCGCGGCCTATCGCTGGAGCGTGGAAACCGGCCTTTATCTGGTGGGCGACGCGCAGGGCCGCGGGCTCGGGCGCCGGCTGCTGCAGCGCGCATCTCGACCTGCTTGAGCGGCAGGGCTTCGTCACCATCGTCGCCGGCATCGCCCTGCCCAACGAGGCGAGCGTGGCGTTGCACGAGAAGCTCGGCTTCGCCCTGTCGGGGATCGAGCGCGGCGTCGGCTTCAAGCGCGGCCGCTGGGTCGACGTCGGCCGCTGGCAGAAGGACCTCGCGCCGCGGACCGCTGGCCGGCCGACCCGCTCCCTTACTCGTCATTGCGAGCGTAGCGAAGCAATCCAAGCCTGGATCGCCGCGTGCCTGCGGCTCCTCGCAATGACGAGTTGCCTCAGATGTGGATCGGCTTCCCGGTCACCGCCATCGCCGCTTCCTTGAGCGCCTCGCGAATGGGTCGGGTGGGCGTGGCAGGTGTAGGCGATGTCCTCGCTGGTCGCGCCGAACTCCATCGCCTGGGCGGCTTGGGCGATCATCGTTCCGGCGACGCTGGCGATCATCCAGACGCCGAGCACGCGGTCGGTCTTGGCGTCGGCGATGACTTTCACGAAGCCGTCGGGCTCATGGTTGGTCTTGGCGCGCGAATTGGCGAGCATCGGGAACTTGCCGACCTTGACCTCGCCATGCTCCTTCGCCTGCGCTTCGGTGAGGCCGACGCCGGCGATTTCGGGCATGGTGTAGACCACGCTCGGGATCACATCGTGGTTCACGATGCCGGTCAGGCCGGCAATGTTCTCGGCGACGGCGATGCCCTCGTCCTCGGCCTTGTGGGCGAGCATCGGGCCGGGGATGACGTCACCGATCGCCCAGATGCCGGGCACCGACGTGCGGAAGTCGTGGTCGGTCTCGACCTGGCCGCGTTGATTCGTCTGGAGCCCCGCCTTGTCGAGGCCGAGGCCATCGGTGTTGGGCCTGCGGCCGATCGACACCAGGACGATGTCGGCTTCGATCGTTTCCGCTGCCCCGCCCTTGGCCGGCTCCATCGTCAGCGTCGCCTTGCCGCCGTCGATTTTCACCGCCGTGACCTTGGTGCCGAGCCGGAACTCGATTCCCTGCTTCTTGAAGATCTTGTTGGCCTCCTTGCGGACGTCGTCGTCGAAACCGGGCAGGATCTGATCGAGAAACTCGACGCAGGTGACCTTGGCGCCGACCCGCCGCCAGACGCTGCCGAGTTCGAGGCCGATCACGCCGCCGCCGATCACGACCAGGTGGCCGGGGACCTTGTCGCAGCTCCAGCGCGCCGGTCGAGGAGAGACCACGATCTTCTCGTCGATCTCCACACCGGGCAGCGGCGTGACCGACGAGCCGGTGGCGATGACGATGTTCTTGGCGCGGACGGTGCGGTCGCCGACCTTGACCGTGTCGACGCTTTCGAAGGTCGCGTGGCCCTTCAGCCATTCGACCTTGTTCTTCTTGAACAGGAACTCGATGCCCCCGGTCAGGCCCTTGACCGCGTCGAGGCGCTGGGCGTGCATGGCGTCGAGGTCGAGCTCGGGCGTGACCTTGATGCCCGAGCTTGGCCATCGCGCCGCCGGCCGCGGCCTCGAAATATTCCGACGCGTGGAGCAAAGCCTTGGACGGGATGCAGCCGACGTTGAGGCAGGTGCCGCCGAGCGTCTCGCCGGCTTTCGGCGCAGGCGGTCTTGAGGCCGAGCTGCGCGGCGCGGATCGCGGCGACATAGCCGCCCGGGCCCGCTTCCGATCACCAGCACGTCGAAATCTAATAGTCAGCCATATTCTTCTTCCGTCATCCCCGCGAAAGCGGGGATCCCGCTTCTCTTCGAGGGCAATATAGGTAGCGGGACTCCCGCTTGCGCGGGAGTGACGAGCTAAAGGTCAATCAACAATCTGGTCGGGTCCTCGATCGCTTCCTTGACGCGCACGAGGAAGGTCACCGCCTCGCGGCCGTCGATCAGGCGGTGGTCGTAGGACAGCGCCAGGTACATCATCGGCCGGGCGACGATCTGGCCGTCCTTGACCACCGGCCGCTCCTCGATCCGGTGCATGCCGAGCACCGCCGATTGCGGCGGGTTCAGGATCGGCGTCGACAAGAGCGAGCCGAACACACCGCCGTTGGAGATGGTGAAGGTGCCCCCCGTCATCTCGTCCATGGTCAGCGTGCCGTCCTTGGCCCGCTTGCCGTAGTCGGCGATGGTCTTCTCGATCTCGGCGAAGCTCATCCGGTCGGCGTTGCGCACCACCGGGACGACCAGGCCCTTGGGCGCCGACACGGCGACCGAAACGTCGAGATAGTCGTGATAGACGATCTCGTCGCCCTCGATGCTGCCGTTGACCGATGGCACGTCTTTCGCCGCGAGCGCGCAGGCTTTCACGAAGAAGCCCATGAAGCCGAGGCGTATCCCGTGCTTCTTCTCGAACAGATCCTTGTAGCGGGCACGGGCGTCGATCACCGCCGACATGTCGACGTCGTTGAACGTCGTCAGCATCGCCGCGGTGTTCTGCGCTTCCTTCAAGCGCCGGGCGACGGTCTGGCGCAGGCGCGACATTTTGACGCGCTCTTCGGTGCGTTCGCCGCTGTCCCCCGGCGCAGGCCGGGGCCCAGGAGGCGGAGCCTTTGATTCAGGCGCCGGCGCTTTCGCCTCCGGCGCCTGGGCCCCGGCCTCCGCCGGGGAGCCGGATTTCTGCGCCTCGGCCGCGGCGATGACGTCGTCCTTGGTCAGCCGCCCGTCCTTGCCCGTTCCGTGGATCTTCGACGGATCGACATGATGCTCGAGCACCGCGCGGCGGACCGCCGGGGACAGGGTCGTGACGTGATCCTCGGCGTCCTGCCGGGCGGCGACCTCGGGCTCCGCGACCGGCGCGTGCTCGTCGCCGCGCAGGGCCGGGGTCTCGCTTGGGCCGGCGGGATTGGTCGTCGCCGCGGCTGCCGCTTGCGCCGGAGCCGCGGCACCCGCCGTGGCGCTTTCGTCGATCCGGGCGATCGCCGCTCCGACCGCGACCTCGTCGCCCTCGCGGGACCAATTGCTCGGTCAGCACTCCGGCGACCGGCGACGGCACGTCGACGCTGACCTTGTCGGTCTCGAGCGTGGCAATCGGCCTCGTCGGCCGCGACTGCCTCACCCGGCTGCTTGAGCCATTGCGCAAGCGTTCCTTCGGTGATCGATTCCCCGAGCGCGGGGACGTGGACGTCCGTGGCCATGTGCTTTCCTTATTCCGCGGCGACCGCCGAGCCCTCGGCGCTGCTGCTATGGCCGAGCGCGGCCTCGATCAAGGCCGACTGCTCGGCGGCGTGACGCTTGGCAAGGCCGGTCGCGGGCGACGCCCCGGCGTCGCGGCCGGCATATTGCGCGCGCATGCCCTTGAAGCCCGCCTCCGCCAGGGATTGCTCGAGGATGTCCTCGACGAAGTTCCAGGCGCCGTTGTTCTTCGGCTCCTCCTGCGCCCAGACCAGGTCCTTGAGCCTGGGCATGGCCTTCAGGCGCTTGAGCAACGGTTCGGACGGGAACGGATAGAGCTGCTCGATGCGGAGGATCTCGACCCCGAGGTCGCCCGCCTTGTCGCGCGCCTCCATCAATTCGTAGGCGAGCTTGCCCGAACAGAGGACGAGGCGCCGGGCTTCGCCCTCGGCCGGCGGGTTGAGGTCCGACAGGATGCGGCGGAAATGCCCGTCGCCGGTGAAGTCGGCGAGGCTCGATACGGCGAGCTTGTGCCGCAGCAGCGACTTGGGCGTCATGAGGATCAAGGGCTTGCGAAAATCGCGCCGCATCTGCCGGCGAAGGATATGGAAATAATTGGCCGGGGTGGTGCAGTTGGCGACCTGCATATTGTCCTCGGCGCACAGCTGGAGGTAGCGCTCGAGCCGGGCCGACGAATGCTCCGGTCCCTGCCCTTCGAAGCCGTGGGGCAGGAGCATGACGAGGCCGCTCGCACGCAGCCACTTGGCCTCGCCGGCGGCGACGAACTGGTCGATGATGCTTTGCGCGCCGTTGGCGAAATCGCCGAACTGCGCCTCCCACAGCACCAGGGTGCGCGGGTCGGCGAGCGAGAAGCCATATTCGAAGCCGAGCACGCCGAATTCGGACAGCGGACTGTCGCGGACCTCGAACCGTCCCTCGCCCGCGACGTGGCACAGCGGGATATATTTCTCGCCGGTCTGCTGGTCGACCCAGATGGAGTGGCGCTGGCTGAACGTGCCGCGGCCGCTGTCCTGGCCCGACAGCCGCACGCAGCAGCCCTCGGCAAGCAGGCTGCCGAAGGCGAGCGCCTCGGCCGTCGCCCAATCGAACCCCTCGCCGCTGTCGAACATCGCCTGCTTGGCGTCGAGGATGCGCTGGAGGGTCTTGTGGACGTGCAGGCCCTCGGGGACCGTGGTCAGCACCTGCCCGAGGCGTTTGACCTCCTCGGGGTCGATCGCAGTCGGAATGTTGCGGCGGCCGAGCACCGGTTCGCCGGGGCGGCCGAGCCCGGCCCAGCGGCCCTCGAACCAGTCGGCTTTGTCGGGCGCATAGGAGACCGCGGCCTCGAAATCGCGCTCGAGGCTGTCGACATAATCTTTGGTGATCTGGTCGATCCACGCCTGGTCGGCCACGCCCTCGGCGCGCAGGCGCTCGCCATAGATCTGGCTGATCGAGCGCTGCTGCTTGATCGCCGCATACATCAGCGGCTGCGTGAAGCTCGGCTCGTCGCCTTCGTTGTGGCCGAAGCGGCGGTAGCACCACATGTCTATTACAATGTCTCTTCCGAAGGTCTGGCGGAACTCGATCGCCAGCTTGCAGCAGAACGTAACCGCCTCCGGATCGTCGCCGTTGACGTGCAGGATCGGCGCCTGGATGCCCTTGGCGACGTCCGACGGGTACGGCGACGAGCGCGCGAACTGCGGGCTGGTGGTGAAGCCGACCTGGTTGTTGATGATGAAATGGATCGTCCCGCCGGTGCCGTAGCCGGGCAGCCCGGAGAAGCTCAGACATTCCCACACCACGCCCTGGCCGGCGAAGGCGGCGTCGCCGTGGAGCAGCATCGGCAGCACGGTCTTGCCGTGCTTGTCGCCCTTGAAGGTCATGACCGCGCGCGCCTTGCCGAGCACGACCGGATCGACCGCCTCGAGGTGCGACGGATTGGGCAGCAGCGCGAGGTGGACCTTGATCCCGTCGAACTCGCGGTCGGACGAGGTGCCGAGGTGATATTTGACGTCGCCCGAGCCGCCGACATCGGCCGGATTGGTCGCGCCGCCGGCGAATTCGTGGAAGATCGCCTTGGCCGGCTTGCCCATCACGTTGGACAGGATGTTGAGCCGGCCGCGGTGGGCCATGCCGACGTCGATCTCCTCGACGCCGTACTGGCCGCCATATTTGATCACCGCCTCCAGCGCCGGGACCGCGCTCTCGCCGCCGTCGAGCCCGAAGCGCTTGGTCCCGACATATTTCCTGGCGAGGAATTTCTCCCACTGCTCGGCGTGGATCACCTTGGTCAGGATCGACTGCTTGCCCTCCGGCGTGAACTGGATGGCGGCGTCCTTGCCCTCCATCCGCTCCTGCAGGAAGCGGCGCTCCTCGACCTCGTTGATGTGCATATATTCGAGGCCGACGTGGCCGCAGTAATTGGCCTGCAGCACGGCGACGATCTCGCGCACGGTCGCGGTCTCGAAGCCGAGCACGCCGCAGATGAAGATCGGGCGATCGAGGTCCGCGTTCGAGAAGCCATGGAACTCGGGCGTGAGGTCGGCCGGAACCTCGCGCCGGGCGAGGCCGAGCGGGTCGAGGTCGGCGGCGAGATGGCCGCGCACGCGATAGGTGCGGATCAGCAGCATCGCGCGGATGCTGTCCTCGGCCGCGCGGCGGATCTCGTCGGGGCCGGCCCCGGCTGCCGCGGCCTTCTCGGCCACCGCGGCCTTGACCTTCTCGATCCCGGCCTGGGTCGGGTCGAGGCCGAGATTGAGGTCGTCGAGCTCGGATACCGGCCAGTTGGGCCGCGCCCAGCTCGGGCCGGCCTCGCGTTCGATCATGAAGGGTTCGTTTTCCGCCATTTTTACGCCGCGACCAGCAACTCCTTGAGCGTCCTGCCCAATTCAGATGGGCTCGGCGACACGGTGATTCCAGCCGCCTCCATCGCCGCGATCTTGCTCTCGGCGTCGCCCTTGCCGCCCGAGACGATCGCCCCGGCATGGCCCATGCGCCGGCCTGGGGGAGCGGTGCGGCCGGCGATGAAACCGACGACCGGCTTGCGGCGGCCGCGTTTCGCTTCGTCGGCGAGGAATTGCGCGGCGTCCTCCTCGGCGCTGCCGCCGATCTCGCCGATCATGATGATCGACGTCGTCTCGTCGTCGGCGAGGAACATCTCGAGCATGTCGATGAACTCGGTGCCCTTGACCGGGTCGCCGCCGATGCCGACCGCGGTCGACTGGCCAAGGCCCTCGTTGGTGGTCTGGAACACCGCCTCGTAGGTCAACGTGCCCGAGCGGCTGACGATGCCGACGCTGCCCTTCTTGAAGATGTTGGCCGGCATGATCCCGATCTTGCACTCGTCGGGCGTCAGCACGCCGGGGCAATTGGGCCCGATCAGCCGCGACTTCGAGCCCGACAGCGCGCGCTTGACCTTGACCATGTCGAGCACCGGCACGCCCTCGGTGATGGCGACGATCAGCGGCACCTCCGCGTCGATCGCCTCGAGGATCGAGTCTGCGGCGAAGGGCGGCGGGACGTAGACCACCGACGCGTTCGCGCCGGTTTTCGCGACGGCCTCGTGCACGGTGTCGAACACCGGCAGGCCGAGATGCCCAGTGCCACCCTTCCCGGGAGTCACGCCGCCGACCATCTGCGTGCCGTAGGCGAGCGCCTGCTGGGTGTGGAAGGTGCCGGTCTCGCCGGTCATCCCCTGGGTGATGACCCTGGTGTTCTTGTCGACGAGGATGCTCATTGTTTTGTCGTACCTGCGTTCATTTGGGCGGCCGCGGCCGGATACATTCCAACTTCCAATACAATCGATCCATCGCTTCGCAGTCGAAGACGCTTCATATAACCGAGCTCAGGATGGTCCGAGGTCCATTGCGGTGGCCATCGCATTGGCGCCACGACCTTGTCCGGCAGGTTCTCGAGGTAGGCCGCGCAGCTTCTTCCTTGGAGATGTCGCCGGAAATCAGGGCGCAAGTCCGCGCAATGCTCCGCGGCTGTAGGTTCTTGTATTCGGCCACGACAATGTAGCTCGATGGTCCCGAGCCAAGCTTCACGACCGTCCGTCGCCTGGTCGGGCGGCCCCAATCGGACATGTAGACAAAGTCGGTGATCTCCCGCTCCCGAAGGACTTTGCCGCGCCCCGGCGACAGCTTCAGCGACCCTTCAACACAGGCCTCTCTGAAAGCCGCGATCGCGGGGGTATTCCCCGTGCCGGACCGGTGCAGCGGGTCCTGAAGCAAGATTGCCAGGGCCAGTGCGGTTGACATTTAGGCGACCGGTTCCTGCGCGAGGCTTCCGTCGATCTGCTTGCAGGCGACGAGGAGCTCTTTCACCGCGTCGACGCTGACGTTGAAATTCTCGCGCGCGGTATCGTCGAGCTCGATCTCGACGATTTTCTCGACCCCGCCGGCGCCGAGCACGCAGGGCACGCCGACATAGAGGTCGTCGACGCCATATTGGCCGGTCAGATGCGCGGCGCAGGGCAGGACGCGCTTCTTGTCGCGCAGGAAGCTTTCGGCCATCGCGATCGCGCTGGTCGCGGGCGCGTAATAGGCCGAGCCGGTCTTCGAGCAGCGCGACGATCTCGCCGCCGCCGCCGCGGGTGCGCTTGACGATCGCGTCGATCCGCTCCTGCGTCGACCAGCCCATCTTGATGAGGTCAGGGATCGGGATTCCGGCGACGGTCGAATAGCCGACGATCGGCACCATGGTGTCGCCGTGGCCCCCGAGCACGAAGGCGGTCACGTCCTCGACCGACACGCCGAACTCTTGCGCCAGGAAGTGGCGGAAGCGCGCGCTGTCGAGCACGCCGGCCATGCCGACGACCATGTCGTGCGGCAGCCCGGAGAATTCGCGCAGCGCCCAGACCATCGCGTCCAGCGGATTGGTGATGCAGATCACGAACGCATTCGGGGCGTGCTGCTTGATGCCCTCCCCGACCGCCTTCATCACCTTCAGATTGATGCCGAGCAGGTCGTCGCGGCTCATGCCCGGCTTGCGCGGCACGCCGGCGGTGACGATGCACACGTCGGCGCCGGCGATGTCGGCATAATCCGACGTGCCTTTGAGCTTGGCGTCGAAGTCGTCGACCGGGCCGGCCTGGGCGATGTCGAGCGCCTTCCCTCCGGGATGCCCTCGGCGATGTCGAACAGGACGATGTCGCCCAATTCGCGCATCGCGGCGAGGTGAGCGAGGGTGCCGCCGATCATTCCGGCGCCGATCAGCGCGATTTTCTTCCGAGCCATGGGGCTGGTCCGAACCTTTCTGTTGTTACGGCGGCGTCATGGGGAGTCGCCGTTAGGGAGCGCGGCGCCCGATTAGCGAGGTGGCCCCGCAGGGGCAACCGAACAGACCACGAACATTAAAATGTGCTTTCCCTTCGATGAACGGCGCAACTGCCGATCCGGCGGTTCGTTGGGCGCCCACATCCGTTCAAGGAGAACATCAATGACGAAGGCATTTCTCGCGCTTGGCGCTGCTGCGGTGGCCCTGAGTGCCACCCCGGCGATGGCCGACCGCCATGACAACCACGGCAATCGCCACCACGCCCGAACCTGTGCGAAGTGGCGCCACCATCACTGCGTGCGCTGGGCCAATCACGGCTATCGCGTGTCGAGCGCTCGCCACGCGATGTGGCGCACCGGCTACCGGTTCGGCCCGCGCTACGCCTACACTTCGTACCGCACGCTGCCGCGGACGTACGTGCAGCGTTACGACCTCAACCCCGATTATCGCTACGTGTATCGCGACAATTACATCTACGTCGTGAACCCGCGGACCTACGCGGTCGAGCGAAATCATCGACGCGTTGACGCGCTAGCCGCAGCCTTCGTTTCGGGTCCAGCCAGTTGTGCGGGGGCCGCGATGAATGCCGCAACCGGCTTTTGGCCGGACTCGTTGATTCCCGAACGCTTCGAAAGGAGGCTCTCATGCGGAAGTTTCTTCTCGCGCTGTCGGGCGCTGCCGTCGCGCTGGCGGTCGTTCCGGCGGCCGACGCCAAACCAAAGACGTACGTGTGCACGAAGTGGAAACATGGGGTTTGCGTCTCGACCCACCGGGTGAAGGGAACGGCGCCGTACAAGGTCGGCTACGTTTTCGGCCCAGACTATACGTACACGACGTACAGCACCCTGCCGCGGCCGGTGGTGACCTATTACCACCTCGATGCGAACGGACGTTACGTTTACAGCGACGGCTACGTCTATGTCGTCGACCCGACGACCTACGCAGTCACTCGGGTGCTGGATGTCATTAGCCGCTAGCCTCTCGCGCTAGCAAAAAAAGAGGGCCGCCGGTACGCCCGGCGGCCCTTCTTTTGGTGGCTATTGGCCGCCTTCGACCAGGCTTAGGATGTTGCCGTCGGGGTCCTTGAACCAGGCGGTCTTGAAGCCCTTCTCCCCGACATAGAAGTCGCCCTGGGGCTCGAGCCCGGGCAGGTCGTATTTCTCGAAGAAAATGCCCTTCTCCTTCAGCTCGCCGACCTCTTTCTCGACGTCGTCGACGTCGAACGTGAGCGCGGTCGCCTGGTTGGTCCCGGCGAACTGGGATTTATAGACGTTGATCAGCGTGTCGCCGCTCTTCAGCGTCGCGCCCTCACCGCCCCATTCGTCCTTGGTCTCAAGGCCCAGCTTGTCCTCGTAGAATTGGCGGGCGCGATCGAGGTCCGTGACCGCGATCATCGGCAGTGCGTCAGCTTTTCCGAGCATGGTGTCCTCCTTCTGCTCGGGAACCCAACGGAAGGCGCGGTTGCGCCGTTCCTCGGACGGCCGCGCGGGACTCGGCGGTAACCATTCCGGTCAACGAACGTTCACGTTCGAGTCGATAGGATTTGAGGGATTATGAAACACTTCGTCATACTGGCGGGCGCAGCGGCGCTCGCGTTCGCAGGCCCGGCTCTCGCGAAGCCCGGCCACGGTCAGGGCCAGGGCAATCCGCACGCCTATGGCGTCAACGGGCCGGTCGGTTACGGCGTCGGCGGCTGCCCGCCCGGCCTCGCCAAGAAGCACAACGGGTGCATGCCGCCGGGCCAGGCGAAGAAATTGTATCGCGTCGGACAACGCTTCCCGCAGACCTACGGCAGCCGCTGGAGCTACAACCAGATTCCGTACGACCTGCGCCGTCAGTACGGCTTCGACCCGAACGACCGCTATTATTATGGCGACGGCTACGTCTACCGGGTCGATCCCAAGACGATGTTGGTCCAGCAGGTCGTCAGCGCGCTGCTCTATCGATAACCAACCTGCAGAAGAGGCCGCTCGGTGAGCCGGGCGGCCTTTTCTTCTGCGTGCCGCGCGTGCTAGCGGCTCGGCCAAGCAAGGAGCGCAAGCTTGGCCGAATTCTTCCTCCCCCGTAACAGCGTGCCCAAGAAGGGCCGCGCCTGGCCGGCCGAACAGGGCAAGCGCCTCCGTACGTTCAAGATCTACCGCTATGATCCGGACACTGGGGCCAACCCGCGCTTCGACCGCTACACCATCGACCTCGACAAATGCGGGCCGATGGTTCTCGACGCACTGATCAAGATCAAGAATGAGATCGACCCGACGCTGACCTTCCGGCGTTCGTGCCGCGAGGGGATCTGCGGGTCGTGCGCGATGAACATGGAAGGCCGCAACGGCCTCGCCTGCACCACCGCGATCGACGACCTCAAGGGCGAGGTCCGGATCACGCCGCTGCCGCACATGGACGTCGTCAAGGATCTCGTCCCCGATCTGACCCACGCCTACGCGCAATATGCGTCGATCCAGCCGTGGCTGAAGTCGGCCAGCCCTGCGCCGTCGGGCCGCGAACGGCTGCAGACCCCGAACGACCGCGAGAAGCTCGACGGCCTCTACGAGTGCATCCTCTGCTTTTGCTGCACCACCAGCTGCCCGAGCTATTGGTGGAACGCCGACAAGTTCCTCGGGCCGGCGATCCTGCTCCAGGCCTACCGCTGGCTGGCCGACAGCCGCGACGAGGCGACCGGCGAGCGGCTCGACGGCCTCGAGGACCCGTTCCGGCTGTATCGCTGCCACACGATCATGAATTGCGCGAACGTCTGCCCCAAGGGGCTCAACCCGGCGAAGGCCATCGCCGAAACCAAGAAGCTGATCGCAGAACGGGCCGCGTGAGCGAGGAACAACCGAACGACGCTGGCGGGCTGGAGGACGTCGGAGTCCCGCGCGGCGCCACGCCCGATCCCGATCACGAGGGCTGGTACAGCTGGGGCGACTTCCCGCGTTCGTCGTTCGCTGCCGCGACCGGGCGGCTGCTGTTCAAGCCCGACGGCCCGGGCCGCGGGATCGCGCGGATGTTCCCGACCGAGGCGCATATGAACATGGGTGGGTCGATCCATGGCGGGGCGATCATGAGCTTCATCGACATGGCGATGTTCGCCGGCGGGCTGTGCGCCGGGATGGACCGCGCGCATTATGTCACGCTCGACCTTACCGCGCATTTCCTCGCTCGCGGCCAGGCCGGGAGCCCGCTCGACGCGCATGTCGAGCTGGTCAGGCAGACCCGCGGCCACGCCTTCCTCCAGGGCGTGGTCAAGCAGAACGGCGAGCCCTGCTACAGCTTCAGCGGCACCTTGCGACGGGTGAACCGGCCCAACGGACCATCTGCGCGATGAGTGGACCCGTACGGGTCACCTACGACGGTCTGATTGCCGCGAACGAACTGAAGCCCGATCCGGCACAGGCCCGGGCGGTCACCGCGCTCGATCGGCTCGCGGCCAGCTTCAATCAGGATGGAATTCTCTCGCGGCTCCTAGGATCCAATCGCGAGAGCCCTGCGGGAGTTTATCTGTGGGGCGGTGTCGGTCGCGGCAAGTCGATGCTGATGGACCTCGCCTTCGCGCATATCGACGTCGTGCCCAAACGGCGGGTCCATTTCCATGAGTTCATGATCGAAACCCACAATCGCCTGCGGGTTGCCCGCGAAAGCGAGGAGGGCGACCCGATCGAGCCGGTCGCCGAGCAGATCGCGGCCGAAGCGAGATTACTGTGCTTCGACGAGATGCAGGTCACCAACCCGGCCGACGCCATGATTCTCTCGCGCCTGTTCGGCAAATTGCTCGGCGAGGGCGTGAAAATCGTCACGACATCGAACCGGGCGCCGCGCGACATGGACGGTGGCGACGAAGCCGGGACCAAGATACGGGCTGTGCGGGACGACGGCAATGCCATGCGCCTCGCACAGCCGGATCACCCGGATCATCTCGCCGATACCGCCAACCTTGGTGACGCTCGGCTGGGCGACGTCGATCGCGCCGGCCTCGATCAGCGCCTTGAAGCCGAACAGCCCGGCGGTGTTCTCCCCGGCGGACAAGGGGATGCCGTGGCGGCGCAGGCTGGCCAGCCCGGCGGCATCTTCCGGTGGCCAGACCGGTTCCTCCAGCCAGTACAGCCCGTCACCGGCCATGGATTGCGCCATGCCGCGCGCCACCGGCGGGGTCCAGGCGCAGTTCACGTCGAGCATCACCCTGGCGCCCGGCGCGGCGGCCTGGGCGGTGAGCACCGCGTCCCGGGTGACTTCGTGCAGCTTGATGTGGCGATAGCCCTGCGCCGCCGCCTCGGCCGTGTTGCGGGCGACCAGGTCGAGGTCGCCGCCATAGGACAGCAGGCTGGCATAGGCCGGCAGGCTGGCCGGTGCCTTGCCGCCGAGCAGGCGCCATACCGGCTGGCCACAGCGCTTGCCGAGGATGTCCCACAGCGCGATCTCGATGCCGGAAAAGGCATAGACGAAGGCGCCGTTGCGGCCGAGCAGGTGGGTGGCGTGCAGCACCCGCCGGGTCAGTCCGGCGATATCCCCGGAATCCTGCCCGATGACCAGCGGCGCCACGATGCTATCGAGCGCCGCCTTGGTGGTTGCGATCGCGGCATGGCCGAAGGCCTCGCCCCAGCCGACCAGCCCATCCGCCGTCTCGACGCGGACCAGCAGGATCTCGAGCCGGTCCCAGCGTTGCCCGGCAAAGGCAGTATGCGGCCCGCCCATGGTGAAGGGCATCGAAACGACCGAGGATTTGATCGCCGTGATCAACATGGCTGGCCGTGCATGGGGCTGGATGGTCCTCCATTGCGGCCTCCTGACTTGGGCCGCCGGGCGGCATCCTGCGGCGGCAGGCCGGGGAGTTCAACCGCCCCCTGTGTCACCTCTCGTGTTGATCCGGTTGGCTGGTGGTGAGCATAGGCTGACCGGACCGGGCTGGCCTACCGGGAGTGACTTCCTTCGCCCCCTGTGCCCTGAGCACCTGGGTGGGGGACACGTGCCCCGGCGGGTTGGCCGCGGTGCAAGCCCGGTGGGGAGTTTGCGCCTTTGAGCGCCAGTACAGGGATCGGCGAGCATCGCGGCGGCCTGGGCCACCATAGGAGGGGCAAGGCAATGCCGGACGGACGCGGATTGGTTTGTGGGCGTCGACTGGGCGTCGGCGACGCACCACGTCGACGTTTCTGGATGCCCACGGCGCGCGAGCTCGGCGCAGCGCGCCGTTCGCTCATGGCGGAGCGGGTCTGGCCGAGCTCTGCGACTTGGCTCCTGAGCCCGCACCGGTGCCGCGCCCGCGGCCATCGGGGTTGCCATCGAGGTGCCGCACGGGCCGGTGGTCGAGAGCGCTGCTCGAGCGTGGTTTCCGGGTCTTCACGCGATGCAATCCCGAAGCAGCTCGATCGCTTCCGCGACCGGTTCACCGTCGGCTGGCGCCAAGGATGATAGCCGGTCGATGCGGCGCGTGCTGGCCGATGCGCTGCGCACCGACGGGCAGCTGCTTTCGCCCGTCTGCCGCCGGTCGATCCGCTCGTCGTCGAACTCCGCGAAGTGGTCGCGCATGGCCGAGGATCTGCAACGGTGAGCGCAACAGGTTCGCCAACCGCGCTGCGCGAGCAGCTTCTGGCGCTACTACCCGCAGGCGCTCGACCTGGCCGACGACCTCGCCGCCGAGTGGTTCCTGGATCTGCTGGAGTTTGCGCCCGACCCCGGCCGAAGGCCGCCCGGCGTGCGCGAAGCAACGGTTGCTCGCCTGCTCAAGCGCCACCGCATCCGCCGCCTCTCGGCAGCCGAGGTCCTGGAAACCCTCCGCAGGCCCGCCGCTCGTCGTCGCGCCCGGGCACGGTCGCAGCGCGGCCACCGCCCATATCGCGGCAGTCTCCGCCCGTCTGCGACCTGGTCAACCGCCAGCTCCGCGGCGGCCCATGTGCAGGCTCGACCGCCCTCTGCAGCCAAGCTGGCCGCGACAGGAGCCAGAGCCGGGGCAAGGCCTCAGAGCAGCGCGACGTGACGATCCTCCGCTCCCTGCCAGGCAGTCGGCCGGATCGTCCTCGCCACGCTGCTCGCCGAGGCCACCGATCCCCTGCAGCGCCGAGACTACTACGCCCTGCGCAGCCTCGCCGGGGTCGCCCCGGTCACCACGCCGCAGTGGCAAGCGCCACGTCGTCCTCATGCGCCAGGCCTGCCACGATGCGCTTGCGCACCGCCGTCTATCACTGGGCCAGCGTCGCCACCCAGCACGACAAGCGCAGGCGCCTCCGCTATGCCGAACTTCGCACGCGCGGCCACTCTCATGGCCGTGCCCTCCGCACCGTCGCCGACCGGCTGCTTGCCGTCGCCTGCGCCATGCTCAAAACCGGGGCAACCTTCGACCCCGCCAAGCACGCGCCGCAGCCTGCCAACCCATGACCGGGCCAGTTTACCACCTGGCCCAGTTCAGCCTTGCAAAAGGGTGGGGAGTCCCCCCGCTCAGCGTCCCTGGAATACCGGCTTGCGCTTTTCGGCGAAGGCGCGCTGCGCCTCCCGCGTGTCCTCGGTAGTCGAGAGCGCGACCGTCTGGGATTGCTCGTAGCGGTAGCCCTCGTGCAGGGGCAGATCCTCGGTCAGGAGGAAGGACCGCTTTGCAGCGCGCACCGCCAGCGGCACCTTGCCAGCGATGTCGCGGGCAATGCCCATGGCCGTCGCCATCAGCTCGGCATCCGGGACACAGGCGGAGACGACGTTCATCCGCAACAACTGCCGGCCCGGTGATGCGGCGCGCGGTCATGATCATAAGCCGCGCATCGGACTGGCCGAAATGCCGCAGCACATGCCGCACGCCGCCGGCGAGGCCGACATCCACCTCGGTCATCGACAGGAAGGCGCTTTCGCTCGCCACCAGGATGTCGGCCGACAGCGCCAGCACGCAGCCGGCCCCGATCGCCGCGCCATTGACGGCGGCGATGACCGGCTTCTCGCATTCCATGACGCAATCGAAAGCGGCGCGGACCAGGCGGTTGTGCCGCGGATAGGCGCCGGCCTGGCCGGAGAGCCCGGGCCGTTCCTTCAGGTCGGCGCCGGCGGAGAAGGTCTTGCCCGCCCCGGTCAGGATGATGGCGCGCACTTCCGCCGTATCGTGCAGCGTGTCGAAGATGCGGATGATCTCGTCGCGGAATTGCCGGTTCTGCGCATTCACCGGCGGCCGGCGTATCGTCACCGTGGCGATGTGGTCTGCCAGGTCGACCGAGAAGCATTCGAGTTCCGTCAGGCCGTCCATGCTGTGCTGCTTCCTTCGATTGTCGGTCGTGTGGGATACCGCGCCGATGGCGGGATCCGGGTCGTGGTTCAGGCCAGGTTGCGGGCGAAGTGGATCAGCGCCTCGGCCGTCGCCTCGGGTTGTTCCGGCAGCAGCGCATGTCCGGCCCGCGGGATGCCGGCGAGCGACACCCGCTCGCCAAGCGCCTGGCGAAGCTGATCGAGGGTCGGCGGTGGGGCGATGACATCCTCCGCCGCGGCAAGGTAGAGCACCGGCACCCGATCCGCGACACGCCGCCAGACCGGGTCGCGCGTCGCCGCGGTCGCCGCCCGTTGCATCCGCGCCACGGCCGGGTGCCAACCGGCGAGCCAGACCCGCGCGTCATGGCCCCGGGCGAAATAGCCTCGCTGCAGGTGTCGTAGCCGTTCCGCATCGGACAGGGTGGGGTCGAAGCTGCCGTCGATCGAGGCGCGGATGGCAGGATCGATCTCGGTGCCGACCGAAGCCGCCAGGAGCGCCACCGCCCGTACCAATTCGGGGCGCACTGCCGATAGCGCTCGGGCCACCCAATTGCCGAAGGCGTGGCCGGCGACGACAGCCGGCTGAACCGGCGCCTCCCCCGCATCGGCGACGAGCGCCGCGGCTGCATCCTCCGCCAGGTCATAGAGCGTCAGCCCGTCCATCGGCCCGATCGAGTGGCCGATGCCGCGCGGCTCCGGCCGGACCACCCGGAAACCGGCGGCGGCAATACGGGAGGCAATGCTGTCGAAATCGTCGGCGCCGCGGCCGAGGGAGGGCAGCAGGAGCATGGTCGGGCCATGACCCTGTGCCAGGAATTCGATCCGGACCGGCCCGTGCCCGATGCTTCGCCGTTCGGCCATTGGATGCGCCCTGCCGTGCCCCGGTCGCGGCCAGCCTGTCCGGACTGCGCCGGCAGATCAATAGGCCGGCCCGAAGCTGCGGCTTTCCCAGGCATCGGCGGCATGACAGCCTGTTGGCTGCGCGGGCCCGCGATGCCGTGACGCCAGGCCCGCCCCGGGGGGAGGAGAACCATGACTGCGCATCGCCTGCCCGACCATTTCGACCCATGGCCGCCCGGCATCGCGCCGCAGGTGCCGGTCGAGGGCTATCCGAATACCTGGACGCATACGCCCCGCCCAGCCGCCACTGCGGCGGCCGGCCATGCGCACCGAAGTGACCGGGCCGCTCGACCTCGCCCGCAAGCTGCCCTGCGGCGACGACAACCTGGCGCTGCAGGGGCCGGGCCGCGTGGCGATCGGGCAACTCATCCATGTCGGCGGCCGGGTGCTGGATGAGGACGGCCGGCCGGTACGCGGCGCCGTGGTGGAATTGTGGCAGGCCGATGCCGCCGGCCGCTACTTCCACCCCATCGATACGCGCGACGCGCCGCTCGACCCCAATTTCATCGGCAATGGCCGGGTGCTGACGGATGACGACGGCCGCTACGGCTTCTTCACCATCAAGCCCGGGGCCTATCCGGTGCCGGTGGCGGATACCTGGTGGCGCCCGCCGCATGTCCACTTCTCGGTGCTGGGGCCCGCCTCGCTGGCGCGGCTGGTCACCCAGATGTATTTTCCGGGCGACCCGCTCAACCCGCTGGACCGGATCCTGATGTCGATCCCCGATGCGGCAGCGCGCGATCGCCTGGTGGCCCGGCAGCGGCCGCCCGCGGAAGTCGGCAGCGGCTGGCTGGGTTTCGGGCATGACATCGTGCTGCGCGGCCGCGTGGCCACGCTCCGGCCATGTCCATGACCGAGGACCGCCGGGTGCCGCCGCACGTCCGATGCGCCGCTGCCGCGACCTCGCCGCAGACCATCGGGCCATATCTTCCCCCGGACCTTCTTCGGGCCCGGCGACAACGACCTCGACCCGCATCGCACCAGACGCGATGCCGAGCATGCGCGGCGAACGGATCCTGTTGCGGGGCCAAGTCACGCGGGAGGGCGGATCGCCTGCGTCAACGCCGTGCTGGAGGCTGGCAGGCGGATGGTGGTGGCCGCTTCCGCCATCCGGCCGATCCGGAATGGCAGTTGGCGGACCCGGATTTCCTCGGCTGGGGCGCGCTTCGACCGATGCCGGGGGACATTACCGAATTCCATACCCTGCTGCCGGGCGGCCATGCCGAGGGCGGCGCCTGGCGGGCCCCGCATGTCAACCTTCACCGTCATGGGATCGGGCTCGATGCGGCCCGTGCTGACCACCTCGTACTTTCCCGATTTCGCGGCGGAGAACGCCACGACCCGGTGCTGGCGCTGGTGCCCGTGGCGCGACGGGCGCGGCTCGTCGCCCGACCGGACGGCAAGGCGGATGGGGTTCGGGCCTTCCGCTTCGATCTGCGCCTGCGGGGCGGGGCGGATGAGGAAACACCGTTCTTCGAGGTCTGAGGGGATCATCGGCGCTTGATCTGCCTCAAACCGCCCACCCCGGTACGATCTAGCGTTCCTCCAGCGACCGGAGGAAGCTCAGATGGGCACCGACACATTGCTTGCGCGGGAGCTGATGACCAGGAAGGTGGTGACGGTTCCGCCCGGCATGCCGGTGACATCGCTGGCCAGGCTGCTTGCCGATCGCGGCATTTCGGCGTGCCGGTAACCGATGCGCTGGGGCGCCTGCTCGGCATCGTGACCGAGGCCGATCTGCTCCGCCGTCTCGCGGCCGCGGAGGATCCGCCGCAGGGCCGGCTCGGCAGCGTATTCCGTAATGCCAACCGGCTGCGGGGAGCGCTATGCGAAGACCCATGGCCGGACGGCGCAGGACATCATGACCACCGATGTCGTCTCCGTCGGCCCGGACGCGACAGCCGACCATTGCGCCCATCTGATGGAGGAACGCCCGCGTCAAGCGCCTGCCGGTGCTGCAGGATGACCAGCTCATCGGTGTCGTCTCCCGGCCGACCTGTTGCGCGCGGTGCTGGAGCCGCCCGGCAGGATCGGCACCGCCGCGGAGGCGCGCGATCAGCGCATCTACGCCGCGCTGCGGGCGGAGATGCGCGCGCAGCCCTGGGCTGATGACCTGTACACCTACTGCGGAAGTCCGCGATGGCGTGGTGACGCTGCACGGCTTCGTCCGCTCGGCGGCCATGCGGCGCGGCCTGCGCGTGCTCGCCGAACGGATCGATGGTGTTGAGCGGGTCGAGGACCGGCTGCAGGAGTCATCGATCCTGGCGAGCGACGTGCTCTAACGAGGATCCCGCTCCGGCTCTTCAATGCCGTCGATCGGCCCTTGTCCCGGGAAGGCCCAATGCCCGCCGGGCTGCCATCGCCGTGGCAGCCACAGTTTCCCGTCAATGGCTCAGCAGGCAGGAGAAGGGGCAGCGCCGCAGCAGGTCGCGGGTGACGCCACCGAAGGCCCATCGCGCAAGCGGACATGCCCATAGCCCCCCGACACGATCAGGCCCGCATCGCAGGCCTGGGCGGCACCGATAATCTCGTCGGCGACCGTTGGCGCCTGCAAGGGCCGGGCCTCGGATCGGGCGGCGACGCCGTGCCGCGCCAGCAGGCCGACACATGCCTCCAGCCCGGCCCGGGCCGGCTCGGCCGGCTGCTTCCCGCGGCCCAGGACTTCGAGGACCAGCACATGCTCCGCTCGCCGCAAAAGCGGCAGCGCATCGGCGACCGCCCGGCGTGCCTGTGGGGTGTCCCGCCGATCCGATCGACCACGGCGCGGGCCTCAAGCGAGGCAGTCTCCGCCGGCACGACAAGCACCGGCCGGCCAGCCTGCATCAGGACCTCACCGGCTTCCGCCTCGCCATCCGTCCCGACAACCAGCAGGTCGGCGGATCGGGCCTCGCGCTCCAGTGCCTGCGCGGGCGGCTCGGCGAAGCTGCGCCATTCCGCTGATGCGGCATAGCCGGCTGGGCAGGCGGCCCGGAATCGCCGCTCGGCCGTGGCGAGCAGGGCCGCACCCGTTCTGTCTCCTGGGTCCAGCGTGGCGGCATAGGCGAGGCCCGCATCATGGGCCGGTGGCGCCACCAGCGGCTCTGCGGCAAGGCCAATCAACCCGGCACCGAACCACCCGGCGACCTCGGCCGCCAGCCGGACCCGGGCATCGGACGGCGCCCGTGCCTCGACATTCACGATAACCGCCGCATAGGTCATGGCCAAGCTCCGTGCCTGGTGGTCGGGTCGAGCATGCCGACCACTGCGAACACCATGTTGATGCAGCGCAAGACTTACTCGCCGGCGACGCTGCCTCGATCACGGCAACAGGACCAAGGCGCCGGACACGTCTCCCTGGCGCAGCCGTCGGAGTGCGGATTGGCCTCGGTCAGGGGCAGCGTCGTTACCGCCATTCGAAGGGGCGTGCGGCCAGCCAGGGCCATGAAATCCTGCCCATCCCGCCGCGTCAGGTTGGCGACCGAGCGCATTGCGCGTTCGTGCCAGAGGAGCGTAGGGGAAGTCGGGAGTCGCTCATATGGATACCGCCGCAGACCACGGTGCCGCCTTTCGTGTCGCCGCCCGGAGCGCCGCCGGGACCAGCGCGCCGACGGGTGCGAAGATCATCGCCGCATCGAGCTGTGCTCGGCGGCGTCTCGTCCGAGCCGCCGGCCCATACCGCGCCGAGCTCGCGTGGCAAAATCCTGGGCGACGAGGTCGCCCGGGCGGGTGAAGGCGAACACCCGGCGACCCTCGTGGACGGCGACCTGCGCCACGATATGCGCCGCCGCGCCGAAGCCATAGAGGCCGATGCGTCGCGGCGTCAACGTGGCTGAAGGCCCACGGCCATCCGCAGGGTGCGGTCGCCGATCAGGCCGGCGCACAAGCAGCGGCGCGGCTTCCGACATCGCCATAGGCGCGGGCAAACGCCAGGCAGTAGCGCTCGTCGGCGACCGTCAGTTCGGCATAGCCGCCATCGATCTGATAGCCGGTGAAGCGCGCGCGGGCGCAAAGGTTCTCGCGGCCGGCGCGGCAGAAGCGGCAGGCGCCGCAGACCCAGCCGAGCCACGGCACGCCGATGCGGTCGCCCGGATCGCAGACCTCCGCACCGGCGCCCGCCTCGACCACCGTGCCGACGATCTCATGGCCGGGGATCAGCGGCAGCTTCGGCTCCGGCAATTCGCCATCCACCACATGCAGATCGGTTCGGCAAACGGCACAGGCACGCACCTGCAGCAGCACCTGCCCAGGCCCGGGCTTCGGGTCCGGGACCGCCGCGCAGCGCAGCCCTGAACCGGGACGATCGAGGACCATGGCGCGCATGGTGATATAGCTCCGCGGCAGCCGCCTGCAGCGGCGAGCCAATGGTCATCGGCACGGCCCGCGGGCCGTGCCGGCGCGAAGGATAGGCGGCGCCGGTAGCGCCTGCCTTGACGCACCGCAAGGCAGCGGCAGCGATGATCGCTGGGGATTCGCCAACTGGGTCAGCGCCGGCGCCGGTAGGCCGGGCGGCGCCTCCGCGCTGGGGGTAAAGCCACTGCACCGCCGGATGCCGCTGGCTCCGGGACCGGCTGCGTGAGGGCGTGCCGATCATTCTCCTGGCTGATGGGCGCGACGCGGTCGGCGCATCGTCGATAACCTGCGCCAGACCTGACTTTCGTGGTGGCAGCACATGGGTCGGTCGCCGCGGCGGGGATTCGTGCTTGCGGCACCCGGGACGGCGGCGGTTCCCGTCGAACGCGATGCGCCGAATGTCGGCGTCGTGCAGGGGATGCTGGCGCTGATGCTCGCGGTCAGCGTGCTGCTGTTGATCGGCATGTGTTGATCGGCATGTCAGGCCGGCGCTGACCGGCGGGCTGACCAAGAGGCTAGGGCAGGCTCCCCTCCGCCGGGCATGCTCCCGCCTGCCTGCGAACCGCTTCCTCGCCCTGGCAGTGCGGCGCGCTTCCGGGCATGGCGGCTTTGCCTGACCGCGTGCCGGCTCCCTCACCCGCCCCGAGGGCTGCCAGGGCTTTGCGGTCCAGGAACTCGACCTCGTGCAAACCATGCGGGCGCAGCCAACCGCGCCGACGAAGGCACTGACGGCCCGGCTGACGGTCTCGAGCGTCAGGCCCAGCAATTCGCCCACATCGGCTCGCGTCACCGGCACATCGTAGATCGGGCCGTGATGGCCCCGTCGGTCCTGCACTTCGGCCAGTGAGATCAGGAAGGCTGCGACACGCTCCTCTGCCGTCAATCGGCTGAGCGCAATGAGTTGGTTTTGGGTGGTGGCCAGTTCGCGTGCACAAAGGTCGATGAAATGACGCTCCAGCGTCGAGTGCTGACGGAACAGGCGCTCGAGTTCGCGGCGGCTGATGCGCCAGGCCAATACGGCAGTCAGCGCCTCCGCACCCATCTGATGGATCGGTCCTGGCGCCAGGCCCAGCATGTCCCCCTCGAAGCGCAGACCGATGGACGCCTGCCTGCCATCAGCCAGCAGATGGGTCAGTCTTGCGGTACCCTCCTTCAGAATGAAGACATGGGTGCCGGGATCGCCCTGGCGGTACAGGCTCTGGCGCGGGGCGAAGGCCATATCGTCGCTGGCGACCGCGACATTGGCGAGCGAAAGGGTACTCGGTGCGGTGCGAGCGGCGCGAGACGCCATAGTATCCGGACTGGGCCCGGTGGCGTTCGCGCCCCGGATGCTGCGCGAAATGAGCGGTGAGAGCTGTCCACGATGAAATTCCGGATGCTCAACGTCAATGTTAAGTTCCAAGACCTCACCCCTATTCAGCGAATGGGTTCCGAGGTAAATCCAATCCATTGCCGAATGGCTGTCCGGAATTGAACATTGCCCGCTTGAATATTAATGGGCATATCATCTACTGATTTAGTTTTACGCCGGCATTTGCAGCGATGACGATCAAGTGCCGTCCTACCCCTCGCCAAGGGCGAGGGATGCCAGGGCGTTGCGGTCCAGGATTTCGATTTCATGCACCCCCCGCGCGCGGAGCCAGCCACGGCGGCGGAAGGCGCTTACAGCCCGGCTGACGGTTTCGAGCGTCAGGCCCAGCAATTCACCCACATCGGCCCGCGTCACCGGAACCTCGTAGATCGGGCCGTGCTGGCCACGGCATTCCTGGGCTTCGATGAGCGAAATCAGGAAAGCGGCGACACGCTCTTCCGCGGTGAACTGGCCAAGAGCGACGAGGTGATCCTGTGTCGCCGCAAGTTCGCGCGTGCAGAGTTCCAGAAAATGCCGCTCAAGGAGCGGGTCCTGGCTCAGCAGATGATCGAGGCGACAGCGATCGATCCGGCAGGCCGATACCATGGTAAGCGCCTCCGCCGTCAAGCGGTGCGCCGGTTCGGTGGTGAAGCCGAGCACCTCGCCGCCGAAGCGCAAGCCGACCGCTGCCTGCCGGCCATCGGGCAGCAAGTGGGTCAGACGCGCAGTGCCCTCATTCAGAATGAAGGCGTGCGCAGTCGGATCGCCTTGGTTGAACAGGCTCTGGCGAGGCTCCAAGGTGAGTTGCTCTCCCGCGCTTGCCACGGCATGGAGAGCGCCCTCATGCAACGGGGCGCAGAAGCCGACCTTGCGTGCCTCGCAGCCATCGCAGGGACTCGGACGAGCACAGGTCGCGATGATGAGCGGCCGGGCGGCGTTGAGCGCGGTCATGGTGGCAAGGCAGCCTCCGTCACGTCCGCAGCAGCCCGAAATTTGCCGCTCGGCTCGCTTCCTGGTCAATCCAAAGGGGTAACTTCCGCTCCGTCGCTGACGGGATCGTCAACGGCATTGCCAGCCCATGAAGCTTCGGATACCGGCACCGGCAATGATGCGCCGGTGACTGCGCATCGCGGAACGGCTCCGGTGGCGAGTTGGTGGGCCTGCAACCTCGGCTCGGCCTGGCAATGGGCGTGACATGGTACTGTCAGGACCCAAGCTCCCGCCCGGTCGATCACCGGGCAGACCCGCCGCAACGGCCTGGCGGCGGAGCCTCATCGCCCCGGCGCTTCTCGACGGAGTTGGACTTCCCTTCGTGTTCGCCGCCCTGCTGCGATGGTGCGCTCCCGGCCGCGCGGATTTCGCTGCGGCGAAGCGGCTCGCCGCTGCGCCAGCGCCTATCCGGGCTCAGATAGCGGCGGGCAGATGGGCATTCCGCCGGCTCGGCCGGTGCCCGTGCCTCAGCGCGAACCCTCGATCTTCCGAAGCGGGTCCATGTGCTTTTGGATCAGCGCCGTGGCGCCGAGGATATCGGCATAGCTTTCGCCCGCATCGATACGTTCGAGTGTCTTCTTCTCCTCCTGCTGCATGCCGATCGCCCGCCTGGCCGCCCACTCGATGTCGACAGGATCGAGCACCAGAACGCCGTTCTCATCCGCAAACACGGCATCGCCCGGCCTCACCGCGACCCCACCGCAGGAAACCGGTACGCAGAAGCCGCCGCCGAGCCCGAGGATCTTGGTCGTGATGGGAGAGAGACCGCGAGCCCAAATCGGGACGCCGGTGGCGCGCAGCTCGGCGATGTCGGTGACGAACCCATCCACGACGATGCCCGCGATCCCGCGCTTCTTCGCTGCATAGGCGACGGCGCCGCCGATGCAGGCGTGTTTGAGGTCCCCGCAGCGGTCGATCACCAGGATATCGCCCGGCCGGGCCTGTCCGACGGCGTGATGGATCATGACGCCATCGGCGCCCGGTGCCCGGACGGTCACGGCGGTGCCGGCGACACGGATATCGGGGAACATGCCCCGGATCGCCGGCTCCATGAAGCCGGTGTGCATGAAGTGCCCGATGGTGGCCGGCTCGGCACCGCGGAGCAGATCGAGCAGGCCTGCATCCACCGGCGGCGGCATGGGATCAAGCGTGAACATCGGGCGTCTCCATCCACTGCGATGAATTGCACAATGGCATGCTGGGCGTTTCGGGTGGGCCAGCAAAGTGGCTGCAGCGGAGGCTGTATCCGGCAGTGGGCATGCCGCGCCCAGGGAACAGGTGCCGCTTGCGTGCCGCAGGCCCAGGGTGCCATCCTTCGTATCGCCTCCGAGGCCATCAGCCGCCGAGGGCGACCACAGGGCAGGACGATCAAATCAATAGGAGGCACGGATGAACTTGCGCACCCTGTTTGGCGCCGCCCTCGCGGTGCTGCTGCTGCCGGCATTCGGCGGCGCGCTGGCCCAGGACCTGCCGCGCCAGCAGTTCAAGGCGATCGGCCTCAACAGCCCGACCGTCGCCTCCAGCGTGAACGAAATTCCGTTCTGGCGGAACACCATCCCGCAGGCCTCGCACGACGCCATCTCGGTCGACATCACGCCGCTCGACCAGATGGGCATCGACGACAAGACGATGCTGCGCCTGCTCAAGCTCGGGGTCATGGATTTTGCCGGCATGGACATCTCGAAGATGGCCGGCGACGATCCCCGCTTCGAAGGCTGCGACCTGGCGGGCCTGACCTTGGATATCGACAAGGCGCGGGCTGCCTGCGCCGCCTGGGCGCCTGTCCTCGATCGGCAGATGCAGCGGAACTGGAATGCGAAGCTGCTCGCCTTCGGCGGCAATCCGCCGCAGGTGTTCTGGTGCCGTTCGGTCATCAGCGGCCTCGAAGGGCTCCGCGGCCAGAAGGTCCGCGTCTTCAACAACACCATGCGGGACTTCCTGCAGGGCGTCGGGGCGACCGCGGTGAGCATGGCCTTCGCCGAGGTCGTGCCGGCGCTGAACAACGGTGTCGTCGACTGCGCCGTCACCGGCAGCCTGTCCGGGAACACGGCGGGCTGGACGGAAGTGGCCAAGTCCATCTACCCGATGTCGCTCGGCTGGAGCATCAACGCGCTCGCCGTCAACCTCAACACCTGGAACCGCATGGATGCCAGGACGCAGGCCTTCTTCCTGCAACAGGTCAAGGCCTACGAAGACCAGATGTGGAACACCCTGCGGGAGGCGAGCGCCCAGGCCGACAACTGCAATTTCAACCGGCAACCCTGCACGATGGGCCGGCTGGCCAACATGACCCTGGTGCCGGTCCGGCCGGAGGAGCAGGCGGCGCATCAGCGGCTTGTCGAGGGTACCGTCCTGACCAATTGGGCACGGCGCTGCGGCGCGGACTGCACCGGGATTGGAACGAGACGGTCGGCAAGACGCTTGGGTTGACGGCAGCCGTCCGCTGACCGGCCCGGAGTGACGGGCCCTGTGGCACGCCGCGGGGCCATGTTCTTCCCCATTCACGACCGGGACGGCGCATGAAGGCAGTTTTGACAGGCATCCACGGCATTGCCCGCGCCGGCCTCTGGCTCGGGGGCGCGCTATCCTCCTGGCGGCCATCCTCATCGGCATCGATGTCAGCCTGCGCAAGCTCTTCTCGGTTTCGATCGGCGGTGCGGACGAGCTTGCCGGCTATGCACTGGCGATCGGCACGGCCTGGGCACTCGCGGCGGCTTTGCTGGACCGCGCCCATATCCGCATCGACTCCCTCTATGTCTTTTTCCCGGCGCCGGTCCGGATCCTGCTCGATTTCATCGGCCTGGCGCTGTTCGTCTGGTTCTTTGCACTGGTTGGCTGGCACGGCATCGGCGTCGTGCAGCAGTCCTGGATTTCCGGCTCCCGCAGCCAGTCGGCGCTCGAGACGCCGGTCGTGGTGCCACAGGTCATCTGGCTGGCCGGCCTCGGCGTCTTCGTGCTCGTTGGCACCGTGCTGTTTCTCATCGCCCTCGGCCGCCTGCTCGCCGGTGACCGCGAGGCTGTCGCGCAGTTGATCGGCACGCGCTCCGGCGAGGAGGAAATCAGGCTTGAGCTGCGCTCGGTCGAAGCATCCCGGACACAGGACAAGCCATGATCGGTACAGCCCTCCTGATCCTGCTGGCGGTGCTGGCGGCCGCCGTTCCGGTCGCGGCGGCGCTCGGGTTCCTCGGCATCGCGCTCGGTGAGATCTATGCCCGCTTCCCCTTGTCGCTGGCGATGGGGGAGATGGCCTGGTCCACCTCCAATTCCTTCCTGCTTGTCGCCATCCCCTTCTTCGTGCTGCTCGGCGAAATCCTGCTCCGCTCCGGGATCGCCGAGCGCATGTATGCCGCCCTGGTGCAGTGGATGCCCTGGCTGCCGGGTGGGCTGATGCATTCCAACATCGCGGCCTGCGCCCTGTTCGCCGCCACCTCCGGTTCCAGCGTTGCGACCGCCGCCACCATCGGCACGGTCGCGCTCGGCGAGATGGAGCGGCGCGGCTACAACGAACGCCTGTTCCTCGGGACGATCGCCGCGGGGGGCACGCTCGGCATCCTGATCCCGCCCTCGATCAACATCATCGTCTATGGGGTCCTCACCGAGACCTCGATCCCGAAGCTCTACCTGGCGGGCCTCTTGCCTGGCATCGTCCTCGCGCTGCTCTTCGGCCTCACGGTCCTCATCGCCTGCATCCTGCGGCCGAGCCTCGACGGTACCAGGGTCAAGACGAGCTGGGAGGGACGCTGGCGCTCGCTGCCCGACCTCATCCCGCCGCTGCTGATCTTCATCGCGGTGATCGGCTCGATCTATGCCGGCCTCGCCACGGCGACGGAATCCGCGGCGCTGGGCGTCCTGGCCGCGCTCGGTGTCGCCGCCTGGCGGCGGCGGCTGACCTGGATCGTGCTCGGCCAGGCCTTCGAGGGGACGATGCGCACGACCGCCATGATCATGGCGATCCTGATCGCTGCCTATTTCCTCAACTTCGTCATCACCTCCATCGGCCTGACGGCGCAGGTCAACCGCGCCATCACCGCCCTCGGCCTGGCGCCGATGGAATTGCTGCTGGTCGTCATCCTGTTCTACCTGGTCCTCGGCATGTTCATGGAGACGCTGTCGATGATGGTGGCGACCGTGCCGATCATCGTGCCGGTCCTGGTCCAGGCCGGCTTCGATCCGATCTGGCTCGGCATCCTGATCGTCCTGCTGATGGAGACGGCGATGATCACGCCGCCGGTCGGGATCGACCTCTATGTCGTGCAGGGTCTGCGCCACGCGGCCGGATCGACGACGTGATCATCGGCGCCGCTCCCTTCGTGCTGACGCTGCTGGTCATGATCGGCGTCCTGATCATCTGGCCGGGGATCGCCCTCTGGCTGCCGGGCCGCGCCGGGGCCTGACCCCTGCCCTCCGGTAACGCGCCGGGTATCGGATCACTGCTCCAGGGCGATGTTGCCGGCGCTGTCCAGGCTCGCCCGCCACCCCGGCAGCACCAGGCAGGTGCAGTCATATTCCTCGATGATCAGCGGGCCGGGCCTGGGCGCGCCAGCGCGGAGCGGCGATGACGGCCGTCTCGCGCCACCCCGGCCGCGGCCCGAAATAGGCGGGGCGCGGGCGGGGCTGCGGCTCGGCGCGGCTCGGGACAGGCGGTCCGGCATGCGCGGGCGGTCCGCAGGCCGATGCCGATCACATGCAAGGTGACGAATTCGACGGGCTCCTCGGGACCGGCGCGGTGGCCATAGGTCCGCTCGTGCTCGGCGCCGTAGCGCTCCTCAAGCTGGCGCGACCATGACGGCATCGAGCGGGCCATCCGCCACCGGCACCGGCAGCTCGAAGGACTGGCCCTGGTAGGGAAGGGGCGGCGCGGCGAATCCGGTGCGGCGCGGGCGGGAAACCCTCGCGGCCAGCGGGCTCGGCGCGCCTGATCGAGCAGCGCGTCCCAGGCCCCGTCGACTCGCCGGGATCGAGCCGGCGCGTGAGCCGGCGCAAGGAGCGGGAAGAGATGCACCTCGACATCGGAGTAGAGCAGCCCGACCGCGGAGGAAGACAGGCCCGCCGAGGGCGGCACCACCACGCGCGTCATCCCGAGCGACCCCGCCATGCCGCCGGCGAACAGCGGCCCGTTGCCGCCGAAGGCGACAGGGCGAAGTCGCGCGGATCGCGGCCACGTTCCGACGATACCGCCTTGATGGCGCGGATCATGTTGGAGGCGGCGATCAGGTGCGCGCCATGCGCCGCATCCTCCGGCGCTCAGGCCGAGCGGCTCGGCGACCTTGGCGGCGATGGCGGCGCGCGGGCCGCCGGCATCGATCGGCAGCGCGCCGCCGACCAGTGCATCGCGGGTTGAGGTAGCCGAGCACGACATTGGCATCCGTCACCGTCGGCTGGGTGTTGCCGCGGCCGTAGCAGACCGGGCCGGGATAGGCGCCGGCGCTTTCCGGGCCGACCTGCGGCGCGCCGGCGGCGTCGAGCCAGATCAGCGAGCCGCCGCCGGCGCCGACCTCCGCCAGGTCGATCGCCGGGACCTTCAGCTGGTAGCCGGCGCCCGGAGCAGCCGGGAGCCGACCATGATGCCGCCGCCGACGCTAGTATTCGCCGGCGCGCGTCACCGCGTAGTTCTCGATGACGCCGGCCTTGGCCGTGGTGCCGCCCATGTCGAAGGAGATGGCGTTGGGCAGGCCGATCCGCTTCGCCAGGGCCTGCGCGCCGATGACGCCGGCGGCGGGGCCGCTCTCCACCACGTGCACGGGCAGGCGCGCCGCCTCGGCGGCCGGCATCAGCCCGCCGGACTTGCATCAGCAGCAGCGGCGCCGTCAGCCCGGCCCCGGCCAGGTCGCGCGAGAGCGGCGCGAGGTAGCGCCCGAGGACGGGCATGATATAGGCGTTGATGACGGTGGTGGAGGTGCGCTCGTACTCCTTCATTTCCGGCAGCACGTCGACGCTGAGCGAGACGGGGATGCCCGGCGCGCGCGCCGCGATGATCTCGCCGAGCCGGCGTTCATGCGCCGGGTTGGCGTAGGAGTGCAGGAAGCAGACGGCGATCGCCTCGACGCCCTCGGCCAGCAGCGCATCGACCGCGGCGATCGGCGCCGGCCTCGTCCAGCGGCGTCTCGATCTCGCCGCGGACGTTGACGCGCTCCGCGACGCCGAGGCGGAGGTGGCGCGGCACCAGCGGTGGCGGCTTCTCCCAGCGCAGGTCGTAGAGGCGCGGCATGCGCAGCGTGCGGATCTCCAGCACGTCGCGGAAGCCCGCCGTGGTGATCAGGCCGGTCTTCGCCCCCTTGTGCTCGAGGATGGCGTTGGAGGCGACCGTGGTGGCGTGCAGCACCTCCTCCACCTGCCGCCGCGGCGAAGCCGGCTTCGGCGAAAAGCTCGCCCAGGCCCTCGACGATGGCGCGGCCATAGTCGTCGACGCTGGAGGAAACCTTCTTGGTCCGCAGCGCGCCGTCCGGGCCGATGGCGACCAGGTCGGTGAAGGTGCCGCCGATATCGAGCCGAGGAAGGTCGCGCCATGGTGCTCATCCGCCGCGCGGCGCGGGCCGGGTGCGGGATGGCCGGCCAGCCGCGGCGCCGGCGCATCCTGGCGCGCAGGGCCCGGTGGCCGCGGCATCCACGGTCCAGCCGGCGGTCGATGGCGACGCCGTAATCGCCCGCGCCGCCTCGACCGAGACCAACTCGTTGCGCACATCCGCCAGCACCGCGGCCGGATCGCGCTCCAGCGGGTCGCCCCAGCCGCCGCCGCCGGGCAGCTCCTGGCGGAAGACGTCGCCGTACTTGAGCGTGCATGTGAATTTCGACGGCAGCGGCCGGTCGCCCCGTCCGGAGTTCAGCCAGTTCATCGGAGGGCGCGCCGGGCCCGCCGCCCTGAGGCCGAAGGGCCGGAAGGTGCGGCGGTCGGCGCGCACCTGCAGCATCGCCTCGGCTTCCAGGAAGCGGTAGTCGCGGCAGAAGGGCGCGCCGCCGCGGATACTTGCCGGCGCCCATCGTGTCCGGCAGGAACTCGTATCGAGGATCTGGATCGGCTGCTCGGCCTCGGTCACCTCGATGCTCGGGCGACGCCATGTTGGCGAACATGTGGCTGTTGCCGTCGCAGCCATCGGCCCAGGGCCGGCCGCCCCAGGCGGAGCAGGTGAAGTCCACATAGATGAAGGGCTGCGCGTCGGCGTGTAGCCGCCGATGCGAGACGCCGATATTGCCGCCATCGCCCGCCGCGCCGACCCGGTCGGGCAGCATCTGCGCGAGCGCGCCGAACAGGCAATCGACCATGCGGAAGCCGGTCAGGCCGCGCGCCGCGCAGGCCGCCGGCAGCACGCCATTGGCGATGGTGCCCGGCGGCGCGATCACCTCGATCGCGCGGAAATAGCCCTCGTTGTTCGGGATGTCGGCGGCAGGATCGGACTTCACGCGCAATAGGCGGCCGACTTGCGTGAAGCGAAGCGTGTTGTTGATCGCGCCCTTCACCTGCGGGCAGGTCCCGGTCCAGTCCACCAGCATGTGGTCGCCGTTCTTGGCGAGCGTGACCGAAGAGCGCGGATGGGCCTGCCGTAGTCGATGCCGTCGTCGTCGATACAGTCCTCGAAGCACCATTCGCCGTCCGGCAGCGTCGCGCAGCGCGGCGCGCGTCAGCCGCTCGGCATAGTCGAGCATCTCGTCCATGTAGAGCTGCGTCTGCGCCGGCCCGTGCGCGCCACCAGCTCCGGGAACGCCGTCTCGGCGATGTGGCAGGCGGCGAGCTGCGCCCGGAGGTCGCCGAAGACTGACCGGCACGCCGGACATTGTTCTCGATCAGCGCGATGAGCGTCTCGTTCGGCTTCCCCGCGCTCGTACAGCTTCAGCGGCGGGATGCGCAGCCCTTCCTGGTAGATCTCGGTGCGAGTCCGAGGCGTTCGAGCCGGCGACCCGGCCGCCCACATCGGTGTGGTGGCAGATGGTCGCGGCGAAGGCCACGCGTTCGCCCTCGTGGTAGATCGGCTTGAAGACGAAGATGTCGGGCAGGTGCATGCCGCCCTCGAAGGGGTCGTTCAGGATGAACACGTCGCCTCCGTCATGTCGTCGCCGAAGTGGCGCATGATCGCGGCGAGGGCCGTCGGGATCGAGCCGAGATGCCCCGGCAGGGTCAGGCCCTGGGCGACCAGCCTGCCCCCGCGTCGCAGAAGGCGGTGGAGTAGTCCATGTTGTCCTTCAGCACGCCGGAATAGGTCGTGCGGAGGACGGTCAGCGCCATCTCGTCGGCGATCGAGAAAAGGGCGTTCTTGAACAGCTCGAACTCGATCGGGTCGTGAGCCGGGGTCATGGTCCGTTCGATGCTCCTCGTTGAAGGCGTCATGAACCGGGTATCGGGGCACGAATGCGCAGCTTCACGCCGCAGGACGCGTCGTGCAATCCCTCAAGCCGTCGCCAGGGCACCACCGTCCAGCGGGCGCGCCGCCACGCTCGAGAGGCCGAAGGGAGATAGGCGGCGTACCGATCTGGCCGAGCCGTCAGGTGCGGGGTCGTCCCGTGAGGATGCCGGTCGGTGCCTCCGGAGTGACCAACCCGCCGCCCTCGAACGCCCGGAGGGACGGGTCGTCCGCAATCGGGGCAGCCAACGGGGCAGTCTGGCCTGAAGCGTAATAGTCCACGGCGGTCATCCCACCCCCGGCAAATGCGAAGTCGGCCTCGGGCGCGTATGCCGGCCGATGGCCAGGCGTCGCGGCGCCGCTGGCATAGGCGGCGAAGGGGCCCTCCCCCGCCGCCTCCATGCCGAGGCGCGACCCCACGCTGGCGAGGTAGTTGATCGTCTCATCCGGCAGGATGGTGGACCCGGCGAGATAGAGGTCCACCCTGTCGGGCCCGGCATTGTAGGCGGCAAGGAAACCCGGCGCCCCGTAGCGGTCGTACATTTCGCGGATATAGGCGGCGCCCGCGAGGATGTTGTCGCGCGGCTCGTAGGGATCCTCCCCAATCCATAGCGTCGCTGGAGGATGTCGTAGGTGCGCGGCATCACCTGCATGAGGCCCATCGCCCCGGCGCCGGAGGTGATGGGCCAGCCGCCGTCGTCATACAGGCGGCCGCCGGTTTCCTGCCGCATCACCTCGCGGATCCAGCGCTCCGGCAGCCGGAAACGGGAAGCCGCTTCGCGGATATGGGTCCCCCAAGGGTCTTCGGGCGTCCCCGGCACGGCATAGGCGCGTGCGGCCCGGGCACGGTACCCGCTCGCCTCGGCCCGTGCGGCGCTGAGGTCATAGCCGTAATCGCCATTGCCGTCATAGCCGCGCCGCCCGTTCCAGGCCGTCATGGATGGTGACCCGCCCGCGCATCCGGCAGCGAGTGACGCCAGCAACAGGACTGCCGCCGGTCGCGTAAGGCACCCCGGGATGCTCCTGGAACGGCTGGCGCGGGGCTGGTGCGAGGGTTCGGGCACTTGGGTCGGACCTGAGGTGATACGCAGGCGCCAGTTTGCCTCATTGCCTTCCATTCGGCAGCGTATATCGACCGGACCGGGCAAATCGGACTGGGGGCGCCCAGGCGTCCGCCGGCAAGCCTCCCCCCCCGCGGCCGGGCTTCGGTGCGGTGGCCAGCCGGATCCCTTCGGGCGAACCGGCCGGGCGGTCGCTCGGCGCCCCCCCTCTGCCGGGAAATCGACGCCGGAGCCAGCCCGGCGGTTCGTGCCGCCGGCCAGCACTCGTGGCTCCCAATGCCACAGATGTCCCTTCGCGTTGCGCGAAGAACTGGTCTACAGAAATCCGGGTTTCCCGGGACACTCCTGCCGGGCGGCGAACGGCCCGGGTCCGGCCCCGCCCGCGCCGGACGGTAGCCTGGATATAACTGCCTCGCTTGTGCCTGGAGCCGGCCCGCATGATGAATAGCCTCTCAGCCCCGATGCCTGTCACCGGGCCGCCGAAGGTGAAGGCGATCCAGCAGGCGAAGGATGCGCAAAGCGACTTTCTCGTGATCGGCATCGTCGGCGCGGCGGGCGCCGGCACGTCATGGACCGCACGGGTGCTGCGGCGCCTGCTGGAAAGCCGTTGTGCCAGGGCGGAGATCGTGACCGCCCGGGAAGGCCTGCAGCGCGCCAGCGGCCTGCGATGGACCGCCGCGATGGAGCGCCGGGAGGTCGATCCGATCGGCGCGGCGGAGAAGTTGCAGGCGATTGGCGACAGCCTTCGTCAGCACCACGACAATGCCTTCGCCGCAACCGCCATGATCGCCAGGATAGCGGAGCTTTGGGTCGGCGTGACGCCGCCCGCTGTAGTGATCTGCGACTCGCTGAAGCATCCCGACGAGGCTCGCCTGCTTCGCATGGTCTATGGTGACGCGTTCTGGCTGCTGGGTGCCGTTTGCGACCTCGACACCCGACGCCAGCGGCTGGTCAGGCGATTTGCCAAGCCGGACGGCACATTGCCCGACGGCGAGAAGGTGCGGGAGTTCATCGAGCGCAATCAGGACGACAGCGAGCGCGAATACGGGCAGCATGTCGCGGCCGCCTTCGAGATTGCCGACTATTTCGTCGACACCTCGCCCCCACTGCGTGATTACCGGGTGCCCGACGCCGAACTCGATGAGTGGCCGGTCACCGGCGATCTCAGGCGTTTCCTCGACCTGATCCGGGGCGACCATCGCATGCTGCGGCCCACGGACGCCGAGCAGGCCATGTATCACGCCTATGCCGCCCGACTTGGCAGCGCCTGCCTTTCCCGCCAGGTCGGGGCGGCCCTGATCGACCGCAACGGCCAGTTGTTGGCCACCGGCTGCAACGAGGTCCCGCGCGCCGGCGGGGGGCTTTATGGTGAAGGCGACGGGGATGAGGAAGACCGGGAGTGGGGGCGATGTCACCGGCTGAATGGCTTCTGCAGCAACACCGCGGAGCGGAACGCGATCATCGACGACGTGCTGAGGTTGCTGACGGAAGCGAAGATCGCGGTGCCGGAAGGCGGGCCCGAACGTGATGACCTGCGTAACCGCCTCCGCCGTTCCCGCCTCGGCCAGTTGATCGAATTCAGCCGTTCCGTCCACGCCGAAATGGACGCCCTGGTTCTAAGCCGCACGGAAGGGCGTGTCGACCGTGGGCGGCAGGCTCTTCGTCACGACCTTTCCCTGCCACAACTGCGCCCGGCACATCGTGGCCGCAGGCATCGACGAAGTGCGGTTCATCGAACCCTACCTCAAGAGCCGGGCCCTGGCACTGCATGCCGATGCCATCACGCCGACCGCCGATGCTCAGGCCCTGTTGCCGAGCGTCGCGCGTGCGAGGGGTGTCCGGGGACGCCACAAGGTGGTTTTCCGCCCTTACGTCGGCGCCGCGCCGCGGCTGTACCGCCGGGCCTTCGCCAAGGATGGCGAGGTGAAGGACGGCACGACCGGCAGGTTCCTGCCGATCGCCGAGCCGGGGCTGATAATTCTGAAGCCGATCGAGCGGGGGTTCGAGCAGCTGCAGCGGGATATCGCAGAACAATTCAACCTGGCCGTGGCGCAGGGTGAGGAAATCCCGGGCTGAAATGCTGGGCGCGATCCGGGCCTACACCGGATCACCCCGACGTCCGGCAGCCGCCGCTGCTTGTCAGCCCGGCCGCGGCGGCGCCACCGAGACCTCGGTTTCCGGCTGCCGGTCGGCTTCGAGGAGATCCGCCAGCTCCTGCGCGGCCTCACGGGCGCTCTGGATCAGGCGGATTTCGTCCAGATAGATCGCGTGGCTGGCCCGGAGCTGGTGCTCGTCATGCTGCCGGAAGACCCGGATCGCCCGCTCGGCCTCCTCGGCCGGCACGCCGAGCTCCTCCATCGCCAGCTCCGACAGCCTGAGGCTGGAAAAGAAGGTCTCGCGGACGATGCGGGTGACATTGCGGTCCATCAGCAGATGCGCATGCCGGCGGTTCCGCGCGCGCGCGAGGACGACGAGGTGCGGGAAATGGCGGCCAACCATATCGGCCAGGACCAGCGCCTCCTCGGTATCATCCAGCGCGATCACCAGCAGCTTCGCGCCGCCGGCGCCTGCCGCGCGCAGCACATCCTCGCGGGCAGGATTGCCGAAATACACCTTCCCGCCGAAGCGCCGCACCACCTCGATCTGCTCGGAGCTCTTGTCGAGGGCGGTGAAGGGGATGCCCTGCATGTGCAGGACACGGCCGACGATCTGCCCACCCGGCCGAAGCCGCAGATGATGACCGGCGCGGGTCCTCGATCGGGTCATAGACCGGCACCCCCTGCTGCGGGGCCAGCCGCGGGATGAGCAGCTTTTCCAGGCGGCCAAGGTACCGGCGAGGACATCGACAGGGCGATCACCAGGGTCGCGAATCCGCCTGTGACTGCGCCAGCGCGCCATTTGCAGACCGCTTGCGCGGAACAGGACGAAGCCAATTCACTGCCTTGCCATCGCGGGCGAAGCGCAATGCGCTCTGCGCATTGCCCCGCTTGTAGAGGCCCAGCAGGAAGGCGACAGCCGCCTTGGCGCAGACCAGTGCGAGCACGGCCAGGGCGACCAACCCCGGATGCTCGAGCGCGAGGCCGAGATTTGCGCCATGCCAACGGAGGTGAAGAAGAAGCCGAGCAGCAAGCCCTGGAAGGGCTCGATATCGGCCTGCAATCGATGCTGGTATTCAGATTCCGAGAGCAGCACGCCAGCCGTGAAGGCGCCAAGCGACATGGAAAGGCCGCCCCAGCTCGCCAGCGCCGCGGCGCCCGCGACGATGAGCAGCGAGATGGCGGTGAAGACCTCCGGCGTCTGCGCACCGCCGACCGCGCGAAACCCCGAGCACGATCAGCCAGCCGCCGAGCAGGATGGCGGCGATGACACCCAGACCGCGCAGACCTCAAGCCAGGGCAGGCCGTCGGGCATCGCGCCGCCGGCCAGGACTGGCACCAGCGCCACCAGCGGAATAAAGGCGATATCCTGGAACAGCAGCACGGCGAAGCTGTCCCGGCCTGCCGTCGAGGCCAGCAACTGCCGCTCGCCGAGCATCGGCAGCACGATGGCGGTGGAGGACAGGGCAAATCGGCAGCCCCAAGCGCCGCCGCCCCGGCCCAGGCCAGTCCCGCCATATGGGCGAGCACGGCGATGATGGCGGCAGTCGGCACCAGCTGCCAAAGCCGAGGCCGAACACCGGCTTGCGCAGACCCACAGCCGGTGCGGCCGCAGTTCGAGCCCGATCAGGAAGAGCAGCATGACCACGCCGAGTTCGGAGACATGGGCGATCTGCTCGACATCCGAGATCAGTCCCAGCCCGGCAGGGCCGATCGCAACGCCAGCGACCAGATAGCCGAGGATGCTGCCGAAGCCCGCTCGGCGGGAGATATGCACGGCAATCGCCGTCGCCCTCAGGAGGATGACCAGGGTTTCGAGCATGAAGCATGCTGTACCAAAATTCCCCGGCACGTCGCCCGTGGGCCGGCATTGCCTCGCCGGCCCTGGAGCAGGTGCCCGGGCGCCGGCGACACGCCTATTGCTGGAAAGAAGTCCCGTGATGGCCTCGACGCCATGCACGGCGCTCACCCGGAGGCTTCATCGAGCGGATTCGTCGCCATGATCCATGGCCGGAAGCGACGGACACCACCCATGGGCGACAGCAGCACGATCAGGCGGCCGCGACCCGAACGCCATCGGCTGCGGCCAGCACCCCGCAATCGCCTGGCTCGCGGCGGCGGTTGCTGATGGCCCTGGCGGCGACTACCGTGATGAACCTTCCGCTCGACGTCTACGCGTTCAGCGTGTTCCTCGGGCCGCTCGAAGCGGAACTCGCGGTGACCCGTGCCGAGCTTTCCTTCGTGTTCGGCTTCGCGCTCGTCGCCTTCACCGCGGGCATGAACTTGGCCCCGATGCTCTACCGCTTCCAGCGCCAGCGTCGATGGTTGCCGGCGCCGCGGCGGTTGCCAGTCTCGGCATCGTGCTCGCCGCCGACGCCAGCGGTATCGGGCAGCTTGTCGTCGGCTATGGTGTGCTCTTCGGCCTTGGCCAGGTGGTGCCGTCTACGTCCTGCTGCTTCAGGGCGTGAACCTGATGCTGGATGGGCGCCGGGACTGGTGAACGGCTTCATCGTCAGCCTGTACCCGGCCGGCGCGATGATCGGTGCGCCGCTGTTCGGCCTGGCCCTGAGCCATTGGGGGTTGCGCGCGACCTTGGGCGGGCTGGCGACGACGCTCGCCGTAGCCGGGGTGGTCAGCAGCGTGGCTTGTGGTGGTCTCCGGCCTGACCGTGGTTGCACCCGTGACCAGGCAGGCCGCAGCGGGCGAGCGCAAGGTTTCGATTTTCCTGCGCCTCTGGGTTGTCTTCTTTCTGGCCGCCGCCGCAGGCCTAGCCGTGCTCGGTCAGGCCGCCGGCATGGTCGTGGCCTATGGCGGCGGCGTGGCACTGGCGCTGTTCACCACGACGGCGGTCACCGGCTGCATCGCGGCCGCGCATTGGCGGCGGCTGGCTCGCCGACCGTTTCCCGACACCCGTGGTGATGGCCGGGGCGCACGCCTTCGCGCTATCCGGGGATCTGCTGCTGCTCGCCTTCCCCGGCCCGCTGATGTCGGCGGCGACCCTCGCCATGATCGGCTTGGGGTATGGCATCGTCAGCGGCAGTACCGCGGCCGCGATCACGATGTATTGGGGAGCCGCGCAGTACGGCCGCATGGCCGGGCGGCTCTATATCGCGTGGTGCGCCGCCGCGGTCACGCTGCCCGTCCTGGCCGGCCGCCTGTTCGACCTGAGCGGAGGTTATGCCGGCGCGATCATCATCGCAGCGGTTGGCAACGCGCTCGGCATCGCCGTCGCCCTGTGGCTGCCGCGGCCGGCCGCCCGCAAGGCCGGCTCCGTTGCGCCCGGGACCTGATCGCAACGCCTACGGGACCGGGCACCTGGTGCCGCCGCGCTCGGCCGAAATTGCAGCCATCAGGCCGGCCGCACTCCCCAGGGATAGGGCATGCTGCCCTTCACCAGCCCGGTGACGGACTTCCGGTAGGCGGTGCGGATGAAAGACTGGCCGAGGGGGATGGTCGCCACGTCGTCCTGCGCCAGCTTGTTAATCTCGTTCGCCAGCGACTTCTGACGTCGGCGTCCGGAGCATCCATCCAGGCCTGGACCAGTTCCTGCATCTGCGGGCTGTCATACCAGCCGAACCAGCCGGACCGGCCCGGCCCCTTCACCAGGGAGGACACCGCCGGGTTCAGGTAGGCAAGGACGAGCCGTAGGTGTGAAGTGCTCCAACCGCCTTGTTCAACCGGTTCCTGGCGGACGCGGCGCTGCACCACCGTACCCCAGTCGCTTTCGGCGAGATCCACGTTCATGCCCATCCGGCGCAATAGGTCGGCGGTGACCTGCCCATGCGGGCCAATCAGCGGGAAATCCGTCGGGTTGATGATGACAACCCGCTCGCCCCCCGGTAGCCGGAAGCAGCGAGCGCGGCCTTGGCCCGGTCCAGGCTGCGCGGTGGCCTGGTGAGTTCCGATAGGCCCTCCACCCCAAGCGGCGTGCCGCATAGGAAAAGGCTGCGGCATTCCCGCCAGGCCGACTGGTCGGTCGCCGAGCGTCGCGCGCATGTAGTCGGCCTGATCCACCGCGAGTGCCACCGCACTGCCGGGTCCTGAGGTCGTTGAAGGGTGCCGGCAGGTGGTTGAGCCGCATGAGGCTCATCAGGCCGGCGGGTTCAGCACCTCCAGGGCGATGTCTGGGTTGCGAGCGAGCGTCGGGATGAAGATCCGGAAAGGGCTGCTCCAGCCAGTCCACCTCGCCACTCTGGAGCGCCGCCGCAGCGGTCGCCGGGTCGGGGAGGATATGCCACTCGATGCGCGGAAAATGCGCGACCTTGCCGCCCGAAGCCCAATCCGCCGCTTCCTGCCGGGGCACATAGCCCTCGAACTTGGCA
>CAVXYS010000009.1:0-61865 GCA_963765945.1 uncultured Alphaproteobacteria bacterium
GGTAGATGTAGCTGATCTACAGGCTGATTGAAGTCCCAACCGAAACCGAGTTGCTGTAATGAAGAAGGAAGCTGTAACTGATCCACAGGTTGATTGAAGCTGTTACCAAATGTGAGTTGCTGTAATGAAGATGGGAGATGTAATTGACCCACAGGTTGATTGAATTTGTCCTGAAATGTGATCTGACTTAATGAGTCTGGTAGCTGTATGTGGTCCATCGATTGATCGTAGACCGAGCTTGAGTGTGTGTAGTCTTGGCGGTAAAGGTCCGGGTATTTTTCCGAAAAATGTCGAATCTGTTTCCATCTCCTTCGAAACAAATGACTCGATGTCCTGGCTGGTGTAACGCTTCTTCAAAGCGACTTTATCCATAAATTTCGTTCGCCAGAGTTCCGCACTGCTCACCCACAAATGAATCGTATCCTCGTCAGAGAGGAAACTGGAGCACAGGGCGAGAACATCCGAACCCAAAAGTGAAAAACGGAAACACGTGGACTTGGAGTGAGTTGGACACAACGGATGAAAGTGAGTTGGATGCCCATGGCCAGTCGGAGTCAGAAACGGTGAAGTTGGGTGCGCCGCCGCTACCGACACGGGTGTCGGTGTCAGTGTCGTTTCAACAAGGTCGCGCTCGGTGGAATGGGGAAGGAGATGGATACGATGGATCCGATGGATCCGATCGCGATCGTCGTTTGGTCTTACGACGACATTCAATCGCATTACGACATTCCAATACAGTCACGGATGAGGGAGCGGAAGTGGAATCGGATGCGGGAGCGGAGAAACAAGCAACAAAGAGAAGAAGCACCGCAACGAAAACGACGATGATGACGACGAGGAGGAGGAACCCGGAAGCGATACGGAAGAAGAAGAGGAAGAGGGAGAGGAACCTGGTGGCCACGACATGGGAATGGGACCCGTGCGGATGGTTGATGGTTGATGGTTGATGGTTGATGGTTGATGGTTGATGGTTGATGGTTGATGGTTGATGGTTGATGGTTGATGGTTGATGGTTGATGGTTGATGGTTGGTGGTTGATGGTGGATGGTTGATGGTGAGGGTCCCGGATGCGGTACGCGGGACTAATGAGTTTCAGTAGTATCTCGATAATAGGACACCTCGCTATAAGGCCAATTCGATGAGAGGACCAGACTGGAGGCGGTTTTTGGGTTTTGGCTGGTACGCAACTCGATAAGAGGACTTGACCACGTCGTGGGACGGGACCAGGGAGTAGGGAGTAGGGACCTTCGCAAAAACCAGGACGTCACTAGATCGAGTACCATACAAATTCGATATTGTGACCTCCTCTTACGCTTCTTCCCTTCCTCTCGACCCAGGACTCAGGAGAGCCTCCAAAGCACCTAAACGATACCAACAGTCTACACCCAAGCAACAGCCGTTCAAGCCACACAGAAGTACGAACAACGAAAAGAGGAGAAGAAGAGCAGGAGCAGGAGGAAGAGGTAGCTGTAGAGGCGGTGGAGGAGGAGGCGAAGAAGGAGAAGGAGGACGAAAGTGACGAAAGTGATAATGGTGCACCCGCCACTGGCCAGTCAGGTTGAGTGTGGGAGAGAGCAGGGTGGTTGAGATTGTCAGCCCCAAAAAGGCAAAAAAATGGTCTTTCCAAAAATTGAGGCAATTTTCAGAGCAACTCAACAGGAAAGAGCTCAGTCATGCAGCAACAAAAAAATATAAGTCTATTAAAACTCTTTATAAGGACATAGTGGCATGTCGCTATAGCGAAAGCACTCGACACAATGATGATGCCACTACTGCTTTTCCTCTCAAATTCAAACAAAGTGAATTGCATTCGAGATGAAGTTGTATCAGACATAGAGAGAGTTTATGGAGAGAAAGTCTGAGAGTTGAGTAGAATGAGAAGTGAGTACTGTAGTACCCGTTCCAGATGTGAAAGTGAAGAGGGGCCTGGGTTTAAACCATGTGTACTGTGGTTGAACCAGTTCCACACCATCCATTCATCAGTTGGTCTGTATGAGGCAGTTGACCATATATTGGGTCAACTGTCATGGAGCCTAACTGACTTTTGGCTAGGAGCCCAATGGGCTAAAATACTATGTGCTTGTATTTCTGAGTAAATTCAGTTTATTCCAACAGAAAGACGACTCACATCTAATTCAACGGATAGCCGTAGGACTACAGCGGTAGACGATATCTGGTCGAAACATCGGTTTCCTCCGACCAAGCACTGTATACACAAAAAAACTACGGCGAAAAGTTGAGGCGTGCACTACCAGGATTAGATTCAGGCAACAAAATACAAGAATATATTCCAACACAACAACGTGAAAAAATCCCAACTCGGAATGAATCAGCTGAACACACTGTGCTTGTTTTTTCTGTGCTTGCAAATCGATACTTTTCGCTTGTTTCATCACCACCTCTACTTCCACTCCCCTTCTTTGTCCGTGTTGATTTCCACGCGTACGAACGATTCTCGTTCAATCTTGAGCCATCTTCGATTTGAACACTGTTGATCGCGAATAATCAATCGGAATTCTACACATGGGACACACATGATCTCGACCCACATTCTCATCCGAGAACTTATAACGTGACAAACATTCGACATGGAAACTGGGAAAGCATGACAGCACAACATACTCGCGGATGACCAACTGCTCCTCACAGAAAGTACAATCAATCTGCGACACCGACACAACATCACAAACGGGATCGAATTCGGACAGTGACCGTTCAGATGACACTGGCGCTGACACAGAACGAAAAAAATCACATCCGACGCCTCATCATCGCTAGCAATATCAGCACCTCCGGATCCGTCATTATCATCATCCTCATCTTGATCTTGATCTTCATTTTCCTGCATCCCACCCCACCCGTTGTCTACAACTCTCGCTTTGTACTTTTCGTTTCCACCCGATGATGCTCCGACTCCTGTTCCCGCTCCCGCTCCCGCTCCCGCTACCGCTCCCACTCCGCCGCGTGTCCGGCCACTCAATCTCCCTGCCAATTTTCTTCTCGGCTTAACTCTCCTTGTTTTCTTTTTTTCTTCCGCCATGACGAATTCGAAGTGAGGAGGACGACGAGGAGGAAGAAGACGAGGAGGACGAAGATGAGGATGAGGATGAGAATGAGAATGAGGATGACGATGATGAGGAAGAGTGAATCGGTTTTCTTCAGACTGAGCCTCGGATCGAATTCTTTCCATGAACTGTTGAATGGCCTTTTCCTTTTCTTCTTCCATTTTCTTCCTCTCCCGTGCTGTCGGTGGTGGCAATTTTGTTGGATTCATGAGGCTCTCCTGCTCATTTCTTTTTCGAGCGATCTCTGCTTCTTGCCTTCGCAATCACTAGTGGTCCAGAGTTCGATGCTGCAGAACACCGATAGAAATCGAGCCACTTTGATGACGATTTGAGGATCGTCTCAGCACAAGTCCGGAAAAGCCATCAGAGGTTCAGCAAACGGACTCTGATTTGATCGTTGCTCGCGATGCAGATCCAGCTGCACCGTTGGGTTGGTTCGTGCCAGCGCCACCATCACCAGGTGCCCCAGCTGACGGAACATAAAACTTTTATCGAAATTTTGCGTCGTTTTGTCGGGAGTGCTGGAATCCCACGAGAAATCATACCACAAAGAAGAGGGGCAGCAGACCATGCTGGCAGGATTTCGAGTTAAAGAATCCAAAATCAAATGAATCTTCCATTTGGGCTGGGTCACCAATTCTCTTGTCATTCTCTCACTCGAAAATATGGATTCGTCGTGTTGGAGATGACGTGCATCAGCATACAAATCAAGACGGTAACGCGCTTGCAACGCCCAAGCCAGACTGAGGTAGCGATGATAAGATTTAAGAGGATGTTGCAAATGCAACTGGATTCCGGATTTGATTGACTCACTGGAGTGATCAAGCTCGATTTTTATCATCGACGCCAGTTCGATGGCCTCAACAAGATGGGGCCGTTCACCTCGCGATTATGGGCATCAGGAGCAGCACCAAATAAACCGTAACGTAAACCAAAATAGGCGGAGATAAAATGTCGTAAAAACCGCGTCGCCTCGTCCACATTTCGAACTGGTTGATGATTTGGATTGGAAATCACACTAGCCTCATTTTCATTCTCATTCTCATCCTCATCCTCATCTTCACCCATTGCACATTGTTTCATCAAGTTGTGAAATCCGTCCACATTCGATTTATAATCTTTGTGATCAAATCGAAGAATCAGGCCCTCACAAAGGTAGTTCAGCGTGTCACCACCAAACAACTCGTGAAATTTGGGTTTTTTTACACCCGAATCATCCGTCACTGTCCAGATCTGAACAATTATTATATCTCGTATTCGCTTCCATGATCAGAACCAGATCCTGACTGTTCAGCTTCACCAACATTTCTTGATCAACGATTTCGACGTGGGCACTGGTTTTCAAGGATCGTCGATAGACATCGGAAAGAGATCCCAGATCCAGATCCAAGGCCAGATCCAGATCCAGATCCAGATCCAGGTACAGGTGCAGACTGATTCGATGAATTGAAGTAGAGTTGGGTGTTCTCGAATGTATCATGAGTCATTCCTTCCCGAGTCGAGAGTTTGACCAAATTCTGCGCGATGGGTGGAATCAACCGTCCAATCTGTTCGACCGTTTTCGGGTTTTGCCTTCGAGCTTCAAGATTCAACTTGATTATATGGAATAAACTTTGATCAATAATCTCATCATATTTAGAAGCGACATCCAATTGAAAAGACGCTTGATTCGACATGCGATACAAATCAATCGACGGATCATCGGGAGTCAGCCAATTCAAATACACAAATAAATCGTAACCATAAGAAATTGAACTGACACTCACATTACTAGAGGACGAGGACGAGGACGAGGACGAGGGGGGTTGCAGCAGAGGCAGAGGCAGCAGAGGCAGCTTTTGATCCTGATCTCACTCTCATTTCACCTCCAGCTCCATCTCCATCTCCGTCTCCGTCTCCGTCTCCGTCTCCGTCTCCATCAGCTGCTGCATGGTCACCCGATGTATTCCGATTTCCTCGTGATCCTGCGTTTTCAGTTCCTCTGAGGGGGTGTTTTATCAAAAGGAAGTATGGATGATCGCGTCGTCCACGACGTATCACCGACTCGTTGTATTCGGATATCAATTCTCGTTGAACGATAGCAATCTCATTTCGACGTTCATTGGAAATTCGATATTCATTGAAATTTCTCAATCGATTCGAAGGAGATACGCCAACCATCGTTCAACACAGCGAGACGCTTCCGAACCGTAACAAACTCAGCTGTCACACTCGGATGGGAAATACCGGAACTACCACGAACGCGCTTCTTTTTCTTCTTCTTTTTATTCGACACATCGACAGCTTTATCCTTCCTTCTCCTGACCCTTCTCTTCTCTTTCTCCTTCTCCTTCTCCTTCTTCTGATCGTCATCAGGCATCGTCATCGCCGTCGCTGTCACTGTCACTGACCTTAACTTCACCACCGCCACTCCCTTTCACTTTCACTTTCACTTTCACTTTCACTTTCACTGCCTCACCGTCATCCTTCGCTGCATTTCCACAATGGCTACGATGCTGTTGTTGTTGTGTCTGTGTGTGAGTCTGCGTGATCGATGTCGATAGAGATTTCGCTATCGCTGTCGAATTTCTTATTTTGTTGTTATATTCACTAATGGGGTGTGAAAAGTAGTTGACCACGCCTTTCGGATATTTTCCTGTATGACCAATACGACTGGAATGGGCGAAAGAGAGATGAAACCCGCAAAGGGTAGACAGAAGAGGAGAAAGCAATCGGCCGTGTTATCTGCTCGACTCGTCGTCTTGGGGCTGGCAGCGGGCAGCGCGCTCAAGGAGCGGTTCGGCAGCCGGCTGCGCGACATCGCGCCCGACGACCCGGTGTGGGATTCGGTCGCCTGGACGCTCGCCCAGCTCTGCCAGGTGATCGTCTGCGCCGCCGCGCCGCGGCGGATCGCGATGGGCGGCGGAGTGATCGAGCGGCAGCCGCACCTGCTCGGCCGGATCGAGCCGATGCTGGTCGACAGCCTGAACGGGTTCCTGCGGCTTCCGGGCGGCGGCGCCTATGTCCGGGCGCCGGAACTCGGGGCGGACGCCGGCCCGCTCGGCGCGATCGCGCTGGCGATGACGGCTAGGGCCTAGCACCGATCAGCAGCCGGGCGCCGTCGCTGGCCAGCGCGTCGCCGGGCGCCAGCAGAAGGCATTCGCCGACAGCCGCGACGTCACTTCCGGACCGCACCTGGCCGTCGAGCGGGATGATCCAGCGCTGCCGGTCCCGAAGCCGGTCGCCGTGGCCGTGCACCAGGGTGAAAGCGGGACCGTCGACCAGCATTTGCTCTTCGCCCGGCGCGAGGTGCCGGGCCGGATCTGCGTCGCGATCGGGGCGGGCGACGGCTACGGCCTCGTCCACGTGCAGCGCGCGCGGGCGACCGTAGTCATAGAGGCGGTAGGTGACGTCGGCATTCTGCTGGAACTCGAGCAACGTCAGGCCGCCGCCGATGGCGTGAATCGTGCCCGGCGGGACGAAGAAGAAATCGCCGGCGCGGACGGGCCGCCACGCGACCAGCTGCTCGATCGATCCGTCTTGCGCGGCGGCGCGGAGCTCGTCGCTGGAAAGTTCGCGGGTGAGCCCGAGGCCGATGGTCGCGCCGGGCTCGGCGTCGAGTACGTACCAGCATTCGGTCTTTTCGGGCGGATGGACCTGGATCGACAGCCGTTCGCTGGTGAAGATGTATTTGGCGAGCAGCGGAAGCTCGCCGCCGCCGGTGAACCACAGTTCGCCGATGCGCTGTTCGGGCGGGGCGCCGAACCGCGGCGGCAGGCCGGTCCGTCCCCACGGCTTTTCGACATAGCGGCGGGCGAGCTTCATTGAAGGTCGTCGAGCGCGGCGCCGAGCCGGTCCAGCCCTTCGTCCAGCACGTCGCCCGGAACGCCGAGACCGACGCGGAAATGATCGGGCATCTCGAACCAGCGGCCGGGCACCACGGCGGTGTCGTAACGCTCGCGCAGGCGGTCGGCGAGCGCGTCGGAGTCGCCGCCGAGCCAGCGCGGGAAGGCGACGATGCCATGCTCCGCGGCCATGCACTCGAGATCCGCGCGGGCCTCGACGAAGGCGTTGAACCGGGCGCGGTTGCGCTCGAGCATCGCCGGCGTGTCGCCGAGAATGTCGTCGAGCCGGTCGAAGGCGAGGCAGGCGAGCCGCTCGGCCTGATGCGCCTGGTTGACCCCGAACAGGTCGTTGAGGCGCCACAGGCGCTCGGCGAGCTCGGGCTCGGCGAGGATCCAGCCGCAGCGCAGGCCGCTTAGGCCATAGACCTTGGTCAGGCTGTTGGTGCAGACGAACTCGGGCCCGAGGTGGGCCGCGCTGCGGCGCGGCGGGACGGCGGAATCGAGATAGACTTCGTCGACCAGGATGCGGGCGTCGAGCCGCTGCGCGAGCTCGCGCAGGGCAAGAAGGTCGGCTTCGTCCGCCAGCGCGCTGCTCGGATTGTGGAGGTTGGTGATGACGATGAGGCGGGTAGTCGCGCCGGCGGCCGCGGCGATCCGGTCGACGTCGAGCCTGAACCCGTCGTCCGCGCGGCGCTCGAACCGCCGGACGTCCGCGCCGAGGAAGCCCGCGGCGCCGAGCAAGGGCTCGTAGGTCGGGCGCTCGACCAGTACCGCGTCGCCCGGCGCGATCAGCCCGGCGAGGGCGAGGAAATTGGCCATCGACGTGCCGTCTGCAGCCACCACTTGCTCGGGCGTCACGCCGTAGCGCCGGGCGATCGCCGCGCGCAGCGGCGGGTAGCGGGGATGGCTCGCGCCATCCAGGTCGAGGTCGGCGAGGTCGAGCGGCAGCGAGTCCATGCGGAAATGCGGGACTTCGCTCGAGGTCAGCGGGAAGCGCACGGGCGGCTTGAACTTGGCCCAGTGCATGTAATCGGACCGCATCGCCCTCATGCCGCCGGGCCCCGCCGGTTGCGGCGCTGCCAGTAGAGGCACGCCGGGACTCCGGCGAGCAGGATCGCATAGCCGATCAGGCTGTTGGCAAGGTTGTTCCAGACGGTGGCGATGACGGTGACGGCGCAGGCGCCGACGAACAGGACAGTGGTCAGCGGGTGCAGCGGCACCTTGAACGCGACCGGCTGGGCGGGGTCGCGGCGGCGGAACACGAACAGCGCCGCCCCGGTCAGGCCGAAGAAGATGAAGTCGACCGAGACGACGTAGCTCAGAATCTGGCCGAACGTGCCCGACAGCGCGATCGCGGCCGCGGCGACGCCCTGCAGCACGATCGCGACGACGGGCACGCGGGTCGTCGCGTTCACCTGGGCGACGCTGCGGAAGAACAGGCCGTCCTCGGCCATCGCGAAATAGACCCGCGGGGCGGTCAGCATCCCCTGGCTGAGGAAGCCGAGCGCCGAAATCGCGATCCCGATGGCGATCAGGGTCGCGCCGCGTTCGCCGAGCGCAAGCCGCATGACGTCGGTCGCCGGGGTCTTCGATTGGGCGAGCGCCACCGGGCCGAGCGCGTGGACGCAGACGAAGGCGACCGCGGTGTAGAGGATGACGACGCCCGCGACGCCGAGCAGCAGCCCGCGGGCGAGGTCGCGCTGTGGGTTGCGCATCTCGCCGGCGACGAAGCTCGAGGTCTGCCACCCGCCGTAGGAGAACATCACGGGGGTCAGCGCCGCACCGATCGCGGCGAGGGTCGCCATCGACCCGGGGCCCGCGGCTGGCGGCCGGGGCCCGGCGGCGGGGGCGAGCAGCAGGCCGACCGCCACCAGCATGGCGATGGCCAGGATCTTGAGCAGCATCAGCCCGCTCTGGACGTTGCTGCCTGATTTGACGCCGAGGCAGTTGATGAGCGTGAGCAGCGCCAGCACCGCCACCGCGACCCCGCTGTCGGGAAGCGGCAGCTGGACGAGGTTGCCGAAGTAGCGGGCGAAGGTGATCGCGACCGCGGCCATCCCGCCCGACTGGATCACCAGCAGCAGCGCCCAGCCGTAGAGGAAGGCGGGCATCGGGCCATAGGCGTCGCGCAGATAGGCATATTGGCCGCCGACCTCGGGCCGGCGCGCGGCCAGCTCGGCGTAGACGAACGAGGCGGCGAGCGCGACCAGCCCGCCGAGCAGCCACACGCCGACGATCAGGAGCGGCGCGGCGACGTGCTGGGCGACCTCGGCCGGAGTGACGAAGATGCCGGAGCCGATGATCCCGCCCATGACCAGCATGGTCGCGTCGAACAGGCCGAGACGGCGCACGAGACCGGGCGGCCGGGCCTCGGCAGGGCGATCTGACATGGCGCATCATCCCATCCGCGCGGGTCGTCTGCAATGGGCGATCCTGGCGCTGCTCCATGCCGCAGCGGCGCTGTATCACCATTATGTGCTGAAGGACCGGGTGCTGGTGCGGATGCTGCCGCGGCGGGCGCGCTAGTTCTCGCGGATCACCCCGGGCGGGTGCGGCACCGGCGCGTCGAGGCGCCCGATCGGATCGAGGTAGATGCGGCCATGGGGGGCGTCGAACGTCATGACGAAGCGCTGCAGCAGCTCCATCCCGATCAGCGGCGGGTTGCCCCCGGGCCCCCAGAAGTCGCGGAACACGTAAGGGCCGAACCGGACCGACCGATATTTGCCCGACACGCCCTGGAAATCGCCGCCGAGGCCGTTGCCCAGCGTGGTCGTGGCGATCAGCGTCGCCTGGGCGGCGGACGGGTCGTTGACCGAGCTCTCCGAACCGGTGTCGATGCGCAGCTCGCGGTCGATCGCGACGCCGCGGCGCGGCTCGATCCGGGCCTTGAGATAGAGCTTCCCGGCCTCGGCGCGGAGCGGCAGGACCGTCGCCCCCGACCGTCCCGGCGCGCGCTTCGGGTCGTACCAGCTGATCCGCTGCGCCGTGGGATCGATGCGAACGACGTGCCGGACGAACAGCTCCGACCCGATCAGTCCGCGGACCTCCTTCGGCAGCGGCGCGCCGCTTAGGTCGATTACGTAGGGCGTGCTCTCATAAGAGCTGCCGCCGAGCGCGATCCGGACCGGTCGAGCATAAGCATAGGGAACCGCGTTGGGGCCGGTGCCGGTGGTCGCGCCCTGGCCGGTGATGCCGAGCCCCAATGCGGCGGCCAGCGCCGGGTCGATCACGCTCCGCGGGGCGCCGGAATCGACGATGAACCAGTACGGGCCGGCGCCGTTGACCCGCGCCTGGACCATCATCAGCTTGCCGTCGCGGCGATAGTCGAGGCTGCCAAGCGGCCGAACGCTTGCGGCGCTGCAGCCAAACAGCAGAAGGGTTGCGGCGATGAGCGCTCTACGCATGGCGCCTCCTCGTCGATGGCTTCACCGCCGTGCGACGCTCATGCCCAGCGGAGTTCGACCGGCGCCGACGAGCTATCGACGAGTGCGCGTCAGGCCGGCCGATTCACGGCCGCCGGCCGCGCCGCACGATTCGCCGAAGCAACATCCCATAGATCACCGCGCCGACCGCCATAGCAGCGACGCCGACCCAGCCTTTCTCGCGCACGCAGGCGGCGGCCTCGACGTCGGTCGCGCCGATCCCGCAATCGCCGTGGACGGTCATCGCCAGGCCCGCAATGCCGACCCAGATGGCCCAGAAGAGCAGGCTCCAGAGGGTGATCCGGAGCCAAAGCTTCACGAGAAGACCGCGGTCAGCCGCCAGGGCGTGTAGCTGCGGATCGTTTCGATCGCGTCATTGGCCATCGCCTTGCGGTCAGTGCCGTTGTAGCTGAAGGCCCGCTTGGCCGGATCGGGTTCGGAGAAGATCGCGCCCGTGGCCGGCACTCCCGTCGAGATCGAATCGCCGTACATGTTCTGGACCGTCTGCCCCTGCGCCTCGCGGCCGAAGTCGACCCATTCGAGCCCGGCATCGGCGTCTTTCCACCACTCGTAGCCGACGCCCCAGAACTGGCTGGCCAAGGCCTCGGCGGTGTAGGCCGCGCCGACGTGCTGGTTCTGCCAGATATGGGTGCATTCGTGCGCCAGCGCCTCGGGTTCGGAAGCGACGGTCACCTTCTTCATGTAGATCATGTTGCCGAGCACGAACGGGCGCTCGTTGATGCTGAACACGCCGGCGAAGCCGTCGACGATACGGACGTTGTAGGTGGCGAGCAATTCGTCGAACACCTGGTGGATGACGGCCAGCTCGGCGGCCTCGAGCGCGCGCGGCCAGCCGATGCAGAAGATGACCTGAAGCAGCGCCAGGGCCTTGCCGCCGACGGCGATCGCTCCGCCGACGATGCCCGCGGCCATGTCGCCGAGACCGTAGAGGATGCCCCAACCGTCGGCGGTGAAGATTCCGCCGAAGAAGCGGATCAGGCCCGAGAGGAATCCGCCGACGACGGCGCCGACGCCTTTCGCGCCCGCCGCGACGAGGTCGAACAGGCTGGTGATCACTGCGCCGAGCCAGCGGAAAGCGGCTCCGACGTAGGGAATGCGTTTGCCGGCCCAGGTGAAGCCGTCGCCGAGCAGATGGCCGAGCAATTCGATCAGGTCGGCGACGGTATCGGCGAACTTGTTGATGATCTTCGAGGCAAATTTTCCGGTCTTCTTGACGCCCTCACGAGCACTCATGGCTTAATCCCCCTTCTGCGACGGTCATGCCGTCACGGCGTCACAGCCGAAGCTCTGGTACAGGCAAGGGTGCCCGTCGAGCGCCGACGCGACTCATCCGAGCAAGTCGCGACCGTAGCCGAATCACGACCGTCGGAAAACTCGGCAGTGGCGGCGAATTATTCGGCCGGAACGGGCTCGGCTCGCGGCGGAGCCGCCGCGGCCGGCTTGTCGAGGCGGAAGCAGCGCTTCACGAAGACGAAGAACAACGGCACGAAGAAGATCGCGAGGAAGGTGGCGGTCAGCGTGCCGCCGACGACGGCGCGGCCGATCGCGTTCTGGCTGCCGGCGCCGGGGCCGGTCGCGACCGCCAGCGGCAGCACGCCGAACACGAAGGCGAGGCTGGTCATGATGATCGGCCGCAGCCGCAGCTTCGCCGCCTCGACCGCGGATTCGACGCAGCTCGCCCCGGCGCGCATCCGCTCCTCGGCGAACTCGACGATCAGGATCGCATTCTTGCAGGCGAGGCCCATGGTCGTGATCAGCCCGACCTGGAGGTAGATGTTGTTGTCGAGCCCGGTGAGCTTGGCCCCGAGCAGCGCGCCGACGATGCCGAGCGGGACGACCAGCACGACCGCGAGCGGGATGGTCCAGCTCTCGTAGAGCGCGGCGAGGCACAGGAAGACGATCAGCAGCGACAGTCCGTAGAGCGCCGGCGCCTGGCCGCTCGAGCGCTGCTCCTCATAGGACAGGCCGGTCCATTGCAGCGCGGTTCCGGGCGGGAGCTTGGCCTGCATTTCCTCGAGCGCCTTCATCGCCGTGCCGGTGCTGACGCCCGGCGCCGGCGAGCCCTGCAGCTCGAGCGAGGGCAGGCCGTTGTAGCGCGACAGCTGGACCGGGGCATTGGCCCAGTTGAGGCTGGCGAAGGAGGTGAACGGCGCCATGCTCTTGCCGTCGGCGCCGCGGACGTAGAGGTTCTGAACGTCCTCGGGGCGCTGGCGGTACGGCTCGTCGGCCTGGACGTAGACCCGCTTGACCCGGCCGCGATCGATGAAATCGTTGATGTAGGAGCCGCCCCACGCCGCCGAGATGGTCTGGTTGATCTGGCCGATGTCGAGGCCGAGCGCGCGCGCCTTGTCCTGGTCGACATTGACGTTGAGCTGCGGCGCGTCCTCGAGGCTGACGGGGCGGATGCCGACGATGCGCTTGTCCTGCATCGCCATGCCGAGCAGCTGGTTGCGCGCCTCGGTCAGCCGGGCGTGGCCGATGTTGCCGGTGTCGACCAGCTGCAGGTCGAAGCCGGTGGCATTGCCGAGCTCGAGCGCGGCGGGCGGGATGAAGGAGATGATCAGCGCGTCGCGATATTGCGACATGGCGCCGGTCGCGCGGTCGGCGATCGCTTTCGAGGTGTTCTGCTTCCCGCTCCGTTCCTCCCACGGTTTCAGCGGCAGGAAGGCGATCCCGGCATTCTGCCCCTGGCCGGCGAAGGAGAAGCCGCCGACGGTGAACACGCCCTCGATGTTCTTGCCTTCCTTGTCGTCGAAATAATGGCGGGCGTAGTCGAGCGCGGCGTCGGTCCGCGGCAGAGTCGCGCCCGACGGCTCCGCGACCAGGGTGAACACCGCGCCGGTGTCCTCGTCGGGGAGGAAGCCGGTCGGCAGCCGCCAGAACAGCAGGCCCATGACCGCGAAGATCGCGAGATAGACGGTCGCGGCGCGCTTCACCCCGCCGATCGTGCCGCGCACCCCGCGCTCGTGAATGACGCGGGCGCGGTCGAAGCCGCCGTTGAACCAGCGGAAGAAGCGGTCGGACAGCCCGTCGCCGTCATGCTTCAGCGGGTCGCCGGGCGGAAGGATGGTCGCGGCCAGCGCCGGGGTCAGGATCAACGCCACCAGGACCGACAGGGCCATCGCCGAGACCAGGGTCAGCGAGAACTGGCGATAGATGACGCCGGTCGAGCCGCCGAAGAAAGCCATCGGCAGGAACACCGCGGCGAGCACCACGGCGATCGCAATCAAGCGCGCCGGAAATCTCGTCCATCGACCGCTTGGCGGCTTCCCTGGGCGGGCAGCCGTCCTCCTGAATCAGGCGTTCGACATTCTCGACGACGACGATCGCGTCGTCGACCAGCAGGCCGATCGCGAGGACCATGCCGAACAGCGTCAAAGTGTTGATGCTGAATCCGGCAACGGCCATCACCGCCAGCGTGCCGAGCAGCACGACCGGAATGGCGATGGTCGGGATCAGCGTCGCGCGCCAGTTCTGCAGGAACAGGAACATGACGAGGAAGACGAGGATCATCGCCTCGAACAACGTCTCGACGACCTGCTTCAGCGACACCTTGACGAACGGCGTCGTGTCCCACGGATAGATGACCTTGACGTCCGCCGGGAATTGCTTGGCGATTTCGGCGATCTTCGCCTTGACCTCGGCGGTCGTTTTCAGCGCATCGGCGCCGGGCGCAAGGCGGATCGCAGCGGCGGTCGCCGGGTGCCCGCTGTAGTTGGCGCTGAAACCGTAATTCTCCGCCCCGAGCTCGATCCGCGCCACGTCGCGCAGCCGGACGACCGAGCCGTCCTCGGAAGTCTTGAGCCGGATCGCGCCGAATTCGTCCGGAGTCTGAAGGCGCGACTGGACCGAGACCGTCGCATTGAGCTCCTGCGTCGGGGGAGCGGGAAGGTTGCCGATCTGCCCGGCCGAGACCTGCGCGTTCTGCGCCTGCACGGCCGAGGTCACGTCGGCCATGGTCAGCTGGAAGCTGTTGAGCTTCATCGGGTCGACCCAGATGCGCATCGCATATTGCGAGCCGAACAGCTGGAAGCTGCCGACGCCGTTGATGCGGGCGATCGGCTCCTGGATCTTCGACGCCATCATGTCGGCGAGGTCGTTCTGGTCGTGCGATCCGTCGGCCGAGTAGAGCCCGGGAACGAGCGCGAAATTGGCCGAGGACTTCTCGACCCGGACACCCTGGCGCTGGACTTCCTGCGGGAGCAGCGGAAGCGCCGCCTGGACCTTGTTGTTGACCTGGACCTGCGCCGTGTCGGGGTTGGTCCCCTGCTCGAAGGTCAGGGTCACCGTGACCTGGCCGGACGACGAGGATTGCGACGAGAAGTAGCGCAGGTGGTCGATGCCCTGGAGCTGCTGCTCGATGATCTGGGTGGTGGTCTTGTCGAGGGTCGTCGCGTCGGCGCCGGGGAAGATCGCACTGACGCTGATCTGCGGCGGCGCCAGCGCCGGGAATTGCGCGATCGGCAGCGAGCGGATCGAGAGGAGCCCGAACAGGCAGGTGAGGATCGCCAGGACCCAGGCGAAGATCGGGCGGTCGATGAAATAGCGCGACATGAGCGTTAACGGCCGCGCTGGATACTCGGGCTTCACCGGAATGCCCGGGCGGACCAGCGGACCGGCGTCGGTGATGACCTTTTCGCCGGGCTTCAACCCGCCGGTCACGATCCAATTGTCGCCGCTGGTCCGGTCCGCCTGGATGACCCGCAGCTCGGACATGTTGTTCTTGCCGACGACCAGGACGGTCGGCAGGCCGCGCTCATTGCGGCTGACCGCGCGCTGCGGGACCAGCATGCCGCGCGCCTGGATGCCCTGGCTCAACTGGCCGCGGACGAACATCCCGGGCAGCAGCAAATGTTGCGGGTTGGGGAAGACGGCGCGGATGGTCTGCGAGCCGGTCGCCGGATCGACCGTCACGTCGGCGAACCGCAGGCTGCCCTCGAGCGGATACATCGACCCGGATTCGAGCTGGAGCCGGACCGGGGCGCGGTCGTTGGCGACCTGGCCCGACAGCGTGTCCTCGCGCAGGCGGAGCAGGTCGGAGCTCGACTGCTGGATGTCGACGTAGATCGGATCGAGCCGCTGGATCGTCGCCAGCGCATTGTCCTGCCCGGCCTGGACCAGCGCTCCGGTGGTGTAGACCGAGCGCCCGATGCGGCCCGAGATCGGCGCCCGGATGGTGGTGCGGCCGAGGTCGATCTCGGCCGAACGCACGGCGGCGCGCTGGGCGGCGACGTCGGCGCGGGCTGCGCCGGCGGCCGAGACGGCGTCGTCGTAGAGCTGGCGCGAGACGAAGCTGCGCTTCACGAGCTCGGCGTAGCGGCGGACCTGGCCTTCGGCGCCGATGGTCGAAGCCTGGGCCTTGGCCAGCGCGGCCTTGGCGCTCGCCACCCGTGCTTCATAGGTCACCGGGTCGATGTGGTAGAGCGGCTGGCCCTCGCGGACATAGTCGCCCTCGGTGAACAGCCGGGCGCGGATGATGCCGTCGACCTGGGGGCGGACGTCCGACGTTTCGAACGGCGCGGTGCGCCCGGGGAGCTCGGTGCTCAACGTGACCGGTTGCTCGGTGACGACGATCACCCCGACGCGGGTCGGACCGGGCGGCGGCGGCTGGGTTTCGCCCGGGCCGGCGAACAGGAAATAAGCGAGGAGGAACAGAATGGCGACCACCCCGCCGGCGAGTGCAAGCTGCTGCGCCAGCGGCCGGTTGCGGATTCGGATCCACAGGGTCTCGTTCGCCCCGGCCGGGGAATTTACGCTGCTCGCCATACGGACTCCAACGGAGCCTGCTTCGCCCCCAGAGCGCCTTGACGCCGGGTTGCCTCGCCTGCCCCTTTTGCGATCGCTTTAGATGCCGCACCCGACATGCCTGGACGTCGGTTGCGGGAACGCACACGGCCCAAACAGCCGCGGCCCATGTGTGTCGAGAAGGGTCTTACTTCAATACCCATTCGACGAGCGCGCCCAACAGCAGTTGCGCAACTCGAAGGACGCCAACTTCGATGTCAGTTTCTCGAGCGACAAGATCGAGACGTCGGGCGATCTGGCCTATTCGCGCGGCCGCTTCACCGAGAAGCATAGCGATGCGGCCAACAAGCCCGTATCGACCAGCGGCTCGTACATCACCGTCTACAAGAAGCAGGCCGACGGCAGCTGGAAGGTGGTCGAGGACTTCACTGCGGCAGAACCGGCGGCGGCGCCGGCCGCGGCGGCGCCCGGGCAATAGCTATTTGGGGCCGGCGCGGCCTTCCATGATCGCGCTGGTCTCGCGGATCACGCGCACGTAGGCGTCGGCGACGCAGGAGTCGGACCGGCACGCCTTGCGCTGCGCCGCGGAGCGATCGCGGGCGGCGAGCAGCAGACTGCTTCTTGGCGTCGGTGGCGTGGACGATCGACTGGCTTAAGAAGCTGTCGGACATGCGATTGAGAGTCGCCACGCGAGCATTGTCCGCGGCGGGTTTGGGATCGGCCGCTTTGGCCTCGGGCTTTGCGGCCACCGGCGGCGGCTTTTGGACCGGCGCGGATACCAGGCTCGCCACCCGCCGGACCGGTTCGGGGCGCGCCACCTTGACCGGTTTCGGCGGAGTCGCGACCGGCGCGATGTCCACGGCCGTCTCCATCGGCTCGGTGGCGGGCGGAAGCGGGCTGACCGCAGGGGCCGCCACCACGCTCTCGCTTTGCGGCTCCGGGCGCACCGGCGGCGCGACCGGCGGCGCGGGCTTGGGCGCTACGGGCCGCTCGGCCCGGGCAAGGTCGGCGCGCGGCGGGTCCGCGGGGCGCGGCCACGCCCACACCGCGCCGACCAGCACCACCGCAAGGAGCGCGGTGGCGATCCCCGCGGTGCGCATCGGCGGCGGCGGCTCCGCCTGCTCCTCGACCGGCCACAGGATCCCGCCCGCGCCGCGAGTGGAATCATATTCGGCGCGCTTCGCCGGATCGCGCAGGATGGCATAGGCCGCCGAGATTTCCTGGGCCCGCGCCTGCGCCTTCGGGTCGGAATTGGTGTCGGGATGATAATGGCGCATCAGGGCGCGGTAAGCGGCGCCGATGACGACGTCCTCCGCCGTCGGCGTGACTCCCAAGATTGCGTAACAGTCCGAGGTCACGGCACCGCGCGCCAGTCCGAGTTCAATCCGCCAGCCTATCCACGACTACGCGGCAAATCTCAACCGGACGCGCGGCACGGCATCGCGATTTCAGGCCGGCTGTTGCTCCGGGGTGGTCTGGGCCTGCTCCTCCTCGCGGCCCGGCTGCGGCACGCGGCGCAGGTAAGGCAGGTCGCTGGTCCAGCCGCCCGGGAATTGGGCGCGGGCTTCCTCGTCCGACACCGACGGGACGATGATGCAATCCTCGCCCGGCTTCCAGTTCACCGGGGTCGCCACCTTGTGCCTGGCGGTGAGCTGGATCGAAATCCAGCAGGCGCAGCACTTCGTCGAAGTTGCGGCCGCTCGACATCGGGTAGATCAGCATCGCCTTGATCAGCTTGTCGGGGCCGATCATGTAGACCGTGCGGACGGTCGCGTTGGTCGCCGCGGTGCGGCCCTGCGACGAGCCGGCCTCCTCCTCCGGAAGCATGTTGTAGAGCTTCGACACGGTGAGGTCGTGGTCGGCGATGATCGGGTAATTGACCTTGGCCCCGCCGTGGCGCTCGACGTCCTCGAGCCAGCGGCCGTGATCGTCGACCGGGTCGACCGACAGGCCGATGATCTTGGTGTTGCGCTTCGTGAACTCGGGCTCAAGCTTGGCGAGGTAGCCGAGCTCGGTCGTGCACACCGGGGTGAAGTCCTTCGGGTGCGAGAACAGGATGCCCCAGCTGTCGCCGAGCCACTCGTGGAAATTGATCCGGCCCTGCGTCGTGTCGGCGGTGAAATCGGGGGCTTGCGAGCCAATGCGTAGCGTCATGATTGCGTCTCCGGTCGGGAGGGTTGGAGCGTCTGTACGGAACGGCGGCGACATAACAGAAACAGCCGTGAGTCGATACGGCGGCTAGGCGGTTTCGACCTCGACGAAGTCCGGCTGGGCGTGGGTCGTGCGGTCGAGCCACGACGGCACGGGCAGGCCCTTGGAGCGCAGGAAGTCGGGGTTGAACAGCTTCGATTGATAGCGGTTGCCGTAATCGGCGAGGATGGTGACGATGGTCTTGCCCGGGCCGAGCGCGCGGGCGAGGCGGATCGCGCCGGCGACGTTGACGCCCGACGACGGGCCCAGGCACAGCCCCTCATGCTCGAGCAGGTCGAAGCAGGCAGGGACCGATTCCGAATCCGGGATCTGGAAGGCGTGGTCGACCGCGAGGCCTTCGAGGTTGGCGGTGATCCGGCCCTGGCCGATGCCCTCGGTGATCGAGCTGCCCTCGGCCCGGAGCTCGCCCGTGGTGTAGTAGGAATAGAGCGCCGCTCCGGGCGGGTCGGCGAGGCCGATCGCGACGTTCGGGTCGCGTTCGCGCAGGGCGATCGCCACTCCGGCGAGCGTGCCCCCGGTGCCGACCGCGCAGATGAAGCCGTCGACCTTGCCCGCGGTCTGGTCCCAGATCTCGGGGCCGGTGGTTTCGATGTGGGCCTGGCGGTTGGCGACATTGTCGAACTGGTTGGCCCAGATCGCCCCGTTCGGCTCCTCGCGCGCGAGCTGCTCGGCCATGCGGCCCGACACCTTCACGTAATTGTTCGGGTTGCGATAGGGCACCGCGGGGACCTCGACGAGGTCGGCGCCGAGCGATCGCAGCGTGTCTTTCTTCTCCTGCGTCTGGGTCTCCGGGATGACGATCACGGTCCGCATGCCGAGCGCGTTGGCGACCATGGCGAGGCCGATGCCGGTGTTGCCGGCGGTGCCGTCGACGACCACGCCGCCCGGTCGCAGGTCGCCGCGGCGGATCGCGTCGCGGATGATGAACAGCGCCGCCCGGTCCTTGACCGACTGGCCCGGGTTGAGGAACTCGCACTTGCCGAGGATCGTGCAGCCGGTCGCGTCCGACGCGCGCTTGAGCCGGATCAGCGGCGTGTTGCCGATGAGGTCGAGGACATTGTCATAGACGTTCATGGCCATCTCCATGGCCCAGCCCGCCCTGCCGATGCCCCATTTCGCGGCGCGCGCCAAGCGCGGCGACGGCACGGCGGGTCAGGCCGTGCAGTCGCCGATGCGCTTGCCGGTGAGGGTGAAGTCGCCCGAGCCCAGGTGCATCACCGACGAATTTTCGTCGCTCCCCTGCGCGACGGCGCCGTGGATTTCGAACAAATCCGCGGTGTGGCTGCCGGCAAAGGTCGCGGTCACCGGAGATCTTGCGGTCGAGGCACTCGCGCTTGCCGCTGATCGCATTGCCCTTCGGCTCTTCGGGAGTCTCAGGCGCAGCCGTCCCACGCGCCGATAGTCGGGTAAAGCGGGCTCTTGGCGAAGTCGATCGCGTCCGGCGGCGACAGGCACACTTGGTCGGTGCGCTGGTCGGACGGCAGGCGCACGATCGTCCCGCCGCCAACGGCGACCTGGTAGAGGCCGGGCTGGAGCTGGACTGGCGCCTCGCTCGCGGGGTCGCGCGCGCAGCCGGCGAGGAGGAGCAGGGAGAAAGCGATCCGCTTGTTCATGGCTGCGGCCCCCTAGCGGTTGGTGGAAATCTTTGGAGACGTCGATCATCGGCTTGCCGGGCTCGAACCGGACTTCGCCGTTCACGCTGCTCGGAGGCGACGAGGACTCGGACAGCTGGCTGCTCACCGGACGGAACGGCCCGCCGTCCTTCATCGGGCAGCCGGCCGCCTTCAATTTCCCTTCGAGGGCGCTGAGCTTCATGCTGAGCTTGGCCGTGTCGCCGAAGGCGTCGGAAATGTTGTCGTGGCGCTGGAGATCGCCGTCGGCGGCGTTGCCGGCGGCGAAGTCGTCCATGATCTTCTGGCAGGTTGCTTCGTCGGCCAGCGGCGGAGCGACCAGCTCGTCGAGCTCGCTGTTGAGCACCGCGTTGAACAGGCCGAGCGTGACCTTGCGGTCACGGAAGGCGGGGGCGACAAAGTCGTCGGGCGCGTTGCCCCGCTCGACCGAGGCGGTGACCTTGGTCTGCTTGCCGCCGTCGACGGGCTCGAGATGCGCGATCAGGCGGACGGCGACGTCGTTGCGGCTCATCACCGTCCACACCATGTCGTCGCCTTCCTGGCTGAGCAGGAAGGTCGGCTCGAACTCCGCCGGAACGCGACGGGTCGGTCGCCGGCTCGCCGGGCGCCTCGCGGATGTCGAGGTCGATCAGCGCCGAGCGGACCGCGTCCGGAGACGCGCCGACGACGCGCGCGTTGGAGCCGCTGAACGAGCCCATCGCATAGGCTCCGATCCCGACCACCGCACCGATGGCGATGAAGGCCTTACCGAACATACGCATACTCCCCCGCTTGCCGAGCGGGGCCATGGCTAGGCGGAAGAAGTGAAAAGAAGGTTGAGGGGCGGCGAGGCCGCTAGTGCCACTGGAGCCCGTGGCGGAGGACGGTCCGGGCCCCGGCCCCGGCATGTTCGGCACCGGCTTCGCTCGCCCGAAGGACGATCAGCGAGACATTGTCGGGGGCGTCGCGGTCCAGCGCCGCGGCGAGCAAGCCCTCGGCGATCGCTTCGAGGTCGTCTCCGCCGAGCGCGGCGCGCAGCTCCTCGTCGCTCAGCAGGCGGGTCAGCCCGTCGCTGGCGAGCAGGAACGTGTCGCCCGGGCGAATCTCACCCCTGACCGTATCGACCTGCAGCAGCTCGGCCGCCCCGACCGCCCGGGTGATGATGTTGGCATTGGGGTGGGTCTCGGCCTCCGCGGCGCTGATCATGCCGCCGTCGATCAGGTCCTGGACCAGGCTGTGGTCGCGGCTCAGCCGCTCGATCGACCCGTTGCGCACCCGGTAGGCGCGGCTGTCGCCGGCCCAGAAGCAGGTGAAATCGTCACCGTCGGCAACCAGGCCGACCACCGTGCTGCCGATGGTCCGACTGTCGAACCCGCGGCGGCCCATTTCGACGAGCTGGGCATTGACGTCCTCGAGCGCGGCCAGCGCCGCGGCCGGGCTGGCGTGGCCAACTCATCGGTCGGAGTGCGCGACAGCGCCTCGACCACCATCGCGCTGGCGACCTCGCCCGCATCGTGGCCGCCCATGCCGTCGGCGACTGCCCACAGCCGGCGGTCGGGACAGGCGAGGATGGCGTCTTCATTGAGCCGGCGGCGGCAGCCGACGTGAGTCCTGGCGACCTGATCGAATCCGCTCGTTGGCATTTACCGCCCCTTCCCGGCACAGTGCTGATCTACCGTAGCGCGCCGCCCCGTGCCAGCTTATGGTGCGGCGTGCCGTGCTCTTTGCGGGGGATTCATGAGCAAGGTTTACAGTAATAAGGCGTTGCCGCCGGGGACTGTGCTCCGCGAGTGGCGGCTCGAGCAAGTCCTCGGCGTCGGCGGCTTCGGGATCGTCTACAAGGGCCGCGGGATTTATTTCGACGAGCTCGTCGCCATCAAGGAATATTTCCCGAGCGCGATCAGCGATCGCAAGGACGGCGACACGGTCGTGCCCAACGATAGCTCGGCCGAGGAAGTGCACGCGCTCGGCCTCAAGAAATTCGTCGAAGAAGCCAAGCTGCTGTGGAACCTGTCGACGCCGACCCGCCACCCCAACATCGTCAGCGTCCGCAGCCTGTTCGAGATCAACGGCACCGCCTACATGGTCATGGACTTCGAGGACGGAGTGCCGCTGTCCGACCTCGTCAAGAAGCGCAAGAAGTTCAGCGAAGCGGAGCTGATGGCGCTGATCCGGCCGATCGGGGAGGGGCTCGACCGGGCCCACCGGGTCGGGGTCCTCCACCGCGACATCAAGCCGGCCAACATCCTGATCAACGAGGACGGGCGGCCGGTGCTGATCGACTTCGGCTCGGCCCGGTTCGACACCGCCGACGCGACCAGCACCAAGGTCACCTTCCACACGCCGCCCTACGCCGCGATCGAGCAATATGTGCGGACCTACGAGCAGGGGCCGTGGACCGACGTCTACGCGCTCGGCGTGGTGCTGTTCGAATGCGTGACCGGCACCAAGCCGCCCGAGGTGCTCGAGCGGATGCACGGCGGGCTCGGCCATCCGCTGACCGAAGGCGACTGGCCCGACTTCAGCCGCGCCTTCCTGCGCGCGATCGACGCGGCGATGACCATCCGGCCGACCGACCGGCCGCAGTCGATCCCGCAGTGGCTGGGGCTGTTCGACGACGAGAAGGCGCCGTTCGGCGCGGAGGGTTCGGACGATGCTCCGACCCGCTTCGCAGCCTTCGAGAGCACCGAGATCGTGCCGGTGGTGCCGACACCGACCCTGAGCTCGAGCGGCGCGGCGGTGATCAAGCTGACCGAGCCGCCGACCGGCGCCGGCTCTCCCGTCGACGTCCCTGTCGGCGAGGAAGAGGAAGCCACCGACAAAGCCGTCACCGACGCGGCGGCCAAGCTCAAGCCGAAGAAGGGCAAGGCCAAGGCGGAGACCGCAGCAGAGTCGGCAACGACGGCAGCGGCGGAGGAAACGCCGGCGGCGGCCAAGCCGGGCCGGTGGACCGGACGGCGGACGGCGATCGCCGCCGGGATCGGGCTGGCCGTGCTCGCGGGCGGGACCTGGGCGCTGTGGCCGGGCAGTCAGCGCAGCACGCCGGCCGATGCGGTCAGCGGCGCTCCGACCTCGGCCGAGAATGAGGCGCTCGGGCCGCTCGGTGGAACGGCGCCCTTCGCCGAAGAGACCAACACGGTCGCCAACACCACCGAGACCGCGGCCGCACCGGTCGATCTCGGCCGGATCGACACGCTCTCGCCCGCGCTGGCCTCGCTGGCCGCGGCGGCGCGTGACGCCGGGCGGGCGAGCGATGCCGGTCGGCTCGGGGCGAGCAGCGCGCGGCTGCGGTCGCTCGCCGCCGAAGCCAAGGCGGCGGCCGCGCAGCCGGGCTCCGAAGCCGTGGTCAAGGCCAAGGTCGACCAGATGAACGCGCTGGCGAGGGGCGGCGCCAGCGCCCTGGCGCAGGCGGTGCGCCGCGACGCCGAAGCGAAGGCGCGCGAGCTGGCGGGCGCGACCGCGGGCGAATCGAACCCAACCGTCGCCTCGTACAAGAGCGCGCTTGCCAGCGTCCGGCGCTCGGCCGCCGCGGCGTCGTCGACCGGCAGCCCGGCGCAGGCGATCGCGGCGGCGCGAAGCACGCTCGCCGCCTCGCGCCAGCTGGCTTCGATCCATCCCAAGGTCGCGGGCTCGCTGCTGCCGGCCAAGCGTCTCGACTTCGCCGCAATCGCAGCGAGCGCTCGGTCGGCCGGCGCCCAGGTGGTGAGCATGGGCAAGGCCAAGAAGCCGGGCCTGTTCGCGTCCGGCAAGCGGCGCGAAGAGTATCGGCTGCGGCAGGCCAACGCGACGGCGGCGCAGGCCGAAATGGCGAAGCTCGAGCAATTGTCGGGGGCGATCGCCGCGGTGACCACGTCCGCCGCCGCCGACAGCGCGATCAGCCAGGCCAAGGCGATCCACGCCAAGCTGCGCGAGCTTCAGGCGTCGTCGGCGGCGGCGATGCCCCAGGGCGCAGAGGAGCCGGCCCCGGCCAAGGCGCAATAGGGGTGGGTCAGCCGTCGGTGATACGGATGCTGACGCGGTTGCGGGCGTCGGATCCCGAACCGATGCGATCGTAGCGCGCGCTTGCGGTCAGGCGGCGAACGAGTGGAATGCCGAGCCCGCCGAGCGGAGCGTCGGCGAGCGTGGTCAGCGGCGCGGGCTCGGGAAGCGCGAACGGATCGAACGCGTCGCCGTCGTCCTCGACCACCAGGTCGACGACCCCGCCGCGATAGCCGGCGGTGACGGTGACCAGGTTCACGTCCTTGCCGTGGCGGACGAGGTTGCTGACCAGTTCCTCGAGCACGACCTCGACCCGGTTGAGGGTCCGTGCGAAAATCCCGAGCGGCTCGAGGTAGCTCAGCACCGCCAGTCGGCTCTGCTCGACTGCGGCGGGGCCGTTGGCCAAGCGGGCGACGAGCTTGGGCTCTTCGGAACTCTCCATTCGGGCGGGTTTCACGCCATCGCGGCCGCGACGGCTTCGGCCTCGGTTTCGACCACCGGGATGATCTCGGTCAGGGCCGTCGTTTCGATGATCTCCATGACGTCGCCCTGGGGCCCGAACAGGACCAGCCTGGCGCCGTAGCGGTCGAGCGCGCGGGCGGTTCCGAGCAGCATCCGGATGCCGAGCGAGGCGATGAACGAGACGCCCGTCAAGTCGACCACCGCGGGCTGCTCCTTGGGCACGATATGGGCGATGAAGCTGGTTTCGGCCTGGCCGACCGAAAGGCTGTCCATGCGTCCGTTGAGGACCGCCTTGGTCACCCCGCCTACGTCCGAAAATTCCATTTCCATCGTACGAACCCCCTGCTCCTCAAGCGGACCTTAGTGCCAAACTATTGTTGCAATCGAATTGCGCCGTCACCGCGCGGCAACGGCCTCATCCCATGACCGCCGCGACGGCTTCCGCCTCCGTGTCGACGACCAGGATGATCTGCCGGATCTCGGCCCACTTGAGAATGTCCATCACATTGTCGTTGGCGCCGTACAGCGCGAGCTTGGCCCCGGAGCGGTCCAGCGCCCGCGCCGTGTCGAGCAGCATGCGGACGCCGAGCGAGGCAATGAACGACACATCGGACATGTCGACCACCGCCGGCTGTTCCTTGGGGATATGCGCGAAGAAATAGGCCTCGCCCTGGTCGTCGTCCCTGACCGACCGGCTGTCGAGCCGGCCGAACAGCGCTGCCTTGGTCACTCCGCCGGCGTCCGAGAATTGCATCTGCATTGCTCTGCTCCACAATTGTCCGAGCAAGCCTCTCCCATCAATCGAATTGCGCCACCACCAGCGAGAAGTCGTCCTCGAGGGGTCCGGGCACGGCGGCTTCGCGAACGGTATGGAACAGCCGCTCGGTTTCGCCAACCCCCTCGACCCGAGGCTCGAGAATGCACCGCTCGAGGTCGCTCATGTTCCACTGCCGGCCGGCCCGGTCGGTGATCTCGAATACGCCGTCGCTGAACAGGTAGATCAGCGCGCCCGGCGGCACGTCGATGCTGGCCTGCTTGAAGCCCATTCCGGGAACCGCGCCGATCACCAGGTTGCGGTTGCCGACCGGAATCGCCTGCGACCGGTCCGGCGGCACCAACAGCGCCGGATGCTGGCCGCCGCAGGCATAGTCGAGGCGGCGGGTGCGGGCGTCGTAGACGCCGTACCAGATGGTGAAGAACAGGCCGGCCTGCTCGTCCATCTGGTAGAGCCGGTTGAGCGTCGTCAGCACCTGCGCCGGCGAGCGCATGTCGGTATCGGGCAGCGAGCGCTGGCGCAGCTGGCTCATCACCGCGACGGCGAGCATCGCCGCCCCGGCGCCATGGCCGGCGACATCGATCAGATAGGCGACGAACACGTCGTCGGCGAGCTGGCCATAGCCGAAGGCGTCGCCGCCGAGGCGTGCGCACGGGACATGCACCCAATCGGTCCGGATCGGCCCGTCGCGCGACGGCGGCGGCAGCAGCGCCTGGATGTAGGTGTTCGCCCGCTGGAGCTCGCGATCGAGCTCGTCCGACTGGGAGATTTCCGCGGTCGTCCGAAATTCGTGCTGGAGCGAGCGCTTGCCGATCTGGAGCACCGAGCCGACCGGCAGGGGCGCGCTACCCTCGACGCGGACTCCGTCGACATAGGTGCCGTTGGTCGAGCCGAGGTCGGAGACCATCAGCTCGTTATTGGCGATCGCGACGAAGCAGTGCGAGCGCGACACTTCGGAATCGAGCAGGACGATATCGGCCGGGGGCGTGCGCCCGATCTTGACCCCGAGCGGGCCGACGACATGGCGGCGGTCGGTATCGAAGCAGTCGATCAGCTCGAGACAATGGAGCCGGTCGCCGGGCGCCGAATTCGAGCGCCCGGGCGAGGGTAATGATCTGGGTTTGCTCCGTTTCCGACACTCGCCGTCCCCGGTTTCTCTCGCCTCATACTAACCGCGAGACGAAGATATGACACCCAATATTGCTGACCGTTGGTTAACCGGCGTCGACAGGGCCGTCGATTAGGCAATAGACTGCGGCGCATCGGGGGAAGCCATGCCGTTCAACGACCCGGACGTTCACGTGATGTTTCCGGTGCCGCTGGTGACCGTTCGGCTCGACGAGGCCGAGGCGCTGAATGCGCGGCTGCTCGGCGAAATCGCGGCGCGTCGCGAGACCGAGCCAGGGGTCGAAAAGTCGAACCGCTACGGCTGGCACTCCGAGCTCGACCTGTTCCACCGCACCGAGTCGGCCCACGCCGAGCTGGCGCGCGAGATCGACCGGATCGTCCTCGCCGTCTCGGCCAAGCTCATTCCCGACCTGCCCGCCGACCTGGCGATCCGGCATGAGGGGTGGATCAACGCCAGCCCGCGCCACGCGATGAACGCGCCGCACGACCACCCGACCGTGTTCTGGTCGGGCTGTTACTACATCCAGGTGCCGACTCCGGACGATCCGGACGACGGCTTTTCGGGAGCGCTCGAGTTCATCGACCCGCGCGGCGCGATCGGCTCGACGGCGCGGGTCGAAGCGCCGTTCACGCGCAAGCGCTTCACGTTTCGGCCGCGGGTGGGCACGTGCCTGCTGTGGCCGGCCTTCCTCAAGCATTGGGTCCACCCCAACCGCTCGGCCGAGGAGCGGGTGAGCGCGGCGTTCAACAGCTGGTTCGTCAGGAAGGCGTGATCGGCGGCCGCTAGGCGGCGATGTCGTAGGGTTGGATTTCGCCGGACAGATAGAGATGCCGCGCCTTGGTCCGCGACAATTTGCCCGAGCTGGTGCGGGGCAGGGTGCGGGGCGGGATCAGCTCGACCACCGGGCTGATCCCGGTGATCGCCCGGACCCGCTCGCGGATGTCGTCGCGCAGCCGGCCGCGCTCGTGCGGGTCGGACACCCGGCAGTGGACCAGCACGGCCGGCGTCTCCTCGCCCGACGGGCCGGTGATGGCGAAGGCGGCGATGTCGCCGGACTTGAAGCCGGGCAGCTGCTCGACCGCCCACTCGATGTCCTGCGGCCAGTGGTTGCGGCCGTTGATGATGATCATGTCCTTGGCGCGGCCGACGATGAAGATGTAGCCGCCCGACATGTAGCCCATGTCGCCGGTATCGAGCCAACCGTCGGCGCTGAGGCAGGCCGCGGTCGATTCCTCGTCGCGGAAATAGCTGTGCATGACCGAGCCGCCGCGGACGTAGACCTTGCCGATTCCGCGGTCGGGCAGGACCGCGCCATCGGCGCCGCGGATCTCGATTTCCATGCCGATGACCGGCTTGCCGCAATTGACCACGGCGCGATAGCGGCGCGGCCGCGCCGCGTCGCCCGGTTCGCCGCCCGACAGCTCGTGTTCCTCGACCAGCTCGAGGCGGATGCCCTCGCCCGGCGGCATCAGCGACACGGCGAGGGTCGCTTCGGCGAGGCCGTAGCTCGGGCAGAAGGCGCTGGCGTGGAAGCCGGCCCGATCGAAGCTGTCGACGAACGCCTGCATCACGTCCGGGCGGATCATGTCGGCGCCGTTGCCGGCGATCCGCCAGCGGGACAGGTCGAAACGATCCTCGGCCCGCGTCTGCGAGCTCATGCGGCGCGAGCAGATGTCGTAACCGAAGGTCGGCGAGTAGCTGACGCTGGTCCCGGGGTTGCGGGTGATCATGTCGAGCCAGGCGAGCGGCCGCCGGGCGAAATCCTCGGTCTTCAGATAGTCCACCGACATTTGCAGCGCGACCGGCGACAGGAAGCAGCCGACCAGGCCCATGTCATGATACCAGGGTAGCCAGGATATGACCCGGTCGCTCTGCTCAATCTTGAGCCCGAACCCGTGGGAGTGGAGATTGTCGAGCAACGCGCGGTGGGTGACCGCGACGCCGTGCGGGAAGCGGGTCGAGCCGCTCGAATATTGCAGGTAGGCGATATCGTCGGGCCCGGCCGAGGGCAGCTCGGCGTCCGCCTCGGCGAAATCGGCCAGACTCTCCCAGGCGCGGGCGTCAACGCCGCGCGCGGCCGCCGCGTCGCCGCAGAAATCGGTCAGCTCGGCCGGGAACAGGAACAGCTTCGGGTCGCAGCTGGCGAGCTGGACCTGGAGCTGCTCGACATAGGCGTCGCGGCCGCCGAAGCTGGTCGGGAGCGGCAGCGGCACCGGCCAGGCGCCGGCATAGACCGCGCCGAAGAAGCAGGCCGCGAACTCCGGCCCGGTCTCGGCGATCAGCGCGATGCGGTCGCCCGGCTGGACGCCGAGGGTGACGAAGCGCCGGGCATGCCGGAGCGACGCCTCGCGCAGCTCGGCGTAGGTGTAGGCCTGGGTCAGCGACCCCCGCGCGTCATGGAAGTTCAGGCCGCGCTTGCCGGTCGCGGCATAGTCCAGCGCCGATCCAAGGGTATCGAAGTCGGCGAGCCGGCGCGGCAGCGGGTCGAGGGTCGGTGTCGCGCCCGGCGGCGCAAGCTCGGTTTCAACCGTGGCATTGCGATCGAGCAAGCCGTCTATCCTTTGTCTGGTTGCGCACGTCTTCGGGCCGCTGCTCGGCCCGGCTTCCTGAATGGGCGGGGAGTGTGGCACAAAAACGGCGCTATGGCACATTCCAAGCGCCGCCGGTCGCCCCCGCCGCTCGACGAGCAGAAGCTCGGCGAGCTTGCGTTGCGCTATGTCGGGCGCTTCGCGACGACCCGCGCCAAGCTTCGCTCCTACCTCCCAGCGCAAGGTCCGCGAGCGCGGCTGGAATGGGGTGCGGCTGCCGGACCCGGAGGCGATCGCCGAGCGCCTCGCCGCGCTCGGCTACGTCGACGACGCGGGCTACGCGCTCGCCAAGTCGCGCGCGCTCACCGGCCGCGGCTACGGCAAGCGCCGGCTCGGCGAGGCGCTGCGGGCGGCCGGGATCGGCGAGGCCGACGGCGCGGCGGCGCTCGAGCTGGCCGACGCCGACGCGGTCGCCGCCGCGCTCCGCTTCGCCGAGCGGCGCAGGCTCGGCCCGTTCGCGGCGCGGACGATCGACGATCCCGCGGAACGGCAGAAAGCGCTCGCCGCAATGGTCCGCGCCGGCCACGACTTCGCGCTGGCCCGAGCGATCGTGCGCATGGCGCCCGGCGCGGAGGTCGACCGCGAGGAGCTTCGTCTGGTCTTGCAGTAAAGTCGGTTTGCCGACACTACAGGCCGATGCTATTGAAAGACGTGGCGCGTGCCAGCTCCAAGCCCTCAGGGGAGAGGCTCGGACCGAGTTGCCTTCGGACGAGACCGCTTCCGTGCCCGAAATGGTGCCGGTCACCGGTCAGGTGAAATGGTTCGACGCGACCCGCGGGTTCGGCTTCATCGTCAGCGAAGAGCTCGAGGGCGACATCCTGCTGCATTTCAGCGTCCTTCGCGAACACGGCCGGAGGAGCGTCCCCGAAGGGGCCACGATCGAGTGCGTACCGGTCCGGCTCGACCGCGGCCTGCAGGCGAAAAAGGTGCTCGCGATCGACTTGTCGTCGGCCTTGCCCCAGCAGCCGCGCTCGTCCATTCCGGCTGCCGATCGGGCCGATCGCAAGGCACTGGCGGATGCGGCCGGCGAGTTCGAGTTGGTGGAGGTCAAATGGTTCAACCGCGTCAGAGGTTATGGCTTCGTCAATCGTCTCGGGGCGGAGGGCGAGGACGTGTTCGTGCACATGGAGACGGTGCGGCAGTCGCATCTCGGCGACCTGCAGCCAGGACAGCGGCTGGAGGCGCGGATTGCCGCGAGCGGCAAGGGCCTGACCGCAACCGAGCTGCGCGAAGCCGACATCTGACCCGATTGGGCGTGGCGTTCGCGGTGGCGGTCGCGGCGTGCAGCCCGCAAACCCCGACGGCCGCGGAAGTCCGGGCCGGAGCGCAGGCCGGATTGATGACCGAGCCCCTGACGATTTATTCGGCGAACGGCGCTCACCGCTTCACGGTGGAGATCGCGCGCACTCCGGACCAGCAGGAAATCGGCCTGATGTTCCGCCGCTCGCTGCCGCCTGATCGCGGCATGATCTTTCCCTACGATCCACCCTTCCCGGCGTCGTTCTGGATGAAGAACACCCTGATCCCGCTCGACATGATCTTCATCCGCGCCGACGGCCGGATCGCGCGGATCGCGCAGGGCGTCCCCGAGTTGCTCGATCCGGTGCCCGCGGGCGAGCCGATCGCGGCCGTGCTCGAGATCCGCGGCGGGCGCTGCGGCCGAGCTCGGCATCCGCGAAGGCGACCGGGTGGACTGGACGCGGTGAGAATTCCGCTCCCTTGAAGGGCGGGGAGGTTTCCGGCAGAGGCGTTCGCGTCATGGGATGGTTGGCCAACGCATTCACCTGGTGGAACGGCGCGTCGTGGGGGACGAGCATCGTCACCCGCCGCCGCGGCAAGGAGGTCGGGCGCGATGAGTTGGGGAACCTCTACTACCAGGACAAGAAGGACCCGCGGCGCCGCTGGGTGATCTATGCCGGCGCCAACGACGGCAGCCGGGTCCCGCCGGCCTGGCAGGCATGGCTGCGCGGGACGATCGACGACCTGCCCGACAAATCGCTCCCGCCGGTCCGCAAGTTCCAGACCAAGCCGACGCCCAACCTCACCGGAACGATGGCCGCCTTCCGGCCCGACGGGGCGCTCGGCTCGGGCCGGGTGCGGCCCGGCGTCGACCGGCGACTACGAGCCCTGGATCCCCGAGTAGACGTGCGCTCGCCCGCTGCTGCGCTCGTCCTGCTGCCGTTCGCGCTCGCCGCCTGCGGCAAGAGCGGCGACGAAAATCCGTCGAAACCGGTGATCAGCAACTCCGCGGCGCCGGTCGGCGGCAACCAGCCGGGCGTGACCCCGATGGGGCAGCGCGTGGCCGCGCTCGGCATCCTCAACAAGCGCAACGGCATCGTCCAGAACGTCTCGCTCCATCCCGGCCAGTCGGTCCGCTGGAAGGACGTGATCGTGCGCCTGCGCGCGTGCGAGGCGACCGCGCCGTGGGAAGAGGAGAAATTGACCGGGGCCTTCGTCCAGGTCGACGTCCAGCAGCCGGACAAGCGCTGGGCACGGGTCTTTTCCGGCTGGCTTTACAAGGAATCGCCGTCGCTCAACGTGGTCGAGCACGCGGTCTACGATGTCTGGCCCAAGAGCTGCGAGATGACGTACCCGGCCGGCCCGCCGGCCCCGGCGGCGCCGGTCACCTCGAGCAACCTGTCGAGCGCCAGGAAGTCGGGCGGAGCGGCGGGCACGGCGGCCGAAACCCCGGCAACCGCGGCCCCTCCGACTGAGCCCGCGGCCCCGCCGAGCGCCGTCGCCAACAACGCCACATAAGCCTCGCGCGGGATGCTGACCGCCCCCAGCGAAGCCAGATGCTCGGTCATGAACTGGCAGTCGAGCAACATGAAATTGCCGACCCTAGGCGGGCGGCGAGCCACGCGAGCGCGACTTTCGACGCGTCGCTCGCCCGGCTGAACATGCTCTCGCCGAAGAACGCCCGGCCGAGCTTGACGCCGTAGAGGCCGCCGGCGAGCTCCTGGTCGCGCCACACCTCGATCGAGTGCGCGTGCCCGGACCCGTGCAGCGCGAGCATCGCGCGCTCGAGCTCGGCATTGATCCACGTCTCGTCGCGGTCGGCGCAGCCGGCGATCACTCCGCGGAAATCGCGGTCGTGGGTGACGGTGAACCGGCCGGAGCGGATGGTCCGCCGCAGCGAGCGTGAGACGTGGAAGCGCTCGAGCGGGATGATCGCCCGAGTTCGCGGCTCGACCCAGAACAGCTCATCCGCGTCGCGGCTGTCGGCCATCGGGAAAATCCCGTTGGCATAGCCCTGGAGGAGCAGGCGCGGGTCGAGGCGACTCATGGGCGATTGTATCCTCCCCGGCATTTGTCGGGGAGGGGGACCAGCGGAGCTGGTGGAAGGGTCTTGGCCTCGAGCGAAGAAGGCCCCTCCACCGCACTTCGTGCAGTCCCCCTCCCCTCGAAATCGAGGGGAGGATAATCAGAGAATCTCCCGCACCACGTCCTGCGGGCGGCACAGGCGGACGCCCTTGCCGGTCTCGACCAGCGGGCGCTCGATCAGGATCGGATGCGCGACCATCGCGTCGAGCACCTCGTCGTCGGTCACGTCCGGCCGCGTCAGGCCAAGCTCCCCAGCCAGCGGTTCCCTGGCGCGCAGCCCTTCGCGCGGGCTGAGGCCGGCGCGTTGGTAGAGCCGGACCAGCTCGTCGCGAGACGGCGGGTCCTTGAGATATTCGTGGATCCACACGTCGGCGCCCGAATCGCGCAGGATCTCGAGCGTTTTTCGCGACGTTCCGCACAGCGGATTGTGATAAATTGTTGCTTCCATGTCGCTCCATTTACTTGCTTGGATTCAGCGAGTTAAATCAGTGATTAATCAGCGGTCGGGGGAAACAGCAAAAAGCATTGTCGCGGTTGCGGAACGATGATGCTTTATCGTCGTTCCTGCGTCGTGGCATGCTCTGTCAATGGGGGCGTTCGATCCCGGGAGTATGTTCCAGCGAGCTCAACAGAACGGGAGAAAGACCATGCGTAAATCATTCCTAGCCGTTGCGCTGGCAGGCACGGTGGCGCTTAGCGCCTGTGCGGCCAACCGCACCAATGGCGATATCGCCCAGGGCGCGGCGGTCGGTGCGGCCGGCGGTGCGGCGCTCGGCGCGGTGGTGCCGGGCGTCAGTGTCATCGAAGGCGCGGCGGTCGGCGCGGCGATCGGCGGTCTTGCCGGTGCGGTGTGGGCCGACAACAACAATGACGGCTATGTCGACGGCTATGTCCAGAACGGCCAATATTATTCCGGAACCCCGAGCGGCTATGACCCGACCCTTCACCGGGTCGCGACCGGCGCCCTCGGCGGCGCGGCGCTCGGCGCGGTTGCCGGCGCGGTGATCCCCGGTGTCAGCGTCCTCGAAGGCGCGGTGATCGGCGCCGCAGTCGGCGGCGTCGCCGGCGCGATCTGGGCCGACCGGGACAACGACGGCCGGGTGGACGGATATGTTCAGAACGGCCAATACTATCAGGGTGCGCCGGCCACGACAGCTCCTGCCTATACGGCTCCGCCCCCGCCGACCCGCAGCGGCGAGCGCGGCTAAGCCTAGCGGAGACAATGTGATCAGTTTGCGTAGCTCGTGCGCCGGCCCTCGGCCGGCGCACTTTTTTCACCCGCGTGAGCGGACTTGCGCTGGGCCTCCTGCTCGCCGCGGCGCCGCTCGCCGCGAGTCCCGCCGCGGCCGCGCCGGCACCGGTGGTCACCGCGACCGCGGGCATGGCGGTGGGCGACTTCTACGCCGCCCGCCACGGCGAGCCGTTGTGGTTCTCGGCGAGCGCCGGCAACGCGCCGCGCGCCCTGCTCGACCTGCTCAAGAGCGCCGACACCGACGGCCTCGCCGCGGACCGCTACGGGACCGCCGCGCTGGCGGGCGCCCTGACCGAAGCCGCGAGCGGCAAGCGCAAGGCGATCGGGCGCGCCGACGCGATGTTCAGCCAGGCCTTCGCCGCCTACGTCCTCGACCTCAAGCAACAACCGAACCTCGGCATCATCTATGTCGATGCGCAGCTGCGCCCGGCAATGCCGACGCCGCGCGCCGTGCTGGAGCAGGCCGCCGCCGCCCCGTCGCTCGATGGCTACGTCCGAACCATGGGCTGGATGAACCCGATCTACGGCCAGCTCCGCCAAGCGGTCGTCGACCACCGCTATGCCAACGATCATGAGCGCGAGCTGCTCGAGCTCAACCTCGAGCGCGCCCGGGCGCTGCCGGCGGGCAAGGGCCGGTTCGTGATGGTCAACGCCGCCGAGCAGCGGCTCTACATGTGGGACGACCGCCAGCCGGTCGATTCGATGCGCGTGGTGGTCGGCAAGCCCAAGAACCCGACGCCGCTGATGGCTGCCTACATCCGCTTCGCCAGCCTCAACCCTTATTGGTACGTGCCGCCCGACCTCGCGACCGAGCGGGTCGCGCCCAAGGTCCTCAAGCAGGGCCTCAAATATCTCGACGAGCTCGGTTACGAGGTGATGTCCGACTGGACTCGCGACGCGACCATGATCGATCCCAAGACGATCGACTGGAAGGGCGTCGCCGACGGCAAGGTCGAGGTCATGATCCGCCAGAAGCCCGGGCCGCACAATTCGATGGGCCGGATCAAGTTCATGTTCCCCAACGAGGCCGGCGTCTATCTGCACGACAACCCTGAGCGCGAATTGTTCGAGCAGGCGGCGCGCCTGTACAGCGGCGGCTGCGTCCGGCTCGAGGACGCCTGGCGGCTGAGCCAGTGGCTGTTCCATCGCGAGCTGACCTGGGAGGGCGCCGGGACCGAGGAGCCGGTGCCGCTAAGCCCGCCGGTCCCGGTGTTCATCACCTATCTGACGGCGATGCCGAGCGGGTCGACGATCGCTTACTTCGACGACGTCTACGGGCGCGACAAGGCCAAGCTGGCATCGCTCGAGGGCGGGGCCGACGCCGGTTCGACGGCGGCGCGCTAGGGCCGCCACCAGTTCGGGTAAAAAGTGACGTCCTGGGCAACCGGGCGGCCAGAGGAATCCAGCGCCGGGCTGAATCGGATGTAACGCAGGGTCAGCTGGCACATCAGCCCGTCGGCATAGGAGTTGCCGCTCGATCGGGCGACGCGACAGTTGGAGACGCTGCCGTCGGTATTGACCTTGATCGTCACCCCGACGGCGCCGCTCTGGAGCCCGGTGGCGGCGAGGCCGCGATATTCGCGGTCGGGGATCCGGGTGATCCGGCGCGCCGGCGTGAAGCGCGAAAAATCGCCGCCGCCGCCGAGGCCGTTGCCGGCGCCGCCGGCCCCGGTCCCGGTGCCGTAACTGGCCGCGCCGGAGCGCGTCGCACTGCCGGTTCCGGCGATCGGCGCCGCCGGGATCGGTGACGGCACCGGAATCCGCGGCTTGGGCGCGACGACCGGCGTCGGCTTCGCCATCTTGCCCGCCGCACCTTCGTCCAGCTTCGCCTGCTTCGGCTTGGGCTGCGGCGGGGGCGGCGGCTCGGGCGGCGGCGGTGGCGGTTCGCGAATGTTGAAGGTCTTGAGCACCTCGACCGCGTGGCCGACCATGCGCACGTTGAGCCCGGTCAGGATCGCCGCGGCGAGCGCGATGTGCACCGCAGCGACGGCCACAACGGCCTTGGCCCTGTCCGGCCGATCGGCAGTTCCGGTGTAGCTCGACATGAGCGTGTCCTGGTCAATGCAACGCACGCGACGGCTGAAAGTTTGCCGAGGCTTAGCCTGCGACGAGCGCGAAATGATAAGGACAGGAAGCGGAGATATCGACCGTCCGGATCGTCGCAAATCCCGCTTCCCGCAGCCAGGCGCGGCACTGTTCCGGCGAAGGTCTGATCTCGAGCGGCGGCCCGCGCGGAGTTGGGACGTCGCTTCGCCAGTGAATGATCGATGCGGCACCATCCGGGCGCAGGATTCGCCGCGCTTCCGTCAGCAAGGCGACCGGAGCCTCGATATGGAGCAGATTGTAGATCATCGCGTGGGCCTGGGAGGCGCCGGAAAGCCCGGTTCCCCGGCTGACGAAGTCTCGCACCACGGCCAGCACGTTGGTGAGCCCGGCTTGCTCCGCGTGAGCCTGCGTCAGCCCAACCATGGCTGGATCGATGTCGAGCGCGGTGACGGTGCCGTGCGTGCGCGCGGCTGCGGGAATGGTGAAGGTGCCGTAGCCGCAGCCGAAGTCGACGAGGTCGCCATTGACCTTGGCAAGATCGAACATGCGCGCGATGGCGGCGTCAGGGTCGAAATAGCGCGCCCACTGCGCCGCGACCGGCATGCCGCTTTCGCGAGCCCTCATCGCGCCTTACGCCACAGCGGTGGTTGGCAGTCCGTCGACCGACGGGGTCTGCACCTTCGCCCAGGCGGCGCTTATCTCGGACCGGACCAGAGGCAGCTGCTCCATTTCGGTCGCGTAGCTGCACACCGAAAACCGCATCACCCACTGCCCGCGCCAGCGTGCCGGTCCGACAAAGATCGCGCCGCGGCGCTGGATTTCCTCGATGGTGGCGAGCGTCGCTTCGTCGCTGTCGCCAAACCGCAGGAGAAACTGGTTGAGGACCGCCGGTGCAACCAGCTGGGCGCCGGGAATCTGCTCGCATTCGCGGGCCACTGCGGCGGCGAAGTCGCAGTGGCGCTCGATCATTGCGACAATCCCGCTCCGGCCGAACGAGCGAATCGTCGCCCACGCGGCAAAGCCGCGCGCCCGACGCGACAGCTCCGGCACATAAGAGGACGGCTGGTGTTCCTCGTCCGCCGCCGCAGGAAGGTAGCTAGTCTCGATCGCCATCGCGCGCTCGTGCGCCGCGCGGTTGCGAACGATGGCGAAGCCGCTGTCGTACGGCAGCTGGAGCCATTTGTGCCCGTCGGTTGCCCAGCTGTCGGCGCACTCCACGCCCTGCGTCAGATGACGGAAGCGGGGGCTGGCCTGGGCCCACAGCCCGAAGGCGCCGTCGACATGGACCCAGGCGCCCCGCTCATGCGCGATGGCGCAAATCTCGGGGAAGGGATCGCAAACCCCGGTGTTGAGCTGGCCGGCCTGCGCAATCACGATGGCCGGGCCGGCGATCGATTTGAAGGCCTGCTCCAGGGCACCCGGGTCCATTCGTCCTGAAGAGTTCGGTGCCAACGGTCGTAACTCGTCCCGTGCCGAGGCCGAGGTAACGAAGCGCCGAATAGACCGTCGCGTGAGCGTCGGCGCCGATCAACACCTCAATCGCCGGCGCAGCGAATAATCCCTCCCTTTCGACATCCCAGCCGGCGCGGCGCAGCTGCTCGCTGCGGGCAGCGGCCAAGCCGACGAAGTTCGCGATGGTCGCGCCCGTGACGAAGCCGACCGAGGAGGAGCGCGGCAGATCGAGCAATTCGAGCAACCAGTCAGCCGAGACCTTCTCCGCCGCTGCGGCAGCCGGAGTCGCCACGGCGTTGCCGGCATTTTGCCCCCACGCCGATGTCAGCCAGTCGGCCGCGACGCCGGTCGTGTGCGATCCCCCCATGACCCAGCCGAAGAAACCTGGGCTGCTTATCGCGCGGAGCCCCGGAGTTGCCTTGGACACGAGCTCGCCGATGACCTCGGCTGGATCGGTCGGGCCTTCGGGCAGTGGAGCGGCGAAAGCCTTCAGCGTTTCGCCATAGCCCGCGACGGGCGTGCGGCCCCCGGCAGCAACTCTCTCGCGATATTCATCCGCAGCTTCCGCAGCGCGGCGAAAGGCCTCGTTTTCAATCATGCATGCTCCTCCATGACCGCGTCCTAGGGATCAAAGGGGGCTCGTGAAAATGACCGACTTGCCGGAAGACCTGATCCAAACGCCGGCTGTCGTGAACGCAGTGCACGCGACGGCTGAACGTTTGCGGTTCAGCGAGCCGGTCCCGGGACCAGCAACTGCAGGCCGAACCCTGCCAGTGCCGATGCGGCGAGGACCAGCATCGGGCTGAGCTTGAAGCGGAAGATGGCGAGCGCCGCGGCGGCGGCCAGCAGCAGCGCCGGGACGGAGGCGCTGGCGACGACCGGCGCGTCGAAGCCGAGCGGGCCGCGCGTGACCCGGGCGGTTGCGGCGAACAGGAAATGCACGGCGAACCACACGGCGAGGTTGAGAATCACCCCGACCACCGCGGCAGTGATCGCGGACAGCGCGCCGGCGAGCGCGCGGTTGTGGCGCAGCCGCTCGACATAAGGCGCGCCGAGGAAGATCCACAGGAAGCAGGGCATGAAGGTGACCCACGTGGTGAGCAACCCGCCCAATACGCCCGCAGCCAGCGGCGGCAGGCCGGTGGCCGAGCGGAAGGCGGCGAGGAAGCCGACGAACTGGGTGACCATGATCAGCGGGCCGGGCGTGGTTTCGGCCATGCCGAGCCCGTCGAGCATCTCGCGCGCGCTCAGCCAATGGTAGTGGCCGACCGCCTGCTGCGCGACATAAGCGAGCACGGCATAGGCGCCGCCGAACGTGACGACCGCCATGCGCGAAAAGAACATGGCGATTTCGGTGAAGACGTCGCCGCGCCCGAGAGTCGCGAGCAGCACGCCGACCGGGGCAAGCCACAAAGCGAGGAACGCCGCCGGGACCCAAAGCGAGCGGCGGCGTTGCGGCAGCGCGGCGCCGTCGTCGGCGGCCGCGCTCGCGCCGGCGAGGCCGGCGAAGCCGAGCAGCGCCGCGGCCAGGACGATCAGCGGGAACGGCGCGCCGAAGAAATAGATGGCGACGAAGGCGGCGAGGGCAAGCGCGACTTTCCGGCGCGTGTCGAGCGAGCGGCGGCCGATCCGCAGCAGTGCTTCGACCACGATCGCCAGGACCGCGGCCTTGAGCCCGAAGAACAGGCCGGTCATGACCGGGGTCGCGCCCCAGGTCGCGTAGACGACCGACAGCCCCATGATCGCGACCAGGCCGGGGAGGACGAACAGGCCGCCGGCCGCGATCCCGCCTTTGACGCCATGCTTGAGCCAGCCGATGTAGGTCGCCAGCTGCTGCGCCTCGGGGCCCGGCAGGAGCATGCAGAAATTGAGCGCGTGGAGGAATTGCGGCTCGTCGATCCACTGGCGCTCCTCGACCAGCTCGCGATGCATGACCGCGATCTGGCCCGCCGGCCCGCCGAAGCTCAGCAGCGCGACCTTGGCCCAGACCCGCAGCGCCGCGCGGAACGGGATTTCGGTCATGCGGCGAGATCGATCGCTCGGCCGCCGCCCAAGTCCAGCGCGCGGCGGTAGATCATGACCGCCGCGGCGACGTCCTGAACCGCGGTTCCGGTCGAATCGAACACAGTGATTTGCCCGGCGTCGGCGCGCCCGGGCCGGGTGCCGGCGACCAGCTCGGCGAGCTCGGCCTGGACGTCGCCGCGGACCATCCGCCCGGCGGCGATCGCATGGCGCAAATCCCCCATGACCTCGCACTGGTCGATCATGTCGCAGACGACAATGGCCGAGGCCATCAGAGCCGGCGCGATCTCGCTCTTGTGCGGGCTGTCGGCCCCGACCGCGGCGACGAACGTGCCGGGCGTGACCATGTCGGCGGTGATGAAGGGCTCGGCCGCGGTCGTGCAGGTTACGATGACGTCGGCCTCGGCGCACGCCGAGCGAAGGTCATTCGTCGCAACCAGGCCCGTCGCTTTGGCGAAGGTTCGGGCGCTGGCCTCGTCCTTGTCCCAGCACAAGCCGCGCGCGATCGGCAGAACGCCGCGCAAGGCGTCGAGCTGGGCCGGCGCTTGGGCGCCGCAGCCGCACATCAGGACCGACGCCGAATCCGCGCGGGCGAGATGACGCGCGGCGAGTGCGGTCGCCGCGGCAGTGCGCCGTATCGTCACCTCGATCGAAATCGAGGATCGCCAGCAGCCGCCCGTCCGCACCGTCGCACAGCAGGATCGCGCCCTGGATGGTCGGCAGCCGGTGGCGGGCGCGATTCTCGGGGAAGTTGCCGTTGAGCTTGAGCGCGACCCAGGGCCGGTCGAGCGTCAGGCTCGCTGCCTTGGCGTGGAAGGTCCCGCCGGCCCCGTCGATCGCCAGCGGCAGCGGCGACTGGGCGCGGCCGTCGGCCAGCGCGGCGAAGGCTGCGCCGGCCGAGTCGAGCCAGTCGCTTCGCCGCATCAGGGCCGAGATCGCGCTCCGGCCCAGCAGCAGGGTGTCGCGGCCGCCGCCGAACCATACGGCGAAGGCGTTGCGGCAGGCGCGCAGATAGTCGCCGTCGAGATCGTCGAGCATGGTCTTGCTCCTGCCCGAGGATCAGGCGCGGACGCTCGAGCGGGGCGCGTGGCTGACCCAGTCGTGGGTCTCGCCGGTCGCGTCGCGGCACCAGCGATAGAGCGCGTCGTACAGCACCATCCCGGCGTCGAGCTGCGCGAGGTCGTCGGCGAACATGCGCGACAGGCCGAGCGACGCGGCGACCAGGCCGGCACATTGCGGCGCGAGCTCGGGCCGGGCAGTGTCGGCGCCGCGGACGATCACGCGCAGTTGCTCAAGCGCGGCGAAACCGGCCAGGCCGAACTCCTCGACCATCGTGTCGAACGTGCATTGCTCGCCGCGGTGGCTCCAGAACACGCCTTCAAAGTCGAACGCCGCGGCCTCGAACTGGGCGGCGACCAATTCGACCTCGGACGGGGCGACGAACAGGAATACGGCGCCGGGGTCGACGAAGCGACGGATGAGCCACGGGCAGGCGATGCGATCGACCTTCGGCCGGGCGCGGGTGACCCAGGTCGTGCGACCGTCCGGGTCGCGCTCGGGCAGCCTGGCGGCATCGACCAGCGGGTAGCCGGCCGACTGCCAGGCCTCGAACCCGCCTTCGAGCAACTCGGCGTCAATGCCGCGGTGACGCAGCCAGGCCGCGACGCCCGGGCTGAGCTGCTTGCCGTCGTCGCAGACGATGACCGCCGGGCCGGTGAGCCCGTTTGCCCAGCGGTCGACCGCGTCGGGATCGCGCTGGCGCGAGGCGGGGATGAGCGCCCCGGACGGCCGGCGCAGGTCGATGATCGCGGGGCAGGCCGCGGTGCCGATCAGGCGGAACAATTTGTCGGGAGCGATGGCGTTCAAAGCGGACATGCGGGCGCCCTTTCCGGTTCAGGGACGCGATCGTTCGGCATGTCGCCTCATGGGGCAATCGCTCGACCCCATCGCGGGCATTTAGCGCCGTCCGGGTCGGCGCTGTCAAGACGCGAAGGTTCGTTTCGACCGTCGCTGGAAATAGCCGGCGGCGAAACTCTCGACGCGTTCGACGTGCATGCCCGCATCCGAGGCCCCGCAGGCGGCGCTGATGGTGTCGTAGACGTTGCTCCGCGGCGCCGCGAGCACCACCGTCGCGGAATGCCACTGGCTGAGCGGCTGCTGGTTGCGAAACAGGACGATGTGGCGGAAGCGGTAGGTCATCGACCGGCAATCGGCGCTGATCGACGCCGCGACCCGGTTCATCCGCCGCGTTTCCCGATCGAAGAAGGTGAGGGTCGAGAATTGCACCCGCCCGTCACCGCCGCGGATCGACTGCAGGTCGACGAAGGCGAGGCTCGACCCGAAGCGGGTGGGGCGCGCGGCGGTGAGGCGCCAGTCGGCGGCATGCGCCGGGCCGCTCGCCAGCCCGAGCAGTGCCGCGAGAATGAGCCAATTGCTACAATTTGGGAGCATGATGCACCGGGCCGTGATCGGGACTGCAACCATCGGCTCGCGTGGTGAAAGGATCGCCAAAAACAATGGTTTAGAAAGCGGTGGCCGCCTTTGGAGAGGCACCGTTATCCGGCGCGAACATCGCGAACTACAGGCGGTCTCGCCGCGGCTTCGCTCGAGCCATTGCTCGAGCCACTTGATAGTGTACTCGCCGGCCTGGAATTCGGGATCGCGGACCAGCTTCTGGTGGAGCGGGATGGTGGTCTTCATCCCCTCGACGACATATTCCTCGAGCGCCCGGCGAAGGCGCATGATGCAATCCTCGCGGGTCATGCCGTAGACGATCAGCTTGCCGATCATGCTGTCGTAGTAAGGCGGGACCCTATAGCCGGTGTAGAGCCCGCTATCGACCCGCACATGCATGCCGCCGGGAGCGACGTAATTCTTCACCAGACCGGGCGACGGGGCGAAGGTCTCGGGATCCTCGGCGTTGATCCGGCACTCGATCGCATGGCCGTGGAGGTGGACCTGGTCCTGCGTGCACGACAGGCCTTCGCCGGCGGCGACCCGGATCTGCTCGCGCACCAGGTCGATGTCGCTGATCATCTCGGTCACCGGATGCTCGACCTGGAGCCGGGTGTTCATCTCGATGAAGTAGAATTCGCCATTCTCGTAGAGAAACTCGATCGTGCCGGCGCCACGATAGCCCATCTCGGCCATGGCGTTGCGCACGGTCTCGCCCATGCGGTGGCGCTCTTTCTTGGTGATGACCGGCGAGGGCGCTTCCTCGAGCACCTTCTGGTGGCGGCGCTGCAGTGAGCAGTCGCGCTCGCCCAGGTGGATCGCCTGACCGTTGCCGTCGCCGAACACCTGGAACTCGATGTGGCGCGGGTCGGCGAGATATTTCTCCATGTAGACGGTGTCGTCGCCGAACGCCGAGCGGGCTTCGGCCGCGGCCTGGCTCATCAGGCTGTCGAGCTGCTCTTCGGCCTCGACCACCTTCATGCCCCGCCCGCCGCCGCCGGACGCGGCCTTGATCAGCACCGGATAGCCGATCTCCGCCGCGAGCTTTTTCGCCTGGTCGACGGTGACGATCGGGCCGTCGGAGCCGGGAACCAGCGGCAGGCCGAGCTTCGCCGCGGTGCGCTTGGCCTCGATCTTGTCGCCCATCGTCCGGATATGCTCGGGCTTTGGGCCGACCCAGATGATGTTGTGCAGCTCGACGATCTCGGCGAACTGCGCATTCTCGGACAGGAAGCCGTAGCCGGGGTGGATGGCGTCGGCATGGACGACCTCGGCGGCCGAGATGATGTTGGGGATGTTCAAATAGGATTCGCTCGCGGGCGGCGGGCCGATGCACACGGTCTCGTCGGCGAGGCGGACGTGCATCGCGTCGGCGTCGGCGGTCGAATGGACCGCGACCGTCTTGATCCCCATCTCGTGGCAGGCGCGGTGGATGCGAAGCGCGATCTCGCCGCGGTTGGCGATCAGCAGCTTGTTGATTTTCATGCGGGGCTTCAGCCGATGACGACGAGCGGCTGATCGAACTCGACCGGCTGGCCGTCGCTGACCATGATCTTCTTGATCACTCCGCCCGACGGCGCGAGGATCGCGTTCATCACCTTCATCGCCTCGACGATCAGCAGCGTGTCGCCGGCCCTCACCGCGTCACCGACCTCGGCGAAGGGTTTCGCTCCCGGTTCGGCGGACAAATAAGCGGTGCCGACCATCGGCGACTTGATCGTCTCGCCGCTGACGTCCTCTGCCGGCGCGGCGGCCGCCGGAGCTGCCGCGAGCATCGCCGGCGGCGCGACGGGCGCGGCGATCCGCGCCGAACTCGCGCTTGACCTTGATCCGGCGGTCGCCGTCCTCGACCTCGATCTCGGTCAGCTCATTGGCGGTGAGAAGCTCGGCAAGCTCCTGGACGAGCGCGGCGTCGATGCGCATCGCGCCGTCTTCCGGCGAGCCGGTCGCAATCTTCTTTTCAGCCATTCGTGATTCCCGTGAAAACTCGGGGGAGCGCTCTTGCAGACCGGGGCCGTGGCGTCCACCCTCAACCTTCGCAAAGGGGTTTGCGCTTGCTTGGGCGCGCTCCTATTCCGCGGGCCATGGAATTGACGGAAAGCCTCGCGATCCACGTCAACGGCGACCCGCGCCGGGTGACCGTTGGAGTGACCATCGCCGAGATGCTGGGAGAGCTCGGGCTCGACCCGAGGAAGGTCGCAGTCGAGCGCAACCTCGCGATCGTGCCGCGCGCGACGTTCGGCGAGGTTCGGGTGGCGGAGGGCGATGCCTTCGAGATCGTCCATTTCGTCGGCGGGGGCTGAGGTGAACGCTCCGCAGTCCGTTTCGTCCGACCGCTGGACCGTCGCGGGGCGGACGTTCAGCTCGCGGCTGATCGTCGGGACCGGCAAGTATAAGAGCCTCGAGGAGAATGCCGCGGCGGTCGAGGCGGCGGGCGCGGAGATCGTCACGGTCGCGGTGCGGCGGGTCAACATCTCCGACCCCAACCAACCGCGCCTCACGGACTTCATCGACCCGGCGAAGGTCACCTACCTCCCCAACACCGCCGGCTGCTTTTCCGCCGAGGAGGCGATCCGGACGCTGCGGCTGGCGCGCGAGGCGGGCGGCTGGAACCTGGTCAAGCTCGAGGTGCTGGGCGAGGCGAAGACGCTCTATCCCGACATGAGGGAAACGCTGCGGGCGACCGAGACCCTGGTCGCCGAAGGGTTCGAGCCGATGGTCTATTGCGTCGACGACCCGATCGCCGCGAAGCAGCTCGAGGAAGCCGGCGCGGTGGCGATCATGCCCCTGGGTGCGCCGATCGGCTCGGGGCTCGGAATCCAGAACCGCGTGACGATCCGCCTGATCGTCGAGGGCGCCGGCGTGCCGGTGCTGGTCGACGCCGGCGTCGGCACCGCGAGCGACGCTGCTGAAGCGATGGAGCTCGGCTGCGACGGCGTGCTGATGAACACCGCGATCGCCGAGGCCAAGGACCCGGTGCTGATGGCCCGGGCGATGAAGGCGGCGGTCGAGGCGGGGCGTTTGGCGTATCTGGCCGGCCGTATGCAGAAGCGCCGTTACGCCGACCCGAGCAGTCCGCTAGCGGGGCTGATCTAATGCGCATCTTGCTGGCCGCTTCGCTTATCCTTGCCGCCAGCGCCTGCAATGCGAAGCCGAACGACAGATCGGATCATAAGCCGGGCACCGTGTGGACGGTGGTCGCGGGGCAACTGGTGACCCTCACCGCGTCCGATGGAGTGAAGGTGTTCGGCGCGTTCGAGCAAGCCGAACATCCGAAAGCGCTGATCCTGCTGTTTCACCAGGCCGGATCGAGCAAGGACGAATATGCGACGCTGACGCCGTGGCTCGCGCAGAATGGCTATTCGTCGCTGGCTATCGACCAGCGATCGGGTGGCGGCCTCTACGGCGACAACCTGACGGTTCACGAATTGGGCAAAAGCGCTGACTATCTGGAAGCGCAGAAGGACCTGAAGGCCGCGCTCGATTGGGGCCGGAAACAGAAGCTCCCGATCATCCTCTGGGGGAGCAGCTACTCGTCGTCGCTGATCTTCCCGCTCGCCGCCAGCGATCCACAAGGGATCGTGGCCCTGCTGTCTTTCTCTCCCGGCGAATATTTCGACAGTGACAAGCAGATGGTCCGCGCGGCGGCGGCAAAGGTAACCGTGCCGGTCTTCCTCGCATCGACGAGAGAGGAAGGCAGCGATGCCGATCCTATCTTCGCGGCGCTGCCGAAGAGCCCCGCCAACGTCCGCTTCGTGCCCGGGCACGGCGTCCACGGGTCGTCGATGCTGATCGCGAAGCGCAACCCGCAGGGCGCGGAGGAGAATAGGGCCCCGGTGCTCGCCTTCCTCGATCGCGTTACGGCCGGAAAATAAGCCCTACTTGGTCGCGGTTACGAACAAGGCGGACATCGGCGCTTCCTGACCGTCGAACCGCGCCAGCGCGCGCTCGGCCGACTGGGCGGCGCGCTCGAGGGCATCGGGCCCGCGCTCGGCGATTTCGGCCGACATCGGCGAGCCGCAGCACATGCCGTAGGCGGCCTCGTGGGCGTCGACCCGGCTCGTCGCCTCAACCGTCTCGATCGTGACGTCGGCGAATCCGGCAGCGCGCAGGTCGCGCTCGATTTGCGCGGGGTCGGCGTAGGAGAAGGGCATGCGCTCGAGGAAGCGCGGCGGATCGGCCGGGAACTCCTCGACCAGGGCGAGGGCGAGCGCGGCCGAGACCGGGTTGCAGTCGAGGCGGTCCCAGATCACGGCCAGATAGGTGCCGCCGTCGCGCAGGACCCGGCGGGCCTCGGCATTGCCCTTCGCCTTGTCGGGATAAAACATGATCCCGAACTGGCTGACGACGCAGTCGAATTCGCCGTCGCCGAACGGCAGGGCGAGCGCGTCGGCGGGCTCGAAGCGGACCGCGCCCGCCGGCATCTTCTCGGCGGCGACGGCGAGCATCGCCGGGTTGAGGTCGGTCGCGACGATGTCGGCGTCGGGGAGGGCGCGGTGCAGCGCCGCGGTGACGATCCCGGTACCGGCCGCCGTTTCGAGGACGCGCTTGGGACCAAGCGCCCGCACGCGCTCCGCGAGGATTGCGGCATAGGGCTCGAAGAGAAGCGGGCCGAGGTAGCGGTCGTAGCGCGCCGGGATCGATCCGGTGAAGAGCGTGTCGGTCGCGGTCATTGGCGGAACGGCCTCCTTCGCTTACGGGTTGAGCACCCGAGGTGGGACCTTTGGCCCTGACCATGACAGACTTCACCCGCGAGCGCGAGGCGATGGTCGAGCGGCAGCTCAAGCGCCGCGGAATCGACGAGCAGCCGATCCTCGACGCCTTCCTCGCGGTGCCGCGCGAGGTCTTCGTCGGCGATGCGCACGCCCACCTTGCCTACGGCGATCATCCGCTGCCGATCGCGGCCGGGCAGACCATCTCCCAGCCATACATCGTCGGGCTCATGATCCAGGCGGCCGAAATCAGGCGTGGGGATGTCGTGCTCGAGGTCGGCGCCGGCTCGGGTTACGCGGCGGCGGTGATCAGCCGCATCGCGCGCAAGGTCATCGGCATCGAGCGCGTGCCCGAGCTGGTGCGCAGCGCACGCGAACGGCTGCAGCAGCTCGGCTTCGACAATGTCGCGATCGTCGCGGGCGACGGCACCTGCGGCTGGCCGGCCGAGGCGCCCTTTGACGCGATCCTCGCCGCGGCGAGCGGCAGCCATGTGCCGCGCCCGCTGATCGAGCAGCTCGCGCCCGGCGGACGGATCGTGATGCCGCTCGGCGGACCGCGCTCGATCCAGGAGCTGGTCAAGGTGACCAGGCAGGCGGACGGGGTTTTGAAACAGGTGAGCCTTGGCGGGGTGCGGTTCGTGCCCCTGATCGGCGAGGAGGGCTGGGATGCTTGACGACGTGACGACCACCAGTGACGAACGCGCGATCCGCGCGCTGGTCGAGACCTGGATGAACGCGACCAATGCGGGCGATCTCGCGACGGTGCTCGACCTGATGACTGACGACGTGCTGTTCCTCGTTTCCGGGCAGGAGCCGTTCGGGAAAGAGGAGTTCCGCGCCAGATCGCAATCGCTGACGGGCGTCGAGCTGGACGGCCGCGCCGAGGTCCGCGAGATCGAGGTGCACGGCGACTGGGCCTGGATCCGCAACCATATCGACGTGACTATGGGTCCGGCGGGCGGCGAGCAACAGCGGCGCTCGGGCTACACGCTGACGATTCTCAAGAAGGGCGACGACGGGCGCTGGCGACTGTTCCGCGACGCCAATCTCGTGAGCTAAATCCTCCGATCCGGACAGTAATCCTCCATCACGGATGAAGAAGATTCGCGCCGCCGAGCGTAGTCATTCGTTGATCGCAGAAGTCGCGGAGGTCGTCATGCCGCACCGGCGCATAGTGAAGAAAGGAAGCTTCGCCAGCCATTTCGATGATCTGCTGAAGCATTTCAGCCACCATCGGGCCAAGGTTTCTAACTCGCCGACCGTAACCGAGAAAAAGCCGAACAAGCCTAAGCACAAACCCAAGGTGTCGGTCCATCAGGCGCTGTTCGAGCGCGCCGAACATTAGCCGGAACGCGCTTTTTCCCGCAGCTTCGAAATGGTCGTCGCGTTGCTGATCTGCTCGACGTCGGTCTTGCAGTGGAGCAGGCGGATGCCCTTGCGCTTCAGCGCCTCGTCGAGCGCGGGCGCGAAGGCGTCGGTGGTCTCGACGGTTTCGGCCCAGCCGCCGAAGGCGCGGGCGAGGGCGGCGAAGTCGGGGTTCTTGAGGTCGGTCGCGCTGATCCGCTCCGGATAGTCGCGCTCCTGGTGCATGCGGATGGTGCCGTAGCTGCCGTTGTCGACGACGATGACGAGCAAGTCGGCGCCGTACTGGGCGGCCGTCGCCAGCTCCTGGCCGTTCATCAGGAAGTCGCCGTCGCCCGCGACGCACACCACCGGCCGGTCCCTGAACCGGATCGCGGCGGCGACCGCGGCGGGGAGGCCATAGCCCATCGTCCCCGAGGTCGGCGCGAGCTGGGTCGGCATCGGCCCGTAGCGCCAGTAACGGTGCCACCAGCCCGAGAAATTGCCCGCGCCGTTGCAGATGATCGTGGTCTCCGGAAGCTTGTCGCGCATCGCGGCGACGCACGGGCCGAGGTCGAGCTTGACGCCCTCGCGCGGCTTCGGCTCGGACCATTCGAGCCATTCCTGATGCGCCTCCTCGCCGGCACGAGAAGCGGACGAGGTCGGGGTCGTTCCACTCGTCGACCATCTCGGCGAACTCGCCCATGTCGGCGCAGATCGGCAGGTCGGCATGATAGACCCGGCCGAGCTCGTTGGGGTCGGGGTGGACGTGGACGAGCGTCTGGCCGGGATGGTCGGGCGTGATCAGAGTATAGCCGTCGGTGGTCGCCTCGCCGAGCCGCGGGCCGACGGCGAGGATCAGGTCGGCGTCGCGGATGCGCTGCTGCAGCTTCGGGTTGGGGCCGTAGCCGAGCTGGCCGGCATAGACCTGGCAGCTGTTGCAGATCGCGTCCTGGCGGCGGAAGGCGGCGGCGACCGGGATGCCGTAGCGGAAGGCGAAATTGGCGAAATGGTGCGAGGCGCGCGGGCTCCAGTCGGCGCCGCCGACGATCGCGATCGGGTTGGTCGCGTCCTTCAGCAATTCGAACATCGCCTGGACCGCGCCGGGGTCGGGCTCCTCGGCGAGCGGCGGGACGCACGGGCGGTCGGCCACGTCGACCTCGTCGCGCAGCATGTCCTCGGGCAGCGCCAGCACGACCGGGCCGGGCCGGCCGGCGGTCGCGACCCGGTAGGCGCGGGCGACATATTCGGGAATCCGCCGCGCGTCCTCGATCCGCGCCGCCCATTTGGCGATGGGGCCGAAGAAGGCGGGGAAGTCGATCTCCTGGAAGCCCTCGCGGTCGCGGTCGCCGCGCGCGACGTCGCCGATGAACAGGATCAGCGGGGTCGAATCCTGGAAGGCGACATGGACCCCGCCGCTGGCGTTGGTCGCGCCGGGGCCGCGGGTGACGAAGGCGACGCCGGGGCGGCCGGTCATCTTGCCGTCGGCGTCGGCCATGTAGGCGACACCGCCCTCCTGCCGGCAGACGATGGTGTCGATCGCGGGCGTGTCGTGGAGCGCGTCGAGCACCGCGAGGAAGCTCTCGCCCGGAACGGTGAAGATGCGGTCGCAGCCCTGGATCACGAGCTGGTCGACGAGGATGCGGCCGCCGGTGCGTGTGGTCATGCGGCGCGGCTCTAGCGACTGCGCGGCCCGTTGTGGAGGGTGCTCGCCGCCCGCCGAAGCGGTCTTAAACAGGTTAAGGAACGTTTCTGCGTCAAGCGTAAAAATTGCGTGATCGGGGTGGAGCGTATGTCGAGCAACGACGCGGAATATTTCAGACAACGCGCTGAGCAGGAACTGGCTGCCGCAGAGATTGCCGCGACCGACGTCGCGGCTGACGGTCCACCGCGAACTCGCGCAACAATATCTCGATCTGGCCGGTCGAGCCGCGCGCCGGTGGTGCAGGCGCCGATGGCGGCAACCTCGGAGAAAGTGCTCTAGGACGCGGGAACCGGCGCCGGCGCCCGTTCGGCGCGGTCGAGATGGAGGTAGCGCGGCTCGAAATCCGCGACCTTGACCAGCTCTTTCCAGTCGGTGATCGGAGATCGATCCGCCGGGTGCGCGTGATCAGCTCGTCCTGTTCGAGCCTCATCAGCGTTCGGTTGACGTGAACCGAGGTCAACGCGACCGCGTCGGCGAGCTGCTCCTGGGTGATCGGCAGCTCATAGGTCGGTGTGCTCGCCCAGTCGGCGCGCTCGAGCCGATCGCGAACTCGCACAATAGATGGGCGATGCCGCGTGCGGGCGTCGCGGCGCCCGATGTTGAGCACCCATTCGCGGAAGATCGAGCCTTCGACGAGGGTCTCATACCACATCGCCATGCCGACGTTCGGACGGGCGAAGGCAAGCTCACGGATCGGCCTCGACCGGGATCATCGCGACTTCCCCGGCCGTCAGCATCTGGACGTTGTGATCGGCGACCCCGAGCAGCGAATTCTGCAGGTCGACGAGGTCGCCCTTCATGTGGATCGAGAGGATCTGCCGGCCGCCGTTGCCGGCATGCTTGTGACGGTAGGCGAACCCCGCCAGCAACAGGCAGGCATTCTGCGGCTTGTCGCCATCCCAGACCAGATATTGGCTGGCTTCGAGCTTCCGGCAGCGTGTAGGGGAGCGCGAGAATGGCGGTGCGGTCGCCATCGTCGAAACCGTCGCCATTGGCTTAGCTTTCGCACCATCGGTGCGAGCGCGGGCTCATGGATTTTCGGACATTGACGAACACTCCCGGGCGGGAGCGCGACGGATGTCTCTCAGCCACCAGCTTGCCACGTAGGAGGCCGGTGATGTTTGCACCTTATACCAATTTAGGCCGCCTTAGCTAATGCAGGTTGACGAACGTTCCGGATGCGATCTCGAGTCCGGCGATGACCCGCCTTGCGCATCTCGTCGAGCGAGGCAAGTCAGCACCGCCTGCGGCTGCAGCGGCTTCATCAGCACCGGGACGTCGGGATGAAGCTCGCAGATCATGGCCGGAAGCGCGTATCGCGGTGTGGATGACGAACGGCACGCGGCGCTCGGCGAGCGTGGCGGGCGAGCGCCGAGGCATCGTGGCTGCCGAGCTGGAAATCGATGATCGCGGCCGCGAACTTCGTGTTGAGCGAGCAGGGTCAGCGCCTCGTCCACCGTCGAGGCGGGGCCGCACCACCCGCCCCTCCATGTCCTCGACCGCGCTCGACAGGTCGAGCGACACGATAGAGATTGTCCTCGGCAATGAGGATCGGCGCTTCGGAGAACATGGCGCGCACTCCGTTCTCGAGCGGGAGCGCAGATCAGTCTCTCAGTCGCCGAAAGCTCGCGGGACTGCGGCGGCGATTGCGGCATAACAACTCTAATTCAGTTTGAGTTGCTAAGTCGCTTACTTGTGTAAAAATGTCACACTGCCTTTGGTTAGGCTTGGTGGATGGCCTTTACCACCTGGTAGCTCTCGAGCCCTTCTTTCCCGCCTTCGCTGCCGAAGCCTGAATCCTTGACCCCGCCGAACGGCGTGTCGGCGCCGCTGATGGCGAAGGTGTTGATGCCGACCATGCCGCTTTCGACGAGGTCGCCGATGAGGTTGGCGCGGCGGCCGTTTTCGGTGAAGGCGAAGGCGGCGAGGCCGTAGGGCAGGCGGTTGGCCTGCTCGATCACTTCCTCGAACGTGTCGAACGGGCGCGACACCGCGACCGGGCCGAACGGCTCGTCGTTCATGATGTTCGCTTCGTTGGGGACGTCGGCGAGCAGGGTCGGCTGGAAGAAGAAGCCGCCGTCGCCGCGCTCGCCGCCGGCCAGGACGCGGGCGCCCTTGGCCTTGGCGTCCTCGACCAGGGCGTCGATCGCGTCGGGACGGCGCTCGTTGGCGAGCGGGCCCATCTTCATGCCGTCCTCGAGGCCGTTGCCGACCTTCACCTTTTGCGGTGCGCTCGGCGAAGCCCTTGACGAAGGCGTCGTAGATGCCGCTCTGGACGTAGAAGCGGGTCGGCGAGACGCACACCTGGCCGGCGTTGCGGAATTTCTGCGGCACGACCATGTCGAGCGTCTTCTCGAGGTCGCAATCGTCGAAGATCAGCACCGGCGCGTGGCCGCCCAATTCCATCGTCACGCGGGTCATGCTGTCGGCGCACAGGCGCATCAGATGCTTGCCGACGTTGGTCGAGCCGGTGAAGCTGACCTTGCGGATCACTCGGCTGGCGATGAGCGTCTCGCTGACCAGGCCGCTGTCGCCGTGGACCAGCTGCGCGACGCCGTTGGGAATGCCGGCGTCGGCCAGCGCGCGGAACAATTCGGTGCAGCAGCCGGGGGTCTCGTGCGGCGGGCGCGAGATGACCGTGCAGCCGGCGGCAAGCGCGGCGCTGACCTTCTTGGCGAGCAGATAGATCGGGAAGTTCCACGGCGTGAAGGTCGCGATCGGGCCGACCGGCTGGCGGATCACGCGGCTGACAGCTGGCCGGCCGGGCGGACGAGGGTGCGGCCGTAGTCGCGCTTGGCGTCCTCGGCGTACCAGTCGAACAATTGCGCCGAGCCGAGCACCTCGGCCTTGGCCTCGGCGAGCGGCTTGCCCTGCTCCTGGGTCATGGTCGCGGCGATAAGGTCGGCGCGCTCGCGCAGCAGCGCCGCGGCCTTGTGCAGGATCGCGCCGCGCTTCTCGACGTCGAGCGCGCGCCATTCGGGCCACGCCCGTTCGGACGCGGCGAGCGCCTCGTCGAGGTCGGCCTTGGTCGCATAAGGCAGGTCGGCGATCGGCTGCGCGTCGACCGGGTTGACGACGTCGTGGCTGTCGCGGCCTTCGCCCGATTTCCACACGCCGTCGATGAAGAGCTGGAGGTCGGTTTCGTATCCCATGGCGCGCCAGATAGGCGCGGCTTGTTACGCCTGCAACGCGCCGGCTAGGCGCAACCGACAAAGGAGAGGCAGCCATGACCAAGCAGGAACTGGTCGCGCGGATGCAGGAGGGGCAGGCGTGGATCCCCGGCAGCCGGGTCAAGATCGACTTCGGCGGCGAGCGAGGGCACGATCATGCTCGACGGCGCGGCGAGCCAGGTCAGCGAGGAAGACGGCGCCGCCGAGACCACGATCAAGGTCGGCTGGGACGACTGGCAGCAACTCGCCGCCGGCCAGCTCGACGGCATGACCGCCTTCATGATGGGCAAGCTGAAGGTCGAGGGCGACATGTCCAACGCGATGCAGCTGCAGGGCGTGCTGGCGAAGCTGCGCGGGTGAGCCTCCGGCTGTTCTATTCGCCGGGCGCCTGCTCGATCTAGCAGGCACATCGCGCTCGAGGAAGCCGGCGTCGACTTCGAGCCGGTGAAGGTGATCCTGGCGGAAGGTCAGCACCTCACGCCCGAATATCTCGCGATCAATCCGCACGCGCGCGTGCCCGCGCTTGGCACCGACCGCGGGGTGATCAGCGAGAATATTGCGATTCTCAATTACATCGCCGACGAATATGGCGCTGCAGGCTCGGTCCCGCGCGGGGACCCGATGCGGCGGCGCATTGCAACCAGCTGCTCGGCTGGTGCGCCTCGACGGTGCACATCTCCTTCGCCCAGGTGTGGCGCGGCCAATCGCTTCACCCGGGATGAAAGCGCCCATCCGGCGATCATCGAAGGCGGGCGCGAGAATCTCGAGCAGCAGTTCGCCGAAATCAATCAGCTGTCGGGCGAAGGCTGGCTTGCGGGTGGCGAGTTCAGCGGAGCAGACAGCTATGCGCTGATCTTCTTCCGCTGGGGCAAGCGGATCGGCATGGACATGGGGCGGTTCGCCCAGTGGGCGGCGCTCAACGAACGGACCCTCGCGCGCGAAGCGGTGCAGCGGACGCTCGAGCGCGAGGGCTGGAAGGCGGACGACTTCCGAGCCGGATAGGAGCTGGGGATGCGCAAGGGTGCGGCGGTCCTGATCGTTGCTTTGTCGATGGCCGTTCCGGCCGCGGCGCAACCCGCAGCGACGCTCGACGCCGCGCCGCGCAGGCGATCGTCGCCGGCTGCGTCGCTCACTCGACCGCGAAGAAGCAAAGCCATGCGATCGCGGTGGTCGACACGGGCGGCCATTTGGTCGCGGCGCTGCGGATGGACGGCAACGGCAGCGGGATTTTCGACTTCGCCTTGGCCAAGGCCGAGGCCGCGGCCGCCTGGGGCTTTTCGACCGCGCAGATGCTCGAAGGCGCGCGCGGGACGCCCGGGTTCGAACGCGCACCGCACGTCGTCATCGTACCCGGCGGAGTGCCGGTGTTCGGCGCCGGCGGGGCGCGGATCGGCGCAGTCGGCGTGTCGGGCGAGGCGCCGGCCGACGACGCGGCCTGCGCCGAGGCCGGAGTCAAAGCGGCGGGCTTGCGCACCGCGCGACCGTGACGGCGTGGGAGAGACGATGATGAGACGGATGCTTGTGGGACTGCTGGCAGTGGCCACGCCCGGGACTCGCGCAGCAGGCGCCCGCGCCCCCCGCCGCACCGTGCGCGGCGCAGGAATATCACCAGCTCGACTTCTGGGTCGGGCGCTGGGATGTCTATCCGACCGGGAAGGATCAGCTGGTCGCGCACAGCCTGATCGAGCCGGTTTACGGCTGCGGCATCCGCGAGAACTGGATGCCGATCGGCAAGCCGGGCGGCGGCTCGCTCAGCATCTACGTGCCGGAGGAAAAGCATTGGGAGCAATTCTGCGATCGATTCGAGCGGGACCCGTGCTTTCTTCACCGGCGGCTGGACCGGATCGGCGATGGTGATCAGCGGCAAATGGGGCGGACCGCTGGTGCGGATGAGCTACAGCAAGAACGCCGACGGCTCGGTCCGCCAGCATGGCGAGCAGTCGACCGACGAGGGCAGGACGTGGGCGGCTTCGTTCGACTTCACCTACCGCCCGGCGAAGGGCCCGAAGCGTTGAAGCCCCTCGCTTGAGCTACACCCGGAGCTTTTCTATGGGCCGCACATGCAAAAGATTTATCCCACGGCCGAAACGGCGCTCGACGGGCTGCTGCGCGACGGCATGATCATCGCTTCGGGCGGGTTCGGCCTGTGCGGGGTGCCCGAGCGACTGCTCGACGCGATCCAGGCCAGCGGCGTCCGGGACCTGACCTTCGCCTCCAACAACGCCGGCGTCGACAATGAGGGCATCGGCAAGCTGCTCCGGACGCGCCAGGTCAAGAAGATGATTTCGTCCTACGTCGGCGAGAACAAGGAGTTCGAGCGGCAGTATCTGGCGGGCGAGCTCGAGGTCGAGTTCACGCCCCAGGGCACGCTCGCCGAGCGGATGCGCGCCGGCGGCGCCGGCATCCCCGGCTTCTACACCAAGACCGGCGTGGGCACCCAGGTCGCGGAAGGGAAAGAGATCAAGCAGTTCGACGGCGAGGACTATGTCCTCGAGCGCGGCATCCGCGCCGACCTGTCGATCGTCAAGGGCTGGAAAGCCGACGAGACCGGCAACCTCATGTTCCGCAAGACCGCGCGCAACTTCAACCTGCCGGCCGCGACCTGCGGCAAGGTGTGCGTCGCCGAGGTCGAGGAGATCGTCCCGGTCGGCGCCTCGACCCCGACTGCATCCATTTGCCGTCGATCTACGTGAACCGCCTGATCCTCGGCGCGCCCTACGACAAGAAGATCGAGTTCCGCACGGTGCGTGAAAGGGAGCTGGCGTAACATCCTGTTCCCCGGCGAAGGCCGGGGCCCAGGCGGCGCTACCGCGCCGTTACTTTTTTTCGGACTGGACCCGGCCTTCGCCGGGGAACAAGGAGTGCCTGATGGCGACTGAAGCGATCACCAAAGGCTGGACCCGCGACCAGATGGCGCAGCGCGCGGCCAAGGAGCTGCGCGACGGCTATTACGTCAACCTCGGGATCGGCATCCCGACGCTCGTCGCCAATTACGTGCCGGCCGGGATGACGGTCACGCTGCAGAGCGAGAACGGGATGCTCGGCATCGGGCCGTTCCCGTACGACGACGAAGTCGACCCCGACCTGATCAACGCCGGCAAGCAGACCATCAGCCAGCTGCCGCAATCCTCCTATTTCGACTCGGCGCAGAGCTTCGCGATGATCCGCGGCGGGCACATCGACCTCGCCGTGCTCGGCGGCGATGGAGGTCAGCGAAAAGGGCGACATCGCCAACTGGATGGTCCCGGGCAAGATGATCAAGGGCATGGGCGGGGCGATGGACCTGGTCGCCGGGGTCAAGAAGATCATCGTCGTGATGGAGCATGATCGAAGGACGGCGACCCCAAGTTCATCCCCGAATGCACGCTGCCGCTGACCGGCAAGAACGTCGTCGACATGATCATCACCGACCTCGCCGTGTTCCAGCGGGCCGATCACCACAGCCCGTTCAGGCTGGTCGAGCTCGCGCCCGGGTCGCGCGCGACGAGATCCGGGCCAAAACCACGGCGAAGTACGACGAATGACCGCACGGACGCAGAGAGAGTGGCGCTGATCGCCGCCCTGTTCGGCGTCCTCATCCTGCTCTACGCCCAGATTGCTTATTATTTCGGCCTCGGGCCGAAGTGACCGCACGACGTTTCGCCCTGGGGGAGGCGTTCACCCCCAAGCTCGTCACCGCCCTTCGCGAGGGGTATCGCGCCGCCGACCTGCGTGCCGACGCGATTGCCGGGCTGACGGTTGCGGTCGTCGCGCTGCCGCTGGCGATGGCGCTGGGGATCGCCAGCGGAGCGAGCCCGCGCGAGGGATTGGTGACGGCGGTCGTCGCCGGGTTCCTGATTTCCGCACTCGGCGGCTCGCGCGTCCAGATCGGCGGGCCGACCGGCGCCTTTGTCGTCATCGTCGCCGGCGTGATTGCAGTGCACGGTTTCAACGGTCTGCTGCTCGCGACCTTGATCGCGGGCGTGATCCTGATCGTCGCCGGCTATGCGGGTGTCGGCCGGCTGATGCGCTATGTACCGATGCCGGTGGTCACCGGTTTCACTGCCGGGATCGCGGTGATTATCGCCTCCAGCCAAATCGGCGATTTTCTCGGGCTTCGCGCCGGCCCCGTTCCGATCGACTTTGTCGACAAATGGGGCGTGTATTTGCGCGCTCTCGACACGTTCAACGCCGCCGCGGTCGGCCTCGGTGCGGCGACGCTGGCGTCGATCATCCTGCTTCGCCATTTCGTTCCCCGCCTTCCGGCCTATTTGATCGCCATCGTCGCCGCTTCGGCAGCTGCCGCTTTGTTCGATCTCCCGGTTGACACGGTGGGCGACCGATTTCCCGCGATGCCCAGTGGTTTGCCCTGCCGCATTTGCCGCACGTCTCGCTTGGGCTTGCCCGCGAGGTGATGCCGAGCGCGTTCGTCATCGCCTTCCTCGCCGGCATCGAGGCGTTGCTGTCCGCGACCGTCGCGGACGGAATGACCGGCCGCCGACACCGCTCCGGGCAGGAGCTGGTCGGCATGGGGGTCGCCAACATCGTCTCGGCGTTTGGCGGGCTGCCGGCGACCGGAGCGATCGCGCGCACCGCGACCAATATCCGCGCCGGGGCCAAGTCGCCGATGGCCGGAATGTTCCATTCCTTGTTCCTGCTCATCTTCATTCTGGTGGCGGGCAAATGGCTCGCGCTGGTGCCCATGACCGCGCTCGCGGCGGTGCTGTTGATGGTCGCCTGGGGAATGAGCGAGGATGATCGGTTCGTCGCGCTGGTTCGCACCGACGCCGGCGAGCGCGGCATCCTGCTGCTCACCTTCCTGCTCACCGTCTTCGTTGACCTGACCGTGGCGATCGGCGTCGGCGTGACGTTGGCCGCCCTCTTATTCATGATGCGGATGAGCGAGACGGCGGGGCTCGTGCCGTCGATCCCCGAAGAGACCCCGAGCTGCGCTCCAGCCTGCCCGACGGTGTCGAGGTGTTGCGCTTCACCGGCCCGATCTTCTTCGGCGTGGCGAGCGAGATGCTCGAGGCGCTGCGCCGCGCCGGTCAGCGGCCGCGTGCGATCATCCTCCGGATGGAGCAGGTGCCCTATATCGACGCGACCGGGCGCGAACGCGCTCGCGACCTTTACCCGCCAGGCGACGCACGCGGGCACGGAAACGCTGGCTGGTCGGGCTGCAGGAGCAGCCGCGCGAGTTCCTTGGCCGCTTCGAACCGCGTTTCGCCGGAGCGCGCCGCGCGTCAACCTGGGCGGCGGGGCTGAGGCGGCTGCGCGCCTCGGCCTGACTATTTCGGCGCGGTGACCTTCACGGCCGCGGTGCGAACCGCGGCGACCGCGGTGCCGCGCGCCGTCACGGCTCGCGCGCGAGCTGGCCGAACAGCGCCGTGCAGGCGACGTCGACCAGCTCGGCGCGGCTGCGCCGCGCTGTCGGGCAGCGGCGTGCAGGCCGACGGATTGCCCGCGGTGTCGACAAAATAAGCGAGCTTCACCCCCGGGCCGGTGGTCCCGGCCGGAAGCTGGTTGAGGCTGATCTCGAGGTCCGGGCCGAGCTCGCGCTGCACCGCGGGCCGGTCGGGCCGGGCCCACACCACCTGGCTGCGATAGACGCCGTAGGCCGCCTGGCCGTCGGCGCCGGTGGCGGCGGTGAACTTCGCGCGCTTCAGCGCGACGAAGCAGGCCTGGCGGTCGAGCACCTCATAGCCGCTCGACTTGACGATCTTGCAGTCGGCCGCGCGGCCGTCGGGAGCAACGATCACCGCGAACGTGGTCACGCCCTGCCATTCGCGTTCGAACGCCTTCACCGGATAGTCGTTGAGGTCGAACCAGGGGAGCGGCGTCGCCGGCGCGGTCGCCACCACCGCGCCCGCCAGAAGGGAAGAGATGATGCCCATGATCATGCTCCTGTTTTCCGAAGGCGCAGCGATATGCCTTTGGCGGGGCCGAAGCCATAGGAAAGTCGGGGGGCGCCGCTTCTGGATTGCTTCGTCACTACGTTCCTCGCAATGACGATCGCATGAAAGCACTCCTGTCACACTCCGCCGGCGGGCCGGAGACGCTGCGGCTTGACGACGTGCCCGATCCGGTGGCCGGCCCGGGCGAGCTGCTGGTCCGCGTGCGCGCCTGCGCGATCAATTATCCCGACGTGCTGATCATCGAGGACAAATATCAGCTGAAGCCGCCGCGGCCGTTCGCCCCGGGCAGCGAGATCGCGGGCGAGGTCGAGGCGGTCGGCGAGGGCGTCAGCGGGTGGAGCGCGGGCGACCGGCTGATCGCCGCCGTCGGTTTCGGCGGTCTGGTCGAGAAAATCGTCATTCCCGCGCAAGCGCGCGAATCCCGCTGCCTGCCGAGCGCTCGTTCGCGGACGGCTCGGCGCTGCTGCTGACCTATGCGACGGCGATCCACGCGCTGGTCGACCGCGGCCGGCTCGAAGCCGGCCAGACCCTGCTCGTGCTGGGCGCCGCCGGCGGCGTCGGCATCGCCGCGGTCGAGATCGGCAAGGCGCTCGGCGCGCGCGTGATCGCGGCGGTGTCGTCGGAGGAAAAAGCGCAGGCGGCGCGCGAGGCGGGCGCCGACGAAGCGGTCGATCTATCCGACCGGCGAGCTCGACCCGACGCAGGCGCTGTCGCAGCTGTTCAAGGACGCGGTCGGACCGGCCGGCGCCGACGTAATCCTCGATCCGGTCGGCGGCGATTATGCCGAGGCGGCGCTGCGCAGCATCGGCTGGGAAGGGCGGTTCCTGGTCGTCGGCTTCCCGGCCGGGATCCCGAAGCTGCCGCTCAACCTGACCCTCCTCAAGAGCTGCGACGTGTGCGGCGTGTTCTGGGGCGCCTTCGCCGCGCGCGACCCGCAGCGCAACGCCGCGCATGTCGAGCAGTTGTTCCGCTGGTGGGCCGAGGGCAAGATCGCGCCGAAGGTCAGCGCTTGACCTCCCGCTCGAGCGCGGCGGCGACGCCATCGCCGCGCTGCGCGACCGCAAGGCGATCGGCAAGCTGGTGGTGACGCTGGACTGATCAGGCCGCGGCCCCTATCTCGCGCGGCGAATAGACACGGGGACCGCATGACCACTTTCGACGACCGCGAGCGCGCTTTCGAGACCAAGTTCGCGCACGACGAGGAAATGAAGTTCCGCATCACCGCGCGGCGCAACCGGCTGCTCGGCGAGTGGGCGGCGCGGCAGATGGGGCTGAGCGACGCCGAAAGCGAATCCTACGCCAAGGACGTCGTCCGCTCGGATTTCGAGGAGGCCGGCGACCATGACGTGGTGCGCAAGGTGCTGGGCGACCTGACCGCGGCCGGGATCGAGTGCGACGAAGCGACCATCCGCGAGGCGCTGCGCAACAAGGAGATCGAGGCGCGCCGCCAGATCATCGAGAGCAGCAACTTCTAATGCCGATGGCCGCATCCGAGATCGAGGCGCTGATCAAGGCCGCCATCCCCGACGCCGAGGTGACGATCCGCGACCTCGCCGGCGACGGCGACCATTATGCGGCGCGGGTGGTGAGCAAGAGCTTCGCCGGAATGAGCCGGATCAAGCAGCATCAGGCGGTCTATGCCGCGCTTGGGGGGCGCGTGGGGGGTGAGCTGCACGCACTGCAGCTCGAAACCGCAGTGCCAACAGGAGATTATCAGTGAGTGACGCCCAGAACCCGCATCGCCGAGCTCGTCAAAGCGAACGACGTCGTGCTGTTCATGAAGGGCACGGCGCTGTTCCCGCAATGCGGCTTTTCGAGCCGCGCGATCGCCATCCTCGACCGGCTGGGTCCGACGTACGAGACGGTCGACGTGCTCCAGGACCCGGAGATCCGCCAGGGCATCAAGGAATATAGCGACTGGCCGACGGTCCCCCAGCTCTACGTCAAGGGCGAGTTCGTCGGCGGGTCGGACATCATGATGGAGATGTTCGAAAGCGGCGAGCTGCAGGCAGCTGCTCGAGCGAGCGAAGCCTGAATAAGAAAAGGGGCGGCTCGCGGGACCAGAGAACCAGCGAGCCGCCCCTTTGGTTTTGGCGTGGAACCAAGTGGACGCAGATATAGTAGCAATGCGCGTGCCAATTCGAGGAAACGGCCAATTTCTGCCATTTTTTCTTGGCATGATCCGGCGCCGCTCCGCCAGCCGTAAGAAATTCCGACACTTTCCGGCGCTAAATCCTCTGCCCCGGCGACCTGTCTTTTGACGGACCGCGGCGGCCTCGTTACGCGGCCGGAGTGAACCGCACTGTTGATGGCACTTTGCCCGCGCTGCGGGGTTGGGAAGGCCGATGAGCCGCGAAGACCCGGACCTGCACCGCTCGTTGGCCGGACCGAAGCTGTTCTGCGACCTGACGCAGAGCTGGTCCGAGGTCGGCGGCGGCGTGCGCACTTATCTGCTGCACAAGCGGCGGCACATCCTCGAATCCACGCCGCACAGCCATTTGATGATCATCCCGGGCGCTAGAGACGAGGTCGTCGAAGACGAGCGCGCGGTCACGGTGACGATCGCGTCGCCGCGCGTTCCCGGCAGCCCGCATTACCGGCTGATGCTGCGCAACGGCGCGGTGCGCCGGGCGCTCGAGCGCTTCCGGCCGGACCTGATCGAGTGCCAGGACGCGTACAATCTGCCGTGGGCCGCGATCGGCCATCGCAAGCGCTTTCCCGAAACGGCGCTGGTCGCCGCCTACATGACCGACTTCCCGACGGTCTACGTCGAGCGGCCCTTTGCCAAGGTCATGGGCAAGACCCTGGCCGGCCTGCGCGGGCGGATCTGCTATGCCTATTGCGGAGCGCTCTATCGGCGCTTCGACAGCGTATTCGCGCTCAGCGAGAACGGCGGGGTCGCCAAGCTCAAGGCGCAGGGCGTGACCAGGGTCGAGGTCGCCCCGCTCGGAGTGGAGGTCGGCGAGTTCGCGCCCGCCAAGCGCAGCGCCGCGCTGCGCCGCCAGCTCGGCCTCGCCGACGACCAGCCGCTGCTGATCTATGTCGGGCGGCTCGACGGCGAGAAGAAACCGGACGTCGTCGTCGAAGCCTTTCGCAGCCTCCCCGGCTCGCTTGGGGCCAGGCTGGCGCTGCTCGGCGAGGGACCGATGAAAGACGAGATCGCGGCGCTGCGGGATAAGCGGATCGTGCTGCCCGGCTATGTCCGTAGCCGGCCGGAGCTCGCGCGCTGGCTGGCGAGCGCGGATATCTATGTCTCGGGGATGGCCGACGAGACGTTCGGGGTGTCGATCGTCGAAGCCCAGGCGTCCGGACTGCCGGTGGTCGGGGTCGCCGCGGGCGCGATGATCGACCGCGTCACCGCCGCGACCGGCCGGCTCGGGCCGGTCGGCGATTCGGCGGCGATGGCGCGCAACATCGTCGAGCTGTGGGCCGCGGACCGGGCCGCGATCGCGGAAGAGGCGCGCGCCCAGGCACTGCAGTTCAGCTGGGAGCGCAGCATGGAAACGCTGTTCGGCCGCGTCTATCCGGCCGCCTTCGTCCGGCGCGGCGATCAGCTCGCCTCGGCCGCGGCGGCGACCTCGGTGCCGCTGGTCCGCGCCTGACGAGTTCAAGGCGCATTCACCTCGCGTTCCCAAAAGGCTAGCACTGGCGCAGGCTTGGGGA
>CAVXYS010000010.1:0-35234 GCA_963765945.1 uncultured Alphaproteobacteria bacterium
GCCAGGTACCAATAGTATCCGTCGGAGTCGCGGCGGTAGGTGTCGCCGGTGACGTTCCAGCCGTTGACGACATAATCGGGCTGGCGCGGGTCATCGAGGTAGCGGCAGCCGGTCGGGCCCTTGACCGCGAGGCGGCCGACGCCCTCGGCGATCTCCTTGCCGTCGGCGTCGAGGATCGTTGCATGTAGCCGGGCACCGCCTTGCCGGTTGAGCCGGGGCGGATGTCGTTGCCTGCGGCGGAAACGAAGATGTGCATCATCTCGGTCGAGCCGATGCCGTCGGTGATCGCGATGCCGGTGCGGTCGTGCCACGCCCGCCAGGTCGCCTCGGGCAGATGCTCGCCGGCGGAGATGCAGTAGCGCAGGGTCTCCAGTGCCTCGTCGAGCGCCGGCTGCGACAGCATCGCCTTGTACGCGGTCGGGGCGGTGCCGAGGTGGGTGACGCCGATGATTGCGCGATCGCGTCGAGCAGCACCGGCGGGCTCGGCCTGCTCGAGGGTCGCGCTTGTGGCGCCGAAGCGCAGCGGGAACAGCGGGGTGATGCCGAGGCCGAAGGTGAAGGCCATCGGCGCGCTGGTCAGGAACACGTCGCCGGGCTTGGGGCCGACGAGATGCTTCGCGAACGTGTCGCACGGCGCGAGCAGGTCGCGGTGGAACTGGACGCAGCCCTTGGGAACGCCGGTGGTGCCGCTGGTGAAGGCGATCAGCGCCGGGTCGTCGCGGCCGGTGTCGGCCGGCGGCAGCGGTTCGAGCGAGGCGGTCCGCGTCTCCAGTTCGCCCTTCCCGTAATCGCCGTCATATTTGACGATGTGCTTGACGCAGTGGGTCTGCTCGACGGCCTGGCGGAAGTCGCCGATGAAGCGGCTGTCGACGATCGCATGGCTGATCTGCGCGCGCTCGATCACCGTCGCGATTTCGCCGGGGCGGAGCAGCGGCATGGTCGCGACCACCACGCCGCCGGCCTTGAGCACGCCGAGCCAGGCGGCGAACATCGTGTAGCTGTTCGGGCCGCGCAGGAGCACGCGGTTGCCGGGGATCAGGCCGTGTTCCTCGACCAGCAGCCGCGCGATGCGGCCGCTGAAATCGTCGAGGTCGGCATAGGTCCAGCGGCCGTGGTCGTTGACGACCGCGAGCGCGTCCGGCGCGCCGCCCTCGAGCAATTCCGCCGCCGCGTTGAGGCGTTCGGGATAGTGCAACTCGGGCAGGTCGAAACGGAACTCCGGCAGCAGCTCCGGCGGGGGCAGCCGGTCGCGGACGAAGGATCGTACAGCCGTCATTGCGAGCACCGAAGGTGCGCGGCAATCCAGTTAATTGCGCGGAGGGACGCAGCTTCGCCTCGCTCGCGAATGACGGTCACTCATCGGGCACCACCGCCGTAGCCTCGATCTCGACCATCGCCTCGGGCTCGACCAGGCCGATGACCTCGACCAGCGCCATCGCCGGATAATGGCGCGCCGATGATCTCGCTTCCACGCCTCGCCGATTTCGTCGGGCTGGCGACGATAGTCGTCGATCGAGTGACGTAGCAGGTCAGGCGCGACGATATGCTCGGGCCCGGCGCCGTCGCCGGCGAGGATCGCGAGCGATGTTTCGCAGCGCCTGCGCGAACTGGCCGGCCAGCGTGTCGTCGGCGAACTTCTCGTCCTCGTCCCAGCCGACGACGCCGGCGGTGAAGATCATCCGCCCGCGCGCGGCCATGCCGTTGGAATAGCCCTTGGGCCGCGGCCAGCCGGGCGGGCAGAGCGGCTTCATGGCCGAACTCCTTCAGCAGGTCGCGGGCGATGATCTGGCGCTGCACTTCGCTCGCGCCTTCGTAGATGCGCAGCGCGCGGATATCGCGGTACAGCTCCTCGACCTTGACGCCTTTGGTGACGCCGGCGCCGCCGTGCATCTGCACCGCCGCGTCGATCACCTGCTGCGCGGCTTCGGTCGCGTGGAGCTTGGCCATGGCCGCGGCGCGGCGGTTGTCGGTCCCGCCGACGTCCTGCTGCCAGGCGGCGCGGTAGATCAGCAGCGCCGAGGCATCGATCGCGAGCGCCATGTCGGCGAGCTTCGCCTGGGTCACCGCATTGTCGGCGAGCGTGCCGCTGCCGAGCCGGCGGCTGGTCGCGAAAGCCCAGCGCCTCGTCGAGCGCGCGGCGGGCGAAGCCGAGCGCGGCGGCGCCGACGGTCACGCGGAACAGGGTCAGCGTCTCCATGCGCGATGCGGAAGCCCTCGCCCGGCTCGCCGACGATCGCGTCGGCCGGGATGCGGACATTGTCGTATTTGAGCCGCGCGAGCGGGTGCGGGGCGATGACGTCGATCCGCTCGGCGACCGCAGACCGGCGTCGGCGGGCACGATGAACGCCGACAGGCCGCGCGCGCCTTCGCCTTCGCCGGTGCGCGCGAAGGTCACGTAGAAGTCGGCGATGCCGCCGTTGGAGATGTAGGTCTTCTCGCCGACCAGCACCCATTCGTTGCCGTCGCGCATCGCCGACGTGGCGATGTTGGCCGCGTCGCGAGCCGCATTCGGGCTCGGTCATGGCAAAGGCCGCGATCGCCTCGCCGGCCGCGACCTTGGGCAGCCATTCGCGCTTCTGCTCGACGGTGCCGAACAGGCTGATCGCGCCCGAGCCGAGGCCCTGCATGGCGAAGGCGAAATCGGCGAGGCCCGATGCACGGGCGAAGGTCTCGCGGGCGATGCGCGAGGCTGCGCACGTCGGGCCGGGCGTCGCCGTCGCCGACGCAGAGCTTGAGGAAGCCGGCCTTGCCGAGCTCGGCGCACCAGTCGCCCGGCAGCGTCATCGAGGTCGACGGCGTGCGGCGTCGATGGATCGTCGCCGCGCACCAATGCTCGAGGTCGCTTCGCCAGCTCGCGATGGCGCTCGCTCGAAGAACGGCCAGGCGAAGTGTCAGTCACCCTGGAACTCCGGCGTGCGCTTCGCGGCGAACGCTTCGTAGGCGCGGTGGAAGTCCTTGGTCTGCATGCACTCGGCCTGGGCCTCGGCTTCCATGTCGAGCGCGGTTTCGATCGACACGTGCCATTCGGCGTCGAGCTGGCGCTTGGTCATGGAGTGGGCGAGCGTCGGGCCGCCGGCGAGGTCGCGCGGCGAGGGCCTGCGCGTCGGCCAGCACGTCGTCGCTAAGCCGGTTCCAGAAGCCCCAGGCCAGGCCTTCCTCGGCGCTCATGTTGCGGCCGGTGAACAGCAGCTCCGCGGCGCGGCCGTGGCCGATGATCCGCGGCAGGATCGCGCAGGCGCCCATGTCCGCGCCGCGACAGGCCGACGCGGGTGAACAGGAAGGCGGTCTTGCGCGTCGGCGCGGCGAGCCGCAGGTCGCTGGCCATGGCGAGGATCGCGCCGGCGCCGGCGCAGACGCCTTCGACCGCGGCGATGATCGGCTGCGGGCAGGCGCGCATCGCCCGGACCAGGTCGCCGGTCATGCGGGTGAAGTCGAGCAGCCCGTTTTCGTCCATCTTCGTCAGCGGGCCGATGATCTCGTGGACGTCGCCGCCCGAGCAGAAATTGCCGCCCGCGCCGGTGATGACGACGACCTTGACCTCCGGCGTGTGGCACAGCTCGCGGAACGTGTCGCGCAGCTCGGCATAGCTGTCGAAGGTCAGCGGGTTCTTGCGCTCGGGCCGGTTGAGCGTGACCGTCGCGACGCCGTCGGCGAATGCCCAGCAGGAAATGTTCGGGCTCGAGGGTTGCGGGTCGAGGCTCACGCGCTGGTCGCCCCGTCGATGGTCACCGCGGCGCCGCTGATGTCGCGGCTCTGCGGCAGGCACAGGGTCAGGATCATGGTCGCGATCCCGTCCGGATCGACCAGCCGGCCGCTCGCATTCATGTTGGTGATCGCGGTGCGTGAATTGCCCTCGCTGCGCCCGGTGATCTCGGACACTCGCGCGATCGACTGGTCGGTCATCGGCGTGTCGACATAGCCGGGGCAGACCGCGTTCACGGTGAGGTTGGTCTTGGCATATTCGGCAGCGAGCGAGCGGGCGAGGCCGAGCAGGCCATGCTTCGACGCGGCATAATGCGCCGCGTAGGGGACGCCGCGCAGGCTCGCGACCGAGGCGACGAACACGAGCCGGCCGTTGTCGCTCTTGAGCAGGTCGGGGAGCGCCGCCTGGGCGCAGTCGAACGCCGCGGTGAGGTTGGTGGCGATGATCCGGTCCCAGCTGTCGCGGGTCATCTTGTGGAACGGCGCGCTCTCGGCGATCCCGGCGTTGACGATCAGCAGCTCGATCGGGCCGTTGGCGGCGCGCGCCTCGTCGAAGGCGGCGGCGATGCGCGGCGCGGTCGGTGACGTCGCATTGGACGGCGCTGCCGCCGACATCGCCGGCGACCGCCTCGATCGGTTCGAGCCGGCGCCCGGTGACGGTGATCTTCGCCCCGGCGGCGTGCAGGTGCGCGGCCGCGGCGGCGCCGATGCCGGTCCCGCCGCCGGTGATCAAGGCATGGCGGCCCTCGAGCCAGTTGTTCGCGGCCATGGCGCTCCCCTTTCGCTTTGCCATTGGCCGAACGGCCATGAGGTGGCAAGGCGGAGCGCCGTGAAGCTTGCCATCCTCGAGACCGGCCGCCCGCCCGGCGACCTCGCCGAGCGCTTCGGCGACTATCCGGCGATGTTCGCACGGCTGCTCGGCGACGGATTCGAGGTCGAGACGCTTCGACGTGCAGGCCGGACGAGTTTCCCGAACCGGGCGCGCATGACGCCCATCCTGATCACCGGTTCGCCCGCCGGGGTCTACGACCCGTCTGCCGTGGATCGGACCGCTGATGGAGTTCATCCGCGCCGCCAAGGACAGCCGAGATGGTCGGCGTCTGCTTCGGCCACCAGGTGATGGCCGAGGCGCTCGGCGGTCAGGTCGAGAAATCGGACAAGGGCTGGGGCGCGGGGCTCCATCATTATTCGATCGTCCACGCCGAGCCATGGCTGGACGAAGCCAAGGACATCGCGATTCCGGCCTCGCACCAGGACCAGGTCGTGGTCCAGCCGCCGAACACCGAGATCGTCGCCGCGTCCGACTTCACGCCTTACGCGGGCTTGGCGTGGACCGATCGCCCGGCCATCTCGTTCCAGTTCCATCCGGAATTCACTCCGGACTTCGCCAAGGCGCTGATCGCCGAGCGCTACGACCGGGTGCCCGATCCCGACGCCGCCATCGCCTCGCTCGATGCGCCCAACGACAATGCACGCGTCGGCGGGTGGATTCGGCGCTTCCTGTTGGGCTAAGCGGCCGTCCGAACCGGGAGGAGCCATCATGAAGACCCGCGCCGCCGTCGCCTTTGCCGCCAAGCAGCCGCTCGAGATCGTCGAGGTCGACCTCGACGGCCCGAAGCAGGGCGAAGTGCTGGTCGAGATCATGGCGACGGGCATTTGCCACACCGACGCCTACACGCTCGACGGGTTCGACAGCGAAGGCATCTTCCCCTCGATCCTCGGCCATGAGGGCGCGGGCGTGGTGCGCGAAGTCGGGCCGGGCGTGACCAGCGTCAAAGCCCGGCGACCACGTGATCCCGCTCTACACGCCCGAATGCCGCGAATGTAAGTCGTGCCTCAGCGGCAAGACCAACCTCTGCACCAAGATCCGCGCGACGCAGGGCAAGGGGCTGATGCCCGACGGCACCAGCCGCTTCAGCTACAAGGGCGAGACCATCTTCCACTACATGGGCTGCTCGACCTTCTCCAACTTCACGGTCCTGCCCGAGATCGCGGTCGCCAAGATCCGCGAGGACGCGCCGTTCAAGACCAGTTGCTACATCGGCTGCGGGGTCACCACCGGGCGTCGGCGCGGTGGTCAAGACGGCCAAGGTCGAGCCCGGCGCCAACGTCGTCGTGTTCGGGCTCGGCGGGATCGGGCTCAACGTCATCCAGGGCGCCAGGCTGGTCGGCGCCAACAAGATCGTCGGGGTCGACATCAACCCGGCGCGCGAGGAATGGGGCAAGAAGTTCGGCATGACCGACTTCATCAACGCGAAGGACAAGGACCGCGCGGCAATCATCGAGGAAGTGCTCGCGCTGACCGACGGCGGCGCCGATTATACCTTCGACGCGACCGGCAACACCGAGGTCATGCGCACGGCGCTCGAATGCTGCCATCGCGGCTGGGGCACCAGCATCATCATCGGCGTCGCCGAGGCGGGCAAGGAGATCGCCACCCGCCCGTTCCAGCTGGTCACCGGGCGCAACTGGCGCGGCACCGCGTTCGGCGGCGCCAAGGGCCGCACCGACGTGCCCAGGATCGTCGACTGGTACATGGACGGCAAGATCGCGATCGACCCGATGATCACCCACACGCTGACGCTCGACGAGATCAACCGGGCTTCGACCTGATGCACGCCGGGGAGAGCATCCGCTCGGTCGTCATCTATTAGGGAGGCGAGATATGTTCAGCCATGTAATGGTCGGGTCGAACGACGTCGAGCGCTCGAAACGCTTCTACGACGCCCTGTTCGGCAAGGAGGCCAAGACCGATGACAAGGGCCGATTGAGCTACGGCCGGCGCGGAGCGGTGTTCATGGTGTCGAACCCGATCGACGGCGAGCCGGCGTGCCATGCCAACGGCGGCACGATCGGCTTCGCCTTCGACAGCCCGGAGGAGGTCGACGCGTGGCACGCCGCCGGCTGTCGCGGCGGGCGGCACGGCGATCGAGGACCCGCCCGGCTGGCGCGAGAATCCGTTCGGCCGGCTCTATCTCGCCTACCTGCGCGATCCCGACGGCAACAAGCTTTGCGGGCTCTACCGGCCGCCGCAGTGAGCATGGAAATCATCTCTGAGAACAAGGCGCACGGCGGGCGGCAGCTGGTTGTTAAGCATGCGTCGCGCGCGACCGCGACCGACATGACCTTCTCGATCTTCCTGCCGCCGCAGGCCGAGAGCGGCGCCGCGTCCCGGTCGTCTGGTACCTGTCGGGGCTGACCTGCACCCATGCCAACGTGACCGAGAAAGGCGAATACCGCGCCGCCTGTGCCGAGCACGGCCTGATCTTCGTCGCGCCCGACACCAGCCCGCGCGGCGACGGCGTGCCCGACGCCGACGGCTACGATTTCGGCAAGGGCGCGGGCTTCTACGTCGACGCGACGGAGGCGCCGTGGTCGAGCAATTACCGGATGTGGAGCTATGTCACCGACGAGCTTCCGGCCGCTGGTCGTCGGCGAGTTCCCCGTCGACGGCTATCGCCAGGGGATCACCGGCCATTCGATGGGCGGGCATGGCGCGCTGACGGTCGCCCTCAACCAGCCCGACCGCTTCCGCAGCGTCTCGGCGTTCGCCCCGATCGTCGCGCCGAGCCAGGTGCCGTGGGGCCAGAAGGCGCTGACCGGCTATCTCGGCACCGACCGCGCCAGGTGGCGCAAGCATGATGCAATTGCCCTGATCGAGGACGGGGCGCGGGTGCCGGAGCTGCTGGTCGACGTCGGCGGCGCCGACCAGTTCCTCGAGCAGGAGCTTCGGCCCGAGCTGCTCGAGCGCGCCTGCGCCGACGCCGGGATCGCCCTGACGCTGCGCCGCCAGCCGGGCTACGACCATAGCTATTATTTCATCTCGAGCTTCATGGCCGACCACCTCCGCTGGCACGCGGAGCGGCTCCGCTGAACGCCGACTGGTATCGGGAGGCGCTGTGCGTCGCGACGGCGCTCGCCGGCGGTTTGCTGATCGGCATCGAACGCGGCTGGAAACTGCGCGAACTGGAGCCCGGCACGCGCGTGGCGGGCGTCCGCACCTTCTCGATGCTCGGCCTCGGCAGCGGGATCGCCGGCCTGCTCGCCGGCCTCGGCCACCCGCTGGTCGCCGCGGCGATGGTGCTCGAACTCGTCGCCGTGATGGTCGTCGCCTACGCCCGGGCGCTCGAGACGCAGCACGATTCGACCAGCGCCGTCGCGGCGATGGTGACCATCGCGATCGGCTTCCTCGCCGGCCTCGGCCAGCCCGCGCTGGCGATCGCCAGCGCGGCCGTCGCCGTCGCCTTCCTCGCCATGCGGACCGAACTTCACGGCTTCGTCGACAGGCTCGACGAGCAGGACGTGAAAGCGCTGGCCCGCTACGCGATCATCGCCGGGGCGATCCTGCCGTTCCTGCCGAGCGGCCACTATGGCCCGCTCGGCGCGTGGAACCCGCAGAAATTGTGGCTGGTGGTCGTGCTCGTCACCGGCTTCTCGTTCCTCGGCTATGTCGCCAACCGCATCTTCGGCGAGCGCAACGGCACCATCGCGACCGCGGTCATCGGCGGCCTGTACAGCTCGACGGCGGTCACCCAATCGCTCGCGCAGCGGCTCGGAGCCGCGCAGCGCGCCGGAGCGGAGCCGGCCGGGATCGCGCTCGCCTCGACCATCATGTATCTGCGCAGCACGTTCCTCGTCGGGCTCCTGTCGACGCGGGTCCTGCCCGAGTTCGCGGCGCTGATCGCGCCGCCGCTCATCGTCAGCGCGGGCGCCTGCTGGTGGCTCTATCGGCAGGCGCCCAGGAGGACGAGTCCGCCGCGCCGGGCAACCCGATCGCGATCGTTCCGGCGCTTGGGTTCCTGGCCTTCGTCGCCATCGCCGCCGTCGCCGCCCGGTGGGCCCAAGGCCGTTTCGGGCAGGAGGGACTTGCGGTCCTGCTGCTGATCATCGGCAGCACGGATGTCGACACGGCGATCATCACCCTCGGCGGGCTCGACCCGGCGGCGATCGACGCCGCGCTGGCCGCACTGGCGCTGACCGGAACCGTGCTCGCCAACATGATCGTCAAGCTCGGGATCACCCTCGTCTATGCGCGCTCGAAGGGTCGGTCGGCGGCGTTCGCTCTAGCCGCCAGCATAGCCGCGCTGATCCTAAGCATCGCGGCGGCGTGGTTTCGCCTGAAAGGTTGGTAGTCCGCGGCGCTACGCGCTGCCACCAATGCTCGGATGTCCCCCGGACATCCTGCGCGGATGGTGACCCCAACGGGACTCGAACCCGTGTTTTCGCCGTGAAAGGGCGACGTCCTAGACCGCTAGACGATGGGGCCGCTTTGAAGCGGTGAGCGCGTTAGGCGAGGGGTCCGGAAGCGTCAAGCAAGCGCGGCATCGTCGACGTGCATCTCCGCCGCAGTGCCGCCGTTCCACTCGTCGCGCTTGATCGATCCGGCCAGCCACCAGCGCCGGTCGCCGGGCGATTCGAGCAAGGCCTGGCCGAGCGCGGTCGCGGCGCTGCGGAACGCGATCCACTTGAAGCTCTTGCCGTCGTCGCCGCAGGCGAGGCCGCGGACGTGGCCGTCGCCGACGATCGCGGTCTTCAGCAGCCGCGCCGGGCCGGCCGCCACCTCGGGGCTCGGCCAGCCGGCGCCGTAGGGCCCCGCGGCATCGAGCGCGTCGCACAGCGCCCCGACCACGCCGCCCGGGCGCGAGCAGGGCGTCGAGCAGCAGGGCGCGGTCGCCGCGCGCTTTCTCGACGTCTGCGGCGAGGCGCGCGTTGATGAACTCCCGAAACGGCTCGAGGCCGCCCGGCGCGAGCGTCAGGCCCGCGGCCATGGCGTGGCCGCCGCCGGCGATCAGCAGCCCACTTTCCTTGGCGGCCAGCACCGCCGCGCCGAGGTCGACTCCGCCGATCGACCGGCCCGAGCCCTTGCCGGTGCCGTCCTCGCATTCGGCGATGACGATCGCGGGCTTGCCGAAGCGCTCCTTGAGGCGCCCGGCAACGATGCCGATCACGCCTTGATGCCAGCCGGGGCTCATCACGCTGATCACGGCATCGCCGGCGCGCGTCGCGGCCTGCTCTTCGGCCTGCTCGCAGACCAGCATCTCGATCGCCCGCCGCTCCTCGTTGAGCCGGTCGAGCTCGGCGGCGATGCCGCGCGCTTCGTCCGCATCGGTTGAGGTCAGCAGGCGCACGCCGAGGTCGGACTTGCCGACGCGGCCGCCGGCATTGATCCGCGGGCCGAGCGCGAAGCCGAGGTCGCGGCTCGACGGCGCCTTGGTCAGCCGCGACGCCTCGATCAGCGCGGCGAGGCCGATGTTCTGCCGCGCCGCCATGATCTTGAGGCCCTGGGTGACGAAGGCGCGGTTGAGGCCCTTCAGGCGCGCGACGTCGGCCACCGTGCCCAGCGCCACGAGGTCGAGCAGGTCGAGCACGCTGGGTTCGGCTTCGGGCGCGAACGCGCCGCGCCTGCGCAGCTCACGGACCAGCGCCACGCCGAGCAGGAACGCCATGCCGACCGCGGCCAGGTGGCCGTGGGCCGCGCCGTCGGCGTTTTCGTCGAGCCGGTTGGGGTTGATCATCGCCAACGCGACCGGCAGCAGACTGGCGCACTGGTGATGGTCGACGACGATCACGTCGAGGCCGGCAGATCTTGCCTCCTCGAGCGCCTCGAAGGCTTGGGCGCCACAGTCGACGCACACGGCGACGCTCGCGCCGCGCGCCTTCAGCTCGACCAGCGCCTTCCCCGACGGGCCGTAGCCCTCCATCAGCCGGTCGGGGATATAGACGATCGGCTCCGCGCCGAGCCGCCGCAGCAGCAGCATCAGCAGCGCCGCGCTGGTCGCTCCGTCGACGTCATAGTCGCCGAAGATGGCGATCCCCTCGCCGGCCTGGACCGCGTCGGCGAGCCGCCGCGCGCCCTGATCCATGTCGCGGAAGCTGCTCGGATCGGGCAGGAAATCGCGGATCTTCGGTTCGCGGTGGCGGGCCAGATCGTCGCGCGGCACGCCGCGGGCGAGCAGCAGTTCGTCGACCAGCTCGTCGAGGCCCGCGCCGGGCTCGGTCGCGCGGCGCCAGCGCCATGGCTGGCCGCCGGCCGACTGTTCGACTCCAAGCGCGAAGGTCATGCGCCAGTGCCTAGCAGCTCGTCGCGCAATTCGCGCGCCGCCGCCCTGGGGATTGCGGGGATGGAATGGCCGGTCGACCCGCCGCCGGCGACCCCGAAGCGCAGGGTCGCGGTGCCGAACCAGCGGGTGATGAAATTCTCGGTAAGGTCGATGCTCTGGATCTTGGCGACCGGGAGGATGGTCAGGCGCCGCCGCCACCAGCCGCCGCGGATCAGCAGCCGGTCGTCGTCCAGCGCGAAGGTGGTTCTGCGCCACGCGAGCCAGCGCAAGGCGATCATCGCCAGCAGGCCGGCGCCGTAGGGGATCGCCAACGGCCAGACGAACAGCGCCTGGACGCCCGCCGCGAGGAACAGCGGCGAGAGGGCGATGGCGAAAGCGGAAACATAGGCCAGCGAAATAGGCTGCCACGGCGCTGAGACGGCGAGCCGGCGCCAGCCGAGCTGCCCCAGGATCGCGTCCACCTCCTGGTCCTTCGCCAAGGGCGCGAGCACATGGGCGCCCTTGCCGTCCTGGTCGCGGGCGAGGCTTTGCAGCTTGAGCTCGCGCCAGCCGAACCGGTCACGCACCGGGCCCGTGCCGACGACCACCGCCTGGGCGCGCCGGATCGGCAGGGTCACGTCGGTGCGTGTCAACAGCCCGCGCCGGCGGCGCAGCCCGACGTCGGTGCGGTCGAGCCGGAAGCCGAATTCCCGGATGATCGTCCGAACGAGTCCGGTGGCGAAGCCGATCAGCACCAGCAGCAACGCTCCGGCGATCGCGGCAGCGGCGCGATGCTGCTCCGCATAGCGCGCGACCGGATCCCCGGAGCTGAGCGCGCTGCGCCAGAAGGATCCGCTCAACGGATCGAAGCCGGCGGTGTCGCCGACGGTCTGGGTGAGGCCGAACAGCACGCCGAGGACGGCGAGCGAAAAATTGAACGTGCCGGCGAGGAGCAGGCGCGAAAAGCTCATCGCATAGACCGGTTCATCTCCGACCGATTGGCCGCGGATGCGGCCGGCACGGTGGCGGCGCGCTGACCGCGCGAGCGGACCAAGGATCGGATCTGCTCGGCGCGTTCGAGCGTGATCGTCTGAAGCGCGCCCTCTTCCGCACCGCGCCCGGCCGAGCCGCCGCCGGTTTCGAACGTCACCTTGGCCAAGCCGAGCAGGCGCTGGAGCGGGCCCTGGGTGATGTCGACGTCCTGGATCCGGTCGAACGGGATCGAACGATGGGTGCGGCTGATAATCCCGTGGTCGATCCGGATCTCGTCCGCGCCGACGCGGAACTCGAACCTCATCCAGTAGACAACGACCCCGACCAGCCCGAACAGCAGCAGCGCGATGGCGGCGAGGATCGCGAGCCACGCCCCTTTGGTGAAGGCGAGCCAGGCGATCAGCGCATATGCCCCGGCCAGGCTCCTGAGCGATCGGGTCAGCCCGCCCAGCAGGAACAGCGGGTGCAGATGCTCGGGCGGGCCGACCGCCCGGTCGTCAAGCGAAATCGGTTCGGACATGCTCTCGGATGACGTCGCGCATCGCGGCCGCATGATCGGGCGACAGGCCCGGGAGCGGCGACGATGCTGTTGTGGGTTCCGGCGGTGTGGACGACCAGGCTGGCGGTGCCGAACAGCTTGTCGAACGGCCCGCGGATCACGTCGAGATGCTGCACCCGCACCAGCGGGACGACGGTGTCGGTATGGAACAGCCAGCCGCGGAGCACCTGCAGCACCTGCCCGGTCAGCCGGTAGCGCAGCCGGCGATAGATGCGCTGCGGGGCGATGATCATGACCGCCGCTGCGATCGCCAGCGCGACGAGCGGCAAGAACCCGCCAAAGCCGAGCTGCGTAAGGAGGACGCGATCGAGAATTAGCGCGCCGGCGGTGAGGAACAGCCAGATGGTGCCGAGGCGGAACCGCAGCACGTTCTTGTAACCCGGCTCGACGGCCAGGAAGGCCGGTTCGTCGTCCCCCATCGCCGCGACATTAGCCGAACCGAGTTGGCGGTCTAGGCCCGGCCGAGCGGGCAATCGAAAATTGACCCTCCATGTGTATTAGTGTAATAGTACGATGACTCACTAGGGAGGGGCGCATGTGGAATTTCCCTTCACGAGTAGCGATGGCGCTCGCCTGCGCGACGCTATCGTCGGCTGTCTCGACGGCCGCGCCGCCGGCCTCGCATGGGGTCGAGTACGGCAACGGCCGCTGGTTCGACGGGAGCAGGTTCGTCCCTCGCACCATGTATGTCGTCGACGGCACCTTCCGACGCCATCGCCCGGCGACAATCGACTCCATCGTCGACCTCGGCGGCGGCTACGTCGTCCCGCCCTTTTCGGACGCGCACCAGCACCTTTATGCGCCGATCGACCGAACCGTCCGGGCCTATCTCCACGATGGCATCTTTTACGTCCGCGACCAGGCCAACGCCCCGCTCGGCCGGCAAGCGATCGATCCGCAGCTGAATCGCCCGACGGCGTTCGATTACGTCAGCGCCAACCAGGGGTGGACGTCGCCGGGTGGACATCCGGTCGAGGTCATCAAGCGCGGCGCGGCCTTGGGCGAGCCGATGGCGACGATCATCCGCGACCGGCTCGACCCGGACCTCGCCGAGCTGGTCGACACGCCCGCCGACGTCGAGAAGCATTGGGCCTATTTCATGGCCGGCAAGCCGAAGCCGGACTTCGTCAAAATCTTCCTGCTGTCGTCCGAGAACTACGCCAAGACGCGCGCCGATCCGAAGTTCGAGGGCAATCGCGGGATCGACCCGGCGCTGGTCCCGGTGATCGTCGGGCTGGCGCACAAAGCCGGGCTCAAGGTCTCGGCCCACGTCTATACCGCGGCGGACTTCCGCAATGCGATCAACGGCGGCGTCGACTGGATCGCGCATTTGCCCGGCGGCAAGGGCAGGCCCGAGCCGTTCCTCCTGACCGACGCCGACGGCGCGCTGGCTAAGCGCCACGGCGTGACCGTGGTCACCACCATCACCCAGCACGGCGACAGCACCCTCACCGACCAGCTGGTCAAGAGCCAATATGCCCACAATATCGGCGTGCTCCGGGGTCATGGCGTCCCGCTGCTGCTGGGGAGCGATCGCTTCGGCGATACCGCGGCGACCGAGGCCGAAGCCCTGAAGCGCTCGGGCCTGTTCACCAATCTCGAGCTGCTGCGGATGTGGAGCGTGACGACTCCCCGGGCGATCTTCCCGAGCCGCCGCATCGGCCAGCTGCGCGACGGCTATGAAGCGAGCTTCCTGGTCTTGGGCGGTGATCCGCTGGCGGATTTCGGCAATACCCGCCGGATCGTCCGCCGGGTCAAGCAGGGCGTCGACCTCGGCAAGTGACCCGGATGCGGCCTAGAGGCCGCGGTGGGCGAGGTCGTGATATTGGGTCGACACGCGGCGGATGGTCCGGGTGCTCGCGCGCATCACGATGCTCTCGGTCGTCACGCAGCTCTTGCGGCGGTGCACGCCGCGGAGCAGCGAGCCGTCGGTGACCCCGGTCGCTGCGAAAATGCAGTCGCCCCGGGCCATGTCCTCGAGCTTGTAGATGCGATCGAGGTCGTCGATTCCCCAGCGCCGCGCGCGGGCGACCTCGTCGTCGTTGCGGAACACCAGCCGCCCCTGCATCTGCCCGCCGACGCAGCGCAGCGCGGCCGCGGCGAGCACGCCCTCCGGCGCCCCGCCGGTCCCGATGTAGACGTCGATCCCGGTGTCCGGGTCGGTGGTCGCGATCACCCCGGCGACGTCGCCGTCGGGGATGAGCTTGATCCCGCAGCCCAGCGCGCGAAGCTCGGCGATGATCGCCTCGTGCCGCGGGCGGTCGAGCACGCAGGCGGTGATCTCGCCCGGCTCGGCGCCCTTGGCGGCGGCGATCGACCGGATGTTGTCGGCCGCTGACTTGGCGAGGTCGATCACGCCCTCGGGATAGCCGGGCCCGATCGCGATCTTCTCCATGTAGGTGTCGGGCGCGTTGAGCAGGCAGCCTTCCTCGGCGATGGCGAGGACCGCGAGCGCGTTGGGCCCGGCCTTGGCAGTGATCGTCGTGCCCTCGAGCGGGTCGAGCGCGATGTCGATCTTCGGGCCGTCCTGCGCGGAGCCGACCTTCTCGCCGATGTAGAGCATCGGCGCTTCGTCGCGTTCGCCCTCGCCGATGACCACCGTCCCGTCGAACGGCAGCTCGTTGAGCGCGGCGCGCATCGCCTCGACCGCGGCCGCGTCGGCCGCCTTCTCGTCGCCGCGGCCGATCAGGCGGGATGCCGAGATGGCCGCGGCCTCGGTCACGCGGACCATCTCGAGGACGAGCAGGCGGTCAAGGACGCTGGAGGCGGAGGAGCATGGCATGACCCAGCCCGATAGGGGCGCTACTCGCCCTCGTCCACCGTGTGCTGCAGAAGCTCGGAGCGCACCCGGACGGCGCGGCCGGCGATGGTCGTTTCGAGCAGGAACGCGGCGAAGCCGGCGCCGATCGCCAGCATCGACGCAATGAACAGCAAGGCGATGGCGTCCCCGAAATGGCTGCGGCTGAGGGTCGCCGCGAAGAGCAGCACAACGACCAGGCAGGTGAGGACTGCGGAGACCACCGCCAGGCCGGTCGCCCAGGCGATCAGCCGCAAGCGGCGGTCGAGGATCTTGAGGTCGCCGACCCAGCGGTCGTGCTCGGCGCCGCGGGCGGCGAGCAGCAGCGGCTCGACGGTGCGCGAGCGGTCGACGATCCGCGACTGGCGCGCGGCGAGGACGTTGAGGAACGCGCCGATGCCGCTCAGCAGGAAGACCGGCGCGAGCGCCAGCCGCACGATCTCGGCGACGGTCGAAACGCTAAGGTCGGTCTGCGGCAGAACGTCGATCATGCGCCCGCATAGCCGCTCCGTTCGCAACTCGCGACCTCGAGCAGCAGCAGGCCGTTGACGACGAAGCTCGCCGCGAGGACCCAGGCGAAGCTCGCGATCAGCTGCGGGGTCGGGCCGAACAGGCTGACGATGATGGTCGCGATCGACAGGCCGGCGATGAGGAGAGCGGCGAGCAGGAAATCCATGCCGGCGGAGACGCCCATCCAGGTCCGCACCGAACCCGTTAGATGGGTGCTGGCATAAGCGAGGATCAGGCTGCGGACCAGCAGCCAGCCGATGATCGGCGTGACGATCGGGAAGAAGTGGGTCTCGGGGTTGATGATGAACAGCAGCCCGGCGAGCGCGGTCACCCCGCCGCCGGCCATGGCATAGGGCTTGAGCTCGCGGCGGAGCGAGCCCGCGACGGTCTCGACCAGCCCGGCCGCGACCAGCAGCGCGCCGATCATGTCCGAGGAAATGGTGTCGGCGGCGGGCAGCAGCGCCGCGCCGACCCCGAGCGCAATGATCGCGAGGCCGGCAATGCGGATCCCCCGCGCCCGGCCACGGTCCGACAATTGTCCTCGGGCTCGGCTTGCCATGCAGCCGCAACCCCCCGGCAACGCCAACGGTTCCTAGGTTCCGGTCAGCATCGCCTTCACGCCGCGCGCGGCCTGGCGCAGCCGCTGCTCGTTCTCGACCAGGGCGAGGCGGACGAAACCTTCGCCTTCCTCGCCGAAGCCGACGCCGGGCGCGACCGCGACGTGGGCCTCGGTCAGGAGCTTCTTCGAAAATTCCATCGAGCCGAGGTTGTGAAAACGCTCGGGGATCGGCGCCCAGGCGAACATCGAGGCCTGCGGCGGCGGGATCGTCCAGCCGGCGCGGCCGAAGCTTTCGACCAGCACGTCGCGGCGCTTGCGGTAGAGGTTGCGGTTGTAATCGACGATGTCCTGCGGCCCGTTGAGCGCGGCGCAGGCGGCCGCCTGGACCGGGGTGAAAGCGCCATAGTCGAGGTAGGATTTGACCCGGGCGAGCGCCTCGATCAGCCGGGCGTTGCCGACCGCGAAGCCGATCCGCCAGCCGGCCATCGAATAGGTCTTGCTCATCGAGGTGAACTCGACCGCGACCTCCTTCGCGCCGTCGACCTGGAGGATCGAGGGGGTCGGCGTGTCGCCGAAATAGATTTCGGCATAAGCGAGGTCGGAAATGACGATCAGCTCATGCTCGCGGGCGAACGCGACCAGCCGCTCGTAAAACGCGAGGTCGGCAACGTAAGCCGTCGGGTTGGACGGATAGCCGATCACCAGCACCTTGGGCCGCGGCACGGTGTAGCGCATCGCGTTGGTCAGGCGCTCGAAGAAGGCGTCGCCGGGCGCTGCCGGGATCGAGCGGACCGCGGCGCCGGCGATGATGAAGCCGAAGCTGTGGATCGGGTAGGACGGGTTGGGGGCGAGCACGACGTCGCCCGGAGCGGTGATCGCCTGGGCGAGGTTGGCGAGGCCCTCCTTCGAGCCCAGGGTGACGATGACCTCCTTGTCGGGGTCGAGCGTCACCCCAAAGCGGCGTTCGTAATAGGCTGCCTGGGCCTTGCGCAGGCCGGGAATGCCGCGGCTCGCCGAATAGCGATGGGCGTTGGGCTTGTTCGCGACTTCGGCCAGCTTGTCGATGACATGCTTGGGCGGCGCCCCGTCGGGATTGCCCATGCCGAGGTCGATAATGTCCTCGCCGCGTGCCCGGGCCGCCGCCTTCATCGCATTGACCTCGGCGAAGACGTAGGGCGGCAGCCGGCGGATGCGGTAGAATTCGTCGCTCATCGCCGGCCCCAATGGCCGGGCGCGATTAGCGCGGCAAGAGCGCGTAGGCGCGGCGGAAGGCGCGCGCCTCGGCGGCGGTGAAGGCGCTGCGGTCGTCGCGCTGCGCCTTTTCGGGCACGCCGGTGACGAAATAAGCGATGCCGCGGCCGCGCGCGCGATCGAGCCACAACCCGGCCTTCATCCCGTAGGCGTCGCCGGCATGGCCGACCAGCCGTGCGCCGCGCGTCCCCATGTCGTCGGCGCAGCCGGCGGCGCGGGTTGGGGATCTGCTGCGTCGCGAGGCCGTAAGCTGCAGATAGAAGCCCTTCTCGGTCTGGCCGTTCGCTGCCGTCGAAACGCCACACCTGCTTCACAAGCAGGTCGACGGATTGCGCCGAAAGGATCCGCACGCCGTCGAGCGTGCCGCCATTGAGGAGCATCCGCCCGATCCGCGCGAGGCCGCGCGCCGACGTCCGCAGGCCGCCCTGCGGCGCGAACAGCGAGCCGTTGTCGCCCAGTTTCCAGCGGCCGAGGTCGCACGGCTCGCCGTCCTCGACGAGCACGGGGCAGTCGGGGCGGCGGCCGTGGAGGTCGTCCTTGACCGGTTTGCCGCCCTGGTCGAGCTCGACCGCCCGAGCCACGGCCGCGTCGCTGCAGGTGGGCCAGTTGTAGCAGGCGTCGAGCGTCATCGGCTCGAGCACCTCGCGCCGCATCCACACGTCGAACCGCTCGCCGGTGACGCGCTCGACGATCGAGCCGACGATCGGGAAGTTCATGTTGCCGTAAGTGAAATAATTGTCGCCCGGGCCGTGCGCCGTATCCCACGAGCGGGGGTCGGCCATGGTCGCCTGCACCGTCGCACCGAGCGGGATCGCATATTGGTCGTCATGGTCGCGCACCGAACTCGTGTGCGAGAGGAGCATCCGGAGCGTGATCGGGCGGTCGGGAAAGGCGGGATTGCGCAATCGCCACCCGAGCCAGCGCGAAACGTCGCCGTCGAGGTCGAGCCTGCCCCGCTCGACCAGCTCCATCACGCCGACGGCGACCACCAGCTTGCTGATCGAGGCGACTCGAACCGGATCGTCGACGGTCGACTCGGCGACCCGACTGCGGGTCGGCGACGCCATCGGCAAAGCTGGCGAACTCGCCGGTGCGGCCGAACGCGACCCCGACCTCAGCATGGACTGGCGGCGGTGCCGTCGGCACGGTCGCGCAGGCGGCAAGAAGCGCGCTCGAAACACCCACGAGTACGCAGATGACGTTGGGCGCTACTGGCATTTCCCGCCAGGCTTCATCTCGACGATCAGGTTGTAAATCGGCGTCTTGCCGAGTAATTCTTGACCGAATGCGTGATCGGCGCGTTCCAATAGGCCTCGCCGGCCTTGTGCTGGCTGATCCGCTGGGTCCCGTCGGGCAGGGTGATCAGGGCTTTGAATGGCCTGAGCGTGTAGACGATGTACGCCGGGTGCGAATGCATCGGGCCGTCTGACCGACGGCCACATCATGGTATTGAACGCGCGCGCAGTCATTGTTCAGCAAGACCTTCATTCCCGGCACCACGAGGGCGCGATCCTGGGCGACCGACGCCGTCGGCAGGGCCCCGGCCAAACAGACCAAAAGCAGGATTCTCTTTGACGGGCTGGCCATCGGCTCCTCCTGGCAATGACATGCGATGAGGCGCGAACCTAATCCTTGTAGGCCGGCAATGACCAGCCGCGCGCGATCGCCGCCCCGCGCAGGCCAAAGCCGGCGGCGATCGCCAGCGCCGCTGCGACCAGGGCCGGAACGCCGAGCAGGCTCAAGCCGACGAACAGGCCGGCGGCCAGCGCCGCCGCGGTGACGTAAAGCTCGGGCCGCATCAGGATCGACGGCTCACCGGCGAGGACGTCGCGGATGATCCCGCCGGCGCACGCCGTCATCACGCCCATGGCGAAGGCCGGGACCGGCGCCACTCCAAAATCGAGCGCCTTGGCGGCGCCGTAGCAGGCATATGCGGCGAGGCCGGCGGCGTCGAACCACAGCAGCGCCTGGCCGGTGAACCAGCGGCGGCTGGCGAGCCACACGAGCAGCGCGGCGCCGATGCAGATCAGCAGCGTCGCGTTGGTGTGGACCCAGAAGACCGGCGCGCCGATGAGCAGGTCGCGCAGGGTCCCGCCGCCGACGCCGGTGACGACGGCGAAGAAGATGAAGGTGACCAGCGTCTGGCGCTTCTCGGCGGCGAGCAAGGCGCCGGAGATCGCGAATACCGCGATTCCGAAATAGTCGAGCAACTCGAGGGCCGAGGGGACGGGTGCGGCAACCACTTTACCGTCATTGCGAGGAGCGAAGCGACGAAGCAATCCAGTTCGCACCGCTGGATTGCTTCCCCTTGCCTTCGCAAGGGTCGCGATGACGACTACATAAGGGTCCCATGGCCGAAGAAACGAACAGCGGGAGCGCGATTCCCACCCTCGAGGATTGGCAGCATTGGACGCTGGTGATGGGCCAGGCGCAGCAGATGCTGATGGAATTCTGGGCCGAGGGCCTGAGGAAGGACCAGCCGTTCCCGGGGCTGTCGCCGAGCGCGTTCGACTTCGGCGGCATGGCGGCCGACCCGATGAAGCTGATGAGCGCCGGGGCCGAGGCGTGGACCAAGGGCCTGGAGGCGTGGGGCAAGGTTCTCGGCGGAGTCATGGCCGCGCCGTCTGCGGACGAGAAGGAGCGCAAGGACCGGCGCTTCGCGGCGCCCGAATGGCGCGAAAATCCGATCTTCGACACGATCCGCCAGACCTATCTTAGCGGTTTCGGACCAGCTGCTTGGAACGGTCGACGAGATCGACGGGCTGGACGCCGGGACGCGGGAAAAGATGCGGTTCGCGACGCGCAGCTTCGTCGATGCGATGAGCCCGTCCAATTTCGCGCTGACCAACCCGCAGGTTCTGAAGAAGACGATCGAGACGCGCGGCGAGAATTTGCTCAAGGGCCTCGCCAACATGCTCAAGGACATTGCGCAGGGCCAGCTGACCCAGACCAAGCCCGGCGTGTTCGAGGTCGGGCGCAACCTCGCAACGACTGCCGGGCAAGGTGGTCAAGCAGACCCCGCTCTACCAGCTGATCCAATACACGCCGACCACCGACGACGTGCTCAAGACTCCGGTCGTCATCTTCCCGCCGTGGATCAACCGCTTCTACATCCTCGACCTGACCCCCGAGAAAAGCTTCGTCAAATGGTGCGTCGACCAGGGCATTTCGCTGTTCATGGTCAGCTGGAAATCGGCCGACGAGAGCATCGCCGACGCGACCCTCGACGATTATGTCCTGGGCGGACAGATCGACGCGATCGACACCATCCGCGACCTGCTCGACGTCGAAAGCGTCCATGCCATCGGCTATTGCGTCGCGGGGACGACCCTCGCCGCGAGCCTCGGCTATCTCCACGCCAAGGGCGACGCCGGCAAGGTCAAGTCGGCAACCTTCTTCACCGCCCAGGTCGACTTCAGCGAGGCCGGCGACCTCAAGCTGTTCCTCGGCGACGAGACCATGGGCCTGCTGCAGCAGCTGACCGCCGAGAAGGGCTATCTCGACGGCCGCTACATGGCGGCGACCTTCAACCTGCTGCGCGGCCGCGACCTCATCTGGAGCTACGTGGTCAACAATTACCTGCTGGGCGAGGAGCCGGCGCCGTTCGACCTGCTTCACTGGAACAGCGATACGACCAACCTGCCGGCCGGTTGGCACCGCGACTATCTCGAAACGCTCTACAAGGGGAACAAGCTGGCCGAGAAGGCCGGGATCAGCGTCGCCGGCACGGCGATCGACATCGACGCCGTCATGACGCCGACCTATGTCCAGGCCGGGCGCGAGGATCATATCGCGCCGCCGCAGAGCGTGTGGAAGATCATGGACCATTTCGCCGGCCCCAAGCGCTTCGTGCTGGCCGGCTCCGGCCATATCGCCGGGGTCGTTAATCCACCGGCGGCTCAGAAATATCAGTATTGGGTCAACGAGAAGCCGACGGATACGCTCGCGACCTTCGTCGCCGGCGCAACTGAGCACAAGGGCAGCTGGTGGCCGGACTGGCTCGACTGGCTCAAGCAGCAGGATCGAGCGACGGTGAAGGCCAAGGGCGCCAGGATTCCCGGCAAGGGCAAGCTCGAGGCGATCGAGGACGCGCCGGGCGCTTATGTCAAAACGCGCTGATTCGCTGACCCTGCTGCTGCGGCTGGCCGAGCCCGACGAGCATGCCGAGCTCGAGGAGCTGCAGCGCCGGGCCTCGCTCGAGCTGCCGGAATATCGCGAGGAATTGCTTGCCAACCCCGACGCGATTCACCTTCCGCCGGCGCAGATCGCCAACGGCCAGGTCATCGTCGCCGAGTTCGATGGCGAGCTCGCGGGGTTCGCGGCGGTCGTCGCCGGCGAGCTCGACGGGCTGTTCGTCGAGCCGGACCTGTGGGGCTCGGGCATCGGCAAGGCGCTGGTCGAAGCCGCCACGCACGAGGCGCGGCTCAGCGGCATGACCCTGAAGGTCACGGCCAACCCGAGCGCGCGCCTGTTCTACGAAAGCTGCGGCTTCTCGGTCGAGGGCGAAGAGCAGACCCGGTTCGGCCCGGCGCTCAGGATGTCGCGCTAGACGTCAGCAGTTCTCATACTTCCAGTGGCGGCGCTTGCCTTCGGACAGCCATTGGACCGCGTCGGCGATGCGCTTCTGGCGGGTCGCCTCCTGCTTCGCCTCGCTGACCCATTCGAGATATTCGCGCTGGGCGCTCGGCGGAAAGCCCTCGAGCGTCGCCTTGGCGGCCGGAGCCTTGCTGAGCGCGGCGGCGAAGTCGGCGTGCATCGTGGGCGCCGGCTTGGGCTCATGCTTGGTCTTGCGCGGCGCCGACGCGCTCGCCGACAGGTCGACGGCCTTGGCGATCAGCGCGTCGAGATTGGTCGGCAGGTCGGCGACGCTGGTCAGTTTGCCGAACTGGCCCATGGCGTCCATCGCCGTGTCGATGCCCAGCTCCTGCCCGCGCCAGAAATGCAAGGCGGCATGGGCTTTGAACGCGGCGGTGCCGAGCACGATCTTGCCGTTCCGGCAATAGGATGGAATGCTCCATTTCATCGCTTCCTCGATGTCGGGCACGACGGCGTGGACCCGCTCGCGGACCTTCTCGAGGATCGGCCGGGCGAACGGCTGGGCCTTGGCGATATAGGCGTCGATGCGCGGTTCGCGGCTCATAGGAACCCTCCTCCCAGGATCAGCCGGACGACGCCGATCACCACCACGAACAGATTGAGGTTGCGGCCGCTGGTGCTGCGCGAGACCATCCCCACGCCCGCGCCGATGACGGCCAACGGGATGATCAGCCAGTTGGCCCAGCCGAGCAGCGGAATGAAGGCGATGACCGCCAGGATCAGCGCGACGAAGCCGATGATCAGCGAAGCGACGTTGAACATGCGCCGCTCCCTACCATCATTCCGGCGGTTGGGGCAGCCGCGGCGCCCGCAGCAGCGCCGTCACGTAGAGCGCGAGCGCCGCCCAGATTGCGGCGAAGGCGACCGCGTGGGCGCGGGTGAACGGCTCGCCGTACCAGACGCCGATCAGGAACTGCAGGGTCGGGGCGAGGAACTGGAGCATGCCGAGCGTCGAATATTGGAGCCGCCGGGCGGCCGCGGTGAACAGCAGCAGCGGAGTTGTCGAAACCACGCCCGCGAGGAGCAGCAGCCCGGCTTCGCCGCCGGTCGATCCGATCACCGGCCTCCCCGCCAGCACGCCCCAGCAGAGCCAGCCGACCGCGATCGGAAACAGCAGCGCGGTCTCGATCCCGAGCCCGGTCACGGCATCGGCCGTGACGACCTTGCGCAGCAGCCCGTAGAGGGCAAAGCTGGCGCACAAGGTGAGGCTGATCCACAGCTGGCCGAGGGCGCCGGCGGCGAGCACCGAGATGCCGGCCCCGGCGATGGCGACGGCGGCCCATTGCAGCCGGTTAAGCTGCTCCTTGAGCACGAACCGGCCGAGCAGGACGTTGGCGAGGGGGTTGAGATAATAGCCGAAGCTCGCGGCGAGGATGTGCCCGCTGATCACCGCATAGGTGTAGAGCAGCCAGTTGCCGCCGATCAGCAGCGCGGTCAGCGTGAGGACGCGCAGCGTCCTGCGTTCGGCGATCGCCGCGCGAATCTTGCTCCATCCTCCGGCGAGGGTGATCAAGACGGCGAGGAAAGGCAGGGACCAGAGGATGCGATGGGCGACGATGTTGAGTGCCGGAACGTCGGCGATCGCCTTGAAATAGAGCGGGAGGACGCCCCACAGGCCGTAGGCCAGGAGCCCGAACAGGAAGCCGGTGCGGGAATGGCGCTCCGCCGCCTGGACGTCGGCTTGCGGCGATCGGTCGGGGGCGTTCATCCTGCGCGCGCCTAGCCGCGGTGAGCGTTCAGTGAAAGCTCATGTTGAATGCAGCCTTAGTTGAATCTGTTGGCGGCCGCTGCCACCTTGGCTGCGCTCGTGGAAAGACGGGGGGCAATGGCTCGATTCGGCAGGCTCGGACTGGGCGCGACGGCGGCTCTTGGGCTGCTGGTCGCGGGCTGCGCGACCAAGCCCAAGCCGGCGCCCGGAGTCACGCCGACGGTCGAGGTCGGCACGCCGCTCAAGGCCGACGTGTGGAAAGCGGTCGCGACCGACGCCGACGAGGACCGCATCGCCCGGCTCGGCCTCGCCTGGCAGGAAGCGCTGGCGGAAGCGCGCAAGAGCAACGGCGGCGATGTTCGACGGGAGGGGGCGCTGCTCCGGCCGCGCGCCGCGCTGGCGCGGCCGGCGCCGACGCCCGGCAGCTATTATTGCCGCCTGATCAAGCTCGGCAAGGCGACCGCCAAGAGCCGGGCCTTCGAAACCTTCAAGCCCTTCTTCTGCTACGTCGAGGTCGAGGGGGATCTGCTGACCATCGTCAAGCAGACCGGCAGCCAGCGACCCGCCGGCCGGTTGTGGGACGACGACGACCCGACCCGCCTCGTGTTCCTCGGCAGCCTCGCGCTCGGCGACGCCCAGCAGCTGGTCGCCTACGGCGACGACCCCAAGCGCGACATGGCCGGAGTGCTCGAGCGCATCGCCCCGTTCAAATGGCGGCTGGTCATTCCCTGGCCGCAGAGCACCTCCAAGCTCGACGTGTTCGAGCTGACTCCCGTCGCGCAGCAGCCGCAGGCGCAGTGAGCGAAGCGGGATTGCTGGCGGACCCAGCGGAGGTTCGGGCGATCCTGGTTGCCTCCGCCCGGGCCGGCGAGGCGATCAGCTACCGCGACGTGCTCGAGCTGCTCGGCCATCATTTCACGCGGCCGAAGATGCGCGCGCTGTGCAAGGTGCTGTCGTTCGTCGACGACCAAGCCGAAGCGCGCGGCGAGCCCGAGCTCGCGGTGCTGGTCGTGCGCCAGTCGGACGGCCTGCCCGGTCAGGGCTGGTGGGTCGGCGGGGCGAAGAAGCACGGCTATGCCGGTCTCTGGGAGGGGCCGAAGGCGCGGCGCCTCATTCGCACGCTCCAGGCGCGAGGCTTCGATTATTGGGCGGGACGAGAGGCATAGGTTCGGCTAATCGCGCCGGGATGGCCGAGCCGCGCACCTTCACCGTCAGCGACGACGACGACGGCATCCGCCTCGACCGCTGGTTCAAGCGCAACCTGCCCGACGTCAGCTTCAACCTGGTGTCGCGCTGGGCGCGCACCGGGCAGCTGCGGCTCGACGGCAAGAAGGCGATTCCGGGCGACCGCATCGAAGCCGGGCAGGAGATCAGGGTGCCGCCGGCCGACCCGGCGCCGGCGCGGGCGGCGCGGCCGCAACCGCGGCGCGAGCGGCTGACCGAGGATGAGATCGCGTTCGTTCGCGACATGGTGATCCACGAGGATCCGTCGGCGTTCGTGCTCAACAAGCCGCCCGGCCTCGCGACGCAGGGCGGGACCAAGACGACCAGGCATCTCGACCGGCTGCTCGACGGGCTGGCCGACGAGCGCGGACGGCCCAAGCTCGTTCATCGCCTCGACAAGGACACGTCGGGCGCTCTGCTCGTCGCCCGGACCGCGCGGTCCGCCGGGCATTTCGCCAAGGCTTTCTCCGGCCGGACCGCGCGCAAAATCTACTGGGCGCTGGTCGTCGGCGTTCCGTCCGGCGACGAGGGCATGATCGACGCGCCGCTCGCGAAGCAACCCGGCACCGGCGGCGAAAAGATGCACGTCGATCAGGAGCACGGCCTTCCGGCCAGGACCCGCTGGCGCGTGCTCGACCACGCCGGCAACCGCGCCGCCTGGGTCGAGCTGCAGCCGCTGACCGGGCGCACCCACCAGCTGCGCGCGCACATGGCGGCGCTCGGTCATCCGATCGTCGGCGATGCGAAATATGGCGGGGCGGAGGCGTTCCTGACCGGCGGGATCAGCCGCAAGCTCCACCTCCATGCCCGGCGGCTGCGGATCGACTCGCCGGAGGGCGGCAAGCTCGACGTCACGGCGGAGCTTCCGTCCCACCTGGCGGAGAGCCTGGCGACGCTTGGCTTCGAGCTGGAAGCGGGAGTCGAGCTCAAACGCGTCGCCCCGCCCGCGCCGAAGCGGCCCGCGAAGCCGCGGCGGCGAGAGCCGGCGCGGCGAGCGCCGCTCCGGCGCCGGGGCGAAATCGCGGCGGGCCGCGCTGATGCATCCCAATCGCGCCTTCGAGTGGACCGATCCGGCCGAGATCTTGCGCTTCGCGGCGGAGCGCGCCTTCGCCCACGTCTTCACCGCCTCGGACGCGGGTCTGTTCGTGGTTCACGTTCCGATCCTGGTCCGGAACGACCGGGTCTGGTTCCACGTCGCTCGGCGCAACCGGATCGCCGGCGAGCTCGACGGCCGGCGCCTGCTGATCAGCATCGCCGGCCGCGAAGCCTATCAGAGCGCCAATTGGTATGCGTCGGACGACCAGGTCCCGACGTGGCATTATGAAGCGGTGGAGATTGAGGGGCCCGCGCGCCGGCTCTCCGACGAGGAGCTGGTCGAGTTGCTCGACCTCTGAGCGCGCGCTTCGAGGGCAGATCATTCGCCCGACGCGCCGTGGACCCGGGACAAGCTGGAGCCGCGCAAGTTCGAGGCGATGACTTGCGCGATCGTCGGGTTCGAGCTCGTGCCCGATGCCGTTCGGCGGCACCCGCAAGTTCAACCAGCACAAGGCCGGCGAGGACCTTGCCGCGACCATCGCCGGCCAGCGCGGCGCGGGTCGCGACGACATCGTCGCGGCGATCGAAGGATTGACCGGCCATGGCTGACGAAGACGTCTGGCGCCGCCGCTTCTACCTCTATTCGGCGGTCCGCCTCGGCGGCCTGGCGATCTTCTTTCTCGGCATCGCCATCGCGTACAGCAACCTCGTCCGCGATGGCGGCTGGCCGCAGCTCGGCGCGATCATTGCGATCATGGGGGTGATCGATGCCCTATTCGCGCCGCGACTGCTCAAGCGAGCGTGGGACGAGCAGGACCGGCAGGACTTCGTGAAGCGCTTCTGGCAGGAGGTCGCGGTCGCGCCGGAGGAGGGTGGTTGGGCGGTCCGCCTCGACGATCGGCCGGTGCGAACGCCGGCCCGCGCGATGCTGATCGTTCCGAACCGCGCCCTGGCCGACGCGATTGCCGGGGAATGGCATGCAGTCGAAGGCGAGATCGACCCGCGCGCGATGCCGCTGACCGGGCTCGCCAATGCGGCGATCGATCGCGTCGCTCCCGAGAAGGACGCGTTTGCGGGCGGCTTGGCCCGCTACGCCGAGGCCGACCTCGCCTGCTACCGCTCGGATCGCCGCCCGAGCTGGTCGAGCGCCAGGCGGCCGGCTGGGATGCGCTGCTGGCCTGGGCCCGGCGGCGCTACGATGTCGATTTTGCGATCACGTCGGGCATCATGCATGTGCCCCAGCCTGCGGCCACCAGCGATCGGCTCGCCCAGGCCGTCGGCGAGCTCGATGCGTTCCGGCTCGCCGGCCTGTCACCGCTGGTGACCGTCGGCGGCTCGCTGGTCGCGGCGCTGGCGGTGCTCGAACGGGCGATGAGCGCCGACGTCGCGTGGCAGGCGGTCAGCATCGACGAGCGCTGGCAGCTCGAGCAATGGGGCTTGGACAGGGAAGCCGAACAGGCGCTCGACAACCGCCGCCGCGACTTCTTCGCCGCGGCACGCATCCTCGATCTTCTCGATCAGTAGTTGGGACGTTCGACCAGTCTGCGGACGAAGTCGAACAGGTAGGGCCGGCGGTCGCGGCGGAGCCGTTCCGCATCAATAATCGCTCGCACCTCCGCGAGGCAGTGGTCCATGTCTTCGTTGATCAGGACGTAGTCGTACTCACCCCAATGCCCGATCTCGCTGGCTGCTCGGCGCATCCTGCTTTCGACCACCTCTTCAGAGTCCGTGCCGCGCGCGCGAAGGCGTCGCTCCAACTCTCTCATTGATGGCGGCAGGATGAAGATGCGGACCAGGTCGGTCGCGAACGCCCCCCGAAGCTGCTGAGTGCCCTGCCAGTCAATGTCGAACAGGATGTCGCGGCCGTCTTTCAGCGCTTCTTTGATCGGCTCCTTGGGGCTGCCGTAGCGATGGTCGAACACATAGGCCCATTCGGCAAACTGGTCGGTCTCGATCAGCCGTTCGAATTCGGCGTCATCGACGAAATGATAGTCGACGTCGTCGACCTCGCCGGGCCGCTGCGGCCGGGTGGTGGCGGACACCGACATGGTGATTTCGGAATCCGCCTCGAGCAGCATCCGGGAAATCGTCGTCTTGCCCGCGCCCGAGGGGGAGGAAAGCACGATCAGCAGGCCGCGGCGGCGGCGGGTCGGCTGGTCGGATGAAGCGTCCATGGCCGTTCTTGCTTCGGGTGAGCCGTGGCCGTCAAGCGGCCGGGTGACGCACTGCACAAAAATTACCCTTGAAATTGTGCAGCGCAATGCGTATTGTGCACTGCAACATATTCGGAGGAAAGAACTCACATGGCAGACGAAACCAAGATCGCAGCGGAAACCGCTGTCGAGGCGCCCGCCAAGGTCGCCGAAGCGGTTGCCGAGACGGTCGAGACGATCGCCAAGGAGAGCGCCAAGACCGCGAAGCGCACCCGCGCCGCGACCGCTCGCCCGGCCAAGCGTCAGGCTGCCGCCGAGAAGATTGTGACGCGTCGCGCGAAAGTTGTGCGCCGCAAGACCCGTACCGCCGCCCGCAAGCCTGCAGCGGCCAAGCAAAGGACTGAAACCGTGACCAACACCAATTTCTTCAAGGGCTTCGAAGCCGTTCCGACTTTCGCTCCGTTCCAGACCCTGTTCGCCGACGCCGGCGAGCGCGGCCAGGAGCTGGTCAAGAAGAGCCAGAAGGTCGCCGAGGAGCTGGCTGACCTGACCCGCGCCAACGTCGAGGCGATCGTCGAGTCGGGCCGTGTTGCCGCCGAGGGCGCCCGCTCGATCGGCCAGGACGTCGTCGCCAGCAGCCGCGACGGTGTCGAGCAGGCCGCCGACGCGATCCGTTCGCTCGCCGAAGCCAAGTCGCCGACCGAGTATCTGCAGCTTCAGGGCGACTTCGCCCGCGCCTCGTTCGACCGCATGGTCGCCGAGACCTCGAAGCTGACGGAAACGATGGTGAAGCTCGCCGGCGAGGCGTTCCAGCCGCTTTCCAACCGCGCCACGGCGAACGCCGAGCGCTTCAACACGCTCGTCGCCTGACCCTCTCCCCTCCTAGTTCAGGCGATGAACTGGCGGTCGTTCCTCATTAGAGGGGCGGCCGCCAATTTTTTATGGCGAGCATGCTAAATGCCGTCTTGCGGCACTTTTCTGCCTTGCCATATTTTATAGCGCGATGAGCATTGACCGGATCATCATGGCGAACGGCGACGAGGACGGGATCGACGAGATCGAAACCGGCGTCGCGACGCGTACTCGGCCCAAGACCAAGAAGCCGTCGAATTACAAAGTGCTGATGCTCAACGATGACTATACGCCGATGGAGTTCGTCGTGCTCGTGCTCCAGCGCTTCTTCACGATGGGCATCGAGGACGCGACCCGGGTCATGCTCCAGGTCCACCAGCAGGGCGTCGCGGTCTGCGGCGTGTTCACCTACGAGGTCGCCGAAACCAAGGTCACCCAGGTGATCGACTTCGCCCGCGAGAACCAGCACCCGCTGCAGTGCACGCTGGAGAAGGCGTGATCTAAGCAGTTCCTCCCCATCGCGGCGCGATGGGGAGGGGAACCATGCGCAGCATGGTGGAGGGGTAACTGGCGCCGCTCCTCTCACCCCACCACCATTCCCTCTGCGGGGAATGGTCCCCCGCCACCAGCTGCGCTGGCAGGGAGGAACTTCCGCCGCTAAAGCCCCCGCCAATGGACAGCATCTGGATCAAGGGCGGCGAGCGCCTCAAGGGTGACATCCCGATCAGCGGCGCCAAGAATGCCGCGCTGACGCTGATGCCGTGCGCGCTGCTCACCGAAGAGAAGCTGACGCTCACCAACCTGCCGCGGCTCGCCGATGTCGACACCTTCAGCCATTTGCTCAACCAGCTCGGGGTTTCGACCTCGGTCGCCGGGGTGAAGAAAGGCGAAATCGGCCGGCGAATGACGCTCCAGGCGGAGCGAGATCGTCTCCACGGTCGCGCCCTACGATATGGTGCGCAAGATGCGCGCTTCGATCCTGGTGTCGGGCCCGATGCTCGCGCGCATGGGCGAATTGACCGTGTCGCTGCCCGGCGGCTGCGCGATCGGCGACCGGCCGATCGACCTCCACCTGAAGGCGCTCGAAGCGATGGGCGCCGAGATCGAGCTCGCGGCGGGCTATGTGAAAGCGACCGCCCCGAAGGGCCGCCTGGCGGGAGGCGATTTCAGCTTCCCCGTCGTCTCGGTCGGGGCGACCGAGAACGCGGTCATGGCCGCGGTCCTCGCAAAAGGCACGAGCCAGTTCTTCAACGCCGCCCGCGAGCCCGAGATCGTCGACCTCTGCAACCTCCTTGTCGCGATGGGCGCGCGGATCGAGGGGATTGGCAGCGGCCATCTGATCATCGCCGGCGTCGATGCCCTGCACGGCTGCGAATATGCGGTGATGCCCGACCGGATCGAGGCCGGCAGCTACGCCTGCGCGGCCGGAATCACCGGCGGTTCGCTCCACCTGCTCGGAGTTCAGGCCGGACGAGATGCTGGCGACGACCAACGTGCTGGCGCAGGCCGGGCTGGCGATCGAATTCACCAACAAAGGCATGAAGGTGAGCGCGCACCAGCCGCTTCGGCCCATAGCGGTTTCGACCGCGCCGTTTCCGGGGTTCGCGACCGACATGCAGGCGCAGCTGATGGCCATGCTGTGCGTCGCCGAAGGCCAGAGCTTCCTTGAAGAAACGATCTTCGAGAACCGCTACATGCACGTCCCCGAGCTGCGCCGGATGGGCGCCGACGTCGAGGTGCACGGGCGCTCGGCCATCGTCCACGGCCCGAAGCGGCTGACCGGCGCCAACGTCATGGCGACCGACCTCCGCGCGTCGATGAGCCTGGTCCTCGCCGGCCTCGCCGCCGAAGGCGAGACCGAGGTATTGCGAGTCTACCACCTCGACCGCGGCTACGAGCGGCTCGAGGAGAAATTGTCGGCGGTCGGAGCGACGATCGAGCGGCGCAGCTCCGGCTAGAGCTTCTTCATGAAGCGGATGCTGGTCCGCTCGTAACCGAGGTGGCGATAGAAAGCGTGGGCCGCCCCGCGCCGGTCGTTGCTGGTCACCTCGACGATCTGGCAGCCGGATTTCCTAAGCCGCCGTTCGGCCTCCTCGACCAGCAGGCGCCCGAGACCCTGCCCCTGCGCTTCGGCAGCGACGACCAGGATTGGAATTCGCCCAACCGGTGCCGGCCGATGGACCGTGACCATCCGGTGGATTCCGATCAGGCCGACGACCGCCTTGTCGAGGGTGGCGAGGATCGGCATTTCGTCCAGCTTCTTGAGCTTGCCGAGGCTCTTGCGGACGGATTTTTCGTCAATCTCATGACCGAGGAACCGGATCAGCTCGGCGAGGCGCGGAGCGTCGCCGCCCGCGCCTCGCGCAGCTTCGGCTTGGGCTTCTCGCGCGGCTTCGGCGGGGGGCGGTGCCGGTTTCGGTCGGGGCGCCGGCTCCGGATCATTGGCTGCCCGACGCGCCGGGCGCCCCTGGGGCTTGCGCGGCAGCACCGCGACATCGAGCGACGCGCCCCAGTCCTTCGCGCCGAGGGTGCGGAGATAGCCCTCGACCTCTTCGGGTTGCGCGGTCGGGCCCTGGTCGTCCATCCCGAACACGGCCTTGCCGGCCTTGTCGGTCAGGCCGACCTTGCCGAAGCGTCGCTTGCCCGGCGTCCGGACGCGCGACCGGATGAGCTTGAGCCCGCGATTGCGCGCGATCTCGGCGAGGGCGTCGAGCTGCTCGTCGCTCACAGCCGGTCCACCGCATGGAGGATCAGCCCGACCAGCCCGCCGACCAGCGTGCCGTTGATCCGGATATATTGCAGGTCGCGGCCGACCGCCGCCTCCAGCCGGTCGGTGACGGTCCGCGCATCCCAGCCGCGGACGGTCTCCGCTGACCAGCTTGACGATCGAGCCGCCATAGCTCGCCGCCATGCCGACCACGGCGCGGCGGGCGAACTGGTTGATCGCGGCTCGGATGCGCGCGATCGCTTTCGAGCGTCGCGCCCATCGACTTCAGCACCTCGCCGAGCTTGCCGGCGAGCACCGCGTCCGGGTTGCGCGCGGCGCGGATCATCGCCTCGCGGCCCTTCTGCCACAGCGTGTCGAGCCACAGGCCGACCGACCGGTTGTCGAGCAGTTGCTCCTTGATCGCCTCGACCCGCTCGCGCGTCTCGGGTCGGGTCTGCAGGTCGTTGGCGAGCTGGGCGAGCGCCTCCTCGACCTTGATCCGCACCGGATGCGCGGGGTCGGTCGGCATCTCGACCGTCAGCTTGCGCAGGCCATCGATGATCGCGTCGGCGAGCTTGGCGTCGAGCCCGGCGAGCTTCAGGACCCAATTGGCCCTCTTGTGGACCATGTCGCGGATCAGCGGCTCGTTGGCGTCGAGCGCGCGCGCCATCCAGCGGATCGCCGCCTCGAGCATCGGCACATGGCGGTCCTCGTTGATCGCCGAGGCCAGGGCGTGGCCGAGCAGCGGCGAAACCTCGGTCTTGCGCAGGCGCGCGGAGATCGCGCCCTTGACGATCCCGCCGAGCCGCTCGTCGTCGAGGCTTTCGAACATGTCGGCGATCAGCCGCGAGGCGCCGGCGCGGATGCGCGTGCCTTCGCCCGCGGGCGTCTGGAGGAAGCGGCCGGCCGCGCCGGCCACGTCGATGTTGCGCATCCGCCGCGCGACGACCGGCGGGATCAGGAAATTGTCCTTGAGGAAGTTGGCCAGCGCCTCGCCGATGCGGTCCTTGTTGCGCGGGATGATCGCGGTGTGCGGGATCGGCAGGCCGAGCGGATGGCGGAACAGGGCGGTGACCGCGAACCAGTCGGCCAGGCCGCCGACCATCGCCGCTTCGGCGAACGCCTTGACGTAGCCGAGCCACGGGATAGTGCGGCTCGAGCGCGCGCGCGGCGACGAACACGCGCGGCCATCACCACCAGCAGGCCGGTCGCGGCGACCTTCATGCCCGCGCGCGCCCGGCTGCGCCGGGTTGAAGCGGGACAGAGCGCCGTGGTCATCGCGCTCATGCCGGCTCAATAGCCGAGCCGGGCCGAGGTTCATCAGCGGCGCTTCACTCCGCCGGCACGGGCTGGCCTGCGCGGTGCGCGTCCTCGCCGATCGAAGCTGGTGGAACAGCCGGCCGATGCGCGCTTCGATCGAGATCGCGATGGAGAAGAAGGCCGGCACCAGCAGCAGCGTCAGCAGCGGTCGAGAAGATCAGGCCGCCGATCACGGTGACGCCCATCGGCGCGCGCCAGCTGCCGTCGCCCGTAAAGCGACAGCGCGATCGGCAGCATGCCCGCGACCATCGCCACGGTGGTCATGACGATCGGCTGGGCGCGCTTGTGGCCGGCTTCCCAGATCGCCTCGTTCTTGCGGCATGCCGTGGTTCATCATCTCGACCGCGAAATCGACCAGCAGGATCGAGTTCTTGGCGACGATCCCGAACAGCATCAGCATGCCGATCAGCACCGGCAGCGACACCGGCTGGCCGGCGACGTGCAAGCGCGATCGGCCGCGCCGAGCGGCGCCAGCAGCAGCGAGCCCATGTTGACGAACGGCGCGAGGAAGCGGCGGTAGAGCAGCACCAGCACCGCGAACACCAGCAGCACGCCGGCAGATCAGCGCGAGGCGAAGTAATAGATCACTCGGCCTGCCATTTCTGGTCGCCGAGGTTCAGCTTGCTGACGCCCTGCGGCAGGTTCTTGACCGCCGGCAGCTCGTTGATCTTGGGCCACACGTCGCCGCTGACCAGGCCCGGCGCGAGGTCGGCGCCGACCGACGATGCGGCGGATCTGGTTGGTGCGCTGGATCGTCGTCGGGCCCGAGCCGAAGCCGATCTCGGCGACCGACTTCAGCGGCACCGAGCCGCCGCTCGACGTCGGCACCGGCAGGTTCTCGAGCGTCGCAGATGTCGCGCCGCGCATTCTCCGACAGCGACACGGTGATCGGCACCTGGCGGTCGGCCAGCGAGAATTTGGCGCTGTTCTGGTCGATGTCGCCCAGCGTCGCGATGCGGATCGTCTGGCTCAGCGCCGCGGTGGTCACGCCAAGATCGGCGGCGAGGTCGAAGCGCGGCTTGATCATGATTTCCGGCGCGGCGAGGTCGCCGCCGACGCGCGGCGCGCGGAGGCCGGGGATGGTCTGCATCTCGTCGGCGATCTTGTTGGCGGCCGCGATCAGCTTCTCCGGGATCGTCGCCGCCGAGGATAGAGCATGATGTCGCGCGCGCGCCGTCCGGGCCCGCCGCCGTTCTGGCTCTGGAAATTGACCCGCGCGTCGGGGATCGCCGCGAGCGTCGGCGTCAGAGCTGCGCTCGAATTCGGTGCTGGTGTTCTTGCGGTCCTTCTTGAGCACGATGTTCACGCGACCCGTGCCGACGTGGACCCGCTCGAACACGCGCTCGACGTCGGGATCCTTCTCGACGATCTCGGCGACGCGGTCTGCGACCGCCTCGGTCTGCTTGAGCGTCGATCCGGGCGGCAGGGTGATGTTGACCGCGAGAAAGTCGAGGTTGAGCGGCGGCTGGAAGGTCATCGACAGGGTCGCGAACAGGACGATCGTGAGCAGCAGCGCGGCGAGGCCGGCGCCGACCATCGCCATGCGATGATCGTGCAGCCGCGCGTCCCAGCGGCCGGTTACATAGGCGTGCCATCCGCCGAAGCCGCCACCGATCACGCGCACGAGCAGGCCGATCAGCTTGCCGACGCCGTAGGCGAGCGCGGCTCCGGCGACCAGGCCAGCAGGAAGGTCATGCGCACGTCGCCAGGCCGAGTTTGCCGAGCGCGGCGAACGCCGCTGCCGGTCCCGCCGAGGAACGCGCCGATGACGACCAGCAGCAGGAACGCGCCGATGGCAATAATAGAGCGAACTGCGCCGGGACCTGGCGCAGCCCGGCCTGAAGGCGCATCCGCCTTGGTGCTGTCGAGGCTCCACTTCAGGACCTTGAGATAGACGTCCATCCACTTGCCACGCCGCGTGCGGCTGGACGCCGTGCGAACGCAGGAAATAGGCCGCGACCAGCGGCGTGATCATGCGCGCGACGAGCAGGCTCATCAGCACCGAGACCACGACGGTGAAGCCGAAAGCCTTGAAGAACTGGCCGGAGATGCCCGGCATCAGCGCGACCGGCAGGAACACCGCGACGATCGCCATGGTCGTCGCGAGCACCGCCAGACCGATCTCGTCGGCGGCGTCGATCGACGCCTGATAGGCCGATTTGCCCATGCGCATGTGGCGGACGATATTTTCGGCATGTTCAACTGAACCAGTAGAATACATAAACAGT
>CAVXYS010000011.1:0-152336 GCA_963765945.1 uncultured Alphaproteobacteria bacterium
AGAGAATAAAACGTATGGTCTGCACCTCACGTACGCCGTCCAAGCGCCTTCGAACCTTTGTGTGATCGTCATAAAGCAGGAGAAGATGGGGCATGCGGCCTCAACAGCCGCCTGCGCATCGGCCTTGGAGCGGTTCGCGCCCCGCCTGTATGTTTGCCTCGGTATCGCCTCGGTGGGATCTCCAAGGATGTCCGACTGGGGGATGTTTGTTACACGGGCAACCTCGCAGATGTCCTTGGGAAACTCGAAGATTACTGATGCGGATGGCGGCGGAGTTGATCTGGCATTTTCTCCAGATTACTACGAAACCCCTCGGCGCTGACGGCCGCGGCAAGCTTTGTCCGTACTATGACGGAGCTGCGCCCCAGCTATGATTTATGGCAGCAGAACCAGTGGCTCGAAATAGAGAGTTTGCGATTAGGGCAGGTACCGGGGCGCTTCGGTCCTGAAGAACTAGAGGTGCCGAAGGCAATCGAGGGTTTCTTGATATGTGGCTCGGTCGGCCAAAGCGCGGTGTACCAAGAAGCATCTCAGGGAGTTATTCAAAATCTGCTCGCGATCGAAACAGAATTTGGTAGCGTCTTCAACTTCTGTCGTGAGCGCGAAGTCAACGCGATGGCGATCAGCGGATTTCGGACTACGCCGATGAGGGGAAATCTAAGCTTGAAGGTGAAACCAAGAAACACACTTAGTAGAGTAGCCGCGCGCAATGCGACTTCCTTTCTTCACTTCTTCAGTTTCAAAATGAGACCTTTTTGGAGGCCCTGGGAGAGAGTAAAAAGGCGTCACAACGCCCTATTGCCCCTTGTAAGACCAAAAGCGGAAGCTTCCCCAGGTTGCCGGAAATTATCGAAACAGTTGCAAACGAGATAGATCAGAAGCTTCGCGAATCGTCGCCTTAGTATAGAACGAAGCCAACCGGATACCGGCCCGCCAACGCCAAGATTGCGCGAAGTCGAATTAGCGCGGTCCGGGACGGTCGAGCGGAGCCGCAATCCTTGGAAGTAGTAGCGGCCCTGGGACGTCACAAACATCTTAATGTATACGCGCCCAGAACGTATCCAGATCCGGCGTTGGCGCGGGCGTCGCAAACGCCCTGCCGCCTGCCGAAATAGGCGAAAGGAAGCTGCCATTCCGGCGTTGTGAATGGGACCGACCTTTGACCGCCCCGTTCTCGGATTGGAGAAAGAGTATCCTCCATTTCGCTCGACAGGGGGTTATTGGAACGAGGCGGCGAGTAACGTTCTCCAGAGTCACAATCCGCAAGTTGCATCGAAGACAGCAAACATTCTTCATGAACCAAATCAACACTTGGGATGGTCACCATTTAATATTTGTAACCCGCGAGGAGAAGAGTTTCATCAAGGATGCGGATTTCGAGCGATCTGCCTCCGCAACACCGTTCGATGTTTGCGAATGTTTCATTTTCTGAAATGCAGCGTTTATTGAGAGCGCATTTGAGGTTCCAGCGGCGCAAGCTGGCAGGTTATTGCACTTCAATTGCGGGACATGTTCCGCCGCTTTTCGATTGCCGGCGCACCCGTCGTTTTTCGCCGGCATACCACAAGAAATGTTGGCTGCGTTGCTATCTGCGAATAAACGCTAAGAACTGATCCAACTCGCGGTCGACGGAATCTCGGTTTCATCGTAGCAGTGACAAACAACCAGTAGGTGTGGATGACAAATTGAGCCAACTTCCTTCGTCGATTCGTCATAGAATTGTGCGTTGAGAAACGTTCTTTTACGCAAGCAGAACTTGTTAATTACGCACAAAATATGTCGGACGAGTTCGATTATGGAATAAATGCCTTACTGTTTTTTTGTTCAGACATCTTCCAGGATAAGGGAATTCTGAATTTTGAATTCGGAAATGTGGAGATAACTCTGCCGTTCATCAAGGCATATTTACTGGCTGATGAACTCGCCAAAAACGAAAATCTCGCCGATCTTTATTTTGATACATCCGCGGATGATTTCGATCTTCTCTGTTTCGATCTTTATGCCGAAGATTCGACCCTCGGCGGAGATATCGCCAAGGCATCCCGAAACGTCGCCGAAGCGACCGCCGCTGCCTGCGCCAGCGTGAAAGAGCATATCCTACTTACGAATGAGCTTGCTCCAGCATTTCTAAGAAGTGGGAGTTCAATTAGGGCACTTAGTGTGCGAGTTAAGAGAGGCGAAAGACATTCTTGAAACAGGCGCTAGTGAACGCCAAGAAAAGATACGAATTCTGGATATGGTAGACAGAGTAAATGAAGACGTTGCCGAAAGCGAAAGATCAAGAAAAAGAAGAGGCAGAAGTGTCTAAAGCCCTCAATGATCTGGGCGGCTCGTGGTTGATTGCAACAGTTCTGCTGGGGTCCGGAGCAGAAAATATTCGTGGCCAGGAACGTCTGGAATTGGCGACCTGAGTGTTACGTGGTGGTGAGTGTCTTTTGCATCTGTGGACGAAGTACATTTCGGATGTGGATTTTGGAGAAATAAGGGAAGGACTTCAAGCGGACGAGCAATTTCGGAAGCTTACTGGCATTGCTGACGACAATGAATAGACCGTCTGCTGTCAGCCATTTTTGATCTGGTCGAGTTCGTTTTGCTCAACATGCCGCTTGAACGGGTCACAGCACTGCTGCTGGATCAAGCAAAGCATCGAATTGATCGGAAACTCCGTTGCAAAGACAGGTGTGAAGGGCGTGATCGCTAAGCTAATGCGTGGACTGTGGCTTACGGAGATAGACCCGAAACTTGGATCGACTGACCTTCGCTGAAATCATCGCGCAACTTCCCGATGCACAATTTCTCCGCGCCTGTCTCACATCCCTTCTCATCCACCGAGTGAAGTGGAAGTTGTCAGAGAAAACGACGCGGTACGCTCTTCTCGATGCGGCTAAGGCGGTCGTCAAACCTTTAAATCCTCACCTCGACAAGGGCGAGTTGATTCGGTTCGTAGACAAAGACACGCAGAACAAATTGCTGGGCGATTGGCGGACGATTAGCTTGAGACAGGGCCGACCGAATGGTCGCCGTTGAGGCTCTCCCAAATCAGCTTGCGCGGCCACTCTATCGTGATGAACTTGGGACAGGCGGCGGGGGCCGTCACAAACAAATTCGTGACGTCGAAGGGGTTCGGGTTTGTCAACCCGTCGGCCAATTCGGCTTCGCATCTCTTCGCGCTGCTCCGGCGTCGCTGCGCTCGGTGCTTCCGCTCTAAATCCCGCCGAAATACAGCTCCCAAAGCAACAAGATGTCTGCGCGGGAGTGAATCCCGTCGCCGTCAGTCGGGCTCGCTGCGACCCGCTGGCCGAGCTGGGGACGCACTCTCTTCGCGCTGCTTCGGCGACGCTCCGCGTCGGCGGCGCTGCGCTCGGCGCTAGATGTTCTTGAAGTACATCTCCCGCGGCCACTCATCGTGCTCGATCACCGCCATCAGCTGGGCGTGCAGGGCGTCGATCTTCGCTTGCTCCCTGTCGAACAGGCGGTTGAACTCGGCTTCGTCGAGGCGCTGGGCGGCGGTGAAGCAGCGCAGATCCAGCGCGCGCTGGGCGGCGTGGCAGCGGTCGGCGGCGTCCCATGCCCAGGCGATGCGGGCGGCGAGGCGGCGCCATTGGTCGGGGTCGAGCGGGCCGCTCTCGTCGGAGGCCAGGATGAGGAAGATCTCGCAGCAGGCGGTGGTCCACTGCGCTTCGGCGGTCACTGGTCGTTGGCTCCGTCGGCCCCTCCACCATCCTGCGGATGGTTCCCCTCCCCATCGCTTCGCGACAGGGAGGAACTGGCGAAGCGCGGATCATTCTGCCGGATCGACTGCTCGAGCCGCTCGAGGGTGTTCGCGGCGAGGGTGCGGCCGGCGTCGGTGATGGCGACGCAGAAGCCGGTCTTGAGCGGCACCTGCCAGCTCGCCGTCTGGAGTTCCTCGAGGTGGACCGGCTCGCGGTCCTCGTCGGGCTGCTTTTGGAGGTGGCGCGCGGCGTCCCAGTCGGCGGGGCCGCACAGCAGCTCCCACGCGGCGCGGCGCTCGGGGTCGTCGACGATGGTCTTGAGGTACATGCGGCGGCAGTAGAAGAATTTGTCGCGCACCCGGCGGTGCGATTCGTCCCAGCGCAGCTGGGCGCGGCGCTCGTAATCGAGCGCCTCGCGATAGTCGCGCTCCTGAAGGTCGAGCGGGATGCCGGGCACGTAGCTGGCCTGGTCGTCAACGCGGTGCTGCGTCGCGGACTTGCGCCTGGTGATACCAGGCACTTCGCCGGCATAGGGCGGCCGGGAATCGAGGCCGTTGCGGCGGCGGCCGATGGCGATCGCTTGATCCCACGAAGCGCGGAAACTGCCGGCGATGGGCGTCTTGTAGAGCGCTTCGGCGCCGGTGGCGTGCTTGCCCATCTGCCAAACCGCTTCCTGGACGGTGCCGGTGGCGGCGATGCGAGCGATCAGCTCGCGCTGCAGCTCGGGGGTCCAGCCGTCGGGGCGTTTCACCTTCCGCGGCACCGGCTCGAACTCGAGCAGCGGCGCGATCTCGGGGTCGGCGGCGAGGGTGGCGAAGTCAGGGATGTCGTCGGCGAACTCGCTCATCGGCGAGCGTAGATCAGACGAAATCCTATTTGGGAAGCGGGAAGTTCAGAAACGAACCAAAAAGGATGGTTCGCGCAGAGACGCAGAGACGCGGAGGAGTCGAGTCCGGGACGTCCGGCAGCGATGATTCCGCTCGTTCCAACGGCCGCGAACGATCACGGATCAGTGCTGCCGCGCGCGCCTGCTCGACCTCTCTGCGCCTCTGCGTCTCCGCGTGAAATCCCTTATTTGACCCGCTCGGCCTTGAGGATCTTGACCGGCGGGTCGAGGATCTGGCCCTTCATCGCGCCTTCGCCCTTGGTCGGGCGAGACCGGCGAGGCGAGGATCGCCTTGACCACGTCCATGCCCTCGACGACGCGGCCGAAGGCGGCGAAGCCGCTGGGGCCGTCGAACTGCTTGATGTCGACGGTCATGATGAAGAAGTCGGCCTGGGCCGTGCCCGGGCGCGGCGGCGGCCATGGCGATGGTGCCCGCGGTGTTGCTAAGGCCGGTGGTGCCGGTGCCCTCGAACGCGATCGGCGGGTAGAGCTTCTTGACGCTGCTCCTGACGCCGCCCTGGATCAGCCCGCCCGAGCCGTAGGGCATGGCGCGGTAGATGGTCTCGCCGTCGAAGCGGTGGGTGTCGACATAATGGAGGAAGTTGGCGCTGGTGACCGGGGCGTGGAGCCGGTCGAGGGCGATGACGATGCGCCCGGCGCTGGTGTCGAGCGCGACCGGCACGAAGTCGGACGCGGCGACCGGCGGGCCCGTGAGCTCGACCGGGGTCTGCTGGGCGAGGGCGGGGGCGGCGAGGGCGGCGAGCAGGGTCGACGCGAGCGGGGCGAATCGGGTCAGCATGGCGCCTGTTACTAGAGGGGTTTGCGGCCCCGGCCCAAGCCCTTATAGGCGCGGCGATGCCCGCCATCGACATGACGAACGCGGCCGCGCTGCCGGCCGACTGGCGCGACTTCCTCGCGCTGACCAAGCCGCGCGTGATGAGCCTGGTGGTGTTTTCCGGGCTGTGCGGGCTGCTCGCCGCGCCGGTGATGCCGCCGCTGGTGCTCGGCTTCACCGCGATCCTGTGCATCGCGCTCGGCGCCGGGGCGTGCGGCGCGCTCAACCAATGGTATGAGGCGGAGCTCGACGGCAAGATGCGGCGGACGGCCGGGCGGCCGCTCCCGGCCGGGCGGATGGAGCGGCAGTCGGCGCTCCATTTCGGGGTCGGGCTGGCGCGCTTTTCGGTGCTGCTGATGGGGCTTGCGACCAACTGGCTCGCGGCCGCTTTGCTCACCGTCTCGATCCTGTTCTACGTGCTCGTCTACACCGTGTGGCTGAAGCCCAGGACGGCGCAGAACATCGTCATCGGCGGCGCCGCCGGGGCGTTCCCGCCGCTGATCGGCTGGGTCGCCGCGACCGGCCGGGTCGAGCTCCTGCCGGTGCTGCTGTTCGCGATCATCTTCCTGTGGACGCCGCCGCATTTCTGGGCGCTGTCGCTGTTCGTCCGCTCCGATTATGCCGCGGCCGGGATCCCGATGCTGCCGGTGGTCGCCGGGCTCGAGGCGACCCGGCGGCAGATGTTCCTGTACAGCCTGGCGATGGCCGCCGCGGCGGTGACGCCGTGGCCGCTCGGCCTGACCGGCCCGGTCTACGGCGCGTCGGCGGCGATCTTGAGCGGCGTGTTCGTGGTGCTCGCCGGCGCGGGTGCTCGGCAACCGCGCGACCGAGCCCGCCCGGATGGGCGCGGAGAAGCATCTGTTCGCTTATTCGGTGTTCTATTTGTTCGCTCTGTTCACGGCGCTGGTCGCCGATCGCTGGGTCGCCGGGTGAGGCCCGAGCTCGAGCAGGAGGTCGTCCGCCGCCAGCGCGAGCGGGCGCGGATCATGGCGGTGCTGCTGGGCGCGTTCGTCGTGCTGCTGTTCCTGATCACCGTCGCCAAGGTGGGGATGAACTGGTGACGGCCGCCGCGGCGCAGAAGAACAACCGGACCGCGCTGATCGCGGCGCTGGTCGCGCTCGGCTTCCTCGGCCTCGCCTTCGCCGCGGTGCCGCTGTACCGCGCCTTCTGCCAGCTGACCGGGTTCGACGGCACGCCGCTGCGCGCGACCAAAGCGCCGGGCGCGGTCGCGGGCGAGATCGGGGTGCGGTTCGACGCCAACGTCCATCCCGGGCTCGGCTGGCGCTTCGAGCCGGTGCAGCAGCGGGTGCGGATCGCTCCGGGGGCGCGGACGACGATCTACTACCGCGCGACCAACCTCACCGCGCGGACGATCACCGGCCAGGCGGCGTTCAACGTCACCCCCGATCCCGTCGCGCAATATTTCAACAAGATCGAATGCTTCTGCTTCACCGAGCAGACGCTGAAAGCCGGCGAGAGCGTCAAGATGCCGGTGGTGTTCTACGTCGACCCGAAGATTCGCCAGGACGAGAGCGCCAAGGGGATCGACGAGATCACCTTGAGCTACACATTTTACCCGGTGGAAAGCCGCGCCACGGGCCGCTAGAGGCTCATCCAGACCAAAGGAGGGAAGCTGAACCGCATGGCCGCGACCAAGAACCACGATTACCATCTCGTCGAGCCCGATATCTGGCCGCTGATCGGCGCCTTTTCGGCCCTGGCCCTGTTCGGCGGGGCCGTGATGTGGTTCCACGACAATCCTTACGGCCCCATCGTCGGCCTATTGGGCGCGGTCGGCGTGATCGTGACCATGGCCAATTGGTGGGCCAACACGATCAAGCGAGGCGCACACCGGCTATCACACGCCGGTCGTCCAGCTCCACCTGCGCTACGGGATGATCCTGTTCATCGCCTCCGAGGTGATGTTCTTCCTCGCCTGGTTCTGGGCGTTCTTCGACAGCTCGCTGTTCCCGTCCCATGTCGACGCGGTCGGCCACCAGTGGCCGCCCAAGGGCATCGAGGTCTTGAACCCGTGGGGCTTCCCGCTGCTCAACACCTTGATCCTGCTGTGCTCGGGAACGACCGTGACCTACGCCCATCACGCGCTGATCCACGGCAACCGCAACGGGCTGAAGCTCGGGCTGTGGCTGACGATCCTGCTCGGCCTGACGTTCACCAGCATCCAGGCGTGGGAATATGCCCACGCCCCGTTCGCCTTCAAAGGCAATATCTACGGCGCGACCTTCTTCATGGCGACCGGCTTCCACGGCTTCCACGTGATCGTCGGCACGATCTTTTTGAGCGTGTGCCTGCTGCGCGCCTACCGGGCGACTTCACGCCGCGGCAGCATTTCGGCTTCGAAGCGGCGGCCTGGTACTGGCATTTCGTCGACGTCGTGTGGCTGTTCCTGTTCACCTCGATCTACGTGTGGGGCGGCTGGGGCGCGCCGCACACGCGGTGAGCGCAACCGAACCAGCGCCGCTCACCGCGGCGACCCGGGGGCTGTGCCCGCGCTGCGGCGCTCCGACCCTGTTCCGCGGCTGGGTGCAGCTTCGCGCCGCGCTGCCGCGGCTGCGGGCTCGACTTCGCCGGCTTCAACGTCGGCGACGGCCCGGCGGCGTTCCTGATCCTGATCGTCGGCGCGGTGGTCGTGGCCGCGGCGCTGACCCTCGAGCTGGCGGTCGAGCCGCCGGCGTGGGTCCACCTGGTCTGGGTCCCGGTCGCCGCCGCGCTGACGATCGGCGGCCTGCGCGTCGCCAAGGCGTGGCTGCTCGCCCAGGAATATCGGCATCGCGCGGGCGAAGGACGGCTGGTCGAATGAGCAAGCGGCTTGCCGCTGGCCCCGACGCTCGTCGTCACCGCGGCGATCGCCGTGCTGATCTCCCTCGGCGTGTGGCAGCTGAAGCGCGCGCTGTGGAAGGAGGGCCTGCTCGCCCAATATGCCGCGGCGGAGAAGCTGCCGCCGATCAGCTGGCCGACCGCGCCGCTCGACGCCAAGCAGCTGCCGCTGTTCCGCTACGCGACCGGGGTGTGCCTGCGGCCGGCCGGAACGCGCGCGATCGCCGGCGAGAACCGCGCCGGCGAGCCCGGCTACGTCCACATCGTCGACTGCGCGACCGGCGCCGAGGGGCCGGGAATGAGCGTCCAGGTCGGCTGGTCGAAGAACCCCAACCAGCGCGTCGAGTGGGCCGGCGGGCCGGTCAGCGGGATCATCGTCCCCGACCGCGTCAGCCGGATGCGGCTGGTCGCGGCGAGCGCTCCGCCGGGGCTGGAGCCGAGCGCCGAGCCGAGCCCGAAACGGCGAGCGCGATCACCCCGTCCGGCCATCGGATGTATGCCGCGACCTGGTTCGCCTTGGCGGTTGCGGCGCTGATCATCTACACGCTGGTCCTGATGAAACGCGGGCGGAACCCATGAGCGGCGAGCTGCATCGCCTGGCTAACGGCCTGACCGTCGCCGTCGACCCGATGCCGGGCGCGGAATCGGTCGCGATCGGCCTCTACGCCCAGGTCGGCTCGCGCTCCGAGCCCGACCATCTCTCCGGCCTCGCCCACCTGGTCGAGCATATGGTGTTCAAGGGCGCCGGGCAGCCGCGACACGCGCGCGCTGGCCGAGGCGATCGAGGATGTCGGCGGGGCGATCAACGCCTGGACGGCACGCGACCAGACGGTGTTCTACGGCCGGACCCTGGCCAAGGACGCCGACCTGCTGTGCGAGCTCCTCGCCGACATGGTCCGCTCGCCCCACCTCGCCGAAGAGCATCTCGAGCGCGAGAAGGACGTGATCCTGTCCGAGCTCGGCGAAGTCATGGATTCGCCCGACGACCTGGTTCACGAGCAGCTGTTCGAGGCGGCCTTCGACGGCCAGCCGCTCGGCCGCTCGGTCCTCGGGCGGGCGGAGACGCTGCGCGCGATCCGGCGCGACGACATCCTGCGGTGGATCGAGGGCGAGCTGGTCCCGTCGCGACTGATCCTCGCCGCCAGCGGCAAGGTCGACTGCGATCGGATCCTCAAGTGCGCCGAGCGGCTGATCGGCGACCTGGAAGACTGGCCCGGCGTGCCGATCGGCCGCGCCGAGTTCACCGGCGGCGTGCGCAACGATCGGCGCGAATTCGAGCAGGCGCATTGGTCGCTCGCGCTTCCGGGGTTGCCCGCGGCCGACCCCCAACTTCCGGCGCTGTCGATCTTCGTCCAGGCCCTGGGCGGAGGCATGTCGTCGCGCCTGTTCCAGGAGCTGCGCGAGGAGCGTGGCCTCGCTTATTCGGTCAGCGCCTGGCAGCAGGCCTATGCCGATACCGGGATCGTCGCGATGAGCTGCGCCGCCGACCGCACGCGCGCGGTCGAATCGATGCACCTCGCGCGCTCGGTGCTGGCCGAGGCGGTCGAGACGCTCGGCGAAGCCGAGGTCGTGCGGGCGCGGGCGCAGCTCGAGGCCGGGCTGCTGATGGCGATGGAGACTCCGCAGGGCCGCGCCGACCATATGGCCCGCTCGATCGAGGTGTTCGGCGGATCCTCGGCACCGGCGAAGTGCTCGACGAGCTGCGCGCAGTCGATGCCGCGGCGGCCAAAGCGGCGGGCGCGGCGACGCTGGTCGACGGCCGCGCCGCGATCGCCTCGGTCGGGGCTTCGCTCGCCCTCGCAGCCTAGTCCGGCGTGACCGACCTCGCCACGATCGTCGCCGAGCCCTGGGACGACTGGGGCCTGATCGACTGCGGCAACGGCCGGAAGCTCGAGCGCTACGGACCGGTGACGGTGGTGCGTCCCGAGCCGCAGGCGATGTGGGCGCCGGCGCGCGCCGACTGGGACCCGGATGCGACCTTCGTGCCCGGATCGGACGAGGAGGGCGGCGGGCGCTGGGTCCAGCATCGCCCGGTCCCGCGCTCATGGCCGCTGGCGCGGGGCGCGGTGCGGTTCGACGCGTCGCTGACCCCGTTCCGTCACCTCGGCTTCTTCCCCGACATGGCCCCGCAATGGGACTGGATGCGCGAGCGGTCGTCGGACGCCGAGGTGCTCAACCTGTTCGGCTACACCGGGGTCGGGACGCTTGCTGCTGAGCGATGCCGGCGCCCGGCCGGTGCATGTCGACGCGTCCAAGAAATCGGTCGAGCAGGGCAAGGCCAATGCGGCCTTGTCGGGGATGGCCGACCGCCCGATCCGCTGGATCGTCGACGATGCGACCAAGTTCACCGCGCGCGAGGTGCGGCGCGGGCGGCGCTACGACGGCATCCTGCTCGACCCGCCCAAGTTCGGCCGCGGGCCGGAGGGCGAGGTGTGGCGGCTGGAGGAGAATCTCGCGCCGCTGCTCGCCGATTGCCGCAAGCTGCTCGACGCCGACAGCCGCTTCCTGGTGCTGACCGTTTACGCCGTGCGCATGTCCGCGCTGGCGATCGGCGAGCTGGTGCGGCAGACCCTCGCCGAGCTCGGCGGGACGGTCGAGACCGGCGAGATGGCGGTGCGCGAGGAGGCGCGTGGGCTGCTGCTCCCGACCGCGATCTTCGCGCGCTGAGTCGATAGCTCATCCTCCCCAGCTTTTGCTGGGGAGGGACCGCCGAAGGCGGTGGTGGGGTTTCCTGGCTTCTAAAAAGGAAGACCCCTCCACCATGCTGCGCATGGTCCCCCTCCCCGAGAAATCTCGGGGAGGTTGTCAGGTCCGCGCAGCCCTGATCGCTGCGCCGGCGACGAACGGCGCGCCGGCGGTCAGCAGCAGCGAGGCCGCCGCTTCGAGCAGCAGCGCGTTCGCCGCGCCGAAGATCAGCAGCGGCACGGCCAAAGGGAGGAGGAGCAGCCCTGCCAGTGATCCGGCCCGCGGCAGGCCCGCGGTCACCGCGGCGACCGCGACGGCGAGGGCGGCGAGGCCCGGAGTCCCGATCGCCAGCGCGAGCTCGGTCTTCGCCAGCGCCGTGCCGTCCATCGCCAGCAGCGCCGACGCCGGGATCGCGGCGATGACCAGCAGCGGGGCGAAGGTCAGCCAGTGGGCGACGATCTTGGCCGCGGCGACGCTCTCCTCGGCGAGGCCATGGAGCGCGAGCTGGTCGAGCACCCCGTCGGCGCGGTCGGGCTCGACCAGCCGCTCGACCGGCAGCAGCGCCGCGGTCAGCGCGGCGATCCACAAGGCGCCGGGGCCGATCCGCGCCAGCAGCTTCGCGTCGGGGCCGATGGCGAAGGGCATCAGCGTCGCGACCAGCAGGAAGAAAGCGATCGGCAGCCAGGCCGCGCCCGTGAAGCCGCGGCGCAGGTCGCGGGCGATCAGCGCGGCGATCACGCGCTCGCCCTTTGCCCGAGCTCGAGCTTGCGCCAGTCGCCGCCGAGCGGCTGGTGCGACGCGGCGAGGACCGCCCCGCCGGCCTCGAGGTGGCGCTCGACCAGCGCGCCGAGCCGCTTGCGCCCGTCGGTGTCGAGCGCGTTCAGCGGCTCGTCGAGCAGCCACAGCGCCGCCCCCGACGCCGCGACCCGCGCCAGGGTCGCGCGCTTGAGCTGGCCGGACGACAGCAGCCGCACCGGGACCTCGGCGAGCTGATCGATGCGCAGCGCGACCATCGCCTGCTCGACCGCGCCGCCCCAGAAGCCCAGGGCATGGCGCAGGATGCGCTCGCGATCGAGCGCGAGATGATCGTCGGCGAGCGCCAGCGGGGCGCGCTCGACCTGCCCCTGCTCGGCCTCCAGCAGCCCGGCGGCGAGGCGGATCAGGCTCGACTTGCCGCTGCCGTTGGGCCCGGTGACCTGGAGCCGCTCGCCGCGCCCGAGCGCGAGGTCGAGCCCCTCGAACAGCAGGGTGACGCCGCGCCGCAGGGTCACGTTGCGGAACGTCAGCAGGGCGGTCACGCGATGCTGTCCTCGAGCGCGTGCATGTCGGCGTCGCTCAGGCCGAAATGGTGGCCGACCTCGTGGATCAGGACGTGCGCGACGAGATGCTCGAGCGTGTCGTCGCCGTCGGCCCACTCGTCGAGCAGCGGGCGGCGGAACAGCCGGATCCGCTCGGGCAGAGATGCCCGACTGGTCGACGCTGCGCTCGGTCAGCGGCACGCCTTCGTAGATGCCGCTGAGCTCGAACGGGTCATCGATCCCCATGTCGGCGAGCGTCTTGTCGTCGGCGAACTCCTCGACCAGCAGCACGACCTCGCCGAGGCTGTCGGCGAACGGCGCGGGCAGCGCGCCGAGCGTGGCGCGAGCGATCGCCTCGATCTCGGCGGCGGAGGGCGGCGGTCCGAAGCGGCGCATCGCCGCCGCATAGGGGTTAGCGACACCGCGCGGCAAGGTTGGCGGAGCGGGAGGGATTCGAACCCTCGATACGGTTTTGCCGTATACTCACTTTCCAGGCGAGCGCCTTCGACCACTCGGCCACCGCTCCGCTATCGCTGGAAGGGCGCCCCTGTAGGCAAGCGCGGCGGATCGGGCAACTCCGCGGAGCTAGCCGACGGTCACGAACTTGCCGGGTCACCACCCGCGGCATAGGCTGACCGGGCCGAGTCTGATCAGTCCGCAGTGACGGAGGGGGAACCATGGCTGACACGGCATCTTCTGCATTCGGGACCGGCGCCGACGCGCCGCAGCTGCTGAGCCCGGAGGACGAGGACCGCTACCAGCGGAACTTCGAGGGCCAGGCGGTCCGCTCCTATCTCTATCTGAGCCTGGGGATCGGGATCATCGCCGTCCTCCTGCCCTTCCTGCTGATGATCGGCGGGGGCTATCAGGACCACGATAGCTTGAGCTCTTTCTATCATGCCAAGGGCGGGCCGGCGCGCGACATCCTGGTCGGATCGCTGTGCGCGGTCGGCGTGTTCCTGTTCCTGTTCCACGGCCTGTCGACGCTCGAGAACTGGCTGCTCAACGCGGCCGGGGTCGCGGTCAGCCTGGTCGCGCTGGTGCCGTCGCCGGGCGACACCGGCTACGGTTCGGCACTCGTCCACCGCGGCGCCGCGATCATCTTTTTCCTGCTGCTCGCGGTCGTCGCCATCTTCCTCTCCAAGGGGCGGATCAAGCATATCGTCGACGAGAAGAAGAAGCGCTGGTTCGCGATGGCTTACACGGCCGCCGGGGTGGCGATGGCCGCCATGCCGGTGATCGTCGCGGGCCTGCAGTTCCTCCCCGAGGAGATGTTCAAGGACCATTGGGTGTTCTGGACCGAGTGCACCGGGATCTGGTGCTTCTCGGCTTATTGGTTCCTGAAGACGGCCGAATATCGCCTGCTGCTCAAGATCCGCTGGATGCCCTGAAGGCGCCGCTCACCCGAAGGTGAAGGCGAACGCCTCGGCGCCGGGATCGAGGAAGGTGATGGTGAAGGTGCGGTCGCGGACTGCGCCCTTCTGCCGCACCAGCTGGTAGAGCCGTTGCTCGCGGATCACGCCCGAGCCGTCGGCCGCGACGTCGACGCCGGCGTCGTCGCTCGGCGGCTGGCCATCGAGCGTCACCCGGAACCGCACCGGCTTGCCGCCGGCCGGGCCGAGCACGAGGTGCAGGTCGCGCGCGTGGAAGCGGAAGCTGAGCTTGGACCCGGGCGCGAAGGTGACCGCGCTCTGCCTGCGGTCGAGCCACGGGCCCTCGAGCGCCCAGTGGTTGAGCTCGAGCGGGGCCGCCGCATAGGTCTTGAGCTGGTCGCGCGCGAGCCCGCCCGGCGAGGCGAAATGCTCGGCCCGGGCGTAGCCGATGTAGGTCTCGCCCGACTGGACCTCGCCGAGCGCGGCCGCGGCTTCGGCGCCGCTGCCGTTGGCCCGGGCCATGGCCGTATCCTTGGGCGCATGCCCGGCCTCGGCGAGCAGCTGGCGGATCACCCGCTCGGACATCGCATAGTCGCCCTCGCCGAAATGGTGGTAGCGGATGCGCCCTTGGGCATCGATGAAGTAATGCGCCGGCCAGTAATGGTTATCGAGCGCGCTCCACAGCTTGTACTGGTTGTCGAGCGCGACCGGATAGCGGATGCCGAGGTCGGCGATCGCCTTGGCGACATTGGCCGGCTCGCGCTCGAACGCGAACTCGGGCGCATGGACCCCGATCACCACCAGGCCATCCTTGCGGTACTTCTCGTCCCACGCCTTGATGTAGGGCAGCGAGCGCAGGCAGTTGATGCAGCTGTAGGTCCAGAAGTCGACGACCACGACCTTGCCCTTGAGCTGCTCGCGGGTCAGGGCCGCGCTGTTGAACCACGGCCCGAGGCCGTCGAGCGGCGGCAGCGCGCCTTCCGCCGGGAGGATCAGCTGGCCCATCTTGTCGGTCCGAGCGGCGCTCTCGTCCATCCCGCCCAGCCCAAGCTTGCGCGCCAGGCCGGATTCGAGGCTCGCGGTCTGGGCGCTCGACAGCTTGGCCAGCACGCGCGTGTCGAGCCCGAGGGCGATCGCCGCGACTCCGACCAGCACCAGCACGCCGAGCACCTGGCGGATGCGCTCGCTCGCCCCCAGCGACTTCTTCATCCGCGCGAACACCTTGCCGCCGACCAGCAAGGCGAGGCCGAGCGAGGTCGCCGCGCCGAGCGCGTAGGCGAGCAGCAGCAGGGTGGTGCTGAAGCTCGCGCCCTGGAGCGCGGCGGCGGTGAAGATGATGCCGAGGATCGGCCCGGCGCACGGCGCCCACAAAAGCCCGGTGGCGATGCCGAGCACGGCCGACGACCAGATGCTGTCCCGCTGCCCCTGGCGCTCGGACAGGCGCGAGCCGAGCGCGACCAGCGGCCGGGTCAGCCGGTCCGACACGCTCGGGAAGACCAGCGCGATCCCGAACAGGCCGAGCAGCACCAGCGCCGCCCAGCGGCCGATGGCGTTGGCCTGCACCGCCCAGCCGCCACCGACCGCGGCGAGGGTCGCGACCAGCGCGAAGGTCGCCGCCATTCCGCCAAGCAGCGGCAGGGTCGAGCGGGCGAAGCTGCGGTCGGCGCGGGCGAAGACGAACGGCAGCACCGGCAGGATGCACGGGGAGAGGATGGTCAGGATGCCGCCGAAATAGGCGAGGAGGATGAAGAGCATTGCAATCCTTCTAGAAGCTCGCGCCGGGCCGCACCAATGCCGGTCCGTTATGCTTGCGCTGCGCGCGTGTCATGGGCGCAGATACGGCGCGGGTTGCGCGGCGGATGCACTTGCCCCCGATTTGCATCCGCTCGGCCCGGGCCGCCGTATCTCCCGGACGCGGCACGGCGGGAGAGCGGGCGTGCCGGTCATTGGGCCGCTCCCCTCCCGCCGGCCAGGATTTTGGACTAACGCCCCGATCCGGATGAATCGCCCAATGATGACCGCGAATGCGCCTGGCAACAGCCGCGAGCTGGTTAGCCTGCTCGACGGGATCGCGCGGGGCGAGCGGGCCGCGTTGGCGGCGCTCTATCAGCGCACCTCGGCCAAGCTGTACGGCGTCTGCCTGCGGCTGCTTGGCAGCGAGGAGGACGCCCAGGATGCGCTCCAGGACGCCTATGCCACCGTGTGGCAGAAAGCGGCGCGGTTCGATGCCTCGAAAGCCAGCCCGATCACCTGGTTGTGCGTGGTCGCGCGCAACAAGGCGATCGATCGCCTCCGTCAGCGGCCGGTTGCCGGCGACGATCTGGAAGTGGCGCTGGCCATACCGGATTCCGGGCTTTCCGCGCTCGAGCTGGTGGAGCAGGCGCAGGAATCCGACCGCCTGTTGCGCTGCCTCGAAGAGCTTGAGGAGAGGTCGCGGGCGATGATCCGCGCCGCCTTCCTCGACGGCGCGAGCTATACCAATTGGCCGAGCGCGAAAGCGTGCCGCTGGGCACGATGAAGAGCTGGATCCGGCGCGGCCTGCGGCGCCTGCGCGGGTGCCTCGAGCGATGACCGACGACCGTCTCCGAAGATCGGCGCCGGGCTCGCGGCCGAATATGCGCTCGGCGCGCTCGAAGGCGAGGAGCTTAGAGAGGCGCGCGCGCTCGCGTCAGCCGACCGCGAGTTCCGTGAGGAGGTGGCGCGCTGGTCGGGCCGGATGGCGCCGCTGCTCGACGAGATCGCGCCGGTTGCTCCGCCGCGATGCCGTGTGGCGCCGGATCGAGGCGCGGCTCGGGCCGGCCAACGACGAATGTGACTGTCCTGCAGCGCCGGATCGGCGTGTGGCGCGGGATCGCCGCGGGCGCGATGGCGCTGGCGGCGTCCCGGCGTCGTCCTTGTCGATGCAGCCGCCGGCCGTGGCGCCGACGGCGCCGCCGGCCGGCCCGCCGATGGTGGCGATGCTCGGCGATCGGCAGGAGCCGATGAAGGTCGTCGCCAGCTGGGATCCGGGCACGCGGCAGCTCGTCCTCGCCGTGCCGGCGACATGCCGGCCGACCCCGGCCAGTCGCACGAGCTGTGGGTAATCCCCGCCGACGGCAAGCCGCGCTCGCTCGGGACGATGCCGGCCGGCAAGCGGATGCACATGCGTCTCGCCGATGCGCTTGCGCAGCTGCTTCAGCAGGGCGCGACGATCGCCATTTCGGTCGAACCGGCCGGCGGGTCTCCAACCGGGGCGCCGACCGGGCCGGTGGTCGCCTCGGGCGCGCTCAGCCGCGCTTAACTTCCCTGTGCGAAATCCGTGCATCCGAAAGGAGCGCGCATTCGTATATGGACGCGAAGCAACCATGCGAGGATTGAACTGAACATGTCGAAGCCCCTCGAACGCCGCGCTTTCCTGGGCATTGCCGGCGCCGGCGCCGCGAGCCTGCTGCTGTTCGGCCGGTCGCGGCTCGAGCGCCGCGGGGATGAAGTTCGCGGTCAATCGTGCGCCGGCGCGAGTGGCGGCGGCTGCTCGGCGACCAGCGCTATCACATCCTGCGCGAAGCGGGCACCGAGCCGCCGTTCACCAGCCCGCTCAATCAAGGAGCACCGCCGCGGCACCTTCACCTGCGCCGGCTGCGCCCTGCCGCTGTTCAGCTCGGCGACCAAGTTCGACAGCGGGACCGGCTGGCCGAGCTTCTGGAAGGCGCTGCCGGGGGCGGTCGTGACCGAGAGCCGACCGCAGCCTGCTGATGGTCCGCACCGAGGTGCTGTGCGCGCGCTGCGGCGGCCATCTCGGCCATGTGTTCGACGACGGGCCGAAGCCGACCGGCCTGCGCTATTGCATGAACGGGCTGGCGCTGCAGCTTCCGCCCGGCGTGAGCTAGGCGACGATGCGCAGTTTTCCGCGCTTGCCCGGCGCCGCGTAGCAGACCTTGCCGAGCTCTGCTGGAGCTGCTCGAGCTGCTTTTCCTTGGCCTCGCGGTCGGCTTCGGCATAGCGCCGCTCGCACTCGCGCCTCGGCCTCGGTCTGGTCGCGGAAGTAGGTGATGGTGATGCGGTGGCCGAACACCTCGTCGCCGCGCAGCCTGAGCTCGGCCTCGCTGCCTTCGGGCAGGGCATCGCGCAATTCGCTGAGGCTGGCGATCAGCGCATCGAGCGACACATGGTCCGCGACGTCGACGAACTCTTTGACTCGTCTGCTCATTCGTGACCCTCCCCGGCCCCGGGGCGTTTAATATCTTCGGCGCGAATCCCCGCGCAATGCACGATCGGATTTATCCCCAGGGAAATTGCGCTGGTGTGAATCGATGTGGAAACCCAAGAGTCAGGAAATGCACTCGAAGCGATCGTTGAACTCACGGCCGGCCCTCTCCGGCTGGTGCTAAGCCCTTCAATCGGCGGTAGTATTTCGGCATTCGAATGGATCGGCGAGGATGGCGCGCGGCCGATATTGCGCCACTGCAACAGTCAGCTCGGAAAATGTGCTCGATGCGGCCAGCTTCCCGCTCGTGCCCTACGTCAACCGGATTCGCGGCGGCCGTTTCACCTTCCGCGGCCGCGAGGTGCGGCTCGCGCCGAACATGGCCGGCGACCCCAGCCCGCTCCACGGCCAGGGCTGGCTCAATCCGTGGGCCGTCGCGGAGGCCGACGAGCGCCGCGCGGTGCTTGGCTTCCGCCATGACCCCGGCGAATGGCCGTGGGCCTATGAGGCGCGGCAGGAGTTCGCGCTCGACGAGCGCGGGCTGTCGATCGGCCTCACCTGCCGCAACACGAGCGACGAGCCGATGCCGTGCGGGCTCGGCCAGCACCCCTATTTCCCATGCGGGCCGGAGACCGAGCTCGACACCCAGGTGACCCATGCCTGGACGGTCGACGAGCAGGTCCTGCCGGTCGACCGGGTCGTCGCCGACGGCCGTTACGACCTGCGCGAGCGGCTGGTCTGCGGGCAGGGCCTCGACAACGGCTTCGACGGCTGGACCGGCGAGGCGCGGATGAGCGATCCCGAGCTGGCCGTACGACCTCAGTCTGTCGTCGCCCCAGGCGCGCTTCTTCCAGCTCTATTCGCCGGCCGCCGGCGGGATTTTCGTCGCCGAGCCGGTGACCCACGCCAATGCCGCGCTCAACGCCCCGGAGGCGGAGTGGGCCGAGCTCGGGCATGCGCGTGCTCGAGCCGGGCGAGGCGATGCGCCTCGACCTGCGGCTCGAGGTGAGTCCGAAATAGCCCGCCGTTCAGGTTGAAGCCTTGGAATCGGCCTTATATAGGCCGCTCTCCCCGATCGGGGGCCGCAGCCGGAGACGTGGGTGAGTGGCTGAAACCAGCGGTTTGCTAAACCGCCGTACGGGGAATTCCCGTACCGAGGGTTCGAATCCCTCCGTCTCCGCCAGCGATCAGCAGAAACCGCCGATAGAGCCGTCGCGCGATCAGCCGCTCTGCGGAATGGCCAAGCGACCCCAAAGGACCGCCGTCGGCTCAGCCGCTGATGGTGATGTGAACGTTTTCGACCGGCACTCCAAAGAAGATCGACAAGCCTTCCTTCGCCTCCGCAAGCGACAGGCCATTCTTCGACGGAGCCCTGGAGGTTGCCGGCTGCGGCATCGGCAGGAAATCCAGCGCCTCGATGTCGAGATCAAGCTCGTCCCTGCACTGCAGCACGTCGGAATAGGTGACCGGGTTGCGCGTCGACCCGCTGCGGAAGTCCGGAACGTTCACGAGCGCGTACGCGCTAAACTGAATGAGGTAGCGATCCCGGTCGTTTTGCCGATCGACCTTCTTCAGCCCCGACACCTTTCCGACCATGAAAGCGGCGTTGTGCGGCTCCGGGCGCGGGCCGCATTCATCGTCCCAGCGATGATCCGAGTTTCGAGTGCAAACAACATAGTGGACATTCCGCATACTTTGCGGATTAATGACCCAAGACTGGCTTCCACCAAGCTCCAGCATCTGCTGGACCGTCTTTGCCGTGAATACCACCAGCACACCGATGGGATTGCCAGTTGCCATGTCAATTCTCCTTGGCGACGCTCATTAGGACACTGGCGCTGTTTTGCAAGAAGTTTATTACAATGTTACAGTAACACTGCCAAGTGTCCGCTAGCGCGCCGCCACGTCGACGCGGAGGATCGTGCCGGCGGCGAAGGGGCGGGCGGCGGCGGCGAGGTCGGCGGGGGTGATCGCCTCGAGCTGCGCGCGAAGCTCGGCGGTGGACGCAAGCCGCCGGTCTCGACGAATTCGCGGGCGAGCTTGGCCGTCCACTCTTCGTTGCTTTGCGCCGCCGTCAGGTCGCGCCCAAGCAAATGGCTGCGCGCCGCCTCGACCTCCGCGGCGGTCGGCGGATCGGTGGCGAGCCGCGCGAGCTGCGCGCGCAGTTCGGCTTCCATCGCGTCCGCCTTGTCGGGGTCGACGCCGGTGGAGATGGTCGCCCAGTCCGCCGGCCGTCGGTCCGGAGCAGGCTGTAGATATGGTAGACCAGCCCCTTGTCGCGGATCGCCGAATTGCCGAGGCGGCCGGAATAATCATGGGTGAGGACATAGAGCAGCATGCGCCAGGCCAGGGCTTCCGCGTGCCCGGCGGCGGGCCTTCGACGACGTAGCCGAGGCCGCCCTGCGCCAAGGGCTTGGCGATCGGGTCGCGAATAAGGCTCATCTGAAGCGAAGCTGGTGGCGGCGTACGGCCAGCGTTGCCGGTTCGGTCTGTGCCAAACCGCCGTTCGAGCGCCGCGAGCGCCGCTTCGGGTCGACATTGCCGCTGACGATAACGGCGAGCGGCGCCGGCTGAGCCACGCGGATAGCCGTCCGCGCTAAGATCAGTTGCTCGAGGTCGCGTCGCCGGGTCGTCGCTCGGCGGCGGTGCAGGCGCTGCATTCTTGCGGGGCGCGGAGGCGATTTCGCCAATCAACGAAAGGAGCTCCCTGGGCGTGCCGGAGCGGATGATTGCGTCCACCCCGGGAAGGTCGGCCGGCCGCGCGCCGCCCTCCACCGGCGCGGACAACAGCAGCTCGACCGTGACCGTGTCGGACAGCGGGTTCGGCCGGATGATCGCCGGCAGACCGCCCGAAAGGCGGCGCAGTTGCGGTGGCCCAGCCCCGCCTGACGACCGGTTGCGCGCCCGCGCGGTCGGCGGCCGGCCGAGGGGCCGCCGCGCCGACCGGCTTGGCGTACGGATTGCCCGGGACCATCCAGCCAACCGTCAGCCGGTCCGGCGCGAGATATATGCGGGCGACGCGCTGGACGTCGGCCGGAGTCACGGCGGCAACGCTGCGGGGCAGGTCGAGCAGCGCGTCGAGCGCTCCAAGCCCGGCGAAGAATGCGAGCTGGTGCGCCGCATCCTCGGTCGTCTGGACGTCCTCGGCAAGCGCGCTCCGGACGGCCAGCTTGGCCTCGACCAGGCGCGTGTTCGAAACCGGGCGGTCCCGAACGAAGCCGATGCGGCGTTCGGCATCGCGCTCCAGCGCGGCCGGGTCGGCGTTCGCGGCGATCGAGCCGCCGATGATGAACAGGAACGGGTCGCGGGTCGGCGGCAGCCAGGTGGCGATGTCGTCTGTCGCCCCGAACAGGAACGATCCGCGCGCCGCCGGAGTGGTCGGGGCCCAGTCGGTCTGACGGAGGTTCAGGCCGGAGCCGCCGGACACGATCTCCTGGAGGAGCAGGAAGGCCGGAAAATCGGGGCTGGACGCGGCCGGGGCGGGATAAGCGAACTGGAAGTAAAGCTTGTCCACGGCACCGTGCAGCAGGGTCCGCCGCTCGCCGCGCTGCGGGGGCTCGCTGGTCAGGTTGCGAGTTGCGCCGGGCCGCGCCGCGACGTCCGCGAAATCCCTCGCTACCAGCGCCTTGGCCTGCACCGGAGCGAAGTCGCCGACGATCGCCAGGACCGCGTTCCCCGGCGCGTAATGGCTGGCATAATAAGCGCGCGCGTCGTCGATCGTCAGGCGCTCGACGTCGCTGACGTAGCCGGCCATCGGGCTGCCGTAGGGATGGGCCTGGAGCGCGGTCCGGGTGACCGCTTCCTGAAGCACTGAGGCGGGGTCGTTTTCGTAGCTGTGCAGCTCGGTGATGACCGCGCCCTTCTCGGCATCGATCGCCGCCGGGTCGATCACCACCCGCGCCATCCGGTCGGCCTCGATCCGCAGCAGGAGATCGAGCTGATCCGCAGGCATGGTCGCGAAGTAAGTGGTCTGGTCCAGCGCGGTGTAGCCGTGCCACTCGCCGCCCGAATCGTAAATCAGCTCGGTCGCTCGCGCGTTGGGGAATCGCGCGCTGCCGCGGAACGCGAGGTGCTCGAGGAAATGGGCGAGGCCGGTCTTGCCGCTGACCTCCGCCGCCGAACCGCTCTGGTAGAGCATCTGGACGCTGACCAGCGGGAAGCTGTGCTCCTCGAGCAGGATCACGGTCAGGCCGTTGGGCAAGTGCATGACCTCGGAGCGTTCCAGGTGAAGCTCGGCGGATGCCGGCGCCGCGATCAAGAGCGCCGTCGCGGCCAGAAGAGTCCCGCGCCACCTCATAACGGCAGTGCTATGATGTCCCGTTGCCCCGCGCTAGTCTGGTCCGATGGGGGCCGGCCACGTCTTGCACCGATCGACACGCGAACGGCCGCCGGTCGCGCGGAGCGGTGAGGGGATTACCCTGATCGACGCCGATGGCCGCCGCTACCTCGACGCCTGCGGCGGGGCGGCGGTGTCGTGCCTCGGCCACGGCGATCCGCGCGTCGCGGCGGCGATCGCCGAGCAAGCGGCTCGCCTCGAATTTGTCCACACGGGCTTTTTCACGACCGCCGAAGCCGAGGAACTGGCGGATCTGATCGCCGCGCAGGCGCCGGGGTCGTTGGACCGCGTCTGGTATACCAGCAGCGGGTCCGAGGCGATCGAGGCCGCGCTGAAGCTTGCGCGGCAATATCATCTCGAGCGCGGTCATCCCGGACGCAGCCGGGTGATCGCGCGGCGCTTGAGCTATCACGGCAACACGCTCGGCGCCTTGTCCGCCGGCGGAAGCCTGTGGCGGCGCGAGCCCTACGCCCCGTTGCTGTTCGACGTGACGCTGATCGAGCCATGCTTCGACTATCGTTGCGCCGAGCCGGGCGAGAGCGCCGAGGACTATGGTCGCCGGGCCGCGGACTCGCTGGTCCAGGCGATCGAGCGGCTCGGCCCCGACACGGTGATGGCGTTCGTGGCCGAGACGGTCGTCGGCGCGACCGCCGGCGCGGTGCCGCCGGTGCCCGGCTATCTCCAGCGTATCCGCGAAATCTGCGACCGCTACGGCGTCTTGCTGATCCTCGACGAAGTGATGTGCGGATCGGGCCGCACCGGCACGTTTCTGTCGTGCGAGCAGGATGGCGTGGTGCCCGACATCGCGACGCTCGGGAAAGGGCTGGGCGCCGGCTATCAGCCGATCGGCGCGGTCCTGTGCACGAGCGCCGTCTATGACGCGATGGCGCAGGGCTCGGGCGCGCTGAAGCACGGCCAGACCTACAACGCGCATCCGGTCGGCTGCACCGCAGCGCTCAAGGTCCAGCAGATCATCCGCGACGAGGGGTTGTTGGGGCGGGTGCAGGTCGCTGGCGAGCGGATGCTGACGTTGCTGCGGCAGCGTTTCGGCAACCATCCGAATATCGGCGACATCCGCGGCCGCGGGTTGTTGCTTGCGCTCGAGCTCGTCGCCGATCGCCAGACGAAGGCCCCGTTCGACCCCGCGCTCGGATTGCACGAGCGCGCCAAGGCTGAAGCGTTTGCCCGCGGCCTGCTGATCTACCCCGGCGGCGGCACGGCGGACGGGCGGGCCGGCGACCACATCCTGCTCGCGCCGCCCTACAACGTCACCGACGATGAGCTCGAAATGATCGTCGACCTGCTTGCCGACACGCTCGACGCGGTCTTGCCAGCATGACCCGCGACCCGCGCTACGACATCCTGTTCGAACCGGTGCGGATCGGGCCGGTCACCGCGCGCAATCGCTTCTACCAGGTGCCGCACTGCACCGGCATCGGCTGGACCCAGCCGGAGACGCTTGCGCGGCTGCGCGGGATCAAGGCCGAGGGCGGCTGGGCGGTCGTCGCGACCGAGGAGACCGAGATCCACCCGAGCGCCGATTGCGAGCCGTTCCACGAAGGCCGGCTGTGGGACGACCGCGACATCCCGGCGATCGCGCTGATGGCCGACGCGGTCCACGAGCATGGCGCGCTGGCGGCGATCGAGATCATGCACCACGGCGGCTCGGTCGCGAACTGGGGCACGCGCCTGGCGCCGATGGCGCCGTCGCACCGGCCGATCATCTACAATTATCCGGTCCAGGCGCGGGCGATGGACAAGGAGGACATCCGCGACCTGCGCCAATGGCATCGCGACGCCGCACTCCGCTCCAAGAAGGCGGGGTTCGACATCGTCTATGTCTATGCGACGCACGATCTGTCGATCGCCCAGCAATTCCTCGAGCGGCGCAAGAACGACCGGACCGACGAATATGGCGGCAGCCTGGAGAACCGCGCGCGCCTGCTGCGCGAACTGATCGAGGATACGAAGGACGCGGTCGGCGACACGCTGCGCGGTGGCGGTGCGCTTCTGCGCCGACGAGCTGATCGGCGAGGCCGGGCTGACCCACGACGGCGAGGCGCGCGACGTCATCGACATGCTCGCCGAACTGCCCGACCTGTGGGACGTCAACATCTCGAACTGGCCCAACGACAGCCAGACCTCGCGCTTCGCCAAGGAGGGTTTCCAGGAGGAATATACGAGCTTCGTCAAGCAGGTGACGACGAAGCCCGTGGTCGGGGTCGGCCGCTTCACCTCGCCCGACACGATGGTGTCGCAGATCCGGCGCGGAATCCTCGACTTCATCGGCGCGGCGCGCCCGTCGATCGCCGACCCGTTCCTGCCGAAGAAGATCGAGGAAGGCCGCATCGACGAAATCCGCGAGTGCATCGGCTGCAACATGTGCGTGTCGAGCGACTACACCTCGACCAACCTGCGCTGCACGCAGAACCCGACGATGGGCGAGGAATGGCGCCGCGGCTGGCACCCCGAAATCATCCCGCCGAAGAAATCGGACGGGTCGGTGCTGGTGGTCGGCGCCGGGCCGGCGGGGCTCGAAGCGGCGCTGTCGGCGGCGCGACGCGGGTATGAGGTGCACCTCGCCGAAGCCGACCGACAAGCTCGGCGGGCGAGTCACCCAGCGAGAGCCGGCTGCCCGGCCTCGCCGAATGGGCGCGGGTGCGCGACTGGCGGGTCACCCAGCTCGAGCGGATGCCGAACGTCTCCATCTACCGCGATAGCGCGCTCGAGGCCGAGCATGTGCTGGAGTTCGGCGCGCGCCACGTCGCGATCGCGACCGGGTCGGTCTGGCGGCGCGACGGGGTCGGCCGCGACAGCGGCTTTCCGGTGCCCGGATTCGATGCTGCCAATGTGCTACACGCCCGACGACATCATGACCGGCCGCGGATCCCGCAGGCGGTTCGGTGATCGTCTGGGACGACGATCATTATTACATGGGCGGAGTTCTCGCCGAGCTGTGCCGCTATGCGGGCCGTGAGGTCACGATCGTCACGCCCGCGGCGATGGTTTCGTCCTGGACCGTCAACACGCTTGAAGCCCTGCCGATCGCCAAGCGCATCGCGCGATTCGGCATCGACGTGCATCACCTATTCCAGCATCGTGGGGTGGGCCGACGGACGGGCTCAGCTCGTCAGCAACCTGACCGGGCGAGACCACAGAGCTCCTCGCGGATTCGTTGGTGACTGTGACGGCGCGGCTGCCCAACGATCGATCTCTTCGAGCAGCTGCGCGACCGCTGGGAGGAAGCCGGGATCGCCTCGGTCACGCGGATCGGCGACTGCTGGGCGCCGAGCACGATCCAGCAGGCCGTCTATACCGGCCACAAATGGGCGCGCGAGCTCGACGAGACGCCGGAGCTACTGGTCCCGCGCGAACTGCCGATGGCGGCATCGAAATGAAGCGGCTGGCGCTGCTCGCGCTGACGCTCGTCGCGACGCAGGCCGACGCGCGGGCGCGCGATCTTGGCATTCCGTTCGAGGGCCAGCCGGGCCCGCTCAATGCGCATCACCGACGTGCCCGGAGTCGAGGTCGGGCAGGTGACGATGGTCGAAGGCGCAGAACGTCCGGACGGGAGTCACGGTCGTGTTCCCGCGCGGCCATGCCGACAAGCGTCCGGTCTACGGCGGCTTTTTCGACCTCAACGGCAACGGCGAAATGACCGGCCGCGCCTATCTCGAGGATTTCGGGATCGTCCAGGGCCCGATCGGGATCAGCGACACCAATGCCGTCGGGCAGGTCTACGCCGGCATCCAGCAATGGAGCGCGAAGAAATTCGGCGAGGCGACCTGGCCGGTCGTGGCCGAAACGTGGAGCGGCTATTTGAGCGACATCGAGGGCTTTCACGTGACGGCCGAGACGGGCGCAGGCGGCGCTCGACGCGGCCAGGCCGGGGCCGGTCGAGGAAGGCAATGTCGGCGGCGGGACCGGCATGGTCTGCTTCGGCTTCAAGGGCGGCATCGGCACCGCCTCGCGCGTCGTGTCGGTCGACGGCAAGACGTATACGGTGGGCGTGCTCGTCCAGTGCAACACCGGGGACCGCAAGGTGCTGCGGATCGCCGGCGCGCCGGTCGGTCCGGCATTCGCCAAGCGCTGGCTGCCATGCTTCGACCCCAAGCTGGGCCGCGGCGGCAGCGGCCCGCTGAAGCCGTGCACGCCGGAAGGGATCGCCGGCGAGTCGCCGCCCGACCAGGGCTCGATCATCATCGTCGTCGCCACCGATGCCCCGCTGATGCCGCTGCAGCTCAATCGGCGTGGCGAAGCGCGCGGCGCTGGGGCTGGCGCGGCTCGGCTCCTATTCGGGCAATGGGTCGGGCGACCTGATCGTCAGCTTCTCGACCCGGCCGGCCGATGTGAACCATGAAGAGCAGGATAAGCCGAGCCCGATCGCGCCGATCGCCAACGCGCATATCGACCCGCTGTTCGAAGCGACGGTGCAGGCGACCGAGGAAGCGATCGTCAACGCGCTGGTCGCCGCGCGGACGATGACCGGCGTCGAACGGCGCGCGCTATTTCGGACTGCCGCACGACGAGCTTCGGACGATCCTCAAACGCTACAACCGGCTCGAAGGAATCAGCGAAATGACTGACCTGCCGCGAGTCACTTACTCGAACACCGGCGAGGATTTTTCGGGAGTCCACGCCCATCTCGACCAGGTCATCCCCGAGGCCGAAGCGCGGCTGCTCGGAAGGCCGCGTCCGGCCATCGTCGGCGGGCGCGACCGGCCGGAGGGCGCGGTGCTGGTCGCGCGCAGCCCGATCGACCGCGACATCGTGCTCGGCGAATTTCCGCAGGCGGATGCTGCGCTGGTCGACGAAGCGGTCAACGCCGCGCAGGCTGCGTTTCCCGCGTGGCGCGACCGTGGCTGGCCCAAGCGAGTCGCGATCCTCCGCGCCGGCGCCGACACCATCGAAGCGCGCAAGTGGGACATTGCGGTCGCCTGCCTGGTCGAGGTCGGCAAATCGCGGCTCGAGGCGGTCGGCGAGGTCGAGGAAGCGATCGACCTGATCCGCCATTATTGCGACGAGATGGAGCGCAGCGACGGCTTCCGCCAGGAGCTGGCGGGCGCGTCCGCCGCCGAGCATTGCAGCGTCGTGTTGCGGCCCTACGGCGTGTTCGGGGTCATCGCCCCGTTCAATTTCCCGGTCGCGCTGGCAGTCGGAATGGTGTCGGCCGCGCTGGTCGCCGGCAATACGGTCGTGTTCAAGCCGAGCGACGCCGCGGGACTGACCGGGCGGCTGGTCGTCGAGGCGCTGGTCGCGGGCGGCCTGCCCGACGGCGTGCTCAACCTCGTCCAGGGCGGCGCGGAGACCGGCAAGGCGATCGTCAATCATCCGCTGGTCGATGGCCTCGCCTTCACCGGGTCCAATGCGGTCGGAATGACGATGCTGCGCCATGCCGCGGCGGCGACCGCGATGCGCCCGGTGCTGTGCGAGATGGGCGGCAAGAATCCGGCCTTCGTAGCGGACAGCGCCGACCTGGCGGTCGCGGCATCGGGCGTCGCGCGATCGGCGTTCGGGCTGTCGGGGCAGAAATGCAGCGCGGCCTCGAAAGCCTATGTCGCACGCGCCATCCTCGACGACTTCTTGCATGCGCTCATCGAGACCAGCGGCAAGCTGGTGGTCGGCGACCCGCGCCGGCAGGACGTGTTCATGGGCCCGGTGATCGACGAGCCCGCGGCCGATCGGCTGGTCGCCGCGGCCGCGAGAGGCCGCCGGCGCCGGACGCGTCGTGCTCGGCGGACACAAGCTGGCCGACGGCGCGTTCGCGCGCGGCCCCTACGTCCAGCCGACGGTCGTCGCGGGCCTGCCGAGCGACCACCGGATCAATCGCGACGAGCTGTTCGTGCCGTTCCTCAGCGTGCAGCCGTTCGACGTGCTCGACGAGGCGATCGCCGATGCCAACCGCAGCGCCTTCGGCCTCACCGCCGGCATTTTCACCCGGGACCAGGGCGAGCTCGACCGCTTCCTCGCGACGATCGAGGCCGGCGTGCTTTACGCCAACCGGTCGAGCGGGGCGACGACCGGCGCCTGGCCGGGCTTCCAGACCTTTTGCGGCTGGAAGGGGTCGGGGACCACGGGCAAGGGCGGGCTCGGCAGCTGGTACGTGCCGCAGTTCCTGCGCGAGCAGAGCCGCACTCTGTTCGGCGCCTTGTGAACAAGCTTTACGAATCTCCGCGCTCGGCGCTCGACGGCCTGCTGCGCGACGGGATGACGATCATGTCCGGCGGCTTCGGCCTGGTCGGCAACCCGGAGAGCCTGATCCCGGAGATCGAAGCGTCGGGAGTCACGGGCCTCACCGTCATCTCCAACAATGCCGGCGCCGACGGCTTCGGCCTGTGGCACCTCCTCAAGAGCCGCCAGGTCCGCAAGATGATTTCGTCCTACATCGGCGAGAACAAGCTGTTCGCCGAGCAATATCTGTCGGGCGCGCTGGAGCTCGAATTGAACCCGCAGGGCACGCTCGCCGAGCGGATCCGGGCGGGCGGTGCGGGCATCCCGGCCTTCTTCACGCGCAGCGGGGTCGGCACGGTCGTCGCCGACGGCAAGCCGCACGAGGAGTTCGACGGCGAGCGCTACGTCCGCGAGCGCTGGCTCCGCGCCGACCTCGCCATCGTCAAGGCGTGGCGCGCCGACGCCGCCGGCAACCTCCAGTTCCGCAAGACCGCGCGCAACTTCAATCCGCTGATGGCAACGGCGGCCCAAGTGACGGTGGCGGAGGCCGAAGAGATCGTCGAGGTCGGAGCGATCGACCCCGATTGCGTGCACACACCCGGCATCTTCGTCCATCGCATCGTCAGGAGCACGATCAACGAGAAGCGCATCGAATTCCGCACGGTTCGGGAGCGCGAGGCATGACGTTGCGAATTGCCGCGCTGGTTGTCGCTGCTGGGCCTTGCAGCGCCGGCGGCCGCGGACCGCGAGCCGGTGCTGAAGCAGGTCGACCTGCCGCACTCTTATTACTGGCGCGAGCTGTACCTGCCGCAGCTGACCACGGGTCCGTCGAGCGCCGCCTTCACGCCCGACGGCAAGTCGCTGGTCTACAGCATGGGCGGGTCGCTGTGGCGGCAGGCGATCGGCTCCGACGAAGCGGTCGAGCTGACCCATCCGCGCGCGGCCTACGACTATCAGCCCGACGTCGCGCCGGATGGCAGCAGCGTCCTATTCGCCCGCTACGACGGCAATGCAATCGAGCTGTGGCGCCGCGATTTCGCAAGCGGCCGCGAGCAGCAGCTGACCTCCGGCAATGCGGTGAATGTCGAGCCGCGCCTGTCGCCCGACGGCAAGCGTATCGTGTGGGTGTCGACGCAGGGGACCGGGCATTTCAACCTGTTCATCGCCGACATCGGGCCGCGTGGACTCGGCAACGCGCATCCGTTGCTCGGCGAGCGGCAGAGCAAGATTTCGCGCTATTATTATTCGCCCTTCGATCACGCGCTGAACCCGTCCTGGACTCCGGACGGCAAGCGCATCCTCTACGTCACCAACCATGAAGTGGCGTGGGGCACCGGCGACATCTGGTCGGTCGCGGTCGACGATCCGCAGGACCGGCGCAAGGTGCTGAGCGAGGAAACCAGCTGGAGCGCCCGGCCGGAAACCTCGCCCGACGGCAAGTCCGTGCTGTTCGCCAGCTACCACGGCCGGCAGTGGCGGCAGCTGTGGGTCACCACTCCGGACGGCGCCGCGCCGCTGCCGCTGAGCTTCGGCGAGTTCGATCGCTGGAATGCGCGCTGGTCGCCCGACGGGACGCGCGTCGCCCTGATCAGCAATGCGCGAGGCAATACCGGCCTCATCCTGCGCGACGTGGTCGGCGGCGCCGAAACGCCGGTGGTGGCGACCAACCGGCGCTATCTCGGCGCACGCGCCACGCTGACTCTGGACATCGGAAGGCCGGCACGCGTTGCGATCATCGGCAGCGACGGACGCGCCGCGGCGCCCAATGACGGCTGGATGCACGCCGACGACGGATTCGATCGCGCTCACCAGTCGAGCGAGACCCATTATTTCCACTGCAAAGTGCGCTGCACGATCGATCTTCCAGCCGGCGATACCTCGATCTGGGTTCAGCGCGGCTTCCGCTACCTGCCGTGGAAACAGACGGTGACGCTCGCCCCAGGCTCCAGTCCAAACGTCAACATTACACTGCAACCCAATGACCTGCCGGCCTCGTTCGGGACCTGGCAAAGCGCCGACCTGCACGTGCACATGAATTACGGCGGTCATTACCGCGCGACGCCCGAGACGCTCGACCTGCAGGCGCGCGCCGAGGATCTGGACACCGTCTACAACCTCCTCGTCAACAAGGAGGAACGGGTCCCGGATATCTCCTACCCAGTCGGCCGCGACCCGGTGAGCGGCCACGGCGTGACGATCCTCCACAGCCAGGAATATCACACCAGCTACTGGGGCCATCTCGGGCTGCTCGAGCTTGACGATCACTATCTGGCGCCCGGATTCTCGGCCTATCAGAACAGCCCGCTGGCGAGCCCGTACCCCGACAATGGCGCGATCGCCGACCTCGCCCACGCCCAGGGCGCGCTGGTCGGTTACGTCCATCCGTTCGACACCGTGCCCGACCCGGCGAAAGACAAGACGCTGACCAACGAGCTTCCTGCCGACGTCGCGCACGGCAAGGTCGATTACATCGAGATCGTCGGCTTCTCCGACCACAAGGCGACCGCGGCCGTGTGGTACAAATTGCTCAACCTCGGCTACCGCCTGCCGGCCGGCGCGGGGACCGACGCGATGACCAATTACGCCTCGCTGCGCGGGCCGGTCGGGATGAACCGCGTGTTTCTCGACACGCGCGGCGACACCCGGCCCGGCGCCATCAAGGCCGCGCTCAAGGCCGGCCGGACCTTCGCCAGCAACGGCCCGCTGCTCGGCCTCGAGATCGACGGCAAGCATCCGGGCGACACGATCTCGCGCGGCGCGCCGGGCAAGCTCCGCTACCGGGTCGCGTTGCGCTCCTTCGTCGCCGTCGATCACCTCGAGCTGGTCCGCAATGGCACGGTGGTGAAGGCGTTCGCACTGACCGGCGACCGCCGGACCTTCGACGCCGAGGGAGAGCTCGATGTGGCGCGCGACGGCTGGGTCCTGCTGCGTGCGTGGAACGACCGCGCCGACCCGCTCGTGCTCGACATTTATCCTTACGCGACGACCAGCCCGGTCTATCTCGACCTGCCCGGCGCCTCCCGCCCGACCCGGCCGACGCCGCATATTTCGCCGCGTGGCTCGATCGGGTGATCGCCGACGCCGGCAGCCGGACCGATTACCGCACCGCGCGCGAGCGCGAAGCGACGCTCGATTATCTGCGCCAGGCGAGGGACCAGTTCCGCAGCCGAGCGTCCGCCACAAGGCAGGGCGGCGCGCGCAATCGAGAGCGGTTGACTTCTTCCCGGAAATGACCGTGAACGCGGTCGTGGCGAGCCCAAGACCCGACCTGATTTCGGTCGCCCTCTCGGACGACTTGAGCTTCAACTTTCACGTTGCGACCGTGCCGTTCATCGCCTTGGTCGCAGTCGCGGTCGGCGGGTGGCTCTTATGGCGCTGGTGGTCGCAACGGCCGTTCCCCGACTTCGAGATCGACAGCGCCCAGCTCGGGCTCGGCGATCACAAAGTGACGTTCAAGCCGAACGCTTTGGACCGTCAGATCGCTTATTCTATCTGGGTCAAGACTAACACCCGCAAGATCGGCCTGCCGATTAACCTCGACGACGACGTGATCGTGGAAATCTACGACAGCTGGTATGCGTTCTTCGGGGTAACCCGCGAGCTGATCAAGGACATTCCTGTGTCCAAGGTCCGCAACGACAGCACCAGCAAGATCATCGCCCTGTCGATCGAGGTCCTCAACGAGGGCCTCCGCCCGCACCTGACCAAATGGCAGGCGCGGTACCGGTCCTGGTACGAGCGCGAACTGGACAAGAAAGCGGACGCGTCCCCGCAGGAGTTGCAGAAGCAATTCCCCGACTATGCGGCGCTCAGCGCTGACATGCTGGTCGTCAACGCCCGCCTCATTGCCTATCGCTCCAAGATGATGGACCTGGTCCAGGGGACGCGCGCGCAACCTGCTCCTCAAGTTCACTTCCGCCGCAACGGTTTGAGGCTTGAGGGGCTCTTCGGGCTTCTCAGGAATTGGACCTTCTAGAGAATAGAGTTTCAGCGTTGATGTTTTTGGGGGCCGGTGTTTGGCAGGTCCGAACACTGTGTCCATGAGTTGGGTGAACGACGGATATTTGTTGCAACTCGCGCACACAAATTCGCCGGACTTCAAAATCGGCAGCTCTTCGTCGGCAAAAGCCTCGCCGTCCACCGACATGAAGGTTGAATAGTCGTTCGCGGGTTTCCACTCCAATGATCTGGAGCCCACGCTCAAGCTTCCTCGACGCTGGTATCTGACAGGAGCGTTGTTGGAAGTACGCAATCCTGACCGGAATTCCGTCGGTCACGGTAACCTCGTGGGGTTCACGACCCAATTCACTCGCATCGATGACGATCGTCTCCGGTTTTGGAGTCAGAAAAACCGAGCAATGGGATGGCGGAAATCATCGCAAGCGCCGTTCCAGCCGCTACGATGCTAGCCCCGGCATAGAAGCGCGCGCGGGACTCCTCCGCCGGCCCGGCAAGAGATGGCAAGCTCCGTCCCTCCATCGTCCAAATGGCGGATGCAGTGGCGACTGCGAAGGGAACCGTGGCGATGAGCAGTCCGGTGCTTGCCCAGCCTAGGAAATAGCCGACAGTCCCCAAGGTGACGCACAAGAATACGGAGGGCCCGGCCGCCACGGAGGACGTGCCATCCGCCACGCCATTCACGAAAGTTTTTGGGCAATTGCAGCGTCAGACCGTAAACCGTTGCCGCCACAGCAATGAGGGCCAGGAAGATGGCGGCGAGCACTTGCGGAACCTTCGCCCATCCTCTGTCGCCCACGTCGAAGAACTCGGGAAACAATGCGACAGCAAATGTCGCGGCGATGGCGCCGGCAGCAGCCGGGAACACGAGATTGATAAGCAGCAGCAAAGGCGGGAAGGCGCCTGCCCAGCGTCGGAACATAGGCGAAGCTGACGAGCAACGCGACGGCGGACGCAATGCCACCCAATACGATGAAGTTTCCCAAGGCGTCGTCGCCGATATCACTCGCGGCAACGACTTCGCCCGATGACTGGCTAGGAGTCAGGAGCACCAACCATCCCGATGCAACCGCCGCGCCTAGCACAGCCCAGCCAAGACGGCGCAGGACCGGGCCCTGACCCTGCATCGCCGCCCGGTGCAAGGATTTCGGCGAGGTAACCGCGGGGAACCCCTCCGTTGCACGGAGCAGGGCGGGCCAAGTCCGAAGCAGCACGAAAAGAAACTGGCCTATCTTCCTGCGTCTCCCCGAGCGCCGGCAATCAGCGACCTAAAACAGAGCTCTTCCCGGACGCCCAGACGCCATTCATCCAGGCGCCTCCCGGTCGGCCTCCGCGAAGTTGCGAAGCCGATCGCGGATATCGGCGCGAAGAGCAGCTCATCGCCGCGCTCGTCCAGCGGGTAACGGCCCGCTTCCTGGATGATCGCGCGCGCGAACGCCTGCTCCGGGATCGCGCTCGCCGGCAGCCCGAGCCGGATGACCGCGTCGACGGCCGGTCCGAGGGGGTCCCATTGCGAGCATCGCCGGGACAAGGTCTCCTTGAGCTTCGCGTCAAACCGTTCGCGCTTGGCCGGGTCGAGCTTCGCTCGCTCCTCCAGCGCGGTCCGGGCCACCTCCTGCTCACTGTGACCTTGCCTCCGGGCGACGCGGTCGAGTGCGTCGCCCGCAATCACCGCAAGCTCGTCGACGGCGGCCGGATCGTCGGCAACAATGCCGGCCAAGGTCGCAAAATTTTGCCGGGACGTGCGGCGCCTGGGACTTTGAGGATGTCCCCGGCCGCGAGCAAATCGAGGCCCACTTGCTGTCGCGCTCTGGGGCAGCGGCTTTGCGGGCCATCAGGCCGCGATCCTTGCAATCAGCTGTTCCATTCGCGTGCGGTTCCTCTCCGAAGGCCTGCCGTGGAGCGCACTGGCGAGGGCATGCCAATCGTTCGGTGCGCCCTTCGGGCCGAGCGATTGGTCGATCTCTCGGCCGGTCATCCACCAATCGTCGTCCACATGCTTCCGCTGCCCGGAGGGATTCTCCGGGCGTGGGCCTCGCGCGGTAGCGACGAATTTCGTCAAGATGCTGCCCCACCAATGTTCAGGATCGTCGGCCAGCGACGCGACATCCTTGAAACGCCGGGCCGCATTCTCGCCTTGGGAATTGACGTGCTCCATCAAACTCACCAGGATCGTCGCGGCCAGCCCGCAAAGTTCGAGCGCCAGCCGCTTCCTTGCCGCCAGGATCGTCTTGCAATCGGCCAGAGTGAGATGCGACCGCAGCGCAGTCGGCTGGACGGCTCGATCGATCGCTTCCCGGGTCAGACGGTACTTGGGCCGGTCTTCAAGCAGCTGGCGCAGCGGGCCGAGCAACCGTTCGTGCATGACGTCGAACACCTTGTCGGCCCCGACGCGCGGGTTGTCCCCCTTGATCACATATCTCTTCTGCAACTCCTTAAGCGCCCGATCGCGCCTGGCGGGATGGCGCAGCGGCGCGGCGAGCAACCGCGTCTGCGTGACGAATTCGCGGGTGGTCCCGGTGCCGACGATCTCGCCGAGCACGTCCAGGGCCTCCTCCTCATCGGTCGCATCGCCAACGCTCTTGATTGCTCCGTCGACATAGGTCGTGAGCAGCGCATCGAGGTCCATTTCCGCGTCGGACGCCGACGGCGCGCCTTTCGCGTACAGCTCATGGCAGGCGATCGAAAGGACGACCGCGTCGATCGCCCCGTCGACCTGCGGGCGGAACTCCCACAGACGCTGCCGTTGCAGTTCAGCGGAATCGCGGGCAGGCGCGCCGTCTCCGGCACCTTGACCATCACTTCCATCGCCTCGCGCTCGGTCAGCGCATCGAGGTGGAACGTCGCCTTCTGGAGCATTGCCCGCGGGAGATCGGCCGAGGCCAGCTCGCGCGTCGAGATCTGCATACCACTCCTTGCGCAGACGACAGAACGAAATGGACCGGCAGGTCGGAGAACAAAAGCTCCGACAACATCTTGAAGGCGCGGCTACGCGTTTCTGCGCGGGACAAGGTGAACAGCTGCTCGAACTGGTCGACGATGACGATAATTCGCGGCTTCAAGTCAGCATCCCCGTCGGGCCGAACGAGAGAGTGCTTCGGGGCCATTGGAGACCAACCGTGCGATTGCCTCCTGCACGCCGCCCGCATCGCTTCGACCATCACCGGGATCCGCTTTGTCCAGCAGCTTGTCGCGAGCCTGCTGGGCGAGTATCGACGATCTCTTGGCGGCCGAAAAACTCCACAAGGTCGGAGATGCTGGTGTCGGTGTCGAAAGAGAGCGAACCGACAATTCGGCGCCATTGCTCGATCACCGCCTGGCACCGCACCGATCCCATGAGGACGCGGGCGAGTTGCGACAACCACTCGACCGACGTTCCGCGCGGGAACTTGAAGATCAGTCCGCGCAGTCCATCCGTGGCACTGGAGCGCGGGGAGAACCAGTCGCGAACTTCGCCCAAGCCAGCGTTGGGCGCGCCATGGCGGATGAAGTCTCCCGCAGCGTGTTGCACTCGCGATGCGGGTCGGGGAGCAAGACCGTTGCGATCGCTTTTTCCAACCGGCCGTCGAGCAGCGCCCGGGCGCCGTCGCCTCCCAATTCGACGGTCGGATCGGGACGAAGGTAGAACTGGCGACAGGCCCCTGCGCTCGAGGTTCGGCATGATCGACGCGCGCACGAGCGAGGTCTTTCCGATGCCGGACGGAGCGACCAGGAGGACCAGCCGGTTGAGGTCGATCCGTTCCGCCAACTGCACGGATGCCGCATCGCGGCCGAAGAAGGTCACGGCTTCGGCCGGCCCGTAGGGACGGGCGGCAAGGAACGGGTTCGGCTTAGTCATAACCCTGGTTCAAATAATGATCGAGCCAACGCAGCAGCTCGATCGGGTCGCCGCATTCGAGGTAGAGCTTGCAGCGCGTATTACCGAGCCAGGTCTCGAACAGCCTTCTTTCGGTCCGTGACCTAAGGACCGTGCTTTCGATGCGATGCAGCGGGTCGAGCACCCGCGCGTTCGGGTTGTGGAACATGAAGCAATTCGCGTTGCCGTCCTTGTCGTCCAGCGCGGCAAAGAGGAGGGTACGGAACAGGAGCTGGAGGCTGGGCGCGAAGCCTCCGGCGCCGAGGACCAGCAGGATGGCGCGGGACATGTCGCTCGCGACCGTGTCGGGCAGCTCCATTTCTGCCGCGGTCTGACGCCAGTGCTCGGCCGTCAGCAGCGCCATCTGCGCCTTTTCGACGCACCCCATGGGCTTGATCAGGACGACCCGGTCCTGGTCCTGATAAATCCCCTCCGTGCCGACCAGGACCTTGCGGCGCATCGGGTTGCCCGCCGACGACAGTGACGCGCTCGGCGAACAAGCGATCCGGTTCCCGCGGGTGGTGGACCAGGCGCAGGTGCTGGACCGGCATCCCCGCCTCGCGCAAGGCGAGGTCGATGCGGGTGTCGGGGCTGGTGGCGACGATGAACAGCCGGCCTGCTCCCGGGGTCTTGGCAATGTTCGCCGCGAGCAGGCGGATGTAGACCCCGAGCGCGCCGGGGCCGTCCGGAGTGTCCAACGCTTCGGCGACCGCTTGCGCCGCGTCGTCCTCATCCTGTGAAATGGCCCGGGCGATCGAACCCATGACGTCGGAGCCAGGGCGCGTAGCCGCGCAGCTTGTGGGACCGGATGAAGCCACGGATCGCGCTTGACGGAGTCGCCGTCTGGCGTTCGGGGTTGGCTTCCGCGCAACGCGTAAGGGCCGAACACGATGACGAGGTTTCTTGCCTTTCCGGACCTTCTGGATGAGCCGCTTCGCAAGCTCGGCCTCGGCCTGCGGAGTTCATCGCCTTCGAGATGGTCCGGAAAGGCGCTGCGCAGGATATGCTGCGGGGCCTCGTCGGCGAGGTCGACCGCGATCGAAATCGACGCGATTTTCGAACTCGCCGAATTTCGCCATTTCGCGCGGTTCCGGTTGGTCGTCGAGGCGCGCGACGACCAGCCTCCTGCTCGGCCTCGCCTGGAGGGCGTCGTAGACGCGGTTCAGCTCGTTGCGTTCCTGGTACCGGCCCAGCCCGGCCTCGCCGACCGCAAGCACGATTGCGTCGGAGCGCCGGAGCTCGCTCACCAGCTCGTCATCAAATCCGGAGAATCCTCGGCCCGGGCGTCGCTCCACACTTCGATGCCTTGTTCGCGAAGGCTCTGGGACAACAGGTCCCTCAAGTTCCCGCTTTGTTCGTGCCGACCGTTGTAAAGATAAACCAGCCTACGCACGAGTTTCGCCCCCCGGCACTCGAATCCAAATCCCTACAGCGAAATTCAAAGAAAGACAAAGTCTTGGAAAATGGCCGCTTCGGTCCAAATTGATTCGAAATTCGCAATACGGCCGGCAACTCCGTGGCGGAAATCAGAAATACACCCCGGCTACTTCCATTCAGTCCGCGCGTTTTTCACGGACCGGAGTTGGCATGCGTCGTCTCGGGCCCGCCGCCGGCCCCGCACTAAGCGCTCGGCTCGCCGCCGATCCAGGTTCGCTGCACGCGCAACTCCGCGTCGAGCAAAGCGAGGTCGGCGCGGCAGCCGGGGGCGATGCGGCCGAGCTCGCGGTCGAGGCGCAGGAACGCGGCGGGGGCGGCGCTGGCCATGGCGAAGGCGGTTTCGGGCGCGAGGTCGAGCAGCCCGATCGCGTTGCGCACTGCCCAGGCCATGTCGAGGTCCGACCCGGCGAGCCGCCCGTCCTCGTCGAAGCAGGCGCCGTCGCGCGCCACGATGGGCTTGCCCTGGAGCACGAACTCCTTCGATTCCGAGCCGACTGTCGGCATCGCGTCGGTCACCAGCATGAACCGGTCATGGGGCTTGCACTTGAGCGCGATCCTGAGCGTGGCGGGAGCGACGTGCTGGTCGTCGACGATGATCCCGCACCAGGTCGAATCGCTTTCGAGCGCGGCGCCGACCACTCCGGGCTCGCGCGCTCCGAGCGGCGACATGGCGTTGAACAAATGGGTGATGCCCGTCAGCCCGGCGGCGATCGCCGCTTCGACCTCGGCATATTTGCCGTTGCTGTGGCCCGCGGCGACGATCACTCCGGCCGCGGCGAGGCGCGCGATCATCTCCGGCGTCGTGCATTCCGGAGCGACCGTGACCAAAGTCCGGCCGCGTTTCATCGACGTCAGCACCGCCCAGCCCTCCTCGTCGAGCGCGCGAATCTTGTCGGCATCGTGGATGCCCTTGCGATGCTCGTTGAGGAACGGCCCCTCGATGTGGATGCCGAGCACGCCGGGAACGCCCTGGTCGATCGCCGCTTCGACCGCTTCGATCGCCGATCGGATGACGTGCAAATCGTCGCTGATCAGCGTCGGCAGGAAGCCGGTCGTGCCGAACGCGCGATGGGCTGCGGCCGATGGTCGCGATGGTCTCGACCGTCGGCGCGTCGTTGAACAGCGCGCCGCCGCCGCCGTTGACCTGGGTGTCGATGAAGCCGGGCACGAGCAGACCGCCGCCGAGGTCGTGGCGGTCGGCGGCGGCCGGGACCTCGGCGTCGTCGACCACGGCCGCGATGCGGCCCGCTTCGATGACCACGGCCTTGCCCGCGACGAACTGGCCGTCGAGCAAGGTGCGGCCGTTGACGAGCGCCGCCGTCACAGCGTCTCGGTCACTTTGGTGAGGTGCGGCGGCCGGTCCGGATCGAGGCCGCGGGCCAGTGCGGCAGCATTGGCGGCGCGGTACAGGGCCATGATCTGCAGCAGCGGCTCGATCAGCGGATGAGCCGGCGGCGCCGGCAGGTCGCGGCCGGCGACGAACACCCGCGCCCCGCGCGCCGCGAGATCGGCGGCGAGCTCGTCGATCCCGGCCGCGGTCTCGTCGTCCTGGCGGAACAGCAGCACCGGGAAGCCGGGGCCGACCAGCGCCATCGGCCCGTGCCGCACCTCGGCCGCGCTGAACGCCTCGGCCTGGATGCGGCAGGTCTCCTTGAGCTTGAGCGCCGCCTCCTGGGCGACCCCGAAGCCGGGCCCGCGGCCGATCACGAACAGGCTGCGCGCCCCGGCCAGGCAATCGACCAGCGGCGACCAGTCGCACCGCCAGGCTGCGCGCAGCAGGTCCGGAGCGGCCTTGAGCTCGGCGAGCAGCACGCGATCGCCGCTCCATTCGGCGACCAGGTGGAGGATCGCGGCCAGCGCCGCGAGGTAGGATTTGGTCGCGGCGACGCTCTGCTCGGCACCGGCGCGCAGCGGCACCGCGACATCGGCAGCGGCGGCCAGCGGCGAGCCCTCGGCGTTGACCAGGGCCACGGTCAGCGCGCCGGCGGATTTGGCCGCGGTCAGCCCGGCGAGGATGTCGGGGCTCTGGCCCGACTGCGAGATGGCCAGCGCCAGCATGCCCGACACGTCGGGCATGCCGCCGTAGACCGAGGCGATCGACGGCGCGGCGGAGGTGGTCAGCACCTGGACCCGGGTCTCGACCACATATTTGGCGAAGGTCGCGGCGTGATCGGAGCTGCCGCGGGCAAAGGTCAGGACGCCGCGCGGCGGCGCGGCGCGCAGGCGCTCGGCGAGCCCGCCGACGATCGCGGCGTTCGCGGCGAGCTGGCGGGCGACGACGTCGGCCGACTCGGCGGCTTCGGCGAACATCCGCGTCGTTTCGGGCGCGGCGTGCGTCATGCCCGCGCGTTCAGCTCGGCGACGAAGTCGTAGGCGTCGCCGCGGTACCAGCTCAGGGTCGCTTCGATCACCCGCCCGTCGTCGAGGAAGCCGCGGCGCTCGATGTACAACGCCGGCGCGCCCGGCTCGAGCCCGAGCAGCTTGGCGCGCTCGCCGTCGAGGCGCACCGCGCGCAGCCGCTGCAGCGCCCGGGTCGGGCGGTTCCCGGCGGCCTTGAGCGCGGCGTAGAGCGAGTCGTGGACGGCCTCGGCGCTGGCCAGGCCGAAGCCGGGGATGGTCGAATATTCGAGCGCCATCGGCGACTCGTCGGCGAAGCGGATGCGGTGGAAGCGATAGACCGGCGCCCCGGGGCTAAGCCCGAGGGTCAGCGATTCCTCGGGCGTCACCGTGCCCGACGCGCGCAGCAGCCACTCGCTGCGCGGAGTCCGGCCGCGCGCCGTCATGTCCTCCGAGAAAGAGGTGAGCTTGGCGAACTGCTTCTCGACCCGGCCGCTGACGAACGTGCCGGCGCCCTGGCGGCGGGTCAGCAGGCCGTCGGCGACCAGCCCGTCGAGCGCCTTGCGGACCGTGATTCGCGAGACCGCCAACTCGGCTGCCAGTTCGCGCTCCGGCGGGAGGGCGTCCTGCGGGCCGAGCACCGACGTTTCGATCGCCCGCTGAAGCGCGTCGCGCAGCCGCCGGTAGAGCGGCCCCTGGCCCTCCAGGCTCCCGATTCGCTCCGCCAGGCTCGACACGTTTCCCACCTCCCCGCTCATTCATATAATACCAATATGGGACCAAACGCCAACGAATATTTCGACGCTCTCCGCGATTCCTCCTCTGTGAACCTTTCGCTTGACCTTTTGTTACAGTTGATGGATTGTAGGCCAATTGCGAACCAATGGTATCGCTTTGGACCTAGAACATAAGACGGGTCCATGGGGGAAGAGGGGAGAGACATGGCTATTCGGCATATGCTGATTGGGTCGGCAAGCGCGATCGGGCTGCTGGCCGGGACCGCGCACGCGCAATCGACCGATCCCAACCAACCGCCGACCAACGCCGCTCCGTCGGGCGGCGCGCAGCCGGCGCCGAGCGACACCGGCAGCCAGGACCAGATCGTCATCACCGGCATCCGCGGTTCGGCCGCGGCGTCGATCCGCGCCAAGCGCGCCTCGTCGGTGATCGCCGACGTGCTCACCGCCGAGGACATCGGCAAATTCCCCGACAAGAACGTCGCCGAAGCGCTGCAGCGCATCCCCGGCGTCCTCATCAACCGCGAGTTCGGCGAGGGCGAGCGGGTCAGCGTCCGCGGCACCGCCCCGAACCTCACCAAGACTTTGCTCAACGGGCACAATGTCGCGACCGCCGACTGGTTCATCCTCGACCAGCTCGCCGCGACCCGCTCGTTCAATTACCTGACCCTGCCGTCCGAAATCGTCGGCCAGCTCGAAGTCTATAAGAGCCCGCAGGCGGACATCGAGGAAGGCGGCGTCGGCGCGACGATCAACGTCCACACCCGCAACCCGCTCGACCTCGACCCGCTGACGATCTCGGCCTCGGCGCAGATGGTGTACAGCGAGCGCGCCGACAAATGGGACCCGCAGGCGTCGGGCCTGATCAGCTGGCGGAACGCCAATGAAACCTTCGGCGTGCTGCTCGGCGGCGTCTACCAGAAGCGCCGCATTCGCCGCGATGGCGTCGAAGTGCTCACCTATTTCAGCAACCCGGCCATTGCCGGCGGTGCGCAGATTCCGGGGCTGATCGGCTCGGCCCTGTTCCAGCAGGAGCGCGAGCGCTACGGCGGCAATATCGGCGTGCAGTTCCGTCCGTCGGACGCGTTCGAGGTCAATGTCACCGGCCTCTACACGAAGTTCAACGCGAATAACTTCAACCAGAATTTCCTGGCCTGGGGGTCCAACGCGATCGGCGGGGGCGGCACGCTCACCAACTTTAACGTCGAGGACGATACCGTCACCAGCGGCACGATCACCTCGACCCCGGGCGGCCGCGCAGCAGTGTTCGACGCCATCGACCGTCTCGCATTTTCCGAAGTCTGGTCCGGGGACTTCGACGCCATCTGGCGCCCGAGCGACCTCGCCACGGTCCACTTCAAGACCGGCTACACGAAGGCGCGCGGCAACACCAAGGCGCAGCCCTTCTTCGAGGGCGGCGCGCCGGGAAGCTTCACCTTCGACCTCACCGGCCGGACTCCGCAGGTCACGTTTGCAAGCCCCGATCCAACCGATCCCACCGACATGGTCTTCGACTTCGCGTCGCTGCACAAGATCACCAACAGCGACAAGGAATGGTACGGCTACGCCGATTATGAGCAGAGGCTCGACCTCGGCCCGATCAACGCGATCAAGGTCGGCGCCAAATATACCGACCATGACCGCAAGACCGGATTCCTGGCGACGACGTACGGCGGGTTCTTCCTGCCGCTGTCGGCCACCGGCTGCGGCGGGGGTCCCTGCGACCCCGCCGACTTCGCCGACGGCCTAACGCCGGGCGATTTCCTCGAGAACATCGCGCTGCCCAATACGCTGACCCGATATTGGCAGGTCGATCGCCACACGCTCGAGCAGATCCTGTTGGCTTTCCCGCATCCGCGGGTCCTCAATCCGACCGAGAATTACTCGATCAACGAGAAGACCTACGGCGGCTATGCGATGGTCAAGTTCGGCGGCGACAACTGGCGCGGCAATCTCGGCCTGCGCGTCGTTCGCACCGACCAGACGTCGCGCGGAAACCAGCTGTTTGCGTCCAACCCGCCGCCCGGTGCGATCAGCAATCCGTTCGGCGCCTACCTCCCGATCTCGGTCAAGAGGCATTACACCGACTTCCTGCCGAGCGCGAACGTCGCTTTCGACCTCAACCCGAAGATGGTGCTGCGGTTCGCCGCGGCGCGGACCATGGCCCGGCCGGATTACACCGACATCGTGCCGCGGGTCAGCCTCAACCCCGGCGCGCTCACCGGAAGCGGCGGCGACCCGAGCGTCAAGCCGTTCCGCGCCGACCAGTATGACGTGTCGTTCGAATGGTATCCCGACCGCGAAACGATCGTCGCCGCGGCGCTCTACTACAAGGACATCCAGTCCTACATCCTGAACACCACGACCCAGGAAATCTTTCCGATCCAGACCGACACGCCGGACCTGTCGCGGTGCACCCTGGTCACCGCGCCCAACACCTACAATTGCCTGTTCGACATCAACCGCCGCACCAACGGCTCGGGCGGCAGCAACAAGGGCTTCGAGCTGCAGGTGTCGCGGCCGATCTGGGGCGGCTTCGGAGTGATCGCCAATTACACCTACTCCGACGCCAAGGCGAACAACGGCGACCCGATCCCGGGCAATTCGAAGCATGCGTTCAACGTCACCGGCTACTATGAAAAGGGACCGGCGTCGGCCCGGCTGTCCTACACCTACCGGTCGAAATTCTTCATCGACATCGACCGGGCATCGCCGCTCAACCAGAAGTCGACCTCGTCGCTCGACGCCTCGGCGAGCTGGAAGCTGACGCAGAACTTCTGGATCACGGCGGACGCGATCAACCTCACCAACGAGAAGATCGAACAATATTCCGGATCGACCGTCCGGCCGCGCGCGATCTACGATAACGGCCGGCAATTCTATATCGGTGCGCGGTTCCGCTATTGAGCGGGGGAATCGGCGCGGGGCGGCTTTCGTCCCGCGCCGACCGATCCGCAGGGGAAGGCCGAGGGTGACGCGTAAGCTGCTGTTCCTGGCCGCGCTGCTTTCCGGACCGGCGACGGCGTCACCGCCAAAATTGCTGCCAATGCCGAGTCACGTGGCGGAGCACCGGGGAGCCTTTCGTCTTTCCCCTTCGGAAGCGATCCGGGTTCCGCCTCGTGACGAGGGCGCGGCGACCGCCGCCCGCTATCTCGCAATGCTCCTGCGCAGCAGCAACGGCCTCGACCTGAAGGTGCGCCACGGCAGCGGTGCGATTCGCTTCGTGCGCACGCGAGGATTTCCCGTCGAAGGCTATGCCATCGCGTCCGACCGGCGCGGACTGACGGTCACCGCGAGCAGCGATGCCGGTCTCCTCTACGGCGCGGTGACGGCTTGGCAGCTGGCGAGCGGCGACGAGCCCAACATCATTCCCGCCGTCACCATCCGCGACGCGCCGCGCTTCGGCTGGCGCGGGCTGATGCTCGACAGCGCCCGCCACTTCCAGTCGCCCGCATTCGTCCGCAAGCTGCTCGACTGGATGGCGGTCAACAAATTGAACGTGCTGCACTGGCATCTGGTCGACGACCAGGGCTGGCGGCTCGAGATCAAGAAGTATCCGCGGCTGACCGGCGTGGCGGCGTGGCGGGTACCGGCGAGCGCGCCGGGCGCCCCGCCGCTGCCCCGGGTCGGCGGCTATTACACGCCAGGCCGAAGTGCGCGCGATCGTCGCTTATGCGGCGGCGCGCAACATCACGATCGTTCCCGAAATCGAGATGCCGGGGCATGCGCTGTCGGCGATCCGCGCTTATCCGCGGCTCGGCACCGGCGCGCCCGTCCCGCCCGGGGTCGAGTTCGACTGGGGCGTCTTTCCCTGGCTCTACAATGTCGACGACGACACTTTCGGCTTCCTCGAGGATGTGCTGGGCGAGGTGATGACCGTGTTCCCGTCGCGCTTCATCCACGTCGGCGGCGACGAAGCGGTCAAGGACCAGTGGCACGCCAGCCCGCAGATCCAGGCGCGGATGAAGGCGCTCGGGATCAAGGACGAGCATGCGCTGCAAAGCTGGTTCATGTCGCGCATCGGCACATTCCTCGCCGCGCACGGACGGCGGATGATCGGCTGGGACGAAATCCTGCAGGGCGGGATTCCGGCCACTGCGACGATCATGTCGTGGCAGGGCACCAGCGGCGCGATCGCCGCCGCCAAGGCGGGGCACGATTTGGTGCTGAGCGCCGCGCCCACCCTCTATTTCGACAACCGCCAGGGGTTCAGCGAGCTCGAGCCGCCGGGCCGCGGCAACCTCGTCGATTTGAAGAGCGTCTACGCCTTCGACCCGTTGCCGCCGGAGCTGACTTCGAGCGAGCGCAAGCATGTCCTCGGGCTGCAGGGGAATCTGTGGACCGAGCATGTCCGCACCGAAGAGCGCGCGGCGTGGAACAGCTTCCCGCGGGCGAGCGCGGTGGCCGAGATCGGCTGGTCGAACCGCACGGACTTCGCCGGTTTCGTCGACCGGCTCGTGCCCCAGATCGAGCGGATGCGGGCGCTCGGCCTGACCCCCGCGGCCAGCGCGTTCGCGGTGACTCCGGCGATCGCCTTCACGCCCCCCGCGGACGAGGCGACGATCGCCTTGTCGAACGAGGCGGGGCTGCCGATCCGGTACACGCTGGACGGTAGCGCCCCGACCAAGGCGGCGCGGCCTTATTCGGAGCCGCTGACGCTCCACTTTCCGGCGCGGCTCCGCGCGGCGAGCTTCTCCGGCGACCGCGCGCTGGCGGGACAATTGGATCAGCGCGTCGACGCGCGCTCGGTCCGCCGCCGGAGCGACGAGCGTTTGAAGACCTGCACGGAGAAGGTCCGCCTGGCGCTCGAGGACGATTATCCGGCTGCAGGCCCGCGCGCGGTGTTCCTGACCGACATCTTCAACCCGTGCTGGATCTTCGCTGCGGCGCCGCTCGGCGGCGCCCGCCGGATCGCGATCGACGTCGGGCAGGTGCCGTTCAATTTCCAGGTCGGCAAGGACGTCGAGGGCATCACCTTCCGTCCGCCGGCGACTCCGGACGGCGAGTTCGAGGTCCGCGCGCCGGGCTGCGACGGCGAGCGCATCGCCGTGCTTCCGCTTGGCCCCGCCCGCGCCAACCCGGGAGTCGACTCGGCTGGTCGCGCCGATCGCGCCGCGCGCCGGCACCGCCGACCTCTGCATCACCTACACCGCGACCGGGGTGAACCCGATGTGGGCGGTCGACGGCGTCGAGCTCTTGACCCAATGACCGACATCGTCCTCGTCGCGCCGTTCGCCGGCTGGCTCACTCCGCTGGACGAGGTGCCGGACCCGGTGTTCGCCGAGCGAATGATGGGCGACGGAGTTGCCATCGACCCGGTCGAGCCGGTGCTGCGCGCCCCCGCCGACGCGACGGTGATCGCGATTCCCGAGACCGCCCATGCCGCGACCCTGCGGCTCGCCAACGGCGCCGAGCTGCTGATCCACATCGGCCTCGAGACGGTCGCGCTCGGCGGGACCGGCTTTCGCGCGCTGCAGCTCGGCCGGGGCCGAAGTGAAGGCCGGCGACCCGCTGATCGAGATCGACCTCGATGCGGTGGCCCGCGGCGCGCTGAGCCTGGTCACGCCGATCGTCGTCGCCAATGCCGGTTTCGCGCTCGAGCTCGAGCGGCCGTCGCGCAGCGTCGCCCGCGGCGAGCGGATCGCGACCGTGCGCGGTGCTGCCGCAGCATCGGGCGAAGCCGAAGGAGCGGCCTACGAACGGACCGTGCGGATCGATGCCGCCCACGGGCTGCACGCCCGCCCAGCGGCGCGGATCGCGGCGCTGCTGCGGCCGTTCGCGGCCGAGGTCAGCCTCGCCGTCGCGGACCGCAGCGCCAATGCGCGAAGCACCGTCGCCATGCTCGGCCTCGGCGTCCGCCACGGCGACGAGCTGCGCATCGTCGGCCGCGGCGCGGACCGCGCGGCGGCGGTCGACGCGGTGGCCGAGCTGATTGCCGGCGGCGTCGGCGAAGCGCCCGCGACCGAGGCCGCGGTGCCGGCGCTGCGGGCGGGCGGCGGCCCGGTCACCGCCTCGCCCGGGCTCGCCGTCGGGACGGTCGTCCAGCTTCGGCTCGCCGACCTGCCGGTCGCGCGCGACGGCGCCGGAGTGGCCGAGGAGCGCCGGCGGCTGGCGCAGGCGCTCGAAGCGGTCGCCGGGTCGCTGATCGAGACGGACCTCGTCGCCGCCGAGCTTGCCGCGGCGCATCGCGAGCTGCTCGGCGACCCCGACCTCATCGCCCGCGCCAATTCCGAAATCGACGAGGGGCGCAGCGCGGCCTTCGCCTGGCGCAGCGCGTGCGCGGCCGCGCGCGAGGCGATTCGCGCGACCGGCGACCCGCTGCTGATCGAGCGCGCCGCCGACCTCATGGACCTCGAGCGGCGGGTGATCGCCGCGCTCGCCGGCGAAGCCCCGGTCGCCGCGCCCGACCTTCCGCCCGAGACGATCCTGGTCGCGCCGGACCTGCTGCCGTCGCAGCTGCTGGCGATCGACAAGTCGCGCCTCGCCGGCATCTGCACGGCGGACGGCGGGCCGACCTCGCATGTCGCGATCCTCGCCGCGTCGGCGGGCATCCCGATGCTCGTCGCGGCGGGCGCGGACGTGCTTCAGATCCCCGACGGCACGACCGCGATCCTCGACGCCGACCAGCGCCGGATCGACGGCGCGCCCTCGCCCGAGCGGCTGGACGAGGTCCGGGGGCTGGTCGCGGACCGGCGCAAGCGCCGCGCGGCCGAGGCCCGCGACGCGCGCGAGCTGTGCTTTACCGCCGACGGCGAGCGGATCGAGGTGTTCGCCAATCTCGGCTCGGTCGAGGACGCGCATGCCGCGGTCGCGGCCGGCGCCGAAGGCTGCGGGCTGCTGCGCACCGAATTCCTGTTCCTCGACCGCGCCACGCCCCCGGACAAAGAGGAGCAGCAGCGGATCTATCGCGAGATCGCGATGGTGCTCGGCGAGCGGCCGCTGATCCTCCGCACGCTCGACCTCGGCGCCGACAAGAGCGTGCCGTATGTCGCCATCGCCAGCGAGGACAATCCCGCGCTCGGCCTGCGCGGCATCCGCTTGAGCTTCGCCCGGCCCGACCTGCTCGCCACCCAGCTCGCGGCGATCGTCGCGGCGGTTCCGCCGGCGCAATGCCGGATCATGCTGCCGATGATCACCGAGGTCGACGAACTGCAAGCAGGTCCGGCGGCTGCTCGACGGCGCGGCCCAGGCCGCCGGGCTGAAGGAGCGCGTCGCGCTCGGCGTGATGATCGAAACGCCGGCGGCCGCGGTCCTCGCCGATTCGATCGCCGCCGAGGCCGACTTCCTGTCGGTCGGGACCAACGACCTCACCCAATATGTCCTCGCCGCCGACCGTGGCAACGCCGCCGTCTCGGCCAAGGCCGATGCGCTCCATCCGGCGGTGCTGCGGCTGATCCGCCACGCGGCCGAAGGCGCGCGCAAGCACGGCAAATGGACCGGGGTGTGCGGCGGGCTCGCGTCGGATCCGATCGCCGCGCCGATCCTGATCGGCCTCGGCGTCACCGAGCTGTCGGTCGCGACCGCGGCGGTCGCGACGATCAAGGCCGCGGTTCGCCACCTCAAGCTGGCCGACTGCCGGGCACTGGCCGAGCGCGCGTGCGCGGCAGCCTCGGCGCATGAGGTGCGGACCGTCGCCGCGGAGGCGCTGGAATGAAGCTGCACGTCGAGAAGCTGCAGCCGCTCGGCCGCGCCCTCATGCTGCCGATCGCGGTGCTGCCGATCGCCGCGCTGCTGCTCCGGCTCGGCCAGTCGGACATGCTCGACATCCCGTTCGTCGCCGCGGCCGGCAATGCGATCTTCTCCAACCTCGGGCTGATCTTCGCCGCCGGCGTCGGGGTCGGCCTGGCGCGCGAGAACCACGGCGCGGCGGCGCTCGCCGGAGTGGTCGGCTACGTCGTCGTCACCGAGGGGGCGAAGGCGCTGCTGCGGCTGCCGCCCGATGTCGTCGGCCTGTCGGAGGTCGAGCAGGCGGCGTGGCGCGCCAAGGAGATCGCCAAGCTCAGCGTCCCCGCCGGAATCCTCTCCGGGATCACCGCGGGGCTGCTCTACAACCGCTTCTCGAACATCAAGCTGCCCGATTACCTCGCCTTCTTCGCCGGGCGCCGCTTCGTGCCGATCGCCGCGGGCCTCGCCGGGATCCTTGGCGCGGTGCTGTTCGGCTACGGCTTTCCCTGGTTCGAGACCGGCATCGACACGCTCAGCCGCTGGGTGGTCGGGGCGGGGCCGATCGGCCTGTTCCTCTACGGGCTGCTCAACCGGCTGCTGCTGATCACCGGCCTGCATCACATTCTAAACAATATCGCCTGGTTCCTGCTCGGCGACTTCCACGGCGCGACCGGGGACTTGAAGCGCTTTTTCGCCGGCGACCCGAGCGCGGGCGGGTTCATGTCGGGCTTCTTCCCGGTGATGATGTTCGGCCTCCCTGCCGCCTGCCTCGCCATGTACCGCAACGCCCTGCCCGAGCGGCGCAAGGCGGTCGGCGGCCTGCTGCTGAGCGTCGCCCTGACCTCGCTCCTCACCGGGGTCACCGAGCCGATCGAGTTCCTGTTCATCTTCCTCGCGCCGCTCTTGTTCCTGCTTCATGCGGTGCTGACCGGCCTCGCCATGGTGATCATGGACGCGCTCGGGGTGAAGCTCGGCTTCGGCTTTTCCGCCGGCCTGTTCGACTATGTGCTGAACTACGGCCTCGCGACCCGGCCGCTGCTCCTGCTCCCGGTCGGGGCGGCTTATGCGCTGATCTATTACGTCACCTTCAGCTGGTGCATCCGCCGCTTCAACCTGGCGACTCCGGGGCGCGAACCGCAGGGCGAAGCCGCAGCGCCGTCCGGGGCTCCCGTTGGCGAGCGCGGGCAGCGGTTCGTCGCCGCACTGGGCGGCCCGTCCAACCTCAAGTCGGTCGACGCTTGCACCACCCGGCTGCGGCTCAGCCTCGCCGATCTCTCGGCGATCGACGAGCCGGCGCTGCGCGCGCTCGGGGCGCGGGGGATCGTCCGGCCCGGCGGCGACTCGCTGCAGGTCGTGCTCGGCCCGATTGCCGACCAGGTGGTCGAGGAAATCCGCGCCGCGCGGTCGGTGACCGGCGACGGTTTGGCGGCGGCCATCGCCCGGGCGCTCAAACCGGCAGGCATGCGTTCGGTCGCGGTGCGCGGCAGCCGGCTGCTGATCGCGCTCGACGAGCCGTCGCGCCTGGCCAAGGCCGAGCTCGACGCGCTCGGGACGCGCGGCTGGGTGATCGTCGGCGGCGAAGTCCAGCTGATCATCGGCCCCGGCGCCGAGGCGGTGGCCGCGGCGCTGCCCACGCCATGACCGCGCCGCGCGCCTGCGGCCGAATCGCGACCCTGACCCTCAATCCGACGATCGACACCGCGCTCGAAGCCGAGGCGATGGTCCATACCGACAAAATCCGCACGTCGGGCGAGCGGCTCGACCCCGGCGGAGGCGGGATCAACGTCGCCCGGGTCCTGGTCCGCTTCGGGGCGCCGGTCGCGGCGATCTTCATGGCCGGTGGCTCGACCGGCCGGCTGCTCGACCGCTTGCTCCAGCGCGAGGGCGTGGAGCGGATTTCCGTGCCCATTGCCGGCGAGACCCGGGTCAGCGTCACAGTCTACGAACGCTCGACCGGCCACGAATATCGCCTGGTCCCGGAAGGTCCGGTCGTGTCCGAGCCCGAATGGCAGGAATGCCTGCGGCAGATCGGGGAGACGGAGTGCGACTGGTTCGTCGCCAGCGGCTCGCTGCCGGGCGGCGTGCCGCGCGACTTCTACGCGCGCGTCGCCGAGCTCCTCCGCGACCGCGCGACCCGGCTGGTGGTCGACGCGCCGGCCGGACAACTGGCGCCGGCCCTGGCCCGCGGCGGCCTGTTCCTGGTCAAGCCGAGCCGCGACGAGCTCGAGCAATTGTCCGGCGCGGTGCTGGCGGAGATCGAGAGCGTGGTCGAGGCCGCGCGGCGGATCGTGCTCGGATGGCGGTGCCCAGAACGTCGCGGTCAGTCTCGGCGGGGACGGCGCAGCTGCTGGTCGATGCCAGCGGCGCCTTCGTCATGCCGGCGGTAGCGGTCGCGGCGCGCAGCGCGGTCGGCGCGGGCGACAGCTTCCTCGCCGCCATGACTTACGCCTTCGCCTCCGGCGCCGACAGCTCGACCGCGCTTCGCCTCGGGGTCGCCGCCGGCGCGGCGGCGACGCTCTCGCCCGGCACCGACCTGTGCCATCCGTGGGACGTCACGCGCCTGTCCGCGCAGCTCGGCCGGGCGAGCCAAAGCATAGCTCAATCGGCAACCTCGAGGCCGCCATCGGCACCGGCTTCGGCCCCCTCCCTGACCTTGGCGAGCGGCCAGATGGCGGGCCCGTTGATGACCGTTCCGTCCGGCTGGAATTGCGACCCGTGGCACGGGCAGTCCCAGCATTTCTCGAAACCGTTCCAATGGACGATGCAGCCCACGTGGGTGCACACCGCGCTGCGTTCGACCACCGTCCCGTCGTCGGCGCGATAAACCGCGTGCTTGGCAAGGCCGCGGCGCACGATCGCGCCTTCGCCGGGCGGGATCTCGCCGATGCTGCCGACTTCGCCTGCTTCGAGATATTCGGCGAGATTGGCGACCACGGGCCCCTGGCCTTTGACATATTCGCCGAGCGCATAGCCGCTGACCGGCTTGCGCGCCGGGTCGAACAGCTCGGCGAAGCGCGCCTTGTCGTTGCGGTAGAGCGCGATGAAATTGAGCGCTCCGGCGACGCCATTGGTCATGCCCGTGCCGCTGTCCCCGCTGTGGACGTAGATCCGCTCCGAGCCGTCGCGGCCGGAGAAGGGCAGGCAGTCCGCCGGCTCCAGCACCTGGCCCGACCAGCGATGCTCGACCTCACCGAAGCTCGGGAAGTGCTCGCGGGTCCACGCCTCGAGATGCGCGAAGCGCTGCTCCATGTCGTCGGCGGTGCCGGTGCGGTGGTCCTCGCCGCCGGCGATCAGCCAGTCGGCGCCGTCGCCGGCCGGCTGGAGGCGAACGTAATGGTAGGGCCACAGCGTGTCCCAAATGAGCGCGTCCTCGACGCTTCCGGCCGGGACCCGCCCGGCCATTGCATAGGTCCGCATCGGAATCTGCTTGGTGTGGATCTTGACCGTGTCGTTGACCGGCGAATTGGTCGCGAACAGGACCGCTCCGGCGCGGATCGACGGCCCGGCTTCGGTTCGGATCAGCACGCCCGAATCATCCTCGTCATGATCGACGTAGACGGTGCCGCCGTGGATCCGGCCGCCCCGCTGCGCGATCGCGCGGACCAGGCCGGCGCAATATTTGAGCGGGTGGAAGCGGCCCTGGGCAGCGAAGCTTCAGCGCCCTGGTCCCGTCGATCAGCGGATAGGGCGCGGCGTTGGCCCACTCGACCTCGACCCCGAGTCGGCGGCACGCCTCATATTCCCGCTCGAGCTCCCCCATGTGCGCGCGCTCGGCGGGGACGAGATAGCCGGAGAGGCGGGCGAAGTCGGCGTCGATGCCCTCGTCGCGGCAGATCGCCTCGATGCGGTTGACCGCCGCGACTTGGCTCTCGTGGTAGAGCCGCGCATCGTCCTCGCCGACCGCCTCGATCAGCTCGAAATAGCGGTCGTCGACCTCGGTCACGAGATGGGCGGTGGTGCGCGCGGTCATCCCGCCGGCGATCGCGCCGCGATCGATCACCATCACCCGAGCTCCGCAGCGCGCCGCCTCATAGGCTGACGCCAGGCCCGCGATGCCGCTGCCGACGACCACCAGGTCGCAAGCCGCGTCCTCATCCAGCGGAGCGAACTCCGGCAGGTCACAAAGTGCTTTCCATAGCGAGGGCATGAAACTCACCTCCGCCCCCGACAACGTCCGGCGCAGCCGCTAAGATGCACTCTTGATCGAACGTTCCGCTGGTGTAAGAACCTGTGGGTTAACGTTAATTTTTTAGGGACCGGAAACCCAAAGGTCTGATAGAAGAAAGCATGGCGGTCGAGAGGCCGCCTTTGGTCAACCTGAGTGGGGGGGAGAAACCACGACGGAGACCTAAGTGAACGTACAGGCCCCGCGGGACTTCATCGATCGCCGCCAGCTGGTCAGCGCCCTCCGCGCGCTTCGACGCGGCGATTTCAGCGTCCGCCTGCCCGAAGACGTCGACGGCATCGACGGCGAGATTGCCAGCCTGTTCAACGAGGTGGTCGGCATGAACGACGCGATCACCCACGGAGTTCGAGCGCCTTGCCAAGGTCGTCGGCAAGGAAGGCAAGATCACGCCAGCGCGCCCGCGTCCGCGGCGCCAGCGGCGGGTGGGACACCAAGCTCCGCGCCGTCAACGAGCTGATCGACGACATGGTCCAGCCGACCGCCGAAGTGGCGCGCGTGATCGGCGCGGTCGCCAAGGGCGACCTGTCGCAGGCGATGGCGGTCGAGATCGACGGCCGCCCGCTGCGCGGCGAGTTCCTGCGCATCGGCAAGGTCGTCAACACGATGGTCGAGCAGTTGGCCTCGTTCGCCTCCGAAGTGACGCGCGTCGCGCGCGAGGTCGGCACCGAGGGCAAGCTCGGCGGCCAGGCCAAGGTCAAGGGCGTCGCCGGCACGTGGAAGGACCTGACCGACAACGTCAACGCCATGGCCACCAACCTCACCGGCCAGGTGCGCAACATCGCCGAGGTGACGACCGCCGTCGCGCGCGGCGACCTGTCGAAGAAGATCACCGTCGAGGTGAAGGGCGAGATCCTCGAGCTGAAGAACACCATCAACATGATGGTCGACCAGCTGAACGGCTTCGCGTCGGAGGTGACCCGCGTCGCCCGCGAGGTCGGCACCGAGGGCAAGCTCGGCGGCCAGGCGCGGGTCGAGGGCGTCGCCGGGACCTGGAAGGACCTCACCGACAACGTCAACCTGATGGCCGACAATCTGACCGGCCAGGTGCGCAACATCGCCGAGGTGACGACCGCGGTCGCCAAGGGCGACCTGTCGAAGAAGATCACCGTCGACGTGAAGGGCGAGATCCTCGAGCTGAAGAACACCATCAACACGATGGTCGATCAGCTGAACGGCTTCGCCTCGGAAGTGACGCGCGTGGCGCGCGAAGTCGGCACCGAGGGCAAGCTCGGCGGCCAGGCGCAGGTGCCGGGCGTGGCCGGCACCTGGGCCGACCTGACCGACAATGTGAACCTGATGGCCGCACAACCTGACCGGCCAGGTGCGCAACATCGCCGAGGTCACCACCGCGGTCGCGCGCGGCGACTTGTCGAAGAAGATCACGGTCGACGTGAAGGGCGAGATCCTCGAGCTGAAGGACACCATCAACACGATGGTCGACCAGCTCAATGCCTTCGCCTCGGAAGTGACGCGCGTGGCGCGCGAGGTCGGCTCGGAAGGCAAGCTCGGCGGCCAGGCGCAGGTCGAAGGCGTCGCCGGCACCTGGGCCGACCTGACCGACAACGTGAACCTGATGGCCGCGCAACCTCACCGGCCAGGTGCGCAACATCGCCGAGGTGACCACCGCCGTCGCCAAGGGCGATTTGTCGAAGAAGATCACGGTCGACGTGAAGGGCGAAATCCTCGAGCTCAAGAACACCATCAACACGATGGTCGACCAGCTCAACTCGCTTCGCGTCGGAAGTGACGCGCGTCGCCCGCGAGGTCGGCACCGAAGGCAAGCTCGGCGGCCAGGCGCAGGTCGAAGGCGTCGCCGGCACCTGGGCGGATCTGACCGACAACGTGAACCTGATGGCCGGCAATCTGACCGGCCAGGTGCGCAACATCGCCGAGGTGACCACCGCCGTGGCGCGCGGCGACCTGTCGAAGAAGATCACGGTCGACGTGAAGGGCGAAATCCTCGAGCTCAAGAACACCATCAACGTGATGGTCGACCAGCTCAACGCGCTTCGCCTCGGAAGTGACCCGCGTCGCGCGCGAGGTCGGCACCGAGGGCAGGCTCGGCGGCCAGGCGCAGGTGGCGGGCGTCGGCGGCACGTGGAAGGATTTGACCGACAACGTCAACGCCATGGCCGCGAACCTCACCGGCCAGGTGCGCAACATCGCCGAGGTGACGACCGCGGTCGCGCTCGGCGACCTGTCGAAGAAGATCACGGTCGACGTGAAGGGCGAGATCCTCGAGCTCAAGAACACCATCAACACGATGGTCGACCAGCTCAACTCGTTCGCCTCCGAAGTGACCCGCGTGGCGCGCGAGGTCGGCACCGAGGGCAAGCTCGGCGGCCAGGCGCAGGTGCGCGGCGTCGCCGGCACGTGGAAGGATCTGACCGACAACGTCAACCTGATGGCCGCCAACCTGACCGGCCAGGTGCGCAACATCGCCGACGTGACCACCGCCGTCGCGCAAGGGCGATCTGTCGAAGAAGATCACGGTCGACGTGAAGGGCGAGATCCTCGCGCTCAAGAACACCATCAACACCATGGTCGACCAGCTCAACGCCTTCGCCTCCGAAGTGACCCGCGTCGCCCGCGAGGTCGGCACCGAGGGCAAGCTCGGCGGCCAGGCGCAGGTGCCGGGCGTCGGCGGCACGTGGAAGGATCTGACCGACAACGTCAACCTGATGGCGACCAACCTGACCAACCAGGTGCGCGGCATCGCCGAGGTCGTGACCGCGGTCGCGCAGGGCAATCTCAAGCGCAAGCTGACGGTCGACGCCAAGGGCGAAATCGCCGCGCTGGCCGACACGATCAACTTCATGATCGAGACGCTGTCGACCTTCGGCGACCAGGTCACCAACATGGCCCGCGAGGTCGGCATCGAGGGCAAGCTCGGCGGCCAGGCGCGCGTGCCGGGCGCCGCCGGCCTGTGGCGCGACCTCACCGACAACGTCAACCAGCTCGCCGCCAACCTGACCAACCAGGTGCGCTCGATCGCCGACGTGGCGACCGCGGTGACCAAGGGCGACCTCACCCGCTCGATCGCGGTCGAGGCGTCGGGCGAGATGGCCGCGCTCAAGGACACGATCAACGAGATGATCCGCAACCTGAAGGAGCAGACGCTCAAGAATGCCGAGCAGGATTGGCTCAAGACCAACCTCGCCCGCTTCAGCCGCATGCTCCAGGGCGAGCGCGACCTCGCGACCGTCTCGAACCTGATCATGTCCGAGCTCGCGCCGCTGGTGAACGCGCAATATGGCGTGTTCTACGTCACCAAGCGCGAGGAGGACGAGACCAAGCTCGAGCTGGTCGCCAGCTACGGCGCCGAAAGCCCCGACGAGCTGAAGCAGGAATTCGAGCTGCGCGAGGGGCTGATCGGCCAGGCCGCGGCCGACCGCCGGCCGATCCTGCTGAAGGACGTGCCGCCCGACTTCATCCGCATCGGCTCGGGCCTCGGCCATGCCACGCCGGCCAACGTCAACATCCTGCCCGCCTTGTTCGAGGACGAAGTCAAGGCGGTGATCGAGCTCGCCTCGTTCAGCGAGTTCAACGAGACCCACCAGAGCTTCCTCGACCAGCTGATGGAATCGGTCGGCATCGTGCTTGAACACGATCGCCGCGACGATGCGCACCGAGGGCCTGCTCAAGCAGTCGCAGCTGCTGACCCAGGAGCTGCAGGCGCGCCAGACCGAGCTCACCACCAAGCAGGAGGAGCTGCACGCGACCAACGAGGAGCTGCAGGAGAAGGCGCAGCTGCTCGAGAACGAGAAGAAGCAGGTCGAGGCCAAGAACCTCGAGATCGAAATGGCGCGCCGCGCGCTCGAGGAGAAGGCCGAGCAGCTGGCGCTGACCTCCAAGTACAAGTCCGAGTTCCTCGCCAACATGAGCCACGAGCTGCGCACGCCGCTCAACTCGCTGCTGATCCTGTCGAAGCTGCTGGCCGACAACGCCGCAGGGCAACCTCAACGAGAAGCAGATCGAGTTCGCGCGCACGATCAACTCGGCCGGCTCCGACCTGCTCAACCTCATCAACGACATCCTCGACCTGTCGAAGATCGAATCCGGCACGGTGTCGATCGAGGTCGGCGACATGCCGATGGCAGCATCTGAAGCAGCACATGGAGCGGACCTTCCGCCAGCTCGCGGCCGACAAGGGCCTCGACTTCAAGGTCAAGTTCGACGCCAAGCTGCCCGCAGACCATCCGCACCGACGAGAAGCGGCTGCAGCAGGTCGTGCTCAACCTGCTGTCGAACGCCTTCAAGTTCACCTCGAAGGGCAGCGTCACGCTCGGCGTGCGCTGCGCCGACAAGCGGCTGGAGCCGCAACCATCCGGTGCTGCGCAATGCCGACCGGGCGATCGAGATCGCGGTCACCGACACCGGCATCGGCATTCCCGAGGACAAGCAGCGGCTGATCTTCGAGGCCGTTCCAGCAGGCCGACGGCACCACCAGCCGCAAATATGGCGGCACCGGCCTCGGCCTGTCGATCAGCCGCGAGATCGCGCGCCTGCTCGGCGGCGAGCTGCAGGTCCGCTCGAAGCCGGGCGAAGGCTCGACCTTCACCCTGTTCGTGCCGCTCGAAGCCGACGCCGGCGGCCGCGCGATCGCCGGCGGCACCCCGGCCCGCTACGAAAATAGCGGCGCGGTCGTGCCGACGGCGCTGCCGACCGGGTTCGAGGTCAACGACGACCGCGACGAGCTCGGCAAGGATCCGTTCGTGCTGATCGTCGAGGACGATCCGACCTTCGCCGCGATCCTGCTCGACGCGGCGCCACGAGGCGGGGCTGAAGGGCGTGGTCTCGACCGCCGGCGCCGGCACCCTGGCGATGGCCCGCAAGCTTCAGCCGAGCGCGATCACGCTCGATCTCGGCCTGGCCGACATCGACGGCTTCGTCCTGCTCGATCTGCTCAAGCACGACCCGCGAAACCAGCCACATCCCGATCCACGTCATTTCCGGCGTCGAACGGCAGCCAGGCGGCGATGGGCATGGGCGCGTTCGGCGTGACCGAGAAGCCGGCCGAGCGTGGCCGACCTGGTTCGGGTCTTCACGGCGCTCGCCGAGGAGGCCGAGCAAGCAGAAGCCGCGGCGCCGCAGCGAAGCCGGCCGATGCGGCGCCGATCGACCGCGCCGTTCCCGAGCTCGCCGGCGCCAAGGTGCTGATCGTCGACGACGACATCCGCAACATCTTCTCGCTGACCAGCGTGCTGGAGAGCCACGACGTGGAAGTGCTCCACGCCGAGCGCGGGAAGGACGGGATCCTGATTCTCGAGCAGACTCCGGGCGTCGATGTCGCCCTGATCGACATCATGATGCCCGACATGGACGGCTATGAGACGATGCAGCAGATCCGCGCGCCTGCCCGAGCTCGCCGACCTGCCGCTGATCGCCGTCACCGCCAAGGCGATGAAGGGCGACCGCCAGAAGTGCCTCGATGCCGGCGCGTCGGACTATATCGCCAAGCCGGTCGACATCGAGCTGCTGCTGGCGCTGCTCCGCGTGTGGGTCGCGCGCGCGCCGCGAAGCGGCGCGCGGCCGCGCGGCCGATCCGCTGGAGGCCGCGGAGTAGGCGTGAACCGGCCCGGTGGCGAGATCCCGATCACCGAGCGGACCGCGAGCGAGCCGCTGCCGCAGGACCGATGCCGGACGCGCGCCCGCGTCCTGCTGGTCGACGACGACGAGCGCAACCTGCTCGCCGTCGCGACCGTGCTCGAGGACCTCGGCGAGGTCGTCCTCGCGCAGTCGGGCGAGGAAGCGCTGCGCCACCTGCTGAAGGGCGAGTTCGCGGTCATCCTGCTCGACGTCTACATGCCCGGCATGGACGGCTACGAGACCGCCCAGATCATCCGCAGCCGCGACCAGACCAAGGGCATCCCGATCGTCTTCCTGTCGGCGGTCAACAAGGAAACCGAGCATCTGATGCGCGGCTATGCGATGGGCGCGGTCGACTATGTGTTCAAGCCGGTCGACCCGATCGTCCTGCGGTCGAAGGTCGCGGTGTTCGTCGACCTGTTCGAGAAGACCGAAGGAGATCGAGCGCAAGGCGCGGCAGGAGCAGGCGCTGCTCGACGCCAACCTCCGCGCGAACGCCGAGCGCCTTCACGCCGAGCGGAGCTGCGCCGGGCCGAGCAGCGCCAGGCGGCGATCATCCAGTCGCTGCCGATGGTGCTCTATCTGGAGCCGATCGAGGCCGGTCCGACGCGGTCCCAATTTCGTCAGCGGCGATTTCGAAGGCGATGACCGGCTTCAAGTTCGAGGACATGGCGAGCCGATCCGACAGGTCTGGATCGGACCGGCTGCATCCGGACGACCGCGACCGGGTCATCGCGCGCGGTGCGAGGCGCAGCCGGAAGTCCGGGCGTTTGTCGATCGAATATCGCTGGCAGTGCGCCGACGGCAGCTACAAGCATTTCCTCGACCAGGCGGTGCTGCTCAAGGACGGCGACGGCCGTCCGGTCGAGTTCGCCGGGACGCTCACCGACATCTCCGAGCAGCGCTCGCTCGAGAGCCAGCTGATCCAGGCCGCAGAAGATGGACGCGATCGGCAAGCTGACCGGGCGGGATCGCGCACGACTTCAACAATCTGCTGGCGGCGGTGATCGGCGGCTTGAGCCTGCTCGAGCGGCGCGCGGGCCTGAACGGCGAGCAGCGCCGGATCCTCGGCATGACCAGGCGCGCCGCCGAGCAGGGCAGCGAGCTGGTCAGGCGGCTGCTCGCCTTCGCCCGCCGCCAGAAGCTCGAGCCGCAGCGGATCGACCATCGAATCGCTCAAGGAGGCGGTGTCGGACCTGCTGACCCACACGCTCGGCGGCATGGTCCAGATCGAGTGGCAGATCGAACCCGGGGTGTGGGCCGCCTTCGCCGACCAGTCCCAGCTCGAGCTCGCGCTGGTCAATTTGATCATCAACGCCCGCGACGCGATGCCGTCGGGCGGGACGGTGACGATCGCCGCCGCCATGCGTCATGCCGCGGCGGACGAGGTTCCCGGGCTCGGCGAAGGCGATTACGTGCTGGTGACGGTGGCCGACACCGGCACCGGCATCCTCCCCGAGGACCTCGACAAGGTGATGGAGCCGTTCTTCACCACCAAGGAGATCGGCAAGGGCAGCGGCCTCGGCTTGAGCATGGTCTATGGGTTCGCCAAGCAGTCCAACGGCCTGTTCCGGCTCGACAGCAGCGTCGGCGAGGGCACGACCGCCGAGCTGTGGCTGCCCCGCGCGCCTGAACGGCCGCAAACCGAGCCCGCGGCCGTCGCGCCGCAGCGCAAGCGTCGCGACGCTGCCGAAGATGAGCATCCTGCTCGTCGACGACCATGCCGAGGTCCGCAGCACGACCGCGGCAATGCTCGGCGAGAGCGGCCACCAGGTGCTCGAGGCGGCCAACGGGGCCGAGGCGCTCCAGCTCCTCAAGGCGAATGGCCGCCGCTGCGACCTGTTGATCAGCGACTATGCGATGCCGCACCTGTCGGGCACCGACTTCGTCCGCGAGGCGCGCGCACTGTGCCCGAACGTGCCGGCGCTGATCATCACCGGCTATGCCGAGGCCGACGCGATCAGCGACCGCCCGGCCGAGGTCGAGGTGCTGCTGAAGCCGTTCACCGCCAATGCCCTGGAAGCGGCGATCGCCCGCGCGTGCGATCGCCACGGCGGCGCGCACTGATCCGCGGTACTGCTGTTCAAAGCGAAACGGGAACGGCCTGCGACGAGCCGTTGAAACTCCATTGCGAGCGGCGGGTTATGGGCTGGTCGGGGATACAAGCATTCGAGGTGGCAGTGGCTGGCAGCGAAGATCCGCCGGAAGCGCCGTTTGAGGAAACCAGGTCCGATCTCAAGGCGGGGCTGAAGTCGTGCCGCGCGGTCGTGCGCAACTATCGCGAGCTGCTGACCGACCCGGCTGCCGGCGAGCCCCATCCGCCGCCGGACAACGACGACCAGGATTAGTCGGCGAGGTCGCGCGGCACGATCAATTCGACGATCTCGCCGTCGCCCGCCCGCAACTCGGACCATGATCGCGAGGGAAGCTCGACCACTGCCAACGCAGCGGTCGGATATTTGTCCCGGACCCGATCGCGCAGGCCGCGCGCGTCGCGGCCGGCAAGGTCGAGCAGCAGCTCCTGCAAACCGGGATTGTGCCCGATCAGCAGCAGTGCCTGCGCCGGGTCGTCGGCCTGCCGCACCACCTCGAGCAGCGTCCCAGGTGACGCATCGTAGATCCGCTGGTCGTAGTCCGCCGCAAGCGGCCCATAACCTTCGGCGAGCGCGGCGAGGGTTTCGACCACGCGTTTCGCCGGGCTGGCGACGATGGCGTCCGGGCCAAGGCCGCGGTCGCGCATGGCGCGCCCGACCTCGGCCGCGTCCTTCCGGCCGCGCTCGGCCAACGGCCGATCGAAGTCCCGTCCGGTCGTCGAATCGCGCTCGGCCTTGGCGTGGCGCAGCACCAGCAGTCTCCTCATGCCTCGACTCCCGTCATGGCCGGCTCGTCGACGTGCCCCAGCGCTAGCCGCTCCTCGACCCGGGCGATGGCGACGTCGAGCGGGACCCGATGGACCCCGACGCCGGGCGGGAAGGCCGACAGCAGCCGCGACGGGAAGGCCGCGGACAGGATCACGAACAGCCCGCAATCGCCCTGGCGGCGGATCAGCCGGCCGAACGCCTGGGCGAGCCGGGCGCGGACCACGCGGTCGTCATAGGCGCTGCCGCCGCCGGCCATCCGCCGCGCGGCGTGAAGCACCGTCGGCCGCGGCCACGGCACGCGCTCCATCACCACCAGGCGCAAGGATTCGCCGGGCACGTCGACCCCGTCGCGCAGCGCATCGGTCCCGAGCAGGGTCGCGCGCGGATCGTCGCGGAAAATGTCGACCAGGGTCCCGGCGTCGATCGGGTCGACGTGCTGGGCGAGGAGCGGCAGGCCGGTGCGCGCCAGCCGGTCGGCGATCCGCGCGTGCACCGCCTTCAATCGCTGGATCGCGGTGAACAGGCCGAGCGTGCCGCCGCCGCGCCGCCTCGATCAGCCGGGCATAGGCGCCGGCCAGCGCGGCGACGTCGTTGCGGCCGACGTCGGTCACGATCAGCACCTCCGCGCAGGCGCCGTAATCGAACGGGCTTTCGGCCTCGAAATGCCCGGCCGGGGCGGGCAGGTGGGCGGCGCCGGTGCGCGCCTCGGCGACCGGCCAGTCCTCGCCGCCGCGCAGGGTCGCCGAGGTGACCAGCACGCCGTCGGCCGGGGCCATCACCGTCGCCGCCAGCGGCCGCGTCGGGTCGAGCCAGCGGCGGTGGATGGCGACGTCATATTCGCGCCCGTCGATCCGCTCGACCGCGAGCCAGTCGACGAACTCGGGGTCGGCCTCGCCGCCGATCCGGCCGAGCAAAGCGATCCACGCGGCCAGTGTCTCGCGCCGCCAGGCGAGACCGCGGATCGCGCCCTCGACCCGGGCGCGAGCGGCCGCATCGAGCCAGTCGGGTGCATCCTCGAGCACCGCCTCGAGCCGGCGGGCGAGCGCGGCGAGCGGCTTCTGCAGCGCGTCGAGCGCGCTCCGCCGCCGCATGCGCCGCCGACACCAGAGCGCCGTCGGGCTCGGCCAGCTCGGTCTCGAGCCCGTAGCCCGCTTCCTGCGCCTTGGCCCGGGCGTAGACCATGCCGCGGACTTCGGCGAGCAGGGCCTCGACCGGGCCGAACGGCGCGCCCTCGATCAGCCGCTGCAGCCAGCCGTCCGACGGCAGGGCCTTGGCCGCCTCGACGGCCGCGTCGAGCGCGCGATTGCCTTCCTCGTCGTACGACGCGACGTCCATCAATCGCGCGGCGAGCCCGCGCCGGCGTCCGCGCGAGCGGCCTTCCGGGCCGACGATCCAGCGCCGCATCTCGATCGCTTCCTGTCCGCCGAACGCGACCGCGAAGGTCGAATTCGGCGGCGTCGAACAGATGATGGCCCTCGTCGAACAGGATCCGCCCCGGCGCATCCTCGCGGGCGCGGGCGGCGTTGACCATCACCAGCGCATGGTTGGCGATGACCAGGTCGGCGTCGCGGCTCGCCCGCTCGGCGCGCTCGATGAAGCAGCGCCGGTAATGCGGGCAACCGGCGTAGACGCACTCGCCGCGGCGGTCGGTCAGCGCGGTCGATCCGGCGCGGCGGAACAGGCTCGGCAGCCAGCCGGGCAAGTCGCCGCCGACCATGTCGCCGTCCCGCGGTGTAAGCCGCCCAGCGCCCGACCAGCTGCGCCAGAATGGCGGCGCGGCCGGCGAACGCGCCCTGCAGCGCGTCCTCGAGGTTGAGCAGGCACAGATAATTCTCGCGGCCCTTGCGGATGACGATCTTCCGCTTCCGCTCGTCGGCGTCGGCGAACAGTTTGTGGCCCTCCCCGTCGAGCTGGCGCTGCAGCGCCTTGGTGAAGGTCGAGACCCAGACCGTCCCGCCCGACGCCTCGGCCCACAGCGCGGCCGGGGCGAGGTAGGCGAGGGTCTTGCCGATCCCGGTCCCGGCCTCGGCCAGCAGCAGGTTGGGCAAATCCTTGGCGCGCTTGGGCGCGAACACCTGCGGTGACGGCCTCGGCCATCGCCTTCTGGCCCTCGCGCGGCTCGATCCGCCCGGTCAGCGTATCGAGCTTGGCCCGCGCCGCGGCGGGGTCGACCAGCACGGTCAGCGGCGGCGGTTGCGGCGCCGCTTCGTCCCACGACTTCAGGCGCGCGAACAGCATCCGCTCGCCGCGCTCGGGCCGTTCGAGCCGGGCGCCGATGAGCGGCGCCCAGCCCCAGCCGAGCCGGTGCAGGGTCGCGTTCGCCGTCCACGCCCCTTCGCGCTCGGTCCCAGCCCGGATCGGCGAGGACGGTCGAGCAGCCGCTCGGCGATCCGCCGCAGCGTCGTCGCGGCCTCGGCCTCGGTCGCCGGCGGCTCAAGCCCGAGCGTTCGGCTCAAGCCGGCCGCGGTCGGCACCGCGAACCGCGCCGGATGAACGAAGGCGAACAGTTCGAGCAGGTCGAGCCCGCGAGAGGTCGGGATAGCCGAGCCGTTGCCCGACCAGCGGCGCGTTCAGGATGATGTGCGGAGTTCTCGGCGGCGCGGGCGATCGCCTCGCCGCGGCTCGCCTCGCGCACCTCGCCGTCGCCGCCCGCCAGCCAGATGCCCGCATGGGTTGCGTGAAGTGCGGGATAGAGAACGCCATGCGATGCCTTGTACGCGTTTCGTTCGGAGGCCAGTCTGTGTGGTGCGCGGTTCACAACATTTGGTGCTCGCGCAAACCGCCGTTAGAGCCGCCGCTTCAAAGAAGAGAGTTTCGGAATGGTGAGCGGGACACGGCTACAATGTGTCAATAAACTATCTGGCGAATTTCTTCCCCGATATGGCGCCCGATAAATGGCTCGACTCTGCGTTCGCGCGCAGCGGATCAGAATCAGGCAGGGGTGGTTCGTCCTACCGCGACATCGACCTTGGCTGCGGACTGCGCGCGTTTCCATGTCTGCCTGGTCGCCGCTGCCAATCGCCAGGCTGCAGCCGTCGGCCTCGGTGCATTTTGCCTCCGACGTCTCGACGGCAGACTCGCGGCGGCCGTCGGACGACCAATGTCAAGATTCGTGCAGGTTCCGATTTCCTGGATCTCGCGAAGAGCTGGCCGATCGAACTCGGCAGCTTCGACTCGTCGCGATCAGGGTATTGTCGTTGGGTTAAACGCGAGGTTCGTGCCGCCGCGCTCCAGTGTCGCGGCGCAGGCGTGCAAGGGCAACGCTCGATTTCAGCTGGCTACAATTGTGCGACCGGCTGGCTCAGCTACATCCCATTCCAGCATGTCGCCAATCGATCCAGCGAGAAGCGCGACGCGAATGCCGCAATCGGCGATGCGATTCAATGTTCCGGCAGCTAGACAGCCGCCGGCACCGTTTTTTGAACAGGATGCCGCATTTCAAGGCACATCTGGAGGGGCTGGCAGGGCAGCCTGCGAGCTACTTTAACCCACGTCGTGCTCGACGGATCATTGGCGTCGCCCTTACGGTTCACTCGGACGTAGCGCAGGAGCTGACGCGGCCTCGGCTTCACCGAGGTTGAGTTCGTGCCAACGATCCGACTTCGTCGCTGCTCAATTGTCGAACCGGATGGACCAGTCGCCATCATTGAATAGCAGACGGACGCATTCCACGAGGACGTGCAGGACATCGTCTTCATGCGTGACAGTTCCGGCTGGATATTTTCTGCAGCAGGTCGCAGCCTGCGATAGTCGGACTTCTCGCCGGGAGCGCCCGCGGTTCATTTGATGCGTCGCGCACGTTGCAGAGTGCTGCCGCTGAAGTTCAGCACGATGTCCGGCCGGCGCCCGTAATTACGCCCTCGACAGCAGTACATAGTCGCTGCCCTCGCCGATGGCCCGCAAGCCCGTCGCTGCAGCCAGATGGCATTGAAAAACCGCTGCAGCGTCTCGGCCGCGCGGTATCCTTTTGTCCATGCTCGACGCGCAGATGCTTACCATTGGCACCGCAGCCGGTGAAGTCCGCCGCCGCCGATAATGCAGCGACGGTGCAGATGCTGCCGTCGTCCCTTCGCGCCGGCGAGGCCGGTGGAGAGCGTTACGGGCTCTTGCCGCAGATCACGAGATCGGCTCTGGCTAGCCTGTTACCGAATGATGGAGATCTTGCAGCTCGACACAGTGGCTGTCGGCCGGCGGCGATATCGGAGCCGCAGGACTCGGGCCGGCCTCGAGCATCGCCTGAAGGCCCTTGGACGACCGCTTCGATTTCGCGGGGATATCCTCGCCGATGAGGCACTGACGGCATCCGCGCCACCGCCTCGAAAATCGTCGAACAGCTTGTGCCGCAGGCGCGGTTCTCGGCTTACTGCAAGCTGTTGGTGGAACGCCCCGTGAGCCTTCGCTAGAGCGCGCAGTTCATGAACGATATCGAAACAATCCGCTCTGCAGCTCTGGCGTCCAAGGCCTGGCCGTACGAGGAAGCGCGCAAGCTGTTGAAGCGCTGGCCCGAGGGCAAGCCCGCCGGTGAGCCGGTGATCTTCGAGACCGGCTACGGCCCGTCGGGTCTGCCGCATATCGGCACCTGGAACGAGGTCGCGCGGACCAGCTTCGTCCGTCATGCCTATGAGGAGCTGACCGGCGGCGCGCCGACGCGGCTGATCGCGTTCAGCGACGACCTCGACGGGCTGCGCAAGGTCCCGGACAACGTCCCCGAGCAGGCGATGCTGACCGAGAACCTTGGGCGTCCGCTGACCCGGATTCCCGACCCGTTCGGGACCCACGCCAGCTTCGCCGAGCACAACAATGCGATGCTGCGGACATTCCTCGACCGCTTCGGCTTCGACTATGAGTTCGTCTCGGCGACCGATTGCTACACCTCGGGCCAGTTCGACGAGGTGATCCGCGCGGTGCTGCGCGGCTGGGACGCGATCATGGGGGTGATGCTCCCGACCCTCGGCGAGGACCGGCGCAAGACCTATTCGCCGGTGCTGCCGATCTCGCCGGCGAGCGGCCGGGTGCTGCAGGTGCCGGTCGACGTAATCGACGCCGAGGCCGGGCTGATCGCCTTCGACGACGAGGATGGCAGCCGCGTGCAGCAATCGGCGTTCGGCGGCATGTCGAAACTGCAGTGGAAGGTCGACTGGGCGGCGCGCTGGGTCGCGCTCGGGGTCGATTATGAGATGTCGGGCAAGGACCTGATCGACAGCGTCACCCAGTCGGGCAAGATCGCACGGATCCTCGGCGCCCGTCCGCCCGAGGGCTTCAACTATGAGATGTTCCTCGACGAGAAGGGCGAGAAAATCTCCAAGTCCAAGGGCAACGGCTTAAGCCTCGAGGAGTGGCTGCGCTACGGCTCCGAGCCGAGCCTCGCTTTCTACATCTACCGCGAGCCCAGACGCGCCAAGAGCCTGCACCTCGGTGTCATTCCCCGCGCGGTCGACGAATATTGGCAGTTCCGCGGCAATTATCCCGCCCAGCCGGTCGAGCAGCAGCTCGGCAACCCGGTCCACCACATCCACGCGGGGAAAGTGCCGGCGGAGACGCTGCCGCTGACCTACGGCCTGCTGCTCAACCTCGCCAGCCTGCCCGGGGTCGCGGACAAGGACACGGCGTGGAGGTTCGTCCAGCGCTATGCGCCCGGCACGTCACCCGAGGCGGACCCCGAGCTCGACGAGCTGATCGGCCTCGCGGTCAATTACGCCCGCGACTTCGTCGCGCCGGAGCTGAAGCGGCGTCCGCCGACCGCGATGGAGGCCGAAGCCCTGCGCGACCTCGACGCCGAGCTCGCGAAACTGCCCGCGAACTCATCGGCCGAGGACATCCAGACCCAGGTATTCGAAGTCGGCAAGCGCCACCCGTTCGAGAGCCTGCGCGGCTGGTTCCAGGCGCTCTACGAAACCCTGCTCGGCTCCTCGCAAGGCCCGCGCATGGGCAGCTTCATCGCGCTGTACGGCATCGACAACAGCCGCCGCCTGATCGCCGAGGCGCTGGCTGCTGCTGCTGCCTAGCGTCGGCTTTCGACCCATTGCGGACACACGGTCGATCTCCTGCGAGTTTGCCGCAACCCCCGTGGGCGGCGCTTCACTCGGGCACTACGGTCCCGGAACCACCCAGCTCAGCAGGAAAGTCTTTCAGCTTGGGCAGCCCGTCCTTCATCGGCAGCACCGATTCCGCATAGTTGACGTGGACCGCCGGCCGAAATTCGAGATCGGGCAGGATGGCCGCGTAGACGTCAACCAGACCCAGGGGCGGGTGATCGTTCATCAGGTGGCCGCCGCATTTCCGGCAGTATTTGCGATGGCTCAGTTCCGTCTTGGCGAACTCTCCCACCTGATCGGCGCCCCTGGTGACGGCTACACTCTCGGCCGTCCACAGGCTGAAGGCATTGACCGGTGACGCGGACCAGGCACGGCATGAGGAACAGTGGCAATAACCCATGGCTGCCGGCGAGCCCGTGACTTCGATCTCGACCGCGCCGCAAAAGCAATTTCCTTTGATTGTCGACACTGTTTTCAGGCCTCCTTCTGGTGAATTTGTCGATGACTGGTCGGTGATGGATCGGAGTGGATCGCGGCCTCGATTGCGCACCCAAGCAGCGCCTGCGCCTCACGGACCAGGGATTCCACGAGATCGGATGCCGTCAAAGCGCGAGCGAGGGGGGCGCCTTGGCCAGCCCATAGCGCGAGATACTCATCGTCGTTTTGCGCCAGTGCGGCTTTGCGAAGATTCCGGGTGAGCGAGAGTTGTTCCGGAAAGTCCAGTCGATGGTCGCGCTGGCTTTCGAGCAGGTCGACCAGCCTGTTTCTCAGCACTCGCAGCGGGCGCCCGGAAAACGCATCGGTCAGCACGGCTTCGCCGGCATGTGCCATCAGAAGGCGACGGACATAGGCGGGATTTGCTGCGGTCTCCGGGCATCCGACAAAGGCGGTACCCATTAGCACGCCACTCGCGCCGAGCATCAGGGCCGCTGCGATCCCGCGGCCGTCCATGATCCCGCCTGCAGCGATGACGGGTACCGAAACGGCATCCGCGATTTGCGGCACCAGCGCCATCGTGCCGATGTCAGCCTCGCCAGGCAGCGCCGAGAATGTTCCGCGATGACCTCCGGCTTCGACCCCCTGGGCGATGATGGCGTCGGCGCCCCACGATTCAAGCTGGAGCGCCTCACCAACTGTCGTCGCAGTCGAGATAACTCGGGTCCCGTTGGCTCTGAGCGCCCGCACGACCGAAGGCTCCGGCAGCCCGAAATGGGCGGAAAAGACCGGCACGCGTTCTTCGAGAACAACCGCGATCTGTTCATTGAATCGGTTGTACAAATCGATCGGCTCGGGGACCTCTCCCGCCGCGAGCTCCAAATGCGCCGGGGTCAGCGCGTCCTTGAGAACGACTTCCGAACGCGGCGATTCGGCATAAGGCTCGGCCCGCTCGGTATAGAGATTGATGATGAAGGGCTTCGCGGTCTTGTGGCGAATTTCGCGAATGACGGCGCGCAGATCTTCGGGACTGGAGTCCGTTCCGCCAAAGCCGCCGAGGCCGCCGGCCTCGCAAACCGCCGCAGCGAGCGTGGCGTTTGATGCACCCGCCATCGGCGCCTGGATGATCGGATGCTCGATGCCGAGCAGGCCGAGCAGGCGGTGGTCGGGCCACGACATTGCCGGTCCCTTCCTCATGTCGCCCATGGCAGCAACGCGAGTTTCCCGACAACCTCGGCCGCAGCCATCATGCGATGCGCCTCGCGCGCTTGGCTGAGCGGCAGGGCCTTGTGGAGCGCCGAACGGATTTTGCCCTGCTTGACGAGGTCGAGACCGAACTGGAGCTCGGCCATGCTGCCCATCCAGGAACCGACCAGCCTCCGCTCGTTGCGGAAGAACGGGTAGAGGTGCGGAATGGTCGCCTCAACGCCGCCGCTCAGTCCGAAATTGACCACGGTCCCCCGCGGGCGGAGCACATCGAGATTGGTGGCCATGGCGATCCCGCCGACCGGATCGATGACGACGTCGATGCCGCTCCCGCCAGCCCAGTCCCGCGCCCGTGTCGCGACGTCGACGTCGCGGTAGCGGAGCACCTCATCCGCCCCTAGCGAGCGGGCCAACGCTTCCTTTTCCGGCGTGCTGACGGTCGTGATGACGTCGGCGCCGAGCGCCTTGGCGACTTGAATGGCCATGCTGCCGCTTCCCGACGCGCCAGCCTGGACGAGCACCTTGGACCCTTCGCCGACTTGGCCCAGCGTTCGCACTGCGTGCACGGCCGTGACCAGGACGAGCGGGATCGTCGCGAGCTCCTCTGGCGCGAGGTCGGACTCGTCGCGAAGGAGCCAACGGGCCGGGACCTCCATGAACTGTGCATAGCCGCCCCAGGAATGCGTGCCGGTCGGGAAATAACTCGGCGCCTCGTTCTCGGGCACCACATTCCATTCTTCAGGATCAGCGGGGTAGCCGGGTGCAACGATGACCCGGTCCCCGGCAGCGAAGCCCGCGACGTCGGCGCCCAGCTGTTCGATCCTGCCGACAATGTCGGAGCCGACCACATGGGGCAGTGCAATGTCGCGGCTGACGGCGCCGGATCTCACGAGCGTATCGTAATAGTTCGTTCCGACCGCCTCGACTTTGACGAGAGCGTGTCCGGCTCGCGGAGTTGGCGTTGGGACTTCGCCGTAATCGAGAACGTCAAGGCCGCCGAAGCCCGTCATCACCGCTGCCAGCACGCAATTTCTCCCGAGCCGTGGATTGCAATGGCAGCGAATTAGGGGCCATTTTGATATTTGAGAAATTGCAATTATTCTGATCGGATATTGGAATGGCCGATATCAGGAAAATCGACCTCAATCTTCTGGTGGTGCTCGACGCACTGCTTGACGAGCGGAATGTCACGCGCGCCGCTCAACGGCTTGGCTACACGCAGCCGACCATCAGTGGCATGCTCGCTCGCCTTCGCGACCTCTTCGGTGACCCATTGTTCGTCCGGGCTCAACGCGGTCTGATACCTACGCCGAGAGCGTTGGCACTTGCGGGTCCTCTCAGGGAATTGATCGAGGACAGCCGACGCCTTGTCGCGCGGGATGTCTTCGACCCGGCAACGGCCGAGATAAGCTTCACCATCTCGAGCAACGATTACATGCAACAGGCGCTGGTCGTGCCGCTAGTCAAAGCAGTTCGGTCGGAGGCGCCGCTCCTCAGCATCGCAATTGTGCCGCCACTTAGCGAGGGCATGGGCGATGCACTCGCGCGCAGTGTCGATCTGGCCATCACGATCCCGGAATTTGCGATGTCCGACCTGCGCTCGCGATTGCTTTATCGGGAACGCTACGTCGTCGTCGTGCGGAGGGAGCATCCGCTGGCACGCGGAGGCCAGCTGACGACTGCCCGCTTCTGTGACTTCGAGCATGTCATCGTGTCCCCGACGGGCGGTTCATTCGAAGGTCCGACCGACCGGTCCCTGAAGGAACTCGGGCTGAGCAGGACCGTGCGCTATTCGGTGCCGAGCTTCCTTGTCGTTCCAGAAATTTTGCAAACCGACGACCTGGTCGCCTTGGTTCCTTCGCGTTTGGTAGGCAGCAAAGCGAACTTGGCCATATTGGAACCGCCCATCGACGTTGCCGGCTTCGATGTCATTGCCGCCTGGCATCCTCGCGTCGATAAGGACCCTGCGCACCGGTGGCTCCGTACCCGGTTGATGGAAATCGCAAGGTTCGGAGACGGGCGCCCCTTGCCTGCCGATCGCTAGCGCTTCCGATGGTATCCACTTTCCACCCAAAGCGGACATTAGGCGGCTTCGACCCTTCGGAATCGAACGGCGCCGCAGGCATATCTTTTGGCTTGAGCCTCGCCTATAAGGTCCGAGCTACCAGCCGGTATCGACGGTTTTTTGCGTTTCCCCGCACGTTCCTTCCTTAGCGCCAGCTAGCCACGAGCCGCCCATTCACGGGCGCCCTCGGCGAACCCGCACGATAGGCTTATGGCGAAAGAAGAACTGCTGACGATCGAAGGTGTTGTCGACGAGATCCTGCCCGACGGCCGGTTCGGAGTGCTGCTCGACAACCAGTACCGGATCATCGCCTACACGGCCGGCAAGATGCGCCGCTACCGCATCCGGTCGATCGTCGGCGACCGGGTCCACGTCGAAATGACGCCCGTACGACCTGTCCAAGGGGCGGATCGTCTATCGCGAGAAGATCGCCGGGCAGTCGTCCGGGCCCCAGACGGCGCAGCTTTCGCCGGTGAGCGCGACGGCAAGGCGACGCGTGGCGGCGGAGCCGATCGGCCCGATGCCGACCTTCGCCAAGAAGTCCGCCTTCTGGCGCGAGGTGAAGGCGGCCGCCAACGACCATCTGGTCGGCGAAGCGCGCCGCGGCCGGCCATCGGTCGGCGACCCGCGGCTCAAGCGCAAGACGGCGGTGATCCTGGCTTGGTTCGGCCTCTCCTACGGCGCCTTGCTCGCCGCGCCGACGCTGTGGCTGGCGCTGCTGGCGACGATCTCGCTCGCGCTCGCGGCCGCGGCGATCGGCTTCGGCGTCTTCCACGACGCCAATCACGGCACCCTCTTCCGGCGCCCGGCGGCGAACCTGGCGGCGGCGCGGCTGTGCTCGGTGCTGCTCGGCCCGTCGCGGCACTTCTGGGTGTTCAAGCACCAGGGCCTCCACCACCGCCAGCCGAACGTGTTCGGCTGGGACGACGATCTCGAGACGCGCGGAATGCTGCGCTTTTCGCCACTCAGCGCCTGGCATCCCCGCTTCCGCCACCAGCAGGTGAAGGCCGTCCTCTATTACGGCCTGAACACGCTGGAGTGGCTGTTCTGGAAGGACTTTCGCTGCCTGGCGAACGGCAGCCTGAATGAGTGGCACACGCTGAACCTGGGGCGACGGGAGCGCGCGGAACTGCTGCTAAGCAAGGGCCTGTACGTCCTGCTGTTCGTCCTGCCGCCGTTCCTCCTCTTGCCGCCGCTGTGGGCGATCGCCGCGTTCTTTCTCTTTCACTTCCTGTTGAGCTGGCTGCTGGCGATCGTCTTCCAGGTTGCGCATCTCACGCCCGGAATGGAGTTCGGGGGCGTTCGCGCCGGGGACGACTGGGCGACGCATCAGCTCCGCACGACGGCCGACTTCGGCACTCGCTCGCCCCTGACGACCTGGTTCACGGGCGGCCTGAACCACCAGATCGAACATCATTTATTCCCGAATGTGGCGCACTCGCACTATCGCGGGCTGCGGCCGATCGTCCGCGCCGCCGCCGAGCGCCAGGGCCTCGAGTGCCACGATCTGGGCGGGATTTTCTCGGCCACCAGGCAGCATTTCGTCCTGCTGAAAGCGCTCGGCTCGCGCGGGCCCGCTTAGGGCAGGAACACCGAGGCCGGGCCGCGGTGTTCGAACACCGGGACGTCGGCTTCAATCACGATCGGGCCGGACTGCGCGGCTTCGGCCTCGGCCGCGGCGCGGGCATAGGGGCAGCCGGACGCTTCGTCGCTCCAAGTCGAATTGGTGCTCGCATCGACGCTCGGCTCGGCGCCGAGCGGGGCAACCCAGCACATGGCGCCAAGGACCAGCAGCAGACGGGTTCGACGCAGCATGAGCGTGCTCCTCCGCGCACATGCTAACGCCGGCCGGCGCCGCGACGGGAGTCGGCATCGACGAACGCGCCTGAAATGTCGGCGAGCAGGCTCGGGCGTCAGGCGCGCTGCGCTTCGGTTTCGCGGCGTCAGCCGCGCTCGGGCTGTGCCGTGCCGGCCTTCTTCGCCGCGATCCAGCGATCGATCTTCTGCTCGAGGATGGTCATCGGCAGCGCGCCCGAGTTCGAGCACCTGCGCATGGAACTCGCGGATGTCGAACTTCGGCCCGAGCGCGGTTTGCGCCTTCTTGCGCAGCCGCTGGATGGTCAGCGCGCCGATCTTGTAGGCGGTCGCCTGGCTCGGGATCGCGATGTAGCGCTCGACCTCCGCGGTCGCGTCGGTCTTCGAGATCCCCGAGTGCGCGAGCATGTAGGCAATCGACTGGTCGCGGGTCCAACCCTTGGCGTGGATGCCGGTGTCGACGACCAGGCGCATCGCGCGCAGCATCTCGTCGTTGAGCGTCCCGAAGCGCTGGTAGGGATCCTTGTAGAAGCCCATGTCGTAGCCCAGCGTCTCCGCATAGAGCGCCCAGCCCTCGGCATAAGCGGTGTTCCCGCCGAAGCGCATGAACGACGGCAGCGCGCTGTTCTCCTGGGCCAGACTGATCTGGAAATGGTGCCCCGGCTCGCCCTCGTGCAGGAACAGGGTGGTCTGCTCCCACGTGCTGCGCGAGGGCAGGTCATAGGCATTGAAGAAGAAGGTGCCCGGCCGGGTCGCATCGGGCGTCCCGGGGATGTAGCTGCCGCCCGCCTCGAATTTCTCGCGGAACGGCTCGTACGGCTGGATCTTGAGCGGCGTCTTGGGCACCAGCGAGAAGAAGCGCGGGACCTGCGCGTCGACCTTCTTCTGCAGGTTGTAATAATCCTGCGTCAGCTCCTCGCGGCTCTTCGGCTGGAACTTGGGGCTGGTCCGCATATATTCGAAAAACTGCGGCAGCGTGCCCTTGAAGGCGACCTCGCGGCGCACCTTGTCGAACTCCCGGGTGATCCGCGCCACCTCGCTCAAGCCCAGATTGTGGATCTGGTCCGGGGTCATGTCCGTCGTCGTCGTCGACTGGATCAGATAGGCGTAGAGCTTGTCTCCGCCCTTCATATATTTGAGCCCGACGCCGTCGCGCGCGTGGGCCAGATAATCGTTCTGGAAGAAGTCGCGCAGGCGGGTCAGCGCCGGATAGATTTCATCGGTGACCGCGGCCCGATATTCGCTCGTCAGCCGCGCCTTGTCGGCGTCGCTGATCCCCGCCGGGAACTCCTTGACCGGTCCGAAATAGGGCGAATCCTCGGGCTTCATCTTGAGCTGGGCGTCGAGCTGCTCGATCATGTTGCGAACGGTGAGCTTGGTGTCGACGACGCCCGTCCCCTCGCCTTCCTTGAAGCGGCCGATCGCGCGGTCGAGGAAGGTCACGAAGTCCTTGTGGCGCTTCAGATTGTTCTCATAGTCGGCGAGCGTCTTGAACGGCGCCGCCCCCTTGCCGCTGGCGAAGGTCGGATAGAAGGTGTGGATGCCGAAGAAGTGGTTGATCGGCCGGACCTTGGTCAGGTCGAGCAGCTCGGGCTCGTAGCCCTTGAGCGTGTCCTTGGTGGTGAACTCGAACACGTCGTAGGCGAGCTGGTCGGTCTCGTTGAGCTGGTTGCGCGGGATCGCGTGGAGCGCGGCGAGGTCCTGTTCCGCCGCGCGCTTTCTCCTTGGCGTAATAATCCTCGGTGATGAAGTCGCCGAGCCGGTCGGCATAGCGCATGTCGCCGCGGAACAGCGCGTTGATCGGGTTGCGCTTGAGGTTCGCTTCGTCGCTGTCCTGGAACAGCTGAAACAGCCGGTCGTGCGCGCTTTGCTGGGCCGGGGCGGCGGCCGGGGCGGCCGCGGCCGGTGCCTGGGCGGCGGCGGGCACGGCGAGCGCGAGCAGGGACGCGGACAGGATCAGGCGGGCAGCAAAAGTCATATCGGAAATCCCCCGGTGGCGAGTTTATGGGTGTATTAGGCCACTAACGCACAAGGGGCGCTGCCGCAAGACGGCAACGCCCCTTCGACGAACGGTTGGATCGGCTCTACCAGAAGAAGTTGTAGATCACGTCCACGACCCGGCCGTCCCACGTGTCGACCAGGATGGCGTCGTCATAATAGCGGATCCAGCGATAGCCCGGCGGCGCGTAAGGCAGCCGGTACTCGTACGGGTCGTTGATCCAGAAATTGCTGCTGTAATAGCTCGGCCACAGCCGCCAGCCGAGCTGGTACGGCCGGTAGCCCCAGCCGAACGGATCGTAATAGAAGCCGAGGTGGAACAGCGACCGGTGGCGCCGACGGTGGTCCTTCCAGTCGTACTTCCTGTCGTTGCGCCAGTGGCTGGTGCTCCAGCTCGCCCAGTTGGTGCGGCGGGTCTCGATCCGCTTCGGCGGCTGAGTGCCCTCGTGCGGCGTGTTGCTGACGATCGGCACGCGATTGCGGAACACGGCGCGGGACCGCTCGGCGCTGCTCGCGCAAATCGGTTTGGGTGCGGTCCTGCGGGGCTTCGACGATCTTCGGGCCGCGATTCGGCGTCGAATCGTCGGAGCGCACGTTGCCGATGGTGCCGCGCAGCGTGTCATGGCGGGTCGGCTGGTCGGACGACTGGTCGCCGCTGCTGACGCGGCTGACGAAGCCATGGTGGAAGCGCGCCTCGCTTGCCTGGCCGCCGTTGCCGCCGGTCGACTCGACCTGGGCCGCCGGCTGCTGGTCGCCGCCGCCGGACCGGCCGCGCAACTCGAAGTTCGAGTGGTGCTCGCCCGAATTCCCGCCGCTCGACTGGACATGAGTCGCTTCGACATGGGCTGTCGGCTGGCTGTTGCCACGCTCGACATGCGCGTTGGATCGGTTGCCGCGGTCTTCGGACGAGGATTGGGTGCCGGCTTCGCGATGGCGGCCCTGATGGTCGCCGGGATCGCCGGCGGCGAGCGCCGGCGCGGCGCTGCCGGCGAGGAGGATGAGGGCAAGGAGCTTACGCATGGGTCGAGTCCCGTCGTTACGTTGTTACGTCGCTTGGTGCTCTTCACCCGATGAAGTGTTCATGAATGACTGTTTCGGCTGCGGTACAGCTTTCGCGGCGGCGGCGCGCGCGATCGCGGCGCGGATCCGCGGATAGGCGCCGCAGCGGCAGATGTTGGGCAAGGCGGCGATGTCGCCCGGGCCCGGGTTCGGGTTGGCCTGGAGCAGCGCGGCAATGGCGAGGATGAAGCCGGGCTCGCAATAGCCGCACATCGTCACCTGCTCGGCGAGCCAGGCCTGCTGGACCGGGTGCGAGCGGTCGGCCGAGAGGCCCTCGATGGTGGTCACCGCAGCGCCTTCGAGGTCCTTGATCGCAACCGCGCAGCTCGAGCACGGCGCGGCCGTCGACGAGCACCGTGCAGGCACCGCAGTCGCGGCTGTCGCAGCCATATTTGGTGCCGGTCAGATTGGACGCATCGCGCAGCGCCCACAGCAAAGGCGTCTCGGGGTCGAGCTTGTAATGCATCCCCTCGCCGTTGACCGTCATCCGCGTCATGCGCCGGAGACTAGCGGGACCCGCCAAACCCGTCATCCTGAACTCGTTTCAGGAACCATTTTTTCCACCCGAAGCCACCAAGAAGAAGGAAGGCCACGAAGATCAGCCGCGATTCCTTCGTGGCTTCCTTTCGCCTTCGTGTCTTCGTGTGCAAAATCCATTGCTTCTTACGTAGCGAAGGACGGTAGAAGACCGAATGCCCCGCGTGACTACGAACCTCGGCTGCACGATCGGCTACGCCGAAGCCGGCACCGGCGCGGCGCCGCCGCTGGTCTTCCTCCACGGGGTCGGCTCGGACAAATCGGTGTGGCATCCACAGCTCGCCCATTTCGCGGCCGAGCGGCGGACGATCGCGTTCGATTATCCGGGCTATGGCGACAGCGACCCGGCGCCGGACGGCACCAGCCGCGAGACCTACGCGGCGGCGATCCTCTCGGCGATGCGCGAGCTTGGCGTGGGCCAGGCCCACGTCTGCGGCCTGTCGCTCGGCGGGGTGGTCGCGATCGCCATGAACGCCGCGGCGCCCGACGCCTGCGCCTCGCTGATCCTCGCCGACACCTTCGCCCAGCATCCCGACGGCCACGCGATCCGTCAGCGCTCGCTCGCCGCGCTCGAGCACGGCACGCTGCGTGAGCTCGCCGAGGCGCGGGTCGACGTGCTCCTCGCCCAGCCGGCCGACCCCGCGGTGCGCAGCGAGGTGGTCGAGACGATGGGCCGGATCGACCCCGCCGCCTATCGCATCGGAGCCGAGGCGGTGTGGCTCGCCGACCAGCGCGAGCGGGCCCACGAGATCCGCGTCCCGACCCTGGTCCTGTGCGGGGCGCAGGACCACGTCACGCCGCCGACGCTGTCGCATGCGCTCCAGCAGCTCATCCCCGGCGCGCGCTACGAGCAGATCGAGGGCGCCGGCCATCTCGGCAACCTCGAGCAGCCCGCCGCCTTCAACACCCTCCTCGGCGCCTTCATCCGCGGCGTCGATTCGCGCGCCTAGCTGGACGTAACGCCGCGATAGGTCCGGATGACGTCGTCGAGCACGTCGCTCCACCGGTAAGCCCGCGCCGTCGCAACGGCATTGCGCCCGACGCGCCGGCGGGTCGCGGGGTGGTTCGCCAGTCTCACAATCGCGTCGGCGAAGGTATGAGGGTCGGAGTCGACCAGGTAGCCGTCCTTGCGGTCGGTGATGAGCGCCGACGCGCTCCCGACATTCGCGCTGACGACGCTCAAGCCGGCCGCCATCGCTTCCAAATTCACATTGCCGAAGGCCTCGGTCAGGCTGGGGTTGAGCAGGATGTCGGAGCTGGCGACCGCGCGCCCCAGCTCCTCGCCGTCCAAATGCCCGAGGAACACGGCCTCGCCGAGCTGCTCCGCGAGCTCCGCCCGCGCCGGTCCGTCGCCGACGACCAGCGGCCGGACGGCGAGCCCCTGTTGCCGCAGCTCCCTGACCGTCTCCGCGAAACAGGCCGTGCCTTTTTCCCGGACGATGCGGCCGAAGAAGAGCAGGACGACGTCCTCGTCCGAATAGCCCAAGGCACGTCGCCACGCCGGGTCGCGGCGCGCGGGATTGAACAAAGCGTGCTCGACGCCCCGGCTCCAGATGCCGATCCGGTCGGCCGGAACCCCCATGGCGACGAGGTGCCGTCCGCTCGCGTCATTGGGCGCCAGCACCCGATCGCTCGCGCAATAGAATTGCCGTTGCCGGTTCACCGCCCAGCCGTGGAGCCGGCGCAGCCCGTAATATTCGAAATAGGTCTCGAAGCGGGTGTGCATGCTGGCAACGATCGGGACGCCCATCTCGCAGGCGAGCCGCTGGGCGGCCGTGCCGAGCCAGTCGGGCGCCGAGACGTGGATCACGTTGGGCGTGAAGGCGCGGACGTCTTCGGCGATCGTCCTCGGCAGCCCGAGCGCGACTCGGAATTCGGACCGCCCGGGAATGGCCAGCGAGGGAACCGAGACGAGCTCGCCGGTCGGCTCGAAGGCCGGGCGGCGGCTGGTGGGCGAGTAGATTCGCACCGCGGCCCCGCGCTCGAGCAGATGCGCGACCAGCCGGTTCAGCGCCTTGTTCGCGCCGTCCCGGGTGTAATTGTAATTCCCCGAGAAGAGCGCGACGCGGAGGCCGTCGGCGGCTTCGGGCGCTTCCCGCAGGAAGGGTCTGGGCCGGGCATTGTGCAGCACGTTGGGCGCTTACCGGCGCTGGAACGAACGCCCGCTGACATCTTCATTACATCGCGGCAATGTCCGCCGAGCGCGGAAAACCGACATTGTGCTGTTCTCCGGGCGCGCTGCTGTGCCATGCTGGCGCCATGAGGATCGCCTGCGTCGGGGCTGGGCCTGCGGGCCTCTACTTCGCCATCTCGATGAAGCTGCGCGACCCGGCGCACGACATCGAAGTGTTCGAGCGCAACGCGCCCGGCGTGACGTTCGGCTGGGGCGTCGTGTTCTCCGACCTCACGGTCGACAACATCACCGCCAACGATCCCGAGTCGGCGAGGACGATCACCGAGGAATTCGCGCACTGGGACGATATCGACGTCCACATCCGCGGCGAGTGCATCACCTCGGGCGGGCACGGGTTCATCGGCATCGGCCGCAAGCGGCTGCTGGCGATCTTGCAGGACCGCGCGCGCGCGCTCGGCGTGGCGCTGCACTTCGAGGCGGAGTGCGATCCGGCCGACCCGATGTGGCGCGATTACGATTTGGTCATCGCCTCGGACGGCGCCAATTCGCGCTTCCGCGACGCGCAGGCCGCCGCGTTCGGGGTCGATATCGACGTGCGCCGCAACAAGTTCGTGTGGCTCGGCACGTCCAAGGTGTTCGACGCCTTCACCTTCGCCTTCGAGGAGACCGAGCACGGCTGGATCTGGGCGCACGCCTATCGCTTCGCGCCCGACTGCTCGACCTTCATCGTCGAATGTTCGGAGCAAACGTGGCGGAGCTTCGGCTTCGACCGGATGAGCCAGGACGAGAGCATCGCCGCGTGCGAGACGCTGTTCGCCGAATATCTCGACGGCCATCGGCTGCAGTCGAACGCGTCGCACCTCGTCGGCTCGGCCGCGTGGCTCAACTTCAAGCGCATCAAGTGCGAGCGGTGGAACGCCGGCAACGTCATCCTCTTGGGCGACGCCGCCCACACCGCGCATTTCTCGATCGGCTCGGGGACCAAGCTCGCGCTCGAGGATGCGATCAAGCTGGCCGAGGTGCTCAACCGCGACGGCTTGTCCCTCGAAGCGGCGATGGACGAATATGTCGCCGAGCGGAACCTCGAGGTGCTCAAGCTCCAGAACAGCGCGCGCAACTCGACCGAATGGTTCGAGACGCTCGACCGCTACCTGCAATTCGAGCCGCTGCAATTCGCTTATTCTTTGCTGACCCGCTCGCAGCGCATCAGCCACGAGAACCTCCGCCTGCGCGACCGCGAATGGCTCGAGGGGGTCGAGCGCTGGTTCTGGAAGCGCGCCACCGACGGCCGCTCGAACACCACCGCGCCGCCGATGTTCGCGCCCTTGAAGCTGCGCGAGATGACGGTCGAGAACCGCATCACCGTCTCGCCGATGGCGATGTATTCGGCCGTGGACGGAGTGCCCAACGACTTCCACCTGGTCCACTTGGGCGAGCGCGCGCTCGGCGGCGCCGGCCTCGTCTTCACCGAGATGACCTGCGTCTCGCCCGAGGGCCGGATCAGCCCCGGCTGCACCGGCCTGTGGAACGCCGAGCAGGCCGCCGCGTGGACGCGCATCGTCGACTTCGTCCATGCCCAGTCGAAGGCCAAGATCTGCCTCCAGCTCGGCCATTCGGGCGGGAAGGGTTCGACCAAATTGGGCTGGGAAGGGAACGATGTCCCGCTCGACGAGGGCAACTGGCCGGTAATGGCGGCGAGCGACGTCGCCCTGGACGCCGGCCAACCAGGTGCCGCGGGCCATGACCCGCGCCGACATGGACGCGGTCCGCGACCAGTTCGTCGCCGCGGTGCGCCTGGGGCTCGAGTGCGGCTTCGACATGATCGAGCTGCACGCCGCGCACGGCTATCTGCTGTCGAGCTTCATCACCCCGCTGCAAAACAAGCGCATGGACGAATATGGCGGGCCGCTCGAAGACCGCCTGCGCTATCCGCTCGAAGTGTTCGCCGCGATGCGCGCCGCCTGGCCGGCGACCGGCCGATGTCGGTGCGCATCTCGGCCACCGACTGGGCCGGCGAGGACGGTGTCACTCCCGACGAGGCGGTGGCGATCGGCGAAGCGTTCGCGCGCGAGGGCGCGGACCTGATCGACGTCTCGGCCGGCCAGACCTGGGCCGAGCAGCAGCCGGTCTACGGCCGCATGTTCCAGACGCCGTTCAGCGACAAGATCCGCAACGAGGGGCGGCTGGCGACCATGGCGGTCGGCAACATCTACGAGCCCGACCATGCCAATTCGATCCTCGCCGCCGGCCGCGCGGACCTCGTCGCGCTCGCCCGGCCGCATCTGATCGACCCGATGTGGACGCTGCGCGCCGCCGCGCAGCTCGACTATCGCGACATCCACGTTCCGCCGCAGTATCTCAACGGCATGGCCCAGCTCGCGCGCAATCTGAAACGCGAGGCGGAGGCGGCGGCGGCGCTCCGCGTCTAGCTAAAGCGCCACCGGCTCCAGGAACACGCCGCCGGCTTCATGGCCGCGGGCCCAGCGGATCAGCGCCTTGACCGGCGCCATCTTCGTCACCAGCAGCAGGATCTCGGCGCCGACCTCGAGCTCGCTTCGCGACTTGAGCTTGAACCCGTCGCGCGACACGTCGGTGATCACCACGTCGAGCGTGCAGCCGTCGCCTTCGATGAGCACGGCGTCGCAACGCACCGCGATGCGCGGGTCGCGCTTCAGATAGCTGCCGGCGGTCAATTCATCCTTCTTGGTCATTCAGGTCCCCTAACGCACAGGGACGCGTCCGCCTTCGCCAGGCACGACGACCGCGCCCGGTTCGACCATTGGATGAGGGCAGTGTCCACTCCACCCGCATCGGTTCCACGTCCGGCCAGGAGACTGACATGGATTATTTAACCAGCCGCTGAACGGGCGTGGTTGGCACGTCGTTTACTATCCTCCCTGCGAGGCGAAGCCTTATGGAGGGGGACCGTCATCCGCAGAGTGAATGACGGAGGGGCCGGCCCCTCCGTCAGCCCGGAACAGGTGGGCCTGCCACCTGCCCATCGCTTCGCGACAGGGAGGAAGACTTAGCAATTTGAGCGCGGAAGCGAGCCGGTCGCGCAGTGGATCAGCCGGAACACATCGACGCCGCCGCTCGACTCCGGGTCGGGCGGGGGCGGGGACTGGCCGCGTGCGCGGCGGCGGTCGCGACTTCCACCGCCTGCGCGTTTTTGTCGCGCAGCAGTTTCTGGACGCCGCGGACGGTATAGCCTTCCTCGCACAGCAGGCGATGGATGCGCCGCGCGAGCTCGACGTCGGCCGGGCGATAGTAGCGGCGGTTGCCGGCGCGCTGCATCGGCCTCAGCTGCGGGAAGCGCGTCTCCCAATAGCGCAGGATGTGCTGGGCGACGCCCAGCTCCTCGGACAGTTCGCCGATCGTCTGGAGTGCGCCCGGGTCTTTGTCGTCCGGCCGCCACCGCGGTCAGCCCTTCGCGATCCGGTCGCGCATGATCTGGCTGGCGCGGAAGGTCATCACCCGCCGCGGCGCGATCGGCACTTCGACGCCGGTCTTCGGATTGCGGCCGACCCGCTGGCCCTTGTCGCGCAGGATGAAGGTGCCGAAGCCCGAGACCTTGACGTTCGCGCCCTTGGCCAGGGCATGGCACATGTGATGGAGGACGCGCTCGACGACATCGCCGATTCGGCGCGCGACAGGCCGAGCTTGCGATGGACGGCGTCGGCGAGGTCCGCGCGCGTCAGCGTGCCGTTCGCGCCCGCATCCTTGTTGATCCGCGCGATCCCGAGATCCGCCATGATCATTCTCCAGCCTGTCACGGCGTGCCCCCGCCGTTTAGATTACAGTTACGTAACGGAAAGCCGTGGTGTCGGCAATTCGACATTTTCACGGATTGCCGAGATTTTTCAATACCTGAGCGCGGCGGCGCCCCATGTAAAGCCACCGCCCATCGCTTCCAGCACGACGACGTCGCCGCGCTTGATTCGGCCGTCGCGGACCGCGGTGTCGAACGCCAGCGGAACCGACGCCGCCGAAGTGTTGGCATGCTCGGCGACGGTGATCACGACCTTCTCCGCGCGGCAGGCCCAGCTTGCGCGCCGTCGCGTCGAGGATTCGCTGGTTCGCCTGGTGCGGAACGACCCAGTCGACCTCCGCGGCGGTCAGGCCGGCGGCGTCGAGCACCTCGTTCATCACGCCGGCGAGGTTGACCACGGCATGGCGGAACACCTCGCGGCCCTTCATCCGCAACTTGCCGACCGTGCCGGTGGTCGAGGGTCCGCCGTCGACGAACAGCAAATCGTTGTGGCGGCCGTCGGCATGGAGCCGGGTGGCGAGGATGCCGCCGTCGCTTTCCTCCGCGCCGAGCACCAGCGCGCCGGCGCCGTCGCCGAACAGCACGCAGGTCGCGCGGTCCTCCCAGTCGAGGATGCGGCTGAACGTCTCGGCGCCGATCACCAGCGCCTTCCTGGCGTTGCCGCCGCGCAGCATCGAGTCGGCGACGCTCAGTGCGTAGAGGAAACCGGTGCACACGGCATGCACGTCGAAGGCGATGCAGTCGTTGATGCCGAGCTCGGCCTGGACCTTGGTCGCCGACGACGGGAAGGTCTGGTCGGGAGTCGCGGTGGCGAGCACGATGAGGTCGATGTCCGTGGCGTCGACCCCGGCGCTCTCCAGCGCCTTGCGCGCGGCGGCGGCGGCGAGGGTCGCGGTGGTTTCGCCCTCGCCGGCGATGTAGCGGCTGCGGATCCCGGTGCGCTCGACGATCCACGCGTCGGACGTGTCGACCGTCTCGGCCAGCTCGGCGTTGGTGACGCGCCGCCTGGGCAGCGCCGAGCCGGCGCCGAGGATCACCGAGCGGAGGCTCATTGCGCCGCCTCGTTGGCGAAGGCGTGGGCGCGGAAGTCGTCGAGGTCGTCGCCGATCCGCCGCGTGATGTCGTTGCGGACCATGCTCGCCGCGACTCCGATGGCGTTGGCCACCCCCTTGGGGTTGGCGCTGCCGTGGCTCTTCACGACCAGCCCGTTGAGCCCGAGGAAGACCGCGCCGTTGTGGTTGTTGGGATCGAGGTGGACCTTCAAGCAGGTTCAGCGCCGGCCGCGACAGCGCGAAGCCGGCCTTGGACCGGAGCGAGCTCTTGAACGCCCGGCGCAAGAGGTCGGTGACGAAGCGCGCGGTGCCTTCGGCGGTCTTCAGTGCGATATTGCCCGGAAAAGCCGTCGGTGACCACGACGTCGACCTCGCCGCGCGACAGCTGGTCGCCCTCGGTGAAGCCGTCGAACTGCAATGGCAGATAATCGGCCTCGCGCAGCAGCGCCGCGGCCTCCTTGAGCTCGTCGGTCCCCTTCAGTTCCTCGGTGCCGATGTTGAGCAATTTGACCCGCGGGCGGGCGATCTTGAGCACGGTCCGGGCATAGGCCGCGCCCATCACCGCGAACTGGACGAGGTTCTGCGCGTCGCACTCGGTGTTGGCGCCGAGGTCGAGCATGATGACGTCGGTGGCGCCGAGCGTCGGCAGCAGCGCGGCCAGCGCCGGCCGGTCGATCCCCGGCATGGTGCGCAGCGCGAGCTTGGACATGGCCATCAGCGCGCCGGTGTTGCCGGCCGACAGCGCCGCATCGGCCTTGTCGCCCTTCACCGCGTTGATCGCCATGCCCATCGAGGTAGTGCCGGCGCGGCGGATCGCCTGGCTCGGCTTCTCGCTCGGGGCGATGGCCTCGGGCGAATGGACCAGCGTGACGCTCGCGCGCAGGCCGCCGTGGCGCTTCAGCTCGGCCTCGACCGCCTGCTCGTCGCCGTAAATGACGAACTCGAGGCTCGGGTCGCGGCGGCGCGCGCGGGCGGCCCCGGCGATCATTGCCGCCGGGCCGCTGTCGCCGCCCATGGCGTCGATGGCGATTCGCGGGCCCCCGGTCATGGTGAGCCGCTGTAGCGCTTAGGCTTCGGGCGAGACTAATCTCACGGCCGTTATAATGGCCGCAAGCCGGGCACAGGTTGTGCGGCAGCTTCAGTTCGCCGCAGTTCGGGCATTCCTGGAACTTGGTCGGCGTCAGCGCATGATGGCTGCGACGCATGTTCCGCTTGGACGGCGAGGTTTTTCTCTTCGGGACAGCCATTGCGGCACCTTTAACAACAATAAAAATGGCGACGATCTGCGCCTTGTCTCAGCGGGATAGATCCCGCGGCGGCGGCCGGATCGTCGCGAACCGCCGCTCCTATAGCGATTGTACGCCGCCGTTGCAAGGCTGCGGGCCGAGTGCGAGAAACGGCGCAGGGAGGGCATCGTCATGACGCCGATTCCGGTCACTCTCGCTGACCGCAGCCGCCGCGGTCTGCGATCAACATCTGGCTCGGCTGGCGCATCGCCAGCTACCGCCGCGAGTTCAAGGTCAGCGTCGGCGACGGCGGGCACGAGCCGCTGGTGCGGCGGATGCGGGCGCAGGCCAATTTCATCGAGAACGCGCCGTTCTTCCTGATCCTGCTCGGCGGCTCGAACTATCCGGCGCGAATCGGCTCGGCCTCGGCGCGATCGCCGTGGTCTTCATCCTCGCCCGCATCGCCCACGGCATCGGCATGGACGGCGCCGATCGCCGCTGGCGCATCTACGGCATGATCGGCACCGCCTTGCCGACTCTTGCCTGGCATCTGGGGCGGTCGTTTGCGCGGCGGAAATGCTGCCTAGGCCGCTAGAGCCGCGTCGCTGACGAAGGGGTTGGTCCGGCGCTCATGGCCGAAGGTCGACATCGGGCCGTGGCCGGGGACGAAGGCGGTGTCGTCGCCCATCGGCCACAGCTTGCTGGGTGATCGAGCGGATCAGCTGCTGCTGGTTGCCGCGCGGAAAATCCCAGCGGCCGACCGAGCCCTGGAACAGCACGTCGCCGACCATCGCGAAGTTCGACTCCGGGTGATGGAACACGACGTGGCCGGGCGTGTGGCCGGGGCAATGGCGGACGTCGAAGGTCAGCTCGCCGAGGGTCACCTGGTCGCCGTCGTCGAGCCAGCGGTCGGGCTTGAACGGGCGGCCGGGAACGCCGTAGCGTTGGCCGTCCTCGTGCAGCCGCGCGATCCAGAACAGATCCTCCTCGTGCGGGCCTTCGATCGGCACGCCGAGCTCCTCGGCGAGGATCCCGGCCGAGCCGCAATGGTCGATATGGCCGTGGGTCAGCATGATCTTCTCGATCGTCACTCCGGCCTGCGCCGCCGCCGCCTTGAGCCGCGGCAGGTCGCCGCCGGGATCGACGAACGCGCCGCGCATCGTCTTCGTGCACCACAGCAAGCGAGCAATTCTGCTGGAGCGGCGTAACCGGAATGATCGCCGCGCGAAGCGGTGGCTCGCTCATTTGGCGGTGTCGACGTCCGACAACGCGGCGGGTTCGCCTCTCATCGACGCCGCAACGGCCTCGGCCCGGCGCAGCACGCGCAGGACGTTGCCGCCGGCGAGCTTGGCGAGGTTCGCGTCGGACCATCCGCGGCGGATCAACTCGGCGAACAGGTTCGGATAATCCTGGACCCCGGTGAGGTCGGCAGGCGTCGAATCGATCCCATCCATGTCGCCGCCGATCCCGACATGGTCGTAGCCGGCGATCTTGACGATATGCTCGATGTGATCGGCGACGTCCGCAGCGGTCACGACCGGTGCCGGGATGCGCGGCCACCCACGCCTTGAGGCCGCTCGCGACGTCCGCCTTGCTGGCGCGGTGGATCGCCTTCAGCCGGGCTTCTTCGGCGTCCTTGGCGGCGCTCCAGTCCCACACCTCCCTCGACAGGAAACTGGGCACGAAATTGACCATCACCACGCCGCCGTTGGCCGGCAGCAGTTGAAGCACGTCGTCGGGAACGTTGCGCGGATGTCCGCCGATCGCGCGCGCCGACGAGTGGGAGAAGATTACCGGCGCGCGGCTGGCGGCGATCGCGTCCTTCATCGTGTCGGCCGAGACGTGGCTCAAATCGACCAGCATCCCCATGCGGTTCATCTCGTGGACCACGGTCACGCCGAACGGGCTGAGGCCGCCATATTTGGGATCGTCGGTCGCGCTGTCGGCCCATTCGGTCGTTTGGTTGTGGGTCAGCGTCATGTAGCGCGCCCCAAGGTTGTAATATTGGCGCAGCGCGGCGAGCGAGCCGCCCATCTGGCGCCCGCCCTCGACCCCGATCAGCGAGGCGATCTTGCCCTTCTTGTGGATGCGCACGACGTCGTCCGCGGTCGCGGCGAGCTCGAGGTCGTTGGGATAGGCGTCGATCATCCGCCGCACGATGTCGATCTGCTGCGAGGTCTCGCGGATCGCGGCGTCGCCGGTGTGGGTACCGTCGATGTAGACCGACCAGAATTGCCCGCCGACCCGGCCCCGGTGGAGCCGCGCCATATCGGTCATCAGCGGCTTGGGCTGCCACTGGTCGGTGCCGCTGGCGATCCCGGCGACGGTGCGCTTGTAATTTTCGGCGAGCTGCTCGGCGATGTCGTTGTGACCGTCGATCAGCGGAGTCGCCTTGAGGATGCGGTCGATCCGGGCCTGGGTCTTGGCGTCGATCGGCTGGGCGGAGGCCGGGGCGGCCATGGCGGCGAGTGTAGCCGCGATCAGGAGAGCAGTCTTCATGGGCCCAGGTGTAGGAACCGGATTGCCGCGGCGCAATCGGGGCGCGGGCAATGGAGGCGGATGGCCGACCTTGAAGAGACCATGCGGTTCGACCCCACCGAGGGGATCGCGGACCTCGACCGGCACCTCGATCGGCTCAAGCAGGCGGCCGAGGCCCAGGGCTTCAAGTTCGACCGCCACGCCGCCCGCAACGAGCTCCAGGCCGCGACCTTCGGCAAGCGCCGCCCGGCCACCGCGCGCCTGCTGCTGTCCCCGACCGGCGCCATGGCGATCGAGATCAAGGCGGACGATTAGGCCGCGAGCGGGAAGCGCAGCAGGCGGTCGGACACCGGCACCAGCGCCGCGGCGTCCGGTCCGACGCTGCCGATGATCTCGGGGTGGTGGGCGTCGAGGCCGCCGGTCAGCGACCCGAACGCCGGCAGGATCAGTTTGGTCGGCGACACGACGAAGCAGCGGCGCGAGACGCTGCGGCCGCTGAAGGACACGCGCAGCTTGGGGTGATAATGGCCCGACATCTCAGGCCGCGGCTCGCCACGGACCGCTTCGTGGCGGAGGATGATGCCGCCGAGGTCGACTTCGTCGGCGAGCTTGCCGCCGCAATGGTCGGCGAAGCCGGGGTCGTGGTTGCCGACGATCCATGTCCAGTCGAGCTTCGCGGTCAGCGTCGGTCAGCAGCTCGCGCGCGCTGGCCGGCAGCCGGTCGCAACCGAACCGGTCATGGAAGCTGTCGCCGAGGCAGATACAGCCGCGCCGCCCCGGTCCGCTCGACCGCTTCGGCGAGCGCGGTCAGCGTCGCGTGCGAATCATAGGGCGGCAGGAATTGGCCGAGCCGCGCGAACCAGCTCGCTTTCTCAAGGTGCAGGTCGGCGACCAGCAGCGCATCCTGCGCCGGCCAGTAACAGCGCGCCTTCGGCCGTCGCCGCAGAATGTTTCGCCCGCGAACGAAAAGGGAACCATGGGACGGCAATAACCAACCCGTCATCCCTGCGAAAGCGGGGATCCGCTTTCTGTGTGCCATGTCGCAAGAATAGGCGGATCGCGGATCAAGTCCGGGATGACGTAGGCTACTCCAGCGTCAACACATGATCGCGCAGCGCCCGCGCATCGTGCAGCGCGTTGTGCGGCACCTTGCTGTTGGCGGCGGTCGAGAAACCGTGAAGCGCACGAAATGAAGACGTGAGCGGCGGGACTGCGCACCATCGTCCCTGGGCCTGTCAGCAGCAGCATGCAGAACTGCGAGAGATCCTCGGGCCAGTCGGCGACTCGATGTTGACGCAGGAAGGCGGCGGTTCTGTCATGCGCTGAACTAGCCAGGCGGATAGCGCCTCGGCGGCCTGGCGCGGTCCAGGCGGGCGATGACGAGAGCGTCCGGCACCATGTCGAGAAAGGGGATGACGTGGCGCTTCGACCCAGGGATCAAGCGGGCCGTCGCAGTCCAGGGTGACGTAGAATTCCTGGCCGCCGTCCTCGGGCACCAGAGCGAGGCACAGCAGCGCGCCGCCGAAGCCATTATATTCGGTGTCGAGGAAATAGCGCATCGCCGCATCGTCTGGACTTCGGCGAAGGCTCCGTCCAGTCTGCCGTCCGGCAATCCGTGCAGGGGGATGCCATGAAGCTCGGACGCGCTTTGCTTACTGTCGCCGCCATGCTGGCGCCGGCCTCGCGGCCGCTCGCGGCGAGCGCCGCGCCGGGCGATCCGGGTCGCGACAAGGTCGTCGCCGCGATCCAGGCCGACCATGACGCAGTCGATCGAGCGGCTGCGCGACTGGATCAAGCTTCCGACCATCGCCAACATGGGCATCAATCACCAGGAAGGCGCCGAATATATGCGGCAGCTGGCGCTCGACGCCGGCTTCCAGCAGGCGCAAGGATCGTCGACAGCGACGGCGTCCCGGGCGTGTTCGCGACGCTCGATGCCGGCGCCAAGGACACGCTCGCGGTCTACTTCATGTACGACGTCAAGCATTACGACCCGGCGGAATGGTCGTCGCCGCCGCTCGAAGGGCGGATCGTCGACCGGCCCGGCGAGGGCAAGGCGCTGATCGGCCGCGGGGCGGTCAACCAGAAGGGTCCGGAGACGGCCTTCCTCGACGGCGCTGCGCGCGTTCAAGGCTGCGGGCGTCAAGCTGCCGGTCAACCTGGTGCTCGTCGCGGAAGGCGAGGAGGAGATCGGCTCGCCGCAATTTCCGCAGATCGTCACCCAGCCCGACGTGCGCGCCGCGCTCGAAAAGGCGGTCGGCATCTTCATCCCCTCCGCCAGCCAGTCGATCGACGGCGCAGTCAGCCTGTCGCTCGGCGCCAAGGGCGTGGTCGAGCTGCAGCTGATCTCCAGCGGCGAGAAATGGGGCCGGGGCCCGAACAAGGACATCCATTCCAGCCTCAAGGCGAACGTCGACAGCCCGGTGTGGCACCTGATCAAGGCGCTCAACACCCTGGTCTCGGAGGACGGCCAGACGCCGGCGATCGACGGCTGGTTCGAAAATGTGAAGCCGCTGACCGCGCGGCAGAAGGAGCTGATCGCCGCCGACGTCGCCGGCTCGCAACGAAGCCGACGACATGAAGGTCGCTGGGCATCAAGCATTGGTACAAGGATGAGGATTATCTGACCGCCTCGTACCGGCTCGCCTCGCAGCCGACGGTCAACATCCAGGGCCTGGTCAGCGGCTATATGGGGCCGGGCGGCAAGACCGTGCTGCCGGGCCGGGCCGAGGCCAAGATCGACCTTCGCCTGGTTCCGGACATGACCAAGGACGAGGCGGTGTCGAAGCTCAAGGCGCACCTCGCCAAGCGCGGCTTCGGCGACATCGAGGTCAATGTCAGCGGCGGCTACAGCCCGACCCAGACCGACGAGAACAGCGCCGCTGATCAAGGCCGAGCAGGCGACCCTGGCGACTGCCGAAGATCCCGATGACCATGTCGGCGCGGTCAGCGGGAAGCTGGCCGGGCGTGGTGTTCACCGGCCCGCCGCTTAACATGCCGGCCGGCCAGTTCGGCGGCGGCCGGGGCGGCGGCGCGCATGCGCCCGACGAATGGCTGCTGATCGACAGCACCAACCCCAAGACTGCCGGGTTCGACGAGCAGGCGATCCTCTACGCGGACTTCCTGTACGAAGTGGCGCGGACCGCGCAGGCCGCTAGGCTGCCACGGCAGGTCGGAGCAATCGTCGGTCGGGAGCGGCTTGCCCTTGCGGCAGCGCTCCTCGACGCAGGCGCAGCTTCGCGGCCGCGCTCCTCTTCGGCCTTGCGGATCTCGCGCCCGCGCTTCTCGTCGGCCTCGGACTGGCTGGTGGTCGCGGCGTCGACTCCGGCCGAGACCACCTTGACCGGCAGGGTGACGACGTCGACCGCGGTGTTGGCGACGGTCACGACGCAACCGGAGAGGAGCGGACGGCGGCGAGATGAGAACAGGTTGCGCATGCCGGCCATTCTCGCGGCCGCAACGCCTCGAATGGCAACGTCAAAGCGACGAAAAGAAGTTCCACATCAGATCGTTGGCGCTGATCGCCTGCGACGGCCGCTTGCGGCACTGCTGGGTGCCGCCGCCCGGCCAACTGTGCCTGCCGGTGTCGGTCACGCACAGCTCGACCGGCGCGCCGCCGCGCGCGGCGGATGGAGGTCGCAATGCGCGCCGGGGACGATGAGCACCCGCTCGCGCGGCCGGGTCGGCGCGGTTGAGCCCGACCCATTTCGGCGATCGTCGCCGGGACCGAGGTGAAGTTGAGCTGCGTGAACGAGCGCGGCCCGACGCCGCCGTTGAACGGGACCATGTCGTCGTCGAGCGGCGTGGAACTGGATGACCGGGACCGGCCGGGCGGGGGTGCAGTGAGTCGTATTGTCGGTGCCTTCGACCGGGGCGATCGCGCGGATCTCAGGCGCTTCGCAGGCCAGCCGCCAGCTCATCATCGCGCCGTTCGACATGCCCGTCGCGAAGACTGCGGCGGGGATCGACATTCGCCTGGCGCTCGACGCGACGGATCACCGCGCGGATGAAGCCGACGTCGTCGACCTGTTCTCGCACGGCCCCGGCGCAGCAGGCGCCGGCGTTCCAGGTTGCGAGCATGCCGCCGAAGCGGCTGTAGCCGTTGGGGAAGACGGCGATGAACCCGGCGGCTTCCGACTTGCTGATCAGCCGGTACTTGGAGTCGTCGGCCTGGTAATCGGCATTGCCGCCGCCGCCGTGAAGCGCGAGCAGCAGCGGCACGCGCTGGCCGTGATAGCTCTTCGGGACGTGGACCAGATAGTCGCGCGTCATCCCGCCATGGACGAAGCTGAAGCGATAGTCGCCCGGCGCGCGAGATCGGCCTGGATCGGGTCGGCCGGTGCGCGCGGCGTACTGGCATGCTGCGCGGATTCGCCAACTCGCTGCGCGCTGCACGATGCCGCCGATCGGCGGCGGTACGGCGGCGAGCACGCGGCCCGACGCGAAACCGAGATCTCATGACCAACCCCTTTGACATGCACCGGACATTCTCGTTGCCGCAGTTGAACGAACCGCTGAGACGCGCGTTAGCCGCGGTTCAGCATCATTGACGCCGCTAACCAAGCGCCATCGCTTCCGCGGCGAGCGCTTCGGCCTGCGTTAAGGAGCGCCTCGTCGGCCTCGGCGCCGGGCGGCAGCGACTCGCGGCCGACGATGACCATGAACGGCACGGCCATCGGCGTGATCCGATCGGTCTCGACGTGGAGCATGGTGGCCGAAGCGCGGTCGACCAGCCGGACCAGGCGGCCGAGCTCGGTCATCCGCCGCCGCGCATCGTCCCACGCCGCGCGCAGCAGCAGGTGCTGCGGCTCGTAGCGGCGCAGCACGTCGTAGATGAGGTCGGTCGAGAAGCTGACCTGGCGCCCGGTCTTCTTCTTGCCCCGGGTGCTGGCGCTCGACCAGCCCGCCGATCACCGCGACCTCGCGGAACGCGGTCTTGAGCAGGTAGCGAGCTTTCGACCCAGTCGACGAATTCCTGCTCGAGGATGTCGGGCGAGAACAGGGCCTTGGGGTCGCGGACCGGCTCGAGCCCGTAGCAGGCGAGGCCGTAATCGTTGGCGACGAAGCCCAACGGCTTCAGGCCCGCCTTCTCCATCCGCTTGGTCATCAGCATGCCGAGCGACTGGTGCGCGTTCCAGCCTTCGAAGCTGTAGGCGACCATGTAATGCTGGCCCTCGTGCGGGAAGGTCTCGACCAGCAGCTGGTGCGGCTCGGGGAGGACCGAGCGCTCGGACTGGACCTCGAGCCATTCGCTGACGTCGTCGGGGAAGCGGCGCCAGTCGTTGCGGTCGGCGAGCATGTGCGCGGACGCGGTTGGCGAGGTGGGTCGACATCGACATGCGCTGGCCGCCGTAGGTGACGATCTGCGCCGGCTTGCGTCGACGCGTGGACGATGATGTCGGTGTCCTTGAACTGCTCGACCTCGAGGCTGAGCCCGGCGAAGAAGAAGCGGTCGCCGGGCGACGAGGACCGAGGCGAAGCCTTCCTCGACCGTGCCGAGCTTGCGGCCGTTGCGGAAGCGCACGGTCATCAGCGGCTGCTCGACGATCACCCCGGCGTTCAGGCGGTGCTGCTGGGCGACGCGCGGGCCTGGCGATGCGCCACATGCCGCCCGGCTCGGGCACCAGCCGGCGGAAGCGGTCGTAGGCCTTGAGCGCATAGCCGCCGGTGGCGATGAAATTGAGGATTTCCTCGAACGTCTCGTGCCTTGAGGCCGGCGTAGGGCGCGGCCGAGCGGACCTCGGCGAGCAGTTCGTCCTGCTGGAACGGCGCGGCGACGGCCATCGCCAGGATATGCTGGGCGAGCACGTCGAGCGCGCCGGGGCGGAACAGCTCGGGGTCGAGCTCGCCGTCGTCGATCGCGTCGAGCGCGGCGCGCGCTTCGAGATATTCGAAGCGGTTGCCGGGGACGATCATGCCCTTCGACGGCTCGTCGAGCCGGTGGTTGGCGCGGCCGATCCGCTGCAGCAGGCGCGAGCTGCCCTTGGGCGCGCCCATCTGGCACGACCAGGTCGACGTCGCCCCAGTCGATGCCGAGGTCGAGGCTGGCGGTCGCGACCAGGCCGCGCAGCTTGCCCGCGGCCATCGCCGCCTCGACCTTGCGCCGCGCCTCGACCGACAGGCTGCCGTGGTGGATGCCGATCGGCAGCGCCCTGCTCGTTCGCCGTCCCACAGCTTCTGGAAGATCAGCTCGGCGAGGCCGCGCGTGTTGCAGAAGACCAGGGTCGTCTTGTGCTGCTCGATCAGCCGCATCACGTCGGCGAATCGCGTGGTAGCCCGAATGGCCGCCCCACGGGATCTTGTTCTCGGGGATCAGGATCGACGAGGTCCGGGTCGGCGCCGGGATCGCCGATGACGAGGTCGACCAGGTCCATGTCGGCGTCGGGCGCGAGCCACGAGCGATAGGCGTCGGGGTCGCTGATCGTCGCCGACAGGCCGACCCGGCGCAGGCCCGGCGCGAGCGTCTGCAGGCGCGACATCGACAGCGACAGCAGGTCGCCGCGCTTCTCCTTGGCGAAGCCGTGGAGCTCGTCGACGACGATCGTCCGCAGCCCCTCGAACATCGTGCGCCGAGTCGGGATAGCTGAGCAGCAGGCTCAGCGATTCGGGCGTGGTCAGCAGGATCTGCGGCGGCTTGACCCGCTGCCGCGCCTTGCGGTCCGACGGCGTGTCGCCGGTGCGCGTCTCGACCCGGATCGGCAGGCCCATCTCCTCGATCGGGCCGATGAGGTTGCGCTGGACGTCGACCGCGAGCGCCTTCAGCGGCGAGACGTAGAGCGTGTGGAGGCCTTCGCCCGGCTGTTCGGCCAGCTCGCAGATGGTCGGCAGGAAGCCGGCGAGGGTCTTGCCCGCGCCGGTCGCGGCGACCAGCAGCGCGCTGCGCCCGCGTCCGCGCCAGCTCGAGCATGTCGAGCTGGTGCCGCCGCGGCGCCCAGCCCTTGGGCTTCGAACCATGACCGGACGACCGGCGGGAGCGGGTCAGTCCTCAGCGGCGTCGGTCCCCTCGCGGCGGCGCTGCTCCTCCTCGCGATAGAGCTGGTCGGTCGCCTGCTCGGTGCGCCCCGTCTTGCCGGTCGAGCCGCGGCGCATCACCAGCCAGACGAGGACGATCAGCAGGAGCGCCGGCCCGACGATGTCGATCAGCCACCAATGGTTGATCCATGCGTTCCTGAGGAACCTCCGCCGTTTCTCGCCTATATAGCTCGCAATGGCGCGATTGGGTTCCTGGATCAAAGCCCAGCCCGAGGGCATCTACGTGGACCCGGCGGACGCGTGGATCGATCCCTCGCAGCCCAAGGCCAAGGCGCTGATCACCCACGGCCATGCCGACCATGCGCGCGGCGGCCACGGCGCGGTGCTGGCGACGGCGGAGACGCTGGCGATCATGGAGGTGCGCTACGGGCCGCAGAGCGGCCAGGCGGCGGCCTACGACGAGACCATCCGGGTCGGCGAGGTCGACGTGCGCTTCGTCCCCGCCGGCCATGTGCTCGGCAGCGCGCAGATCGTGCTCGAGCATCAAGGGCGAACGGGTGGTCGTGTCCGGCGACTACAAGCGCCGGCCCGACCCGACCTGCCCGCTGCTTCGTGCCGGTGCCGTGCGACATCTTCATCACCGAGGCGACCTTCGGCCTGCCGGTGTTCCGCCATCCCGACACCGGCAGCGAGATCGACCGGCTGCTCCACCGCCTGCATGCCGACCCGAGCCGCTGCGTGCTGGTCGGCGCTTATGCGCTGGGCAAGGCGCAGCGGATCATCACCGAGCTGCGCGCGCGCGGCCACCACGACGCCGATCTATTATCACGGCGCGATCGAGCGGCTGAACCAGCTCTACGAAAGCTTCGGCGTCGAGCTCGGCGAGCTTCGCCCCGCCGACCGGCGCGACCAAGGCGGAGATGGCCGGCCATATCGTGATCGCCCCGCCCGGCGCGCTCAACGACCGCTGGTCGCGGCGCCTGCCCGACCCGGTCACGGCGATGGCCTCGGGCTGGATGCGCATCCGCCAGCGCGCCCGCCAGCGCAACGTCGAGCTGCCGCTGATCATCTCCGACCATGCCGACTGGGACGAGCTGACCATGACCATCCGCGAGCTCGCGCCGAGCGAAGTGTGGATCACCCACGGCCGCGAGGAAGCGCTCAAGCACTGGTGCCTGACCCACCAGATCAAGGCCTGCGAGCTGAACCTCGTCGGCTACGAGGATGAGGATGAGTGACGAGTCCTCCCGAGCATCGAGCGACGGCGGAGGGGGACCATCCAACGCAGATTGGATGGTGGAGGGGTAGAAGACGCAGGCGCCAGTACCCCTCCACCATGCTCCGCATGAGGTCCTCTCCCCAGCGCTCCGCTCGCAGGGAGGAATTTTACCGCCGCCCGAGCAGCGCCGAGACGTCAGTTGATCGGCGATGGTCGGCGCCGAACCGGGACGGGACGTTCTTCCCGAATTTCCAGCCGTACTTGCGCAGATAGCGAAGCGGGCGGCTCTCCGGTCGCCGGAGCGATGGCGCCGCGTCGGGGGGCGGCGAATGGAGGCGGCCGGCACCGTCGATGTAGACCTGCGACTCGACATGGCGGGCGTCGAGCAGGCACCTCGGGCGGGACCTGGGTGACGAGGTCGGCGCAATCGACGTAGCGCCGCGCGTTGCGGCCGGCGAACAGCGACGAACGGCGACGTCCTGACCCGCGGCGAGCCGAACGTCACCAGCTCGGCCGTCGGCTGCTCGGCCGCATCAGCGTCGCCATCGCCGCGCCGAGGCTGTGGCCGGTAATGACGAGCGACGGTTCCTGCTGCTCGCCGACCATGCCGCGATCGGGTCGCGCAGGCTCGCATAGGCTTTCCAGAAGCCGCGGTGGACCTTGCCGGGCCCGCCCCATTCGGTGGGCAGGAAATCCACGTCGAGACGAGATCGCGCCATTTGTCGGCCTGGGTGCCGCGAAAGGCGACGAACATCGCCCCGCCGGGGATCGTCGTGGCGAACGCCTGCGCGTCCCGGTCGATGCCGGAATCGCTGTACCGTCCGGCGAATGTGCGCGGAGCGGTGAACCCGGCTCCGGCCAGCGCCGCCGCCAGTTCGGCCTCATGCCCCTCGTCGAACCTTATGTAGGCGAGCCGCGACAGCTCCGCGCACACCGCATCGCGCTCCCAACTCGCGAGAAGTCCCTATCGGCGGCCGGCTCTCGGGCCGAAGCAGCGCGGAGTAGGTCGGATCATAAGCGATCGAATCGTGCGCCATCGCTCAGCCCCCGCCCTCTAGTGCACCGCCTCTTCGCGCTTCACCCCGGACTTCGCCAGCTGGTCGTCGATCTGGGCGACGAGGCGCTCAACTCCGGCCTCGTCCTTCGCCTCGGCGCGGGCGACCAGCACGTCCTGGGTGTTCGACGCGCGGAGCAGCCACCAGCCGTCGCCGGTGCTGACTCGGACGCCGTCGGTCGCGTCGACCCTGGCGCCGTCGGCGGACAGGCGATCGCGGACCTCGTCGACGATCGCGAACTTGCGCGGCTCGTCGACCGGGAAGCGCATCTCCGAAGTCGCGACCGACTTCGGCATCGCGTCCATGATCTCGGTCAGGCTCTTGCCCGACGCGCTCACCGCCTCGATCAGCCGCACCGCCGCATAGAGCGCGTCATCGAAGCCGTACCAGCGGTGCTTGAAGAAGATGTGGCCGCTCATCTCGCCGGCCAGCGGCGCGCCGGTCTCCTTCATCTTCGCCTTGATCAGGCTGTGGCCGGTCTTCCACATCAACGGCTTGCCGCCCAAGGCGGCAATGCCGTCGAACAGCAATTGGCTCGCCTTGACGTCCGCGATGATCGTCGCGCCGGGCTGCTCCTTCAGCACAGGCTCCGCCAAGATCAGCATGAGCTGGTCGCCCCAGATTACGCGGCCCCGGCCGTCGACCGCGCCGATGCGGTCGCCGTCGCCGTCGAAGGCGATGCCGAAGTCGAGGCTCTCGCGCTCGACCAACGCCTTCAGGTCGGCGAGATTGGCTTCGACCGTCGGGTCGGGGTGGTGGTTGGGGAAGGTCCCGTCGACCTGGCTGAAGATCACGTGATGATGGCCGCGCAGCCGCTCGACCAGCATGTCGAGCACCGGCCCCGCGGCGCCGTTGCCCGCGTCCCAGCCGACGCGATAGGCCTTGCCGGAGAAGTCCTGCAGCAGCCGGTCGGCGTAAGCCTCGCGAATGTCGACTTCCTCGACCGTCCCGCCGCCCTCGTGCCAGTGGCCGGAGGCGGCGCGCTCGCCGAGCTCCTGGATCTCGGCGCCGAACACCGAGCGGCCTTTCAGCAGCAGCTTGAACCCGTTGTAATCGGCCGGATTGTGGCTCCCGGTCACCTGGATGCCGCCGTCGACGTCGAGATAATGGGTCGCGAAATAGAGCATCGGCGACGGGCCCATGCCGATTTGCATGACGTTGATCCCGCTGGTGGTGAGACCGCGGATCAGCTCGGCCTCGAGCATTCCCGAATGGGTCCGCCCGTCGCGCCCGACGGCGATGATCCGCGCCCCTTCGCCATGGGCCTTCGCGCCGAAGGCCCGCCCGAGCGCATAAGCGTCGGCTTCGGTCAGCGTGTCGCCGACGATCCCCCGAATGTCATATTCCCGCAGGATGCTGGGATTGAAGGTATGAGCCATGCGCTTGCTCCTGTCATTGCGAGCAGAGCGAAGCAATCCAGAACAAAGGGATTCCACGCGGAGACGCGGAGGCGCAGAGGAGGTGGCGTCACCCGCGACCCACTCCGCGTCTCCGCGTCTCCGCGTGAACCTACTCGTTGGATTGCTTCGCTACGCTCGCAATGACGTTACCGCCGACCCCCGAACCGCGTCCGCTGCTGCTTGCCGAACCGCCCCTTGCGCGTGCCCGGCTTGCCCTCGGTCGAATGGCCCGGCCGCGCGCGGCGCCGCGCGGTCGAGTCGGGGATGCCGAGCTCGTCCTCCTCGAGCCGGCGGATCTCGTCGCGCAGCCGCCCGGCTTCCTCGAACTCGAGGTCGGCGGCGGCCTTGCGCATGCGCTTCTCGAGGTCGCCGATGTAGGCCTTGAGGTTGTGGCCGACGAGGTGCGGCCGCTCGTCGTCGCCGGTGTCGACCAGCACCCCGTCGCGGGTCGCGACGTGCGCCATGATGTCGTTGATGTTGCGCTTGATCGTCGCCGGCGTGATGCCGTGCGCGCGGTTATATTCGAGCTGCTTCTCGCGCCGCCGGTCGGTCTCGGCGAGCGCGCGCTCCATCGATGCCGGTGATCGCGGTCGGCGTAGAGGATCACCCGCCCGTCGACGTTGCGCGCGGCGCGGCCGATGGTCTGGATCAGCGAGGTCTCGCGAGCGCAGGAAGCCTTCCTTGTCGGCGTCGAGGATCGCGACCAGCCCGCATTCGGGGATGTCGAGCCCCTCGCGCAGCAGGTTGATGCCGACCAGCACGTCATAGACGCCGAGCCGCAGGTCGCGGATCAGCTCGATCCGCTCCAGCGTCTCGACGTCCGAGTGCATGTAGCGGACCTTGAGCCCCGCCTCGTGCAGATATTCGGTCAGATCCTCGGCCATGCGCTTGGTCAGCGTGGTGACCAGCGTGCGATAGCCCTTGCGCGCGGTCTCCTTGCGCTTCGTGGACGAGATCGTCGACCTGGTCCTCGACCGGCTTGATCTCGACCGGCGGGTCGATCAGCCCGGTCGGGCGGATCACCTGCTCGGCGAACACGCCGCCGGTCTGCGTCCATCTCCCACGGGCCCGGCGTCGCCGAGACGAAGGTCGTCTGCGGGCGCATCGCGTCCCATTCGTTGAAGCGCAGCGGGCGGTTGTCGATGCAGCTCGGCAGGCGGAAGCCATATTCGGCGAGCGTGATCTTGCGCCGGTGGTCGCCGCGCGCCATCGCCCCGATCTGCGGCACCGTCTGGTGGCTCTCGTCGACGAACAGCAGCGCGTTGTCGGGCAGATATTCGAACAGCGTCGGCGGCGGCTCGCCCGGCAGGCGGCCGGTGAGGAAGCGGCTGTAATTCTCGATCCCCGCGCAGCTGCCGGTCGCGGCGATCATCTCGAGGTCGAAATTGGTGCGCTGCTCGAGCCGCTGCGCCTCGAGCAGCTTGCCCTCGGCCGTCCAGCTCCTTCAGCCGCTCGGCGAGCTCGTGCTTGATCGCCTCCATCGCCTGCTTCAGCGTCGGGCCGGGCGTCACATAGTGCGAGTTGGCATAGACCCGGATGCTGTCGAGGCTGCGCGACCTTCTTGCCGGTCAGCGGGTCGAACTCGGTGATCTCCTCGATCTCGTCGCCGAAGAAGCTGATCCGCCACGCCATGTCCTCATAGTGCGACGGGAAGATCTCGAGGTTGTCGCCGCGCACCCGGAAATTGCCGCGCGCGAACGCCTGGTCGTTGCGCTTGTACTGCAGCGCGACGAGCTTGCGGATGATCTCGCGCTGGTCGACGCTCTCGCCCTTCTTCAGGTCGAAGATCATCGCCGAATAGGTCTCGACCGAGCCGATGCCGTAGAGGCAGGTGACCGAGGCGACGATGATCACGTCGTCGCGCTCGAGCAGCGACCGCGTCGCCGAGTGGCGCATCCGGTCGATCGCCTCGTTCACCGAGCTTTCCTTCTCGATGTAGGTGTCGGAGCGCGGCACATAGGCCTCGGGCTGGTAATAATCGTAGTAGCTGACGAAATATTCGACCGCATTGTCGGGGAAGAAGCTCTTGAACTCGCCGTAGAGCTGCGCGGCGAGGATCTTGTTGGGCGCGAGCACCAGCGCCGGGCGCTGCAGGTCCTCGATCACCTTGGCCATGGTGAAGGTCTTGCCCGATGCCGGTGACGCCGAGCAGCACCTGGTTCTTCTCGCCGTCGCCGCGCCTGCCTCGACCAGTTCCGCGATCGCGGTCGGCTGGTCGCCCGCCGGCTGATAGTCCGAGACCAGCTGCGAACGGCTTGCCGCCCTCGGCCTTGTCCGGCCGCGCGGGCCGGTGCGGGACGAAGGTCTCGCCGGTTTCGGGCTCGGCCAGCGAGGTGCGGATCTGGATCGCCATTTGTTTACAGATGGCGGCTAAGCCGTTCCGGTTCAACGGAGCAAGGAGCAGTATGCGTGCGGTCATCGTAACGGTCCTCGGGGCGGCGCTCGCCAGTTGCGATTCGATGCCCAGGCGAGGGCCGCGGACGACGGTCCGGTCGCCGAAACCGGATTCCCGAAGCCGGGCGAGTATCACATCGTCCGCGACGTGACCGCCGGCGGCGCGACCAACCGTTGGGAGTCGGACAGCCATGTCGACGCCTCGTCGCGCGAGTTGCTCGAGCGGCTCGTCGCCGGCGGCGGCGGTTCGCTCAATTGCGGTGACCGGCGGGTCGACATCGGCGGCGGTTCGTTCAGCGTCCGCGAAACCTGCAGCACCATGGCGATCGATACCCACGGGACCTATTCGAAGGACTCGATCGACGTCGCCTATGACCGGATCGTAGCTGGCGTAACCCGCACCGACACCGCGAGCTATCGCCTCAAGCGCTGATCGGGCGTCGGCGCACGCGCTAGGTCGAGATTTCCTCCGTCTCCAGCAGCTTGCGGGTCCAGCCGTTCAATTTTGTCGGCAAACGCGCTACACTAAGCCGGACTCGGGGGCTTCATGGATCAACAGCAGCGCTCCGGTTTCTGGTCGACTCTGCCCGGCATACTGACCGGGTCGGCGGCGCTGATCACCGCGGCCACCGGCGGCTATCTTGCGCTCGACCGGACGTCGGGCACGTCCGCCGCGGCCAGCACCCACCAAGCGGAAGCTCCGGCCGATCCGAAGCCGGCCGCGGCCGGACCTTCCCAATCGGGCGCCGCTCCCGCGCCAACGCCGGCCATCGCCGCCGACTCCACGCCCGCCGGACCGTCCGCTGCCGAAATCCCGGCCGCGGTCGTTGATTCCGGCGCAGCGGCGATCGCAGCCGGCCGACGCGCGGCCGTCGTTCGACTGCGCGCGGGCCTCGACGGTCGTGGAGAACATGCTGTGCAGCGACGCCCGCCTCGCGGACCGCGACCGGCGGATGGCCGACCAATATTTCGCCCTGCGCGGCGCCTTGCCGGCGGGCGTTCGGAGCCAGTTGCTGCAATCGCAACGCCTGTTCCTGCGGCAGCGGTCCGACTGCCGGTCGAGCCAGTGCCTGGCGGACCTTTATGACGTCCGGCTCCGCCAGCTGGCCGAATTCGCTTCGAACTGATCTTGGCTGGTCGGCGCTGCGCCTGCGCAATATGGTGCCCTCGCAGCAAGGGGGATTCGGATGCGCTACAGTCTGGTCGTGCTCTCACTCGCGGCGCTCGCCGCGTGCAACAAAGGGCCCGAGATCAACGTCAAGAACGCCAGCGTCGGCGAGGTCGCCGAAAAGGTCCGCGAAGCGGGCTCTGACGGCAGCTTCGTCGATCCCGGCCGGTGGGAAACCAAGGTGTCGTTGCTCGACATCGAGGTTCCCGGAATGCCGCCGCAAATGGCCCAGCAGATGAAGCAGACGATGGGCAGGCTCCAGGACAATACCTATGCCACCTGCCTGACCGACGCCGACGTGAAGAAGCCCAAGGAGGATTTCTTCGCCGGCAAGAATCGCAATTGCCGCTACGACCATTTCACCATGTCCGGCGGCAAGATCGATGCCGCTTTGAGCTGCCCCGGCCGCGGGTCGGAAGGCATGGCGATGACCATCACCGGCAGCTATTCCCGCGACAGCTACGAAGCGACCATGGCGATGGACGTCAGCGGCGGCCCGCGCGGGCAGAGCATGAAAATGCGCTCGCACTCCAAATCGCACCGCGTCGGCGCGTGCAAGGGCGACGAGCTCAACGCCAATCGGGAGAAGCAGTCATGATCGGTTACGTCACGCTCGGGTCGAACGACCTCGAGAAGTCGCGCGCCTTCTACGATGCACTGATGCCGGTGGTGGGCGCCGGCCGGATCATGGAGTTCGGCGACAATTTCACCATGTACGGCACCGGCTTGGGCAAGCCCGGCCTCGCCGTGTGCAAGCCCTATGACGGCAATCCCGCCACCGCCGGCAACGGCAATATGGCGTCGATCGTCGTCGACAGCCGGGCCAAGGTCGACGCGCTTTATGCGAAGGCGCTGGAGCTCGGCGGGAGCTGCGAAGGGCCGCCCGGCGTGCGCGGCGACGAGGGCCCGGGCGCCTTCTACGGCGCCTATTTCCGCGACCCCGACGGCAACAAGCTCGCGGCGTTCCGGATCGGTCCGGCGGATTGAGCCGTTGAGCGGCCGTGACTGACACGGCCGTGCTCATCAACCGGTCCGGCGGCGCGGCCTCGCGCGACCCGGACATCGCGAAGAAAGTCGCGGCTGCGCTTGAGGCGGCGGGCGTTCCCGCAAAAGTCGAGTTGATCGACGGCGGCGAGTGCGAAGCGCGGGCCAGGGCGGCCGCAGAGCGCGGCGACGAACTGCTCATCGTCGGCGGGGGCGATGGCACGGTCGCCGCGGCCGCGTCGGCCCTGGTCGGCACCGGGACCCGGCTCGGCCTGCTTCCGCTCGGCACGCTCAATCACTTTGCGCGTGACCTCGCCATCCCGACCGATCTCGAGCGAAGCGGCGAAGCTGATCGCCTCCGGCGTGGAACGGCGCGTCGACGTCGCCGAGATGAACGGCCGCATCTTCATCAACAACAGCGCGATCGGGCTGTATCCGCTGATGGTCATCGATCGCGATGTGCAGCGCAAACGCTTCGGCCGAAGCAAGCGGCTGGCGATGATCGTCGCATCGGTGAGGACGCTCCTAAGATTCCATCATCGTCGGCTGACGCTCACCGTCAATGACGAAGCCGAGGCGCGTATCGACACGCCCCTGCTGTTCGTCGGGAACAACGATTACCGGCTCGACCTGGCCGCGGCCGGCCGGCGCGAAAGTCTCGACGACGGCCGGCTATGCGTTCTCGTGATGCGCAAGAAGACGCGGCGCGGGATGATCGCCGCCAGCATCCGCGCGCTGGTCAATCGCACCCGCCGCGACGACATGGTCGAGCTCGACGGCGTCGAGCGGCTGCGCGTGGCGAGCCGGCGCAGTCATCTCGCGGTGTCGCTCGACGGCGAAGTCGTCAGCGCAGCGCCGCCGCTCGATTATCGCATCCGCCCCAAGGCGCTGCGGGTCATCGCTCCCGGCTGAGGCGCAAAAGAAAAGGCGGCGGAAGGTTTCCCTCCCGCCGCTTCTTTGATTCTGAGCGGTGCCTTACTGGCCGCGCTCGGGCGCCGGTGGCGGCGGCGGCGGCGGCGGCGGCGGAGCCGGGCAGGCGTCCGTCGCCAGGATCACCGAGCCGTCCGGGCACGTCTGCGTCGCCGGCGGCGGCGGCGGAGGCGGCGGCGGCGGCGGCGGCGGCGGCGGCGGCGGCGGAGCCGCGACTCGCCGAAATTGTAGATCAGGCTGGCCAGGATGCTGTGCGAGCGGAACTCGGCTGCGGATCAGCTCGCCGTCGCCGAAGTCGTCCTTAACCTTGCCGGCGTCGAAATAGCGATATTTCGAGGCCGACATCGAAATGGCGGAACACCGGAGCGCGCACGCCGGCGATGCATCTGCCAGGCGAGGCCGCTGTCCTTGATGTGGAAGGCGTCGCTGTCGCCGTCGATGCTGAAGCGCTCGCGGACCCAGGCCATGCCGACACCGCCGCCGGCGTAGAAATTGACCGCCTCGTTCTTGCCGAGGTCGACCATCGCGTTGCCCATGATCGAATAGACGCGCGAATGGCCGTCGGCGCCGATGCAATCGCTGCTGTCGCAATATTTGTCGTGCTTGGCCCATTTGTAGCCGCCTTCGAGTTCGGCCCGGACGATGCCGAAATCGTAGCCGGCGATGAGGTCGCCATCGACGCCCATCTTGTGGTCGACGGTGAAGAAGTCCGCGCTGCCGTCGCCGAAATCGTCGACGACATGGGAATCCTTCGCCCACATCGGACCCACTTCGATTCCGAAATAGGCCGAATGGTCGCGGGCGGCCGCCGGTGAGGCGACCAGTGCGGCAACGGATGCCGCGGCAAGCAAATAGCGTTTCATTCTTGTGCCCCTGTTGTTTAGGCCTTCGGCCTGCCCGCCATTGTAAACCGATTTTAAATCACGAGTCGAGCCACGGGCCTGTTGCGCGGGTGTGACAGTCAGCGTCCTCGCTCTGTGCTTCCCGCACCGCCGCGCGCCGAAGCGCTCTGGTCGCGCACCGCCTTGAACTCGGATGAGGAGCGCCATTGCGGCCACTCGCGGCTGTTCGCCAGCCGGGCGCCGATCGCGTAGAACAAATCGGCTTCCTGCGCGGCGCCGGCGAGATTCCAGTCCGGCGCCCAGCTGTCGCACGTCTGGTGATAGCAATTGGTGGTGAACCGGCTAAGCCACGCCTCGCCCGCCGGGCGGCCGCCGTCGGCCATGTCGTAGGCGCCGGCCAGCGCCATATCGAGCAGCACCGGCACGCCGCGCTTGGCGAAGGAAAAATGGTCGGCGCGGTAGAACAGCCCGCGCTCGGGATGGCCTTCCGGAGTGATGTACCGCCCCCGCTCGCGCGCTTCCTCGGCGAGCAGATCCTCCATCGCGCTCTGGCCCTGGCCGATCAGCACCACGTCCTTGACCGGCCCCGCCCACTGCAGCGTGTCGAAGGTCAGGTTGGCGGCCATCGTCTCCATCGGGAACAGCGGGTGGCGAGCATAATATTCGGAGCCGAGCAGCCCGCGCTCCTCCCCGGTCCACGCCGCGAACACCAGGGTCCGCTGGGGCCGCGGCCCGGCCGCGAACCGCCGCGCGACCTCGATCATCGCCGCAAGGCCGAGCGCGTCGTCGGCCGCGCCGCGCCGGATCGTCCGGCCCTGCGCGTCGGCCGGGCCGATGCCATAGGCGTCCCAATGGCCGCCGTAGCTCACCGTCTCATTGGGATATTTCGCGCCCGTCAGCTTGCCGAGCACGTTGCGGCTGGTGATCCGCTTCAGCGTCACCGGGATGTCGGCGCTGAACGTCGCCTTCAAATCGACCGGCTTGAACGCCGCCGTCCGCGCCTGCCGCTTCAGCGTCTCGTAATCGTAGCCCGCGCGCTTGAGCATCGCCTCGGCCACCGGCCGCTGGATCCAGCCCTGCAGCAGCACCGGCTGCTGCGCGCCTTCGGGCAGCACGATATTGTAGCTCTCGCCCGCGCCGCTCTTGACCACCGTCCACGGATAGCCGGCCGCGTCGGTCTCATGGACGATCAGCGCGGCGATCGCGCCGCGCCGCGCCGCTTCCTCATATTTATAGACCCAGCGGCCGTAGAAGGTCATCGTCCTGCCGCCGAACTTGCCCGCGACCGGCTCGCCGGCCGCCGCCTCGAAGTCCGGGTCGTTGACCAGGAACACCGCGACCTTGCCCTTCAGGTCGGCGCCCTTGAAATCGTCCCAGCCGCGCTCGGGCGCGCTGACGCCGTAGCCGACGAACACCATCGGCGCGTTCGCGATCCGCGCCCGCGTCGGTCGCCCGCACCGTGCCGAGATAGACGTCGTCGGGGAACTTGAGCGGCAGCATCTGCCCGCCTTGCGTCACCGAGGCCGCGACCGGCGCCTCGAGCTGGGTGCGGATCATCGGCACCGTCTGGGTCCACCCGCCGTTCTCGCCGGCCGGCTCGAGCCCCGCGGCGCGGAACTGCTCGATCAGATAGGGGATCGTCTTCTCTTCGCCTGCAGTCCCCGGCGCCCGTCCCTGGAACTCGTCCGACGCCAGCACCCGCGTGATCTCGCTCATCCGCTGCGTGTCGACCTGCGCCGGCGCGGCCGCGACCGCGAGCAGCGACAACAGGGCCAAGGCTCTCATCCGGCTTCTCCCGTCGTGATCAGTCCGCCTGGGGAACTGGACGCTTCTTGGTGCCCGCGAGTTCCTGATCCATATATTTGACCTCGGCCGCGATCGCGCGGTCGCTGATCGTCCAGTCGGGGTGGAGCGCGCGCAGTTTCGTCGCGACCGACTGGACCAGACCCTCGTCCTTCAGCCTTGCCTTGCGTCCCGCAGCCACCAGCCGCCGGATGTCGAGCGAGATAGGAGCGAAAGTCGCGCACGTCGGCCACGTCGGCGACGTCGCCGTGCCCCGGCACGAAGTGCGTCTGCGCCGCGTCGGGCAGCGCGGCGAACTCCGCGTCGGTTTGCTGCCACTGCGCCACCGAGCCGTCGATCAGGTTCGGCGCGACCTTGCGCCACAGCATGTCGCCGGCGAACAGCACATGCGCGTCGGGCACCGCGACGGTGAGATCGCCCCCGGTATGGCCGAGCACCGTTCGGACCACCACCTTGCGCGACCCCAGCCACACCGTCAGGTCCTTGTCGGTCACCACATCGGGCAGCGGCAGCGCTTCGATCCGCGCCCTCAATTCGGGCGTGATCCGGTCGCCGAACAGGTTGATGTTGTTGACCCGCACCCAGCCGCGGACGTTCCGGTGCGCGATGATCACCGCCCCGGCGTCGCGCAGCACCTGGTCCCCGCCGGTATGGTCGGCGTGATAATGGGTGTTGACGACATAGCGGATCGGCTTGGGCGTGATCCGCCGGATCTCGCCGACCAAAGCCTTCGCCGCGTCCGGCGTGAAGAAGGCGTCGACCACCAGCACCCCGTCGTCGCCGATCACGAAGCCGGCGTTGGACCCCGCCTTATGCTCCGGCCCGTCGATCGCGGCATACACGCCCGGGCCGACCTGCTTGAGCACGAACGGCAGGGCTGGGGCCTGCGCCCACGCCGGCGTGCTGAGTGTGAGAGCGGCGGCCGCGGCAAATCGTTTCAGCATCGCAGCAGACTGAAACCAATCGCCGCGGCGCGCAACCGCGGCCGCAGCTAGCGCGGCAAGGCGTAAGCGATGACGGCGTCGCCGGGCTTGGTTCCGAGCGTCCCGTGGCCACCGGCGACCACCACTACATATTGCCGGCCGTCGGCGGTCGCATAGCTCATCGGCGTCGCCTGGGCGCCCGCGGGCAGGCGCGCCTGCCACAGCTGGCGGCCGCCGGTGACGTCATAGGCGCGGACATAATTGTCCAACGTCGAGCTTAGGAACGCCACTCCGCCGGCGGTAATCATCGGCCCGCCGAGCGACGGCACTCCCATCTTGATCGGCACCGGCAGCGGGCTCTTGTCCTGGATCGTGCCGTTCTTGTGCATCCAGGCGACCTTCGCTGCAGCGAGGTCGATCCCGGCGACATAGCCCCACGGCGGCGCCTGGCACGGCAGGCCGAGCTTCGACAGGAACGGGTTTAGATAGACCGCGTAGCGCGCGCCCGGCGTTGGGGTTGAGCCCGCGGCTCTTCTCGGCCTTTTTCTCGTCGGCCGGCCGCGTCTCGGTCAGCTGGTCGACAAACGCCATGTAGCTCGGGTTGGCGAAGGCGACCTTGCGCACCGGGTCGATCGCCATCCCGCCCCAGTCCATCACCCCGAAATTGCCCGGATAGACCAGCGTGCCCTGCGTCGACGGCGGCGTGAACGCCCCCTCGTAGCGCATGCCCTTGAACGCTACCCGGCACAGGAGTTGGTCAAGCATCGTCGCGCCCCACATGTCGGCCTCGCGCACCCGTCCGAGCGGCATGAACGTGAGCGCCGAGAAGGGCTGGGTCGGCGACACGCGGTCGCCCGGCGCCGGATTGCCCGGCACCGCGCGTTCCTCGACCGGGACGATCGGCTGGCCGGTGCGGCGGTCGAGCACGAAGATGTTGCCGGTCTTGGTCGATTGGACCAGCGCCGGCACGCTTTGCCCGCCGACCGGCAGGTCGAGCAGCGCCGGCTGGGCGGGAACGTCCATGTCCCACAGATCGTGGTGGACGGTCTGGAACACCCATTTGAGCTGCCCGGTCGCCGTATCCAGTGCGACGATGCTGCTCGCGAACTTCTCGGTCGTCGGCGGCCGGTCGCCGCCATATTGGTCGACCGCGCCCATCCCGAACGGCACGATAGATCATGCCGAGTTCTTCGTCGGCCGCCGATGTGCTCCAACTGTTGGGCGACGACAGGCTGTAATGCTGCCCGGCCGCGAGCGGGGCGGTCGAATCCGGATTGCCGGGGTCGAAGTTCCACACCAATTTGCCCGTCCTGGCGTCGAACGCGCGGACCACGCCGGACGGCATCTTCACCGACTTGTTGTCGAAGATGCTGCCCGCCAGCACTACCAGCCCGCGGCTGACCAGCGGCGCCGAGGTGAACTGGTACCAGCCCTCCTCGTAGCCCGGATATTGCGGGGTCAGGTTGATTTGGCCTGCGGTCCCGAAGTCGGGGCAGAGCTTGCCGCTTAGCGCGTCGAGCGCGATCAGCCGGGCGTCGTTGGTGGCGACGAAGATCCGCGTGCTGCAGTCGGGCGCGCGCGGTGCCCGCGGCGCGGCGCCCGGCGCGGCCGCGCTGTCATAGTAGGAAACGCCGCGGCAGCTCATATGCTGCGTCCCCTTGACCGACACCTTCGGGTCGAAGCGCCAGCGCTGCTGCCCGCTCGCCGGATCGAGCGCGATGACGATGTCGTGCGGCGTGCACAGGTAGAGCAGGTTGCCGACCTTGATCGGCGTCATCTCATAGGTGAATTCGCCGGGGTCGTCGGGCCGCTTGAGGTCGCCGGTGTGGAACTGCCAGGCGATCTTGAGCCTGGCGGCGTTGCCCGGATTGATCTCGGTCAGCGGCGACCATTTGAGGCCGGCCCAGGTCCCCGCATAAGCCGGCCAGTCGCCGGGCGCCGCGGCGTAGGTGAGGGGCGCCGACGCGGCCGCCGCCGCAGGCAGGTTGCCCGGCTGGTCGTGCGGGTCCCGCAGCAAGGCGGCGACCGCCACGGCGAGCGAGACCAACACGCCGACCGACAGCGCCAGCCCGGATCCGCGCAGCACGCTGGTCGCCGGGCGCAGCGACCGGGTCAGCCACGGCAGCAGCAGGACGAGCGCGAGCGGGACCAGCAGGTCGCCGCGCGGCGCCAGCTGCCAGAAGTCGAGCCCGACCTCCCACAGCGCCCAGAGAATGGTCAGCACCAGCAGCGCGGCATAGACCGCCAGCGCGGCCGATTTCCGCCGGTACAGCAGCACCGCAGTCGCGAGCAGCGTGAGCCCGGCGAGCAGATAATAGAGCGACCCGCCGAGCGCCGCGAGATAGGCGCCGAACCCGCCGACCCACAGGCCGAGCAGGCCGAGGATGATGGCCATGACGAGCGGGAACGTCCGTCCGCGCTCCGCTGGGCTGCCGTCGCGCATGGGCAAGCCTCCGGTGAGTTGTCCGGACCCGTCAACCGCTCAATCCGGCGGTTCGTTGCAACGGCCTTTCCGGAAGCCCGGCGCGGTCGCTGTGTCGCCGCCGCCAATCCACAGGAAAAATATCGTTAACCCGCATTTACCGGCTTGCATCCAAACGTGGATGAGGCACAATAGGTGGTAGCGCGAGGGGGGAATGCCTCAATTACTGGTGTTCGGCGCCGGAATCACTATATTCCGGTGAAGGGCCAACTCGTCCCCGATTTCCACAGGGACGAGCATGTAAAAAGCCCCGCTCGAAGCGCGAAAAGGACTAGGATGCCGGACCATGGCTCCGAGTCGAACGTTTGGAGAACAAACGGTCCTTGAGCGGACCGCCGAAGGACGGGGAAGCGCAATGGATTTTTCACACGGCTCTGAAGTTCCGAGCGACGACGTTGCGACCACCGCTACCGGCATCGAAGTCGGTCCATGCGCCGCGCTTCGCGGTGCAGACCGACGACAGCCGCGACGATCTGCTGACCGAGTTCGGCAAGGACACGCTGCGCGACCGCTATCTGCTCCCGGGCGAAAGCTACCAGGACCTGTTCGCGCGCGTCGCCGCGGCCTATGCCGACGACGCCGACCATGCCCAGCGCGTCTACGATTACATCTCGAAGCTGTGGTTCATGCCGGCGACGCCCGTGCTGTCGAACGGCGGCACCGGCCGCGGGCTGCCGATCAGCTGTTATCTGAACAGCGTCTCCGACAGCCTCGAAGGCATCGTCGGCACCTGGAACGAGAATGTCTGGCTGGCGAGCAAGGGCGGCGGCATCGGCACTTACTGGGGCAGCGTCCGCGGCATCGGCGAGCCGGTCGGCCTCAACGGCAAGACCAGCGGCATCATCCCGTTCGTCCGGGTGATGGATTCGCCTGACGCTGGCGATCAGCCAGGGCTCGCTGCGCCGCGGTTCGGCCGCCTGCTATCTCGACATCAATCGCACCCCGAGATCGAGGAGTTCCTCGAGATCCGCAAGCCCTCGGGCGACTTCAACCGCAAGGCGCTCAACCTGCACCATGGCGTGCTGGTCACCGACGAGTTCATGGAAGCGGTGCGCGACGGCGACGAGTTCACCCTGCGCAGCCCCAAGGACGGGTCGGAGCGCGGCAAGGTCGACGCCCGCTCGCTGTTCCAGAAACTGGTCGAGACCCGCCTCGCGACCGGCGAGCCGTACATCATCTTCATCGACCAGGTGAACCGGTCGATGCCCAAGCATCACCGCGACCTCGGCCTCAAGGTCACCACCTCCAACCTGTGCTCCGAGATCACGCTGCCGACCGGCCGCGACCATCTCGGCGCCGACCGCACCGCGGTCTGCTGCCTGTCGTCCTTGAGCCTCGAGACGTGGGACGAGTGGAGCACCGACAAGCGGTTCATCGAGGACGTCATGCGGTTCCTCGACAATGTCTTGTCCGATTACATCGCCCGCGCTCCGGACGAGATGGCCCGCGCCAAGTATAGCGCGGAGCGCGAGCGCAGCGTCGGCCTCGGCGTGATGGGCTTCCACTCGTTCCTCCAGGCCCGCGGCATCCCGTTCGAGGGAGCGATGGCGAAGAGCTGGAACCTCAAGATCTTCAAGCATATCCGGGCCCAGGTCGACGAGGCGTCGATGATGCTCGCCAACGAGCGCGGGCCGTGCCCCGACGCGCAGGACATGGGCGCGATGGAGCGCTTCAGCTGCAAGATGGCGATCGCCCCGACCGCGTCGATCTCGATCATCGCCGGCGGCACCTCGGCGTGCATCGAGCCGATCCCGGCCAACATCTACACCCACAAGACGCTGTCGGGCTCCTTCTCGATCAAGAACCCCTATCTCGAGGCGCTGTTCAAGGAAAAGAACGTGGTCGCCCCGGCGGCGGTGTGGAGCTCGATCCTCGAGCAGGGCGGCAGCGTCCAGCACCTCGACTTCCTGACCCAGGAAGAGAAGGACGTGTTCAAGACCAGCTTCGAGATCGACCAGCGGTGGCTGCTCGAGCTCGCCGCCGACCGCACCCCGTACATCGACCAGGCGCAGTCGCTGAACCTGTTCATCCCGGCCGACGTCGACAAATGGGACCTGATGATGCTCCACTTCCGCGCCTGGGAGCTGGGCATCAAGAGCCTCTATTATCTTCGCTCCAAGTCGGTCCAGCGCGCCGGTTTCGCCGGCGGCGTCGAGGCCGACAACACGCCCGAATTGAAGGAAATCAAGCTCGCCTCCTCGACCGACTACGACGAGTGTTTGGCGTGCCAGTGAGCGCCGCAGACCGGAGCCGTGCGGCCCCGGCCGGCCTCTCCGCCGATTCGCTGCGACTGTGGCTGGCCGCGACCTATACCGCCGCCGCGCCGACGAGCTCGCGGTCAGGGCTCGCGGTCAGCCTGTGAACCCGCTGCTGCTCCTCGCCGCCTGGATCGTCGTCTGCCTCGGCGCCTTCGCGCTCGGCCTCACCTTCTACCGCTCGACCGAGCCGCGCGGCGAGATCAGCGTCGCCCAGGCGAAGCGCTTCGGCCGCCTGTTGATGATGGCCGCGACCGCGCTGCTGCTGTTCGTCGGCGCGCTGTGGTTCCACGGCGATTTGAAGGGCCTCGCGCGATGAGCCCGTTCGCGATCGTCGAGCTGGTCGCCGCGGTGCTGGTGCTCGGCGCCGGCGTGTTCGTCTACCGCCGCCGCGCGGTCGACGCGCGGACCGCCATTACGACACCCAGGGCGCGGTGCTGCTGTTCGCGGTCGCGGTGATCATGGCGATCCACGGCTCGGGCGCGCTCAAATATCATCCGAGCTCGTCGGAGCTGGAAATGGCCAAGGGCCTGTCGGGGCTGAGCCGGGCATTGATCACGGTCCTCGCCTTGATCGCGCTCGCGCTCGCCGCTGGTGCTGCGATGAGCTGGTTCATCCCGATCGGCGCGCTCGGGTTGGCGGCCGGCGTGGCGATGATCGTCACCGCGATCCGCGGCCCCGTCGGCCGCGAGCCGAAGAGCGCCGCGCTGCTGATCGCCGGCACGATGGTCGCCGCCCTCGGCCTGATCATCGCCGGCTTCGCCATCGTCTACCTCAACCCGCCGGAGCCGGGGCGGTGAAGCGCGAAGTCGCCATCGGCGTCCAGCGCTCGCGCGGCCTCGAGCCGCCGCTGTCGCGCCGCGCGCTCGGCTTCGCCGTGCTGGCCGTCGGCGCCGTCGCCGCAATCTCCTTCACCATCGGCCTGCTGCGATGACTCGCGCCCGCCTGTCCACGGCCGCGCAGCGGCATTCGATTTCCGCGCGCGGAGACGCAGAGGCGCAGAGGGGCCGGGGCGGTCTCCAGCATCTCCGCGTCTCCGCGTCTCTGCGCGAACCACTTTATGGCCGCTTCGCGGCACCGACGAATTAAGAGGAGCGTCCGCTATGCCCTTGCTCGAAGCCCGCAAGCAGTACAAGCCGTTCGAATATCCGTGGGCGTTCGAATATTGGAAGCGCCAGCAGCAGATCCACTGGATGCCGGAGGAAGTGCCGCTGGGCGAGGATTGCCGCGACTGGGCGCAGAAGCTCGACCAGACACGAGCGCAACCTGCTGACCCAGATCTTCCGCTTCTTCACCCAGGCCGACGTCGAGGTGCAGGATTGCTACCACGACAAATACGGCCGCGTGTTCAAGCCGACCGAGATCAAGATGATGCTGACCGCGTTCTCCAACATGGAGACGGTGCACATCGCCGCTTACTCGCACCTGCTCGACACGATCGGCATGCCCGAGAGCGAATATGGCGCCTTCCTCCAGTACAAGGAGATGAAGGACAAGCACGATTACCTGTCAGCACGTTCGGCGTCGACAGCGACGAGGACATCGCCAAGACGCTCGCCATGTTCGGCGGCTTCACCGAGGGGCTGCAGCTGTTCGCCAGCTTCGCCATGCTGATGAACTTCCCGCGCTTCAACAAGATGAAGGGCATGGGCCAGATCGTCAGCTGGTCGGTGCGCGACGAGAGCCTCCACTGCGAAGGCATCATCAAGCTGTTCCACGCCTTCGTGAAGGAGCGCGACTGCCTGACCCCGGCGGTCAAGGAAGACGATCATCGACACCTGCCAGAAGACGGTGCGGCTCGAGGACGCGTTCATCGACCTCGCGTTCGAGATGGGGCCGGTCAACGGCATGAGCCCCAAGGAGATCAAGAAGTACATCCGCTACATCGCCGACTGGCGCCTCGGGCCAGCTCGGCTTCGCGCCGATCTACATGGTCGACGAGCACCCGCTCCCCTGGCTCGCCCCGCTGCTCAACGGCGTCGAGCACGCCAACTTCTTCGAAACCCGCGCGACCGAATATTCGAAGGCCGCGACGCGGGGCAACTGGAACAGCGTGTGGGACAATTTCGACCGGCGGCAGAAGGCGAAGGCGGATGCGGCGGCGAACGACGGGCGCGGCGCAGCGGCGACGGGCCGGATATGTTCGAGGCGCGGGGGTGGCGGCGGAGTGATGTTCTATACTTGTTCCTCACTCTAGGTGAGTGTAGAACGTTAGTAGAACAGAGGAGATTGAGATGAGCAGATGGACACGCAAGTCTAGCAAGCCTTGGTCGCCCATCGAAACAAAGTCTCTGAAGTCGCTTGCTCGAGAGAATACGCCTACGCGGGTGATTGGCCTAAAGCTCGGCCGGACCGAGGCTGCGGTCTACAACAAAGCTTCCGAGCTGGACGTGTCGCTGAAACCAACCAATCAGTCGCCCTATGGCACAAAAAAATAGAGGGATTATCCGGCGACATGGCTCAGAACACCTCTCATGCAGTCATGGCGCAGCGTGTCGAAAGCGCTGAAAGCCTCGATGATTTTCCTACGCCCCCTTGGGCAGCGCGCGCATTCCTTAGCCATCACTTTGCCGCGGACGATCTCAAGGAAATGTCCGTTTGGGAGCCCGGCTTCGGTCGCGGCCACATGGCTCAAGTGTTCGGTTGAGTTTTTTGGGTCCGTACGCGCAAGCAATGTCTTGATTACGGATATGGGGAGGTCCAAGACTTTCTAACCGGGCTTTCCGGTGTGCGATCAGTGGATTGGGTAATCACCATCCGCCTCTCCGGCTTGCCGAAGATTTCTTTCAGCGAGCGCGACAAGTCGCTCGCAAGGGAGTGGCGTTGATAACGCGGACTGTATTTATCGAGAGCGTGGGACGATACGAGCGTCTCTTCCGAAATCAGTCCTCCGACAGCTGTTCTCCAATACACTGAACGCGTTCCGATGGTGAAAGGTCGGCTCGATCGAAAGGCATCGACCGCGACTGGCTACGCGTGGCTGGTTTGGAGGTTTGATCATTCGGATGAAGGTACTTTGCTCGATTGGGTGCGCGGCCCTTCTCGAAAAACCTTTGAGCGGGATAACGACTACGAAGGTTCGTTCCTCAATGCTTCGGTGCTGACGTCGAGCAAGTTTCTAGAGGACAGTACTCGCCAACCGGAGTTGTTTGTGCTTCCCTGAGCTTGTGCCGGGGAGGGTATCAAATTGGCGTTGCTCGATACAATGCGTCCACTTGTGGACGGAACCATCGATCGATTGTCGAAGAAGGCTTTCTGCTGTGATCCGCTGATGGGCGAAGAATACTCACGTATCACAAGTGTCGTGAGTTCGGCGTACAAACGGCATGGCCAGATCCTCGAAACATCGATCCTAATTGTCTCCAAACTTATGACAAGTTTGACGTCTGGAACGATCCCGCTTTGCATATTTCGCAAGCGGCCGAGGGCTTGGCGGGTATTATACTGGCCAATCCAGCGGCAGCGTTGGACGCAAGCATTGCACATGAGGGTGCGGGTCAGCGGACCATTCAGGTTGATCTTTCAGCTACTGACAAGGAAAGAATACAGTCTCCTCGTACGAGGTGAAGCGTGGCCCGGCACTCACGATGCTGGCAAGCGCCGGTCGATGTTGCGTGATCTGTTGTGCACCCGAGGTGGTCCTTAGATCGTATGGAAACCAATATCTGGGTGTGCAATGCACGTCGGCGCACAGTCACGTCATAATCTATTATGGGGCCGAGACGCTCGGTGCACCCTTCACTTTGACACGAGACGACTTGGACGACCACTTCGGCGTCCCGATTGTCGCACAGGTGGAAGAGGTCAATAGTTACTATCGGGAACGCGTCGAACACCTTCTGGAACGATAAGAGGAGCGTCGACGACGTGGCCATTTATCCGCCTGAATTATTTCTCACCCCGACCAATCGTGAACTCCTGCAACTCCTCGCCGAGCTGATACTGTCCCTAGCAACGAACCCGGCTCAAACGTCAGCTACGGTGACGTACCTCTATCGAACCTCGAGGCAGCTCGCTTGTCGGACCTTTTGGAGCAGTTCGTCTCGTCGCGAAAATTTCAAGAGGGAAGCTATCTCATCGAGAAGCTGTTCAGCGGAGCATCCCTTTATGAAGGTGACCTGCGCGACATTTATCTTAGCGGGCGCCGAAGAGTTCGGAAAGTCGCGCGCAGTCGCGACAAATTCAATGGGAAGCCTTGCTCGGTCGAATTGGAATTTGGACGACCTCACGTGGAAACCCCAACGTTTGGTACAGAGCAAACGTAGAGCCAATGCCTCTCACTCACTTCCTCCGAATGGAGGCGAAGCTCGCAAGCGCGGCGAACGTGCACCCGCGCGTAAAGGCACTTATTCTCAAGCTCGTGGAGGCGAAACTCACTCTTATCGAGGAGGTGCGCTTCGGCAGGCAGAAGCTGCGGGACCGCGCGATCAGTGATCCGCCGAAGCAATTGCTCGCCGCGCTTCAGAAGAAAGATCCTGTGGGTAAGCCGCCTATGAAAACAGCCAAGTTAGTCGGGATCATGACAATCGTTATGGATCTGTCGGCGATGTACACGACGCGCGACTGGAGTGTGGCAGCGTTCTTATCAACAATCGCCGGAGCTGCTCCGCCCGCAATGTTAGACTAGCTGGATAACACTTTGAGTGAATTCGTTGAGCACCACCCCGACCTGAACCCACCCAGATACCGCCAGCCCGCTCTCGCATCTCCTCGGTCATATTCTGATAGCTCCCGTCGCGCCCTTATCCTTCGTTAATTGCCGCGCCGCCGCGCCCGCGCGATGATAAGCCGCTGCTCGGTCCGCCTTCAGGCTGGGGAGTGCAGCGCATGATTTTTCTGAAGATCTTCCTGTGGATTCTCGCAGTCCTGCTCATCCTCATGTTCCCGCTGGCGGCATTCGCCGGCAGCATGTCGTCGAACCCCATGCAACGAGGGGCCGGCCTCATCCCGATCGGCCTGTCGATCGCCGGCGCCGTGCTCGCATTCCTGCTGATCACCGGCCGCATCGGCTGAGCGTCTTGCGAAAGTGGTGCTCATCGCGGCCGGGGCGGCCCCATGGCGTCCGCGCCCGCGATCGTTCGGGCTAACAGCCGCGTGACCGCCCGAGCCTCCTAGGATCAGCACCAGCCCGACCTGAACCCGCCCAGATACCGCCGCGCCAGTCCGCTCTTGCGCATCTCCTCGGCCATATTCTGATAGCTTCCGTCCGCCAGCTTGCGCCGCACCACGCGCAGGTCGCGGCCGTAGCGGTCGGTGGCGCGGTAGAGCGGCGCGACCATCTCGAACGGGCGCTCGTTGAGCAGCTGCTGCAGCTTCGCCGTCGCGAGCTCGCCCAATCGCGCTTCCTCGGCGCAGCGCGGCGGGTGGGTCTCGGGCGCGTCGATGCCGATGATCCGCACCTTCCGCTCACCCAGCTTGAACGTGTCGCCGTCGATCACACACGCCCAGCTGCGCCCGAGCCCGCAACGGGTGAACGTCGCCGACACTTGCTGCGGCGCGCTCGACAGGAAGCCCGGCGGCTCGACCAGAGCCGGGTCCCCCGCGCCGACGTAGGCGCTCGCCAGGATGCCGAGCAGGATGAACGGCCGCAGCACCCGCAGCCACCGCCACGTGTCGCGCACCAGCCCGCGCAACGTGACCCGGTTCCGGTCTTCCGGCCAAAAGCGCAGCGGCTTCGGCGCGCCACAATGCCGCGCCTTGGTCCACCGTCGCCGGCGAAATCGAACGATGCGCCCCACGTTTCGCAACCTGCCGCACACCTTTACCCGTCCGCAACCATGCCGTGCGAACATGGCCTCATGCGCGCCCTGCTCGTCCTCGCCGCGGCAGTGATGTTCGGCCTCGCCGGCGGCTACGCCTGGTCGACGACCGGGTCGAAGCCCGCCGCTCGGACTCCGCCCAGGGCCAGGGTCATGACCCTTCCGGCATCGCCCGAGGAGGCGCCCGGCGCGCTCGATCGGCAATGGGCGTCGCGCACCGCCGAGCAACCCGCGCCGGCTGCAGCGCCTGTCGAGGCCGCGGAGGCCAGCGTCCATTACCCCGGCTGCAACGCGGTCCGCGCCGCAGGCAAGGCGCCGCTCTACTCCGGCGATCCCGGCTACCGGACCGAGATGGACGGCGACGGCGACGGCATCGCCTGCGAACCGCACCGCAACCGCTGACCAGCTTCTCGACCAGCTCTTGCTCTCGGCCGCGCGCGAAAGCAGGGCAGGCCGGCGTGTTTGTCGGGCGTCTTCACGTGCGACCCGGGACGGACGCCATGATTTCGCAGCTCCAGGTCGCGTCGATGATCGGATCGTTGCCCCAGGCGAGCGTCAGCCGAAACGGATGATCCCCGGGCGGCGCGTCGGGTGGCGCGCAAATCGCGACCCAGATCATCTCCCGCCCGCTCGGTGCAAAGGTCCGAGGCCGCTCGCCCTCGATCATGAACCAGGAGGGTGGGGTACTCTCCGCCGGAGCGATCCCCGGCATGACTCTATATTCCTCGGCCTGCTTGTTGGTGACCATGAACGCGATCGAGCCGGTCCACGGCTCGGTCCCGGTCGACCGCCGGAGCACGACGTGATCCGGTCCGAAAATGTCGAAGTCGACCGTGGCTGCCTCCCTCGTGTCGCCAAGCGGCCGGTTACGGCCGGACGACGTCGACCCGCGCGATCTCCTCGCCCTTGCACGCGATCGCCACTTTCTCGTTCGGGCCGGCGGTCCGGACGATCAGCTTCACCTGATGCTTGGTGACGACCTGCGCGGCGGGCCCGTTCGGGGCCTTGACCTTGAGCTTGACGTGCTGGAGCGGCGGTGGGCCGCGATCGAGATCGCCCTGGTCGAGCGCGACCCGATAGCCGGCCGATTTCACTTCGACCGTGCCGGTGACGACCACCCGCTTGCCGTGATGATGAACCTCGGCGAGCCAGTCGGAGCTGCTCAGGATCGGGCAGGCGCTGACCGGCGCTGCCGCCGGCGTGGTCGCGGCCGGCGCGGTCGCGACCGGCGCTGCCTCCGTATTCGCGGCCTCGGGTGCCGCGGTGTTGGCAGCCTCCGCGTTCGCGGCCTCGGTGTTCGCGGCCTCCGTGTTGGCGGCGACGTTGTTCGCGGTCTGGGCGGCGTTGTTGCCGGCGCCCTTGTTGCCGCCGCAGCCGGCGGTAACCAGCAGCGCCGAGCCGATCAGCAGGAATGACGATGTACGCATGGCGAAACTCCCCTGTTGCGCCGCGTCAGCGCGGCACGGGCGGCTGCAGCCGAGCCTTTGAGTCGCCGGAGCCGAACCTTAGCGGAAATCGACCGCGCCACAACAAGCGATGGAGCAGCAGCGTCTCGCCCGATCGCCGCGGCCCGGCTAGTCACTTCCCGCTGCTCGGGCACTTCAGCTTGGTGTTGTGCCACCTCACCTGGGTCAGGCGCACGCCGACGATGCAGCTCCCGCCCCGTTTCGGTCCGGGAATTCCGCTGCCGGCGATGATCAGCTTGCCGGGCGCCGGCCGCGGCCGCGCGGAATCGATGTCGTAGACGATCGATCCGTATTTGAGGGCCATGCACCCCGGCGGCTGGGAGCGGAGCAATTTCGGACAGCCGCGGAAGCTCACCCGGTCGTTGGTCGTGCTCGCAGTGCCGCTCGTATTGGTCGCGTTCGCCGCGCTGTTGGCCGCGTCGGCGACCGTGCTCTCGGCGGTGTTGGCTGCGTTCGCGGCGCCGTTCGCGGCACTGTTGGCTGCGTTCGCGGCGCCGTTCGCGGCAGTGTTGGCGAGGTTGGTGACGTCGTCCTTGGATCCGCACGCGGCCAGCCCGACGGCGGCTGCGCACAGCAGGTGCATCGATCTGCGCATGGCAACTCCCCTGCATCGCGTCGCGGAGAAAGCGGCGCGGGCGGCTGCAATCCGAGCCTTGAGTTCGCGGTCGGGGGTTTTAGCTCAAGAAAGGGCGCGACCACAATGGACCAAGTCCGCGCTGCGCGGCCCCGCAACGCGGTCAGCTAGTAACTCAGCAGGTGCCCCACATCGATCACGACCGCGACGATGGCCACCGCGAAGAAGACGATTCCGGCAAGCGCGAAGCGGATCTCCCATTCGCGCGAGCTCCAGTCGATGCGGTCGAGCTTGCGGGCCAGCGCATTGTCGGGACGCGGCGGCGGCTCACGCCGGATGCGCGACGGCCGCGCCGCCGGCTTCAGCTCCACGGTCTTCTTGGCGGTCTTGCTCACCCGGGCAGCCTAGCCGGAGGTGGTAACCATAGCGTTAGCGTCTCGGTCATCAGCGTACCGGCTCCATCCGAACAGCGCGGCGCCTTACGCCGCCCGGCGCTTGCGCTTGCGGGCCTTGGTGAACAGCTCGGCCTCGGCCTTGCGCCGGATCCGATCGCTGACCTCGGCGGTGTGGTCGAGTTCCCGGCGCGTTGCAGCGGCGGTGGGTCAGGCGAAGGTTGTCGAGCCGATCGCTGCCCGGCGCGATCTCCTCGACGCGCGGGCCCTGGTCGTGGCCGGCCGGCAGGTCGAAGCGCAGCGGCCGCCGGCAGCGCGCGCAGCTGTCGCCGTCGCGCGCCTTGAGCAGCCGCAGCCGCTCGGCCGCGCGCTCGCGCTTGAGCGTCCACGGAATGAGGTAGCGGGCGAGCGAACGGCTGGTCATGACGCCGACACTTATCCGCGGACGATTACTTTCCGGTTATCGCGGCTCGTCCAGCAGGGCCGGTCGGTCGTGCCGATCGGGAATTTCGCCGGGCCAACGGTCCACCACAGCGAGCCGGCGGCGACACTCGCCCCGCGCCGGCCTGTTAGCACCGCGGTGGCTAACAGTCGGTGAAGCGTTACGCTTATTTGTCCCGGGCTTTGGCCTGCTCCGCGGCCTCCGCCGCTTGCGCCTTCGCCTTGGCGGCTTGCGCGGCCGCCTCGGCTTCGCGGCGCGTCTTGGCCGCCTGGTAGAGCTGATATTCGCTCGGGTGCGGGTCGGTCACGAACATGCTGCCGATCTCCTTGCCCGCGGCGAGGCGGCCGGCCATCTGGGCCGCGGTCAAAGCGGCGCCGATCAGGTTGATTCCGGCCTGCGGGCCGCAGCCCATCGGCCCCACGGCGCAGGTCCCGTCCTTCATCCCGCCCGGCCCGGGACGGGTCGGCCGGCCGCCGCTGCGCAGCTCGCGCCGCGCCTGCATCACGTCGGGGTTGAGGCGGTAGCCGTCGGTGCGCTCGGCGCAGATCACGATCTCGTTGGGATTGGCCGCGCGCTGGCCGGGCCGGCAGCTCTCCGCGGCCGGCGCGGCCGGCGCTTTCGCCGGGTCGGGCGCGGGCGAGCTCGCGGCCGGCGCGGCTGCTGCGAGCAGGACGAGGGCGGCGGTGAGGCCGGCGGGCATCCGTGCTATCTGGGCGCGGCGAGATTGCCGCGCAATGAATGTCCGCGACCCGGCAACGATGGCGCGCCAGGCGCGTTTGATCCGTGTCCGGAAGGACATTCGAAAGAAGGAACAGCGACATGAAGACGATGGTGCTTGGCTGCGCCCTGACCTTCGCTGCAGTCGCCGCCTCCGCCGCACCGGCCCAGGCGATGGATCGTGCGCCGGGCGGATTTTCCGGCAGTGCGTCCGGGCCCGCCGCCGGATCGCCATTCCCGCGCGGCTGCTTCGACGGCCGCCGCGGCGATCGCCATCACCGGCAAGGCGGACGCTGCGCCGGCAATGTGGTGCTGGACGTCTATGGCGGCGAGTGGGCGCTGTACAACAACCGGACGTGGGAGGCCGACAGCTACAACGACTGGTGGCACGACCGGCCCGACCGCGCCTTCCCGCGCTGGGTCCAGCACAACGAGAATTGCGAACGGCTGTGGTGGTCGGGCGGCGGCTGGCGCTGCTAGCCGCTCCCTAGCCGGAGCCGACTCCCGCCTGCCCTAGGGGCAGCCGCGACGCATCCAGGACGTTCCGCCAAAGCCGCTTCCGGTGCTGCCGACGCGAGTCAGGTGCGACGGACTGTCCACGTGGATAGTCAGCGTGCCCCGGCCGATGTTGCCCTGATAGTCGGCCCAACTGCCTTCGATTGTGTCGCCGTTGCGCCTGCCGGAGAAGCGATGCGCCCACCCGCCGGGCGCGGGGTAGCGCCCGTTCCAGCTGACCGAGCTGCCCGCTTCCATGATATCGTAGACCCCGCCGTCGCTGCCCCGCCACGTTCCGGTGAGCGGGCAAGCCGCCTGCGCGACCGGCGCCGCCGGCTTCGCCGCTTCGGCCGGCTTCGCGACCTCGATCGGCCCTTGCGCCGGTTCGGGCTTGCCGCGGAAGGCGAACCACAGAGCGACGATGATCAGCAGGAGCACGACCACGCCGATCAGGATCCACAGCCACATCTTGGAGCCCTTTGCGACGGGGGCCGACCCCGGCACCTGGGCGGTCGCAACCGGGCCTTCGGCATGGTCATTGTCGGGGTCGTTGACGGCGACCGCGCGCAGCCGGAACGGATAATTGCCGGCGGCCGTGTCGGCCGGGGCGCTGACCTTGATTGTCGCGGTCTGGGTTTCGCCCGCCGCAAAGGTGCGCTCGCGATCGCCTTCGACCGTGAACCAGGCCTCCTTGCTGTCGCCCGACACGACGACGCCGAGCCGGCCGTCGCACGCATCCGACGATTTGTTGGTGACGTTGAACACGATCGAGCCGGTCGCCGGCCCGGGAGTTTTGGCATCGCCCGTGCGCTTGAGCTCGACCGTCGTCGGCCCGTCGGGAATCTCGAAAGTCGGCATGGTCATACCCCCCAAATCGCCAAAACTTCCGAGCAACGGGTGATTTCGGACAGCGACGCCATGCTTGTCAACCGCCGGGGTTTGCGCGCCTAGTCGGAGACCTTGACCCCCGAGATCATGTATGGGTTCGGCGACTGCGCCGGAATGCCATACTTGATCCAGCAGGCGCCATTCTGCGGAACGCCGGGGCTGGGGAAGACGTAGGTCATCGCTACGCACTTCTCATTCGCTACGCAAAGCTGCGCACAGGCCCGGGCGTTGGCGACGGTTTGGCCGCCCTGGATGTCGAGGCCGGGCCGGTCGAAACCGGGCTCGAGGCTCACGTGGCTGGTCGGCGTCGGGGGTGGCGGCACCGGCCCTGCCGTCTTGTTCTCCGGGACCTTCACCGTGTCATCACCGCCGGACTTGCTGAAGGCGAACCACAGACCAACGACGATCAGCAGGAGCACGACCACGCCGATCAGGATCCACAGCCACCATTTGGGCGGCGGCGGCGCACCGGTCGCGGGCGGGACCTGGGCAGTCGCGACCGGGCCTTCGGCATGATCGTTGTCGGGATCGTTGACCGCGACTGCGCGCAGTCGGAACGGATAATTGCCGGCGGCCGTGTCGGCCGGGGCGCTGACCTTGATTGTCGCGGTCTGGGTCTCGCCCGCATCGAAGGTCCGCTCGCGGTCGCCGTCGATCGAGAACCACGCGTCCTTGCTCCCGCCGGAGACGACGACGCCGAGCCGGCCGTCGCATGCGTCCGACGATTTGTTGGTGACGTTGAACACGATCGAGCCGGTCGCCGGCCCGGGAGTTCTTGGCATCGCCCGTGCGCTTGAGCTCGACCGTCGTCGGCCCGTCGGGAATCTCAAAAGTCGGCATGGTCATACCCCCAATCGCCAGAGCTTCCGAGCAAGCGCTGGTTTCGGGCCGCAGGGGCGTGCTTGTCAACAGCGGCGGGCGCCGGCAATCGCGTCGGCCGCGAGCGCGGCGCGCTCGGCGCGGTCAGCCCTTCCGGTGAAATTCCTTCTGCGCGGCCTGGAACCAGCCCTTGGGCGCGACTCCTTGCTCGTGGCGGACGGCCGCCTGCGCGTTTGGCGGCGGCTGGCTGCCGGGCCAGGCCGAAATGGCGATCCCGACCGCCAGCACGGCCAGCCCGCCGATCAGGATCAGGAAGGGCAGGGTGCTCAGCGAAAAGCGCGGGACCTCCGGCTCGGTGCGCGGCCGCAGCCCGCGCGCCCGGCGGGCCGTCCGGCGCCGCGCCATCGATTCGAAATAATCCTCGATGCGGGTCCAGCTGCGGTCCTTGACCGGCGGGAAATCACCGTTGTTATCCACGCACTTAAAGTGCGCCTCGAAGCCGCCCGGCGCAACCCGCCCGAGGCGCCGACTAACGCTTTTTCAGCGGCAGCTCGGCGACGCTCTTCTTGCCGCACAGCACGGTCACCTTCTCGACCTCCTTGCTGTCGGGGATCGTCGCCGCCGCGTCCCACACGTCGCCTGGTGCTCCCGAGCCGGTGGTGTTGGGCGCCATGGTCAGCCACAGCGTCGCTTTGTCTCCCGCGACCTCGGCATCGCCGAGTGCCGCCATGTAGCGGCGGTCTGGAAGGTGCGCCTGGCCCGTGACCGCGACATTGCCGTCGGCGCCGCGCGATGCGGCCCAGCCCTTGGTATCCGCGGTCTTGAAGAAGCAGTAAGTCGGATGCTTCCTGGCCGGCGCGGCGGCGTTGGCGACGGCGGAGTTAGCCGCCGGCTGGTCGGCGGATTGATTGCAGCCGGCCACGCCGGACAGCGCAGCGAGCACCAGGATCGATCGACGCATCTGTGGTTCCCCCCATTGTCCCGTGAGGGACCCTGTCGGGGAACCACGCCCGCCGTCAAGTCAGCCGATCGGGCTGCCGCTCTCCTCCTGCTCGAACAGGTCGGCGACGACGTCGGCGCGCGCGGTCAGCCGGACGGTGTCGCCCTCGACCGTCGCGACCAGCCCGCGCGGGATGAAATGATGATGGTCTTCGTGGGCGACGCCGCTGTCATGGCGGATCAGCTTGATTCGATTCTCTTCGATCCGGTCGACGGTGCCGATCGGGGCGCCGTCGGCGCCGATCACCGTCATATGCTCGCGGACCTGGTCGAATGCGCTCATGGGATGGGCTCCTTTGCTGCATCGTCCAACGTGCGGACGACCGTCTTGGCTGCGCCCGTTGCGGCCGTTCATGCTTGTTTCGGCCACGAGTCGTCTCTTCAGCGCGGGGCGTTGGGGTCGATGCTCGCCTGGCGCCTGACCCAGCCGATCAGCGCGTCGAGCTGGATCGCTTGCTCGGTGGCGACGAGGGCGGCGTCGGCAGGAAGTCCGTCGTGACCGGCGGCTTCAGCAACGCCGCAGGGGGCAGCGGATAGGCCGGGCACTGGCGCTGCTCGGCCAGGACAGGGATCGGCTGCGGCCGTGACGGCGGTGCGCTGCAGCCGGCGAGCGCGATCGCGGGCAGCAGCCAGGCGCGTTTCATAGTCATGAGCAGTCCTTTCGTTGACGGCGCGCTGCTCGGCGCGGACCCGCTCGGCCGCGGCGCGGTCGGCGGCGCGGGCCGCTTCGGCGGCGGCGCGATAGGCAGCGACGGTTCGGGCGAAGGCGGTCTGCTCGGCACGATAGAGTTGCTCGAACTGGCCGCTCTGCTTCTTCCAGTGGCGGGTCTCGCCCTTCTGGACGAGCAGCATCACGCCGAGCGCGAGCGCGGCGGCAAGTCCCGCGAAGCCCTGAATATTGAGGAGGCGCAAAAGGCTCATCGGCATTTCTCCGGCCGAATGTTCGCAATGATCGCAGCAACCGCCATGGATCGTACAATCCCGAGTCGCACAAAAATAACCAAATGGGCTTGCTGTAGGAAAGCAAAATTTACCGCTAGTGCAGATGACGAAGCGGCAACGGGTGGCTAGGGTGGCGTCATGACGTCCCGCATCCTGTTGGCCCTGGCCGCCGCGGCCGCGCTCGCCGCCCCGGCCGCGGCCAGGCTCAGCCCGGCGGAGCAGGCGATGGTCCGGACCGTCGACGCCGAGCAGGCGCGGACGCTCGCCATGCTCGAGACCTGGGTCAACCAGAACAGTGGCACGCTGAACGCCGCCGGAGTCGCGACCGTCGGGCGCATGCTCCGGTCCGAGCTCGAGCCATTGGGCTTCAAGGTCGAGTGGATCGACATGAAAGCCGCCGGCCGGTCCGGCCACATCGTCGCCCGCCACGCCGGCAGCCGGACCGGCAAGCGGCTGCTGCTCATCGCGCACCTCGACACGGTGTTCGAGCCGGATTCGCCGTTCCAGCGCTGGCAGCGCGAAGGCGACCGGGCGCATGGCCCCGGCGCCGGCGACGACAAGGGCGGGATGGCGGTGATCGTCGCCGCGTTGCGGGCGATGCAGGCGGCCGGGACGCTCCGCCAGGCCAATATCACGGTCGCCCTCACCGGCGACGAGGAAGACGCCGGCAACCCGCTCAGCATCTCGCGCCGCGACCTCGTCGCCGAGGGGAGGAAGGCCGACGCCGCGCTCGATTTCGAGGCGCTCGCGGTGGACGAGGGGCGCGACATGGGCTCGACCGCGCGGCGCAGCGCCGGCAGCTGGACCGTCACCGTCACCGGCCAGGCGGGCCATTCCGCCGGAGTCGGCACCGGGACTCCGGGCGGCAGCTACGGCGCGATCTTCGAGCTCGCCCGGATCCTCGATTCGTTTCGCCGTGAGCTGCCCGACGACCGCCTGACCTACAATGTCGGGCTGGTCGGGGGCGGCCAGACGGGCGAGCTCGACGCGGGGCGGATCCGGCTGCAGGCGACGGGCAAGACCAACGTCATCGCCGCGACCGCCGTCGCGCGCGGCGACATGCGCGCGATCAGCGAGGAGCAGATCGAGCGCACCCGCGCGAAGATGCGCGCGATCGTCGCGCAATCGCTGCCGGGGTCGAAAGCCGAGATCAGCTTCGACGAGGACAGCTACCCGCCGATGCCGCCGACCGCGGGCAACCGCGCGCTCCTCGCCAGGCTCAACCAGGTCAACCGCGACATGGGCCTGGCCGAGATGGGCGAGCTCGACCCGGCCAAGCGCGGCGCCGGCGACATCAGCTTCGTCGCCCGGGACGTCGACGGGCTGGTCGGGCTCGGGCCGGCGGGCGACGGGTCGCACACGCCGAGCGAGACGGTCGACCTGCCGTCGATCGCCAAGCAGGCCAAGCGTGCCGCCATCCTGATGTCGCGCCTGGCCCGCGAGCGGCGCTGATCACGCTCCGGCGCGATCCGACACCGGATGGTCGAAACAACGGCGGTGCAACCGCCGTGGCTTTCGCGGGTTGAACGTGCGCGCCCCACTGCGTCTGGCGCGTTGGCAGGGAGCTGCGAGTTGGAGGGGGCGATCGATTTGTTGGAGAGGCCGGTTAGCGAAGACCACTTCAAGCTCCTGATCCAGTCGATCGTCGACTATGCGATCTACATGCTCGATCCGACGGGTCGCGTGACGAGCTGGAATGTCGGCGCCGAGCGGATCAAAGGGTTCAGCGCCGACGAGATCATCGGCGAGCATTTCTCCCTGTTCTACACCCCGGAGGATCGGGCGGCGGGAGTTCCCGCGCAGGTTCTCGAAACCGCTCGGCGCGACGGCAAATTCGCTGGCGAAGGCTGGCGCGTGCGCAAGGACGGCACGCGCTTTTGGGCGAGCGTGGTCGTCGACCGGATCAACGACGAAGCGGGCGAGCTGATCGGCTTTGCCAAGATCACCCGCGACATGACCGAAAGGCGCGAGGCGGAGCAGGCCCTGCTCGAGGCCGAGCGGGGCTTCCGGATCCTCGTCCAGGGCGTCACCGATTATGCGATCTACATGCTCGATCGCGATGGCCGGGTGACCAGCTGGAACGCCGGCGCCGAGCGCATCAAGGGTTATGCGCCCGCCGAAATCATCGGCGAGCATTTCAGCCGCTTCTACACGCCTGAGGACCTCGACCGCGAGGTGCCGAAAACGGCGCTCGAAACGGCGCGCGAAACCGGCCGCTACGAAGCGGAAGGGTGGCGCGTCCGCAAGACCGGCGAGCGCTTTTGGGCAAGCGTGGTGATCGACGCCATCCGCGACCCGGACGGCGAGCTGATCGGCTTCGCCAAGATCACCCGCGACATGACCGAGAAGCGCGAGAATCAGCTTCGGCTGGAGGAATCGCGCGACCAATTGTTCCGGTCGCAGAAGATGGAGGCGCTCGGCCAGCTGACCGGGGGCCTGGCGCACGATTTCAACAATCTGCTGACGGCGATCCTCGGCGCCGCCGACCTCGCGCTGCGCAACCTCGGCGACGCCGCCAAGGTTCAGCGGATGCTCGACGGGATCCGCAATTCGGCGCAGCGCGGCGCCGGCCTGACCAAGCAGCTGCTGGCCTTCGCGCGCGCCCAGCCGCTCGAACTCAAGCAGATCGACCTCAAGCGCTTCCTCGGCGACGTCAGCACGTTGCTGCGCCCGTCGCTGCGCTCGGACATCGAAGTGCTTGTCGAGCTCTCCGACCAGCTGTGGTCGGTCGAGGCCGACGCCGGCGCGCTCGAGCTCGCCATTCTCAACCTCGCGTTCAACGCCCGCGACTCGATGAAGCGTGGCGGCAAGCTCAAGGTCAGCGCGACCAACGTCGTACTCGAGGGCAGGCCCGACGGCCTGCGCGGCGAGTATGTCGCGCTCCGCATTTCCGATACAGGCGCGGGCATGTCGCCCGAGACGATGGAGCGGATCTTCGAGCCCTTCTTCACGACCAAGGCGTTCGGCGAAGGCACCGGCCTCGGACTCAGCCAGGTGTTCGGCTTTGCCAAGCAGCTCGGCGGAACGGTCACGGTCGAATCCGAGCTCGGCAAGGGCGCGACCTTCTCGATCTACCTCGCCGCCCGGCATCCCGGGGTGCCCGCGCAGAAGGGCCAGGCAAACGGCGCGGGGCGGGCCGGCGCGGTCCTCGTCGTCGAGGATGACGAACTTGTCGCCGACCTCGCCGCCGGGATGCTCGACGAACTGGGGTTCGAACCGCACGTCGTTCACAGCGCGAAGGAAGCGCTCGACCGGTTGACCAACGGCGATCGGCCGCGGCTGATCTTTTCGGACATCATCATGCCGGGCGGGATCAGCGGGCTCGAGCTGGCGCGCAAGGTCCGCAACCGTTTCCCGGAGCTGCCGATCCTGCTGACCACCGGCTACAGCGAACAGGTCGGCGGGACTCACGGCTTCGAAGTGCTGCAGAAGCCCTATGAACTGGAATCGCTGGCGACCGCGCTCGAAAAGGTGCTGCGTCAGGGCGTCGCGGTGAATTGATCGCGCTCGGCAGCGCTTGACATTGCGCGCGCGAAACGTCCCACTGCGGAGGCGCCGGGCCGGCCGGCGCGCCTTGGGAGGGGCATCATCATGCAACAAGCCGTGTCGGCGCGGACTCCCGCGCATTTGTGGACCGTCGGAGTCCTGTCGCTGCTGTGGAACTGCTTCGGCGGATATGATTACATCATGACCCGAATGCGCAGCACGGACTATCTGTCGCAGATGGGTGACGCCAACGCGATCCTCGCCTGGATCGATGGCCTGCCGATGTATGCGCAGATCGGCTGGGGCCTCGGTGTTTGGTGCGCGCTGCTCGGCTCGGTGCTGCTGCTGATGAAAAGCCGCTGGGCGGTCTGGGCCTTTGCGCTGTCACTTGTCGGCATGGCGCTGAGCTTCGGCGGCCAGTACCTCGGCGCGCCGATGCCGGCGGGACTGGACGCCGGAATGATGCGCTACATGCCGATCCTCATCGTTGCTGCCGGGATTGCGCAATTTTACTACGCTTGGCGCCAGCAGAAGGGCGGTTTGCTGAAGTAGCCCGGGTCGAGCGGGCGCGGTCGGCCTCGCGCCCGTCATCGGGAAACGGAGGGAGCCCGTGAAGACCGACCGGCTCAACGCGTTCACCGACGGCGTGGTCGCGATCATCATCACCATCATGGTGCTCGAGCTGCCGGTCCCGCACGGCGCGGGCATGGCGGCGCTCAAGCCCGGCCTGACCTTGTTCGCGGCCTATGCGCTCGCCTTCATCAAGGTCGGGATCTACTGGTTCCAGCATCATCATCTGCTGCAGGCGTCGCGGCGGGTCGACGGCCGGGTGCTGCTCGCCAACCTGTTCTTCCTGTTCTGGCTGAGCCTGGTGCCGTTCGTGGTCCGCTGGGTCGGCGAGACCGGCATCACGCAGGACACCGTGCTCGCCTTCGGGGTCGTCATGCTCGCTGTGCGCGCTGTCGGTCGCCCTGCTGCGCTCGGCCCTGCTCGCCGCCAATGAGCCCGACGCCCCGATCGCCAAGGTCGCGGCGCGCGGCCGCAAGGGACAGGTCACGATTGCCGCCTACGTCGTGGCGATCGGCGTCGCCTTCGTCTGGCCGATGATTGCCGTCGCGCTTTATTTCGCGGTTGCGCTGCTGTGGATCGTTCCCGACAAACGGTTCGAGAAACTGGCGGAGTGAGATGACCCCCGAGCGGCTGAACGCACTGACCGACGGGGTCGTCGCGATCGTGCTGACGATCATGGTGCTGGAGGTGAAGATCCCGGCCGAGCCGACGCCCGAGGCGGTGCTCGCGGTGCTGCCGTTCCTCGCCGCGTATCTGCTCGCCTTCGTCTACGTCGCGATCTACTGGAACAACCATCATCACATGATGCAGTCGGCCCACCGGGTCACCGGCGCCGTGCTGTGGGCCAACCACGCGCTGCTGTTCTGGCTCACCCTGTTCCCGCTGATGATCCGCTGGATCGACGAAGCCGGGGTCACGGCCTGGCCGACCGCGTCGTTCGGCATCGTGCTGCTCGGCGCGTCCGCCTGCTATGTCCTGCTCGAGCGGGCCCTGATTGCCGCCGAGGGCGAGGTTTCGGGCGTGAAGCGGGCGGTCGGCCGCGGCGCCAAGGAATGGGCGAGCTTTGCCGGCTACGCCGTGGCGTTGCCGCTGGCGTTCGTCTCGCCGTACCTGTCGGTTGCAATCTACGTCGCGGTCGGCATCTTCTGGCTGGTGCCCGATCGCCGCTTCGTTACCCGCGGCTAGTTGCAGCCGTTCGCCGGCCTTCCCACATCGCGGCCATGGAACAGTATCACGGAACCACCATCCTCGGGGTCAAGAAGGGCGGCCGGACCGTCGTCGCCGGCGACGGCCAGGTCAGCCTCGGGAACACCGTCATCAAGCCCAATGCCAAGAAAGTGCGGCGGATCGGCGCCGACGGGCAGGTGATCGGCGGCTTCGCCGGGGCGACCGCCGACGCTTTCACCTTGTTCGAGCGGCTTGAGAAGAAACTCGAGCAATATAACGGGCAGCTGCTGCGCGCCGCGGTCGAGCTCGCCAAGGACTGGCGCACCGACAAATACCTCCGCAACCTCGAGGCGATGATGATCGTCGCCGACGCCGAGCAGATGCTCATCCTGACCGGCAACGGCGATGTGCTCGAGCCCGAGGGCGGGATCGCGGCGATCGGCTCGGGCGGCAATTACGCGCTGGCCGCGGCGCGGGCCTTATCCGACTATGAGCAGGACCCCGAAGTGCTCGCCCGCCGGGCGATGCAGATCGCGGCGGAAGTGTGCGTGTTCACCAACGACCGGCTGACGGTGGAAACGGTCGGCGAGTGATTAATCAACGGCCGTTGCTCAAGGCCGGCGGTTGACTTAACATAGGACAATGCTCGGGTGATTTCCTGTGCTTGCCGCGGCAAGCGCCAAAGGGGGCAACCATGAGCATATTCAAACCCTTCCTCGCCGCTGCTTCCGTCGTGGCGTTCGCTTCGGTCGCGAACGCGCAGGCAACTCGCACCTGGGTTTCGGGAGTCGGCGACGACGTCAATCCGTGCAGCCGGACCGCGCCCTGCAAGACCTTCGCGGGCGCGATCTCGAAGACCGCCACGGGCGGCGAGATCAACGTCATCGATCCCGGCGGCTTCGGGGCCGTCACGATCAACAAGTCGATCACCATCGACGGCGCCGGGACTCAGGCCTCGATCCTGGCGCTGAACGTCAACGGTATCCTCATCAACGGCGCGGGCGCCACCGTTAACCTGCGCAACCTGTCGATCAACGGGGCCGGCGGAACGACCGGCAACGGCATTCGAATTCTCCAGGCGGGCGGCGTGAACCTCGACAATGTCACGCTGATGAATTTCGCCGGCAGCGGGACCAACGGCCGCGGCATTACCATCGAGACCGCGACCTCTGCAGTCCGCGTCAACGTTTCGAATTCGCTGATCTACAACATGGAAAATCACGGCATCGATTCGTCGCCGACCGCCGGCAACGTGATCCTCGTGGTCGACAACACGAGCATCGCGAGGGGCGGGCAGGCCGGAATCAACCTGCGCGAGAATGACTGCGGCGTCGATCAACCGGTCCGCGCTGACCAACAACCGCAACTCGGGCGGCGTCCGGCTCGAGCTCACCACGGCCACGGCGACGATCAGCAGCAGCCTGCTGGCGAACAACGCCGCCGGAATCACCCTCGCCGCTGCGGGCGGCGCGCCGACGGTCTTCCTGTACGGCAGCACGGTGACCAACAACACCACCGCCGGGTTGCAGATCGGCAGCGGCACGATCACCTCGCTCGGCAACAACATCATCCGCAACAACGCCGGCAACCAGACGCCGACGACGACCATCACCACGCAATAGCCGGCGTGTGGATTCCCGCTTTCGCGGGAATGACGAATCGCTAGTGTCGGGTTGTGCTGCTCGATCGCCGAACCTTCGCCGCCGGGTCCGCTGCGTTGCTGTCCGGCTGCGCCGGCGTCGGCGCCCGGCCGCGGACGTTCGCCAATTGCGCACCGCTGACGCCGGTCAATGTCGATGCGAGCCGAGTGATCCGCACCGTTGCGGGTCTTCAGCCCCTACCGGGCTTCAGGCTTCGTCGTCCGCCGCGAGGCGCTTGGCGACAAGGTGCTGGTCCACAATTACGGCCACGGCGGCGGCGGGATCACGCTCAGCTGGGGCAGCTCGCGGCTGGCGACCAATCTCGGCCTGCCCGGTCATTCGGGACCGGTAGCGGTGCTCGGCGCTGGGGCCCTGGGCCTGACCACGGCGCGACTGGTCCAGGAAGCCGGCTTCCCGGTCACGATCTACGCGAAAGCCCTGCCGCCGCACACAACCTCGAACATCGCCGGCGGCCAGATCGAGCCCGCTTACCTATACAAGGACGAGGCGGTGACGCCCGAGTGGCGCGCGCAACTGTTGGCGGCGATGGATTACAGCTGGCGCCGTTGGCAGATCATGGTCGGCGATGAATATGGCATCCGCTGGCTGCCGACCTACGAGGAAATTGCGGACCTCAAGCCGTCCCCGCTCGATCCTTATTTCCCGGCGACCAAGCGCCTGTCGCAGGCCGAGCATCCCTTCCCGATGGACAATGTCGTCCGATTCGAGACGATGTACGTCGAAACCGGCCATTTCCTCCGCCAGACGATGCGCGACATTTCGCTTGCCGGGGGGAAGTTCGAAGTGCGTGAATTCGCGGACCCCCAAGCGATCCTGGGGCTGGGCGAAACGCTTGTTTTCAACTGCACCGGGCTGGGGTCGCGCGACCTGTTCGGCGACCAGGATCTGCATCCGGCGCGCGGGCAACTCGCGATCATCTTGCCGCAGCCCGAAATCCGCTACGCGGTGAGCGGCGGGCCCGGCTACATGTTCCCCCGCGCCGACGGGATCATTCTTGGTGGCAGCTTCGAGCTGGATCAGTGGGACGCCAACCCCGACCCCGCAGCGATCGCCCGGATCATCGAACGCCACAAGCGCTTCTTCGCGGGCTTCCGCTGCACCGCTTGAAGTGATTGTCGGCGCTTCCGACATACTTCACACAATGAACTACCAATCCTCCATTCCCCTCAGCGGCGGGGAGCCGGCCGAAGTGCTCAAGGACAAGCTCACCCCCAAGGCGATCGTCGCCGCTCTGAACGCCCACATCGTCGGCCAGGACGACGCCAAGAAAGCGGTCGCAGTCGCCCTCCGCAATCGCTGGCGGCGCCAGCAGCTCACCCCCGAGCTGCGCGACGAGGTGACGCCCAAGAACATCCTGATGATCGGGCCGACCGGCTGCGGCAAGACCGAGATCAGCCGACGGCTGGCGAAGCTCGCCGACGCGCCGTTCGTCAAGGTCGAGGCGACCAAGTTCACCGAGGTCGGCTATGTCGGCCGCGACGTCGAGCAGATCGCCCGCGACCTCGTCGAGGAAGCGGTCCGGCTCGAGCGCGAGCGCCGCCGCAACAAGGTCCGCGCCGCGGCCGAGGAAGCGGCGATGGACAAATTGCTCGACGCGCTGACCGGCAAGGGCTCGAGCCAGGCGACGCGCGAAAGCTTCAAGCAGCGCTTCGCCGACGGCAGCCTCAACAGCGCCGAGGTCGAGATCGAGGTCGACGAAGCCCCGGCCATGCCGTTCGAGATTCCCGGCATGGGCGCGCAGGTGTTCGATTTGAAGTCGATCATGGGCAAGGCGATGGGCCAGCAGCCGCGCGCCCGGCGCAAGCTCAAGGTGCCCGACGCGCTCGCCCGGCTGACCGACGAGGAAGCCGACAAGCGCATCGACCCCGACGACATCAACCGCGCCGCGCTGGCCGACGCCGAGGCCAACGGAATCGTGTTCCTCGACGAGATCGACAAGATCGCGGTCAGCGACGTTCGCGGCGGTTCGATCAGCCGCGAGGGCGTCCAGCGCGACCTGCTGCCGCTGATCGAAGGCACCACGGTCGCGACCAAATACGGACCGCTCAAGACCGACCACATCCTGTTCATCGCCTCGGGCGCGTTCCACCTCGCCAAGCCCGCCGACCTGCTGCCCGAGCTCCAGGGCCGGCTGCCGATCCGGGTCGAATTGAAGGCGCTGACCCAGGAGGATTTCGTGCGCATCCTGTCGGCGACCCGGGCCAGCCTGACCGAGCAGTATCAGGCGCTGCTCGGCACCGAGGGCGTGACGATCACCTTCGCCGACGACGGCATCGAGGCGCTCGCGCGGATCGCCGCCGAGGTCAACGAATCGGTCGAGAATATCGGCGCCCGGCGGCTCCAGACGGTGATGGAGAAATTGCTCGAGGACGTCAGCTTCGAGGCCGAGGACCGCCGCGGCGAGATCGCTGGTGGTCGACGCCGCGTTCGTCGAGCAGCAGCTCAGCGAGAATCGCGAAGAACGCCGATCTGTCGCGGTATGTGCTCTAACAGTTCCTCCCTGGCGAAGCCGGGAGGGGGACCATCCCGCAGATGGATGGTGGAGGGGTAGAAGGCGCCGGCGCCAGTTACCCCACCCCCATGCTGCGCATGGTCCCCCTCCCCATCGTGATGCGATGGGGAGGAACTCACACCCGCCGGTACCGCCACACCAGCCCGGGGACGAACGGCGGCCAAGCGCTGGCCTTGACCCCCGCGAGGCGCAGCCAGCGGGCGACCCAGCTGTTGCAGGTGCGCACCGCGCTCTCCTGACCGACGGCGCGATAGAAAGCGTCGCAGCAGCCGTAGCCGGGATGGTCGATGCGCTGGGCCCGGCCGTCCGGGCCGAGCGCGAAATCGGCGCGGATCGCGGCCCACAGCCGGCGGTACTCGTCGGGCCGCAAGCGAATCTCGCGCACCGCGTAGCTCGGGTCGCTGACATATTCGACGTGCATCACCCGCCGCCCGCCGGTCAGCGCTGACCAAATGGTTCGCGGGGTGATGTCCCACCAGGTCGGGGTGTTGAGATAGACCCGCTCCTCGCCCGACCCGAAGGCGATCCAGCGCGCCCCCGGGTCGGCCGCGGCGAAGTCGCTCGGCGGAATGAACGGCGCCCAGTCGCGCCCCTCGGCGGCGACCGGCATGATGATGTCGGCGTGGATGCCGTTGTCGGCGATGTAGACGGTCGTGCCTTCGTTGGGCTCGGTCCAGCCGCGGTTGACCGGGAGCAGCGACCCCGCCAGCGCCGCGGCGAGGTACAGCGCCGGAATCGCCAGCAGCAGCGAAATCGCTCGGCCAACCCATTTGCCCGCTTTGCCTTTTTGCCGTCGCCGAGCCACTCCGCCTCCCGCGCGCACCTTGCCTTGACTGGTGGCCCTGCCTAGATGCGCCGGCCAGGTCGGGGCGTAGCGCAGCCTGGTAGCGCATCACACTGGGGGTGTGGAGGTCGCTGGTTCGAATCCAGTCGCCCCGACCAGCCTTGCCCGCTAGGGCGAGGCGGAGGGAAATCACGGAAAGCTTCACCCAAGAATGTCGAACACGTCCCTAATGGCCATGCAGGCCGCGCCGGCCGGCCAGGCGAGCGCCACGACGCAGCTGCTGATGGGGATTGCCCCGTGGCTGCTGATCTTCGTCGTTTTCTACCTGCTGATGATCCGGCCCCAGCAGCTCCGGGTGAAGCAGCACCAGGCATCGCTCAAGGCGGTCAAGAAGGGCGACGAGGTGATCACCGGCGGCGGAATCCGCGGTCGAGTGACCAAGGTGACTGACGACGAGGCGGAGGTCGAGATCGCCAACGGCGTCAAGGTCCGGGTGGTCAAGTCGACGCTCAGCCAGGTGCTTAGTCCCAACGCCAAGCCCGCGAACGACTGATGCTCGAATTCCCGCGCTGGAAAGTCTGGCTGGTCACGCTCGTCGTCGCGCTCGGCGTCTTCCTGTCGATCCCGAGCCTGCTCGCCGGAACGCCCTACTCCGACCGCTGGCCGGCCTGGCTGCCCCACGACAAGATCAATCTCGGCCTCGACCTCGCCGGCGGCAGCCATCTCCTGCTCGAGGCCGACGCGCGCGACGCACTGAAGCAGCGGCTCCAGGGCAAGGAAGACGAAGTCGCGACCGAGCTTCGCCACGATCCGCGGATCGACATCAGCGACATCTCGACCGCCGGCGGGCGGCTGTCGTTCCTGGTCCGCGACCCGACCAGGCTCGATGCCGCGGTCGAGCGCCTGCGCAAGCTGACCGAGCCGCTGCAGCTGACCGGCAAGCGCGACTGGGACGTGCAGGTCGTCGAATTCGACCCGGATCGTCCTGACCCCGACCGACAGCGGCACCGTCCAGGCGCTGAAGAGCGCCATGGGCGTCGCGCGCGACGTCGTTCGCCGCCGCATCGATCCTGGCGGCACCAAGGAAATCACCGTCGTCACCGAGGGCAGCAACCGCATCCTGGTCGAGGTGCCGGGAGTCGAGAATCCCGACCAGCTGAAGAAGCTGATCGGCCAGACCGCCCGGCTCGAGTTCAAGCTGGTCGACCTCGAAGCCAACCCCGCCGACGTCCAGCAGGGCCGCGCCCCGCCCGGGAGCCAGGTGCTGCCGATGGCCGACGGCACCGCATTCGTCGCCGTCAAGCGGCGCGTGATGGTCGCCGGCGACCAGCTGACCGACGCCCGGCAGGGCTTCGACCAGGACGGCCGCCCCGACATCAACATCAAGTTCAACACCGCTGGCGCGAAGCGCTTTGCCCGGGCGACCCAGGAGAATGTCGGCAAGCCGTTCGCGATCATCCTCGACGACAAGGTGCTGTCGGCACCGAACATCAACGAGCCGATCCTCGGCGGCAATGCCCAGATCACCGGCAGTTTCACCGTGCAGAGCGCCAACGACCTCGCGGTCTCGCTCGCCTCGGGCAAGCTGCCGGTCAAGCTGAACGTGATCGAGGAGCGCTCGATCGGCCCCGATCTCGGCAAGGATTCGATCCACAAGGGGGTCATCGCCAGCCTGATCGGAACGATCGGCGTGATGCTCTTCATGCTCGTCACCTACGGGCGGTTCGGAGTCTATGCGAACATCGCTTTGGTCGTGAACGCCTTCCTGATCCTCGGCATCATGGCACTGTTCGGAGCGACCCTGACCCTGCCCGGAATCGCCGGCTTCATCCTGACCATCGGTGCCGCGGTGGACGCCAACGTGCTGATCAACGAGCGGATCCGCGAGGAGATCAGGCGCGGGCGGCGGCTGCTCGATGCGGTCGAGACCGGCTATCGCGAGGCGTTCCGGGCCATTTTCGACGCCAACGTCACCCACGTGATTTCGGCGTCCATCATGGCCTTCTTCGGCTCGGGACCGGTGCGCGGCTTCGCCGTGGTGCTGCTGATCGGCGTCGTCACCTCGGTGTTCACCGCGGTCTATTTCACCCGCATGCTGGTCGCGCTGTGGCTGCGCCACGCCCGGCCGCGCGAACTGAACATCTGAGGATCAGGCGATGAGGCACCTCAAGCTCGTACCCGAACACACCAACATCGACTTCATGCGCTGGCGCAACCTCGCCGTCATCCTGTCGACCCTGCTGACCATCGCGTCCTTCGCCTACACCGCCTATCGCGGGCTCAACCTCGGCGTCGACTTCGTCGGCGGCCAGGTGGTCCGCGTGACCTTCGTCCAGCCGGTCGACGTCGAGCAGCTGCGCGGCCGGGTCCTGGGCCTGCACCTCGGCGAGGCGGCCATTTCCGAGTTCGGCGGGCCGAAGAGCTACCAGATCCGCCTGCCCAAGCCCCAGGGCGGCGACGCCCAGGCGAATGTCGTCGCCAACCAGGTCAAGCAGCTCATCACCGCCGACTATCCCGGGGCCCGGATCGATGCCGTCGAGACGGTGTCGGGCAAGGTCAGCGAGGAGCTGGCGAGCGACGGCGCCAAAGCGATCATCTTCGCGATGATCGGGATCGCGATCTACATCTGGTTCCGGTTCGAATGGCAATTCGGCGTCGGGGCGCTGCTGACCCTGGCGCACGACGTGTCGATGACGCTCGGCTTTTTCGCCTTTACCCGGCTGCAGGTCGACTTGAACGTCGTCGCCGCGATCCTGACCATCGTCGGCTATTCGCTCAACGACACGGTCGTGATCTACGACCGGATCCGGGAGAATCTGCGAAAATATCGCAAGATGGCGATCCTGCCGCTGCTCAACCTGTCGCTCAACGAAACGCTCGCTCGGACCGTCGTCACTTCGCTCACCGTGCTGATCGCGCTCGGCGTGCTGATGGCGATCGGGCCCGAGGTCATCTTCGGCCTCGCCATCGCCATCTTCCTCGGCGTGCTGATCGGCACCTATTCGTCGATTTACATTTCGTCGCCGGTGCTGGTCTGGCTCGGGGTCACCCCCGACAGCTTCGTCCGGCTCGACGACAAGGAAGCGGCCGAAAAGCAGCCGGCTTGAGCGATCCTGCCCGCCGCTGCGCGGCACCGAGGATCGGAAATGCAACGTTCATCAGGACGGCCCCAAGCACGCTTGGCCTGTCCGAGACCCGCCGCTAATGAGGGCCCCATGCTGAAGTCCACTCGTACCGTCGTCCTGCTCCTTGCCTGCGCCGCAACGCTGCCGCTCGCCGGCTGCGCCCGCAACAAGGCGAAGGGCGACACCGCCTACGTCGCGCGCGACGTGAGCTCGCTCTACGCGGCCGCCAAGCGGACGATGGACAGCGGCGACTATGAGCGGGCGGCCAAGCTGTTCGACGAGGTCGAGCGCCAGCATCCCTATTCGGTGTGGGCCCGCCGCGCGCAGATCATGAGCGCGTTCAATTATTACCTCGCCCAGAAATACACCGAGTCGATCAGCTCGGCCCAGCGGTTCCTGACCATCCATCCGGGCAACGCCGAGGCGCCCTACGCCCATTATCTGGTGGCGATGAGCTATTATCAGCAGATCGCCGACGTCACCCGCGACCAGGCGATCACCCAGCAGGCCTCGGATTCGTTCGGCGAGCTGATCCGGCGCTATCCGCAGAGCCGCTACGCGGCCGACGCGCGCCTCAAGCTCGACCTCATCAACGACCATCTGGCCGGCAAGGAGATGGAGATCGGGCGCTTCTACCAGCGGTCCGGCAACTGGCTCGCCGCCAGCCTTCGCTTCCGCGAGGTCGTCGACAAATATCAGACGACCAGCCACGCGCCCGAGGCGCTCGAGCGGCTGGTCGAAACCTATCTCGCGCTCGGCACCCCGGTCGAGGCCTACAAGACCGCCGCGGTGCTCGGGAAGAACTATCCGCAGAACTTCTGGTACCGGCAGTCGCTGCGCCTCCTGCTCGCTTATGAGAAGAGGCATCCCAAGCAGGCTGCCTGGACGCAGTGAGGCCGACGCGGCGAGCTGGATGCTAAGGCAGCTCGCCATCCACAACGTCGTGCTGGTCGACCGGCTCGAGCTCGAGTTCGAGCCCGGGCTCGGCGTGCTCACCGGCGAAACCGGCGCGGGCAAGTCGATCCTGCTCGACGCGCTCGGCCTGGCGCTTGGCGCCCGCGCCGATACCGGTCTCGTCCGGTCCGGCCAGGGTCAGGCGTCGGTCTCCGCCGAGATCGCGCTTCCGCCGGGCCATCCGGTTCATGCCGTCCTTAGCGAACAAGGGATCGATGCCGAGCCCGGCGAACCGCTGATCGTCCGCCGAACATTGAAAAGCGACGGCGGCAGCCGCGCCTTCGTCGGGACGACTGGAGTTCCGGCGGGATTGATCCGCGAGCTTGGCAATCTGCTGGTCGAGATCCACGGCCAGCACGACGATCGCGGCCTGCTCAATCCGCGCGGCCATCGCGCGCTGCTCGACGCCTTCGGCAAGCTCGAGACGGGTCCGGTCGAGCGCGCCTGGGCCGCCGTCACGCGCCTCGAATCCGCGCTGCTCGAGGCGCGCGCCGCCGCGGCGGACGCCGAGCGCGACCGCGACTATCTCGAGCATTCGAGCGAGGAGATCGAACGCCTCGCGCCCGAAGACGGCGAGGAGACTCGCCTGGCCGAAGAGCGGACCGCGATGCAGGCGGGCGTGAAGGCCGGCGAATCGCTGAGCGGCCTCGACGAATTGCTCGGCGGGTCGGAGGGCGCCGTCGCGCTGCTGCGCCAGGCGGCGCGGCGGATCGAGCGCGGCGCGGCCGACCATCCCTTGCTGGCCGAGGCCCTGGCATCGCTCGACCGCGCGGTGATCGAGGCGAGCGACGCCGAAGACCGCATCGCCCGCGCGGCCGACGCCCTGGCGTTCGACCCGGCGCGGCTCGAACAGGTCGAAGCGCGGCTGTTCGACATCCGCGCGCTGGCCCGCAAGCACCGCGTCGAGCCCGATGCGCTGGCGGCGTTCGGCGAGCAGATGCGCGCAGCAACTCGCGGCGATCGAGGCCGGCGGCGAGCGCATCGCCGAGCTGGACCGTGAACTGGTCTCGGCTCGCGAGACCTATGCCGCAGCCGCGGACGCTCTGTCCAAGCGCCGGCACGAGACAGCAGCACGGCTCGATCAGGCCGTCGCCGATGAACTGTATCCGCTGAAGCTGGAAGCCGCCCGCTTCCGCACCGCCATCGCGCCCGGCGAGCCGGGTGCCGCTGGGACCGACCGCGTCGAGTTCGAAGTCTCGACTAACCCCGGCGCCCCGTTCGGGCCGCTGACCCGGATCGCTTCGGGCGGTGAGCTGTCGCGCTTCATCCTCGCGCTGAAGGTCGCGCTGGCCGAGGCGGGCACGGCGGCGACGATGATCTTCGACGAGGTCGACCGCGGCGTCGGCGGTGCGGTCGCCAGCGCGATCGGCGAGCGGCTCGCCCGGCTGGCGCGCGATTCGCAAGTGCTGGTCGTGACCCACTCGCCGCAGGTCGCGGCGCGCGCCTCGCACCATTACCGGATCGAGAAGTCGCACGGCCCCGACGGCGCGCGCACGACCGTCCGCCGGCTCAACGAAGCCGAGCGTCGGGAGGAGATCGCGCGCATGCTGTCGGGCGCGTCGGTGACCGACGAGGCGCGCGCCCAGGCCGCGCGCCTGCTCGACGCCGCGTGACGGCTTATGTCGCTTTGCTGCGCGCGGTGAACGTCGGCGGGCGGCAGCTGGCGATGGCGGACCTGAAGGCCGCCGCGGACGAGCTCGGTCTCGAGACCGCGCGGACCTACATCGCCAGCGGCAATCTGCTATTCGCGAGCGCCAAAAGCGAGCCAGCGCTGAAATCGGCGCTTGAGCGGGCGTTGACCGAGCACATGAGCAAGCCGGTCGACGTGATGCTCCGCACGGCGGCGGAGATGGGCGCGGTCGCCGCCGCCAATCCGTTCGCTGCCGAACCTGGAAATCGGGTCGTCGCGATCTTCTTCGATGAGCCGCCCGGTGCCGCGGCGATCGACGGCGCGAAGCATGTCGCCGACGAACGGCTGGCGCTCGGCAGGCGCGAAATCTATGTCCACTATCCGTCCGGACAGGGCCGCTCGAAGCTCAAATTGGGTACCAGGGCGCCCGGCACGGCCCGCAACATGAACACCGTGGCCAAGCTGGCCGAGTTGGCGAGGGAGCAGCAATGAGCAAGGAACGCGCAATCCCGCTCGAGTTCGAGGGCGAGCAGTTGGAACATGTGTTCGTCGGCCGCCGCGACGGCCAGGCGCGACCGACCGTGATCCTGATCCCGACCGTGATGGGCGTGTCCGACCTCGAGATCGGCTTCGGCCGGCAGCTGGTCGAGCTCGGCTACAATGCGCTGGTCGCCGACACGTTCGGCAAGAAATTCCGTGGCGCCGACCGCGACACCCTGTTCGGTGAACTGGGCCGCCTCAAGTCCGACCGCGCGGCGCTGCTGCGCCGGCTGCAGGCGATCCTCGATCAGGCGCGCGGGCTCGACGAGGTCGAAAGCGCCAGCATCGTCGTCGCCGGCTATTGCTTCGGCGGTATGTGCGCACTCGACCTCGCCCGCAGCGGCGCGGACATCGCCGCGGCCGTCAGTTTCCACGGCCTGTTCGACCCGCCCGGACTCCCGGCGCAGAAAATCCCGGCCAAGGTCGTCGCCTTCCACGGCTGGGACGATCCGATGGTCCCGCCCGAAGCGGTCGTGGCGCTCGGCGAGGAGCTGACCGAGGCCGGCTCGGACTGGCAGATCCACGCCTACGGCAACGTCGCGCCACGGCTTCACCAATCCCAAGGCGCACGAGATCGGGATCGACGGCGTGCGCTACAATGCGCTCGCCGCCGAGCGGTCGTGGACGGCATTCATCAACCTGCTCGAGGAAGTCTTCTCCTAAGCCCCTCCCGCCCGCGGGAGAGGGTTGGGTGAGGGTGTGTTCCCTTCTACATGACGCAGATGGCTGAGCGCTCTTGCACAACTGACCCTCACCCCGGCCCCCTCCCGCACGCGGGAGAGGGGGATATGTCCGAAGCCGAGGCCGCCAACCGCCTGATGCGGCTGGCGAAGGAGATCGCGCGGCACGACAAGCTCTATCACGACGAGGACGCGCCGGAGATTTCCGACGCCGACTATGACGCGCTGGTGCGCGAGAACCGCGAGTTGGAAGGGCGCTTCCCGCAACTGGTCCGCGCCGATTCGCCGTCGCAGCGCCTCGGCGCCGCGCCCACCAGCGCCCTCGCCAAGGTCGCGCACGCGCGGCCGATGCTCAGCCTCGACAATGCCTTTTCGGAAGACGACGTGCGCGAGTTCGTCGCGCGCGTCCGGCGGTTCCTGAAGCTGCCCGAGACCGAGCCGGTTGCGCTGACCGCAGAGCCGAAGATCGACGGTTTGAGCTGCTCGCTGCGCTACGAGCAGGGCCGGCTGGTGCTTGCCGCGACCCGCGGCGACGGCACGACCGGCGAGGACGTGACCGAAAACGTCCGGACGATCGACCAGATTCCCGAACAGCTGCCGGAGGAGGACTTCGGGCACGTTGCCGTCTTCGAGGTCCGCGGCGAGGTCTATATGGCGAAGGACGACTTCGCCGCGCTCAACGCGCGTCTCCTCGCCGAGGCCGAGGCGAGCGGAAAGGACGCGCGGCAATTCGCCAATCCGCGCAACTCCGCCGCGGGATCGCTGCGCCAGAAGGACCCGAAGGTCACCGCTTCGCGCCCGCTGCGCTTCTTCGCCTGGGGCTGGGGCGAGGCCAGCCAGCTCCCGGGGGGCACGCAAAGCCAGGTCATCGCCCATTTCCGCCACGGCGGCTTCCCGGTCTCGGAGCTGTTCGCCGGCCCGCTCAGCCTCGACGAGGCGCTCGCGCATTATCGCAAGATCGAGCACGCCCGCGCCGACCTGCCGTTCGACATCGACGGCGTGGTCTACAAGGTCGACCGGCTCGACTGGCAGGACCGGCTCGGCGAGGTCGGCGCGAGCGCCGCGCTGGGCGATCGCCCACAAATTCCCGGCCGAGAAAGCCGAGACGACGCTCGAGGCGATCGACATCCAGGTCGGCCGCACCGGCAAGCTGACTCCGGTCGGACGCCTGAAACCGGTCGGGGTCGGCGGGGTGATCGTCGCCAACGTCACGCTCCACAACCGCGACGAGATCGCCCGGCTCGGGCCTGCGCGATCGGCGACCGCGTGCGCATCCAGCGCGCCGGCGACGTCATCCCGCAGGTGGTCGAGAATCTCACGCGCGACGAGCCGCGCGAGCCGTACGTTTTCCCCGACCATTGCCCGGAATGCGATTCCGAAGCGGTCGCCGAGGAAGGCGAGGTCGACGTCCGCTGCACCGGCGGGCTGATCTGCCCGGCGCAGCGCTTCGAGCGGCTGCGGCATTTCGTCTCGCGCGGCGCGCTCGACATCGAGGGGCTGGGCGAGAAGAGCATCGCCGAGTTCATCGAGCTCGGCTGGCTGCATTCGCCGGCCGACATCTTCCGCCTCCACGAGCACCGCGACGAATTGCTCGAGCCGCGAGGGCTGGAAGGAGAAATCGGTCGACAATCTGCTTGCCGCGATCGAGGCCAAGCGCGAGCCCGACGCGGCCGCGCTTCCTGTTCGGCCTCGGCATCCGCCACGTCGGCATCGTCACCGCCAAGGATCTGCTGAAATGCTTCGGCACGATCGAGGAGCTGCGGCGGGCCGCCACCGGCGGACGAAGCCGCAGGCGGAATTGGCGTCGGTCGAAGGGGTCGGCCCGGTCGTCGCCGAGGCGCTGGTCGATTTCTTCCACGAGCCGCACAACCGCGAGGCGCTCGACGATCTGCTGTCGGAAGTTCGCCCGAAGCCGTTCGTCAGCGACGCGAAGCAGACCGAATGGAGCGGCAAGACCATCGTCTTCACCGGCAGCCTCGAGACCATGAGCCGCGACGAGGCCAAGGCCCAGGCCGAGCGCCTGGGCGCGCGCGCCGCCGGCTCGGTCAGCGCCAAGACCGACCTGGTCGTCGCCGGGCCCGGCGCGGGATCGAAGCTCAAGAAGGCCGAGGAGCTTGGCATTCGCGTGATCGGCGAGCAGGAATGGGCGCAGGATCGTCGCCGAAGCTAGCTGCGGCATAGAGGGAGGGGATTCACATGAAGCGTTGGATGTTTGCGGGCGGCGTTCGCCGCCGTGTCCGGCCTGGCCCAGGCGCAGACCGCGCCGACTCCGCCGGTCGCGGCGCAGAAGCCGTACACGGTCAAGGGGCCCGCTCGACCGCAACGACCCTTATTACTGGCTGCGCGACGACACCCGCAAGAACGCCGGAGATGCTCGCCTATCTGAAGGCCGAGAACGCCTATGCCGACGCGGTGCTGGCGCCGACCAAGCCGCTCCAGGACAAGCTCTATTCAAGGAGATCATCGGCCGCATCAAGCAGGACGATTCGAGCGTCCCCGCGCGCGAGCGCGGCTATTATTATTACACCCGGTTCGACGAACGGCGCAGGACTATCCGGTCCTCGCCCGCCAGGCCGGCAGCCATGAAGGCCAGGGAGCAGGTCATGCTCGACGAGCCGGCGATGGCCAAGGGCCACGGCTTCTTCGCGGTCAGCGACTGCGAGCGTCAGCCAGAACAATCGGCTGCTCGCCTATGCCGACGATACCGTCGGGCGGCGCCAGTACACGCTCAAGGTCAAGGACCTCGCGACCGGCAAGACGCTCGGCGACAAGGTCGCCAACGTCGAGCCCAACCTCGTCTGGGCCGACGACAACCGGACCATCTATTACATCGAAAAGGACCCGGTGACCCTGCTCAGCAAGCGCGTGAAAGCGCATGTGCTGGGCACGCCCGCGTCGGCCGACAAGCTGGTCTATGAGGAGAAGGACGACAGCTTCTACATGGGCGTCGGCCGCACCAGCGACGACAAATATATCTGCATCTTCCTGCAAAGCACGGTCAGCAACGAGCAGCGCTGCACCAGCGCGGCCAAGCCCGGCGAGTTCGACGGTGCTGGCGCCGCGCGAGCGCGAGTTCCGCTACAACGCCGACCATGTCGGCAACCGCTGGGTCATCCGCACCAATGACGACGGGGCCAAGAACTACAAGCTGATCGAGCTGGCCGACGCCGATGCGGCGCAGCGGCCGCGCCGGCTGGAGCGACCTCGTGCCGCACGATCCCGACGTGTTCATCGAGAACTTCCAGCCGTTCAACAGCTTCATCGCCATCGAGGAACGCGTCGGGCGGCAACAAGCACATCCGCCTGCTGACCAATGCGGGCAAGAGCAGCGACGTCGGCGTCGGACGAGCCGGCCTACGCGATGGCCATCGGCGACAATCGCGAGGTCGAGCGCGACCAAGCTGCGCTACACCTATAACTCGCTGACGACGCCGACCATCACCTACGAGGTCGACGCGGCGACCGGCGCGCGCACCGTGCTCAAGCGCACACCCGGCGCCCAATTACGACCCGTCGCAATATGCGACCGAGCGGGTGTGGGCGACCGCGCGCGACGGGACGAGGATCCCGGTGTCGCTGGTCTACGAAGGGCTTCAAGCGCGACGGCACCGCGGCGATGCTGCAATACGGCTACGGCAGCTACGGCGCTGTCGATCGACCCGGCCTGGTCGCCGAGCGTCATCCCAGCCTGCTCGACCGCGGCATGGTCTATGCGATCGCCCACATCCGCGGCGGGCAGGAGATGGGCCGCGCCTGGTATGACGCCGGGCATCTGCTCAACAAGAAGAACAGCTTCACCGACTTCATCGACGTCACCCGCTATCCTCGTCGCCAAGGGCTATGCGGCCAAGGACCGGGTCGCGGCGATGCGGCGGCAGCGCCGGCGGCCTGCTGATGGGCGCGGTCGCCAACATGGCGCCGCAGGATTATCGCGTGATCATCGCCCAGGTGCCGTTCGTCGACGTGGTGACGACCATGCTCGACGCGTCGATCCCGCTGACCACCAACGAATATCGACGAGTGGGGCAACCCGGCCGAGGCCAGATATTACGACTACATGCTGTCCTACTCGCCCTACGACAATGTCGCGAAGCAGGCCTATCCGGCGATGTTCGTCGGCACCGGCCTGTGGGACAGCCAGGTCCAATATTACGAGCCGGCCAAGTGGGTGGCGAGGCTGCGCGCGACCGAAGACGGACTCGAATCCGCTGGTGTTCCGGGTGAACATGGAAGCGGGCCACGGCGGCAAGTCGGGCCGGTTCGAAGCCTACCGCTCGCGCGCCGAATATTATGCCTTCATGCTCGACCAGCTGGGCGTTGGCGAACGCAGCACCAGCACCGGCCACTCCGCCTGCGCCGCGGCGAGCGGGGCCGTAAGCCCAGCTCTCGATAGGCGTCGGATCACCGCGTCGGCCTGCGTGTCGAGCAGGCCGGCGAGGATGATCGTTCCGCCCGGCGCGAGCGCCTTCGCGAAATCGGGCGCCAGCTCGATCAGCGGCCCGGCGAGGATGTTGGCGACGATCAGGTCGAACGGCGCGCGGGCGGCGAGCAGCGGCGAGTCCATGCCGTCGGCGACCGCGAGCAGCAGCTCGCCCGCGCCGTGGCCGAGCCTGACGCCGTTGATCGCCGCATTGTCGCGGGCGACGTCGATCGCGACCGGGTCGATGTCGGTCGCGATGCATTTCGCCTCGGGCCACAGAGCGAGCGCGGCGAAGGCGAGCAGGCCGGTGCCGGTGCCGATGTCGGCGACATTGGCGAAGCTTCGCGCCGTCGCGCTCGAGCCGTCGAGCGCGGCGAGGCAGCCGGCGGTGGTCGCATGCTGGCCGGTGCCGAAGGCGAGGCTGGCGTCGATCTCGAAATTGATCCGGTCCGGGATCGGGCGTGTGGGTCGGCGTGTGGACGAAGAAGCGGCCGGCGCGGATCGGCTGCAGCCCGGCCTGGCTCATCGTCACCCAATCGGCCTCGCCGAGTTGCTCGACCTGCGGGCCGGCCGTTGCCGAGGCCGGTCAGCAGCGCGAGCTCGTCGTCGCTCGGCTGGTGGTCGAAATAAGCGTGGATCAGCCATTCGTCGGGCTTCGCCGCGTCGGGCTCGTCGGCGACCAGGACCGGCGGGTGGTCGCCGAAGCCGGGCAGGTCGTCCATCGCGCCGATCGCCTCGCCCTGCGCGCGCGTGCAGGCGATGGTCACGCGGAAGCTCACGCTGCTGTTCCTCCCCATCGCGCCGCGATGGGGAGGGGGACCAGCGAAGCTGGTGTGGGTAACTGGCGCCGGCGTTTCTACCCCTCCACCATTCCCTCTGCGGGAATGGTCCCCTCCCCACGAGCTTGCTTGCGGGAGGAACTTCACTTCGCCTCCTTGGCGAGGCGCTCGTCGAGCTGCCTGGTCAGCGCGCCGCATATCGCGGCAGGCGGCGGGGTCCTCGACCTTGGCCCGGCCGAGCCGGTCGGACCATGTTGCTGGCCGACGGATGCGGGGTGAGCAGGATGTCGCAATCGAGCGCGGCGATCTTGGCGATGCTCGCGCGAAAGGCGGCGAGATAGGCCGGATGGTCGCTGAACCGGTAATTGTCGCGGCTGACCGGGGTCAGGCTGTCGGCATAGACGATCGTGCGGCAGACGCCGCCGTCGCAGCTGACCCAGTGCCAGCTCAGCGCGCCCGGGTGTATGCCCGGGGGTCGCGACCGCGGTCAGCAACAGGTTGCCGAGCCGGACTTGCTCGCCGTCCTCGATGATCGCGGTCGACCCGCGCCGGCGGGAATGGCTTCTGCATCCCGGCCTGGGGATCGCCGGCGCCCGCCGCGCCCGTCCGCGAGCACCTCGGCCGCGGCGCGCGAGGCGACCAGCTGCGCGCCGCTCAGCCGCTGCAGCCGCGCAATGCCGCCGACATGGTCGAAATGCTCGTGGCTGTGGAGCATGATCCGGACGTCGCGGACGTTGAAGCCGAGCTCGCGGATGTTGGCGGCGATCAGGTCCGCGCCCGCCTCGGTGCCGCCGTCGATCAAGATGTCGCCTTCGTCGCCGGTGATCAGGATCGACGCGATGCCGCAGGTGCCGACGAGATAGGTGTTGCCGTGAATGCGGACCGGCGGCGCGGGCTTGTCCCAGTCGTCCCAGTCCTTGCAGCGTTCGCCCAACACCGGGCCCGCGCTCGATCAGCGGAGCGACCGGCCGCTCGACCTGGCGCGGCGGCTTGCCGAGCGGGATGACGATCTGGTTGAGCTGCGCGGCGGCGGCGAGGAGGGCCAGGCTAGCGAACATAGCTCGCGCCGTTGACGTCGATCACGCTGCCGGTCGCCGAGGCGGGCGCGTCGATCGCCAGCCAGCGGATCGTTTCGGCGACTTCGTCGGTGCGTGGCGACCCGGCCGAGCGGAATGTCGGCGACGATCTGCGCCCCGCCGCGGCCGGCGAGATATTCCTCGGTCATCTCCGACACGGTGAAGCCGGGCGCGACCGCGAAGCACAGGATGCCCTCGGCCGCATAGCCGCGCGCGATGGTCCGGGTCATGCGCGACCATCGCGCCCTTGGACGCCGCATAATGCCAGTGCTGCGGGCAAATCGCCGCGAAAGGCGGCGCGGCTGGCGACGTTGACGATCCGGCCCGCCGTGCCGAGCGTCGAGGAAGTGCGAGACGGCGAGCGCGGCGAGGTCGGCCGCAGCCTGGAGGTTGATGGTCAGCGTGCGCTGCCCAGGCGGCGTGCCATTCGTCGTCCGTCGCATTGTCGGCGACCGCTTCGTAGATGCCGGCATTGTTGACCAGCACGTCGATCTGGCCGTCGAGCTCGGTCGAGCGCGGTGTCCCACATGTCGCGCGGCGCCGCCGGGTCGGCGAGGTCGCCGGCGATCAGCTCGTCGCTGCCGCGGGTCGAATGGCCGACGACATTGTGGCCGGCCGATTTGAGCAGGGCGTAGGCGGCCGCGCCGATGCCGCGGCTGGCTCCGGTGATCAGGATGTTCATGGGGGCCGGTTAGCACCCTCATCCTCGCTGCCGCTACGCGGCACCTCCCTCTCCCGCATGCGGGAGAGGGCCGGGGTGAGGGTCAGGCGGCCATGCCGCTGACGAACGCCTTGGCGGTCGACTTGAAGTTGGCGATCTGCTCGGAGAAGCGGCCGAAGCCCTGCTCGACCTGGTCGATGTCCTTGGCGACATTTTCGGTGTCGGTGCGGATCGCGGCGATGGTCGAGCTCATCGAGTTGGCGGCGAGCGCGGTCTCGTCGACCGCGGCGGTGATCATCGTCACGGTCTGCGCCTGCAGCTCCATCGCCTCGCGGATGCGGTCGGCCGAGGTCTGCACTTCCTCGACCGTGCCCTGGATCGAGCCGTTGGCCTCGACCGTCTGGCGGGTCGCCTGCTGGATCGCGGTGATCTTGGCGGTGATGTCGTCGGTCGCCCGCGCGGTCTGCGAGGCGAGGCTCTTCACTTCCTGGGCGACGACCGCGAAGCCGCGGCCGGCATCGCCGGCGCGCGCCGCCTCGATGGTCGCGTTGAGCGCGAGCAGATTGGTCTGGCCGGCGATGTCGCGGATCAGGCTGAGGATCGATTCGATCGCTTCGACGTGCGCGGACAGCGCCTGGCTGACCTTGACCGCCTGGCTCGCCTGGTCGCCGGCGCGGGTGGCGACGCCCGCCGCGATCTCGACTTCGGTACGGGCGTCCTCGATCGCGCGGATCAGGCCGGCGGCGGTCTGCGCGGCTTCGCGCATGGCAACCGCCGATTGCTCGGCGGCGGCGGCGACTTCGCTGGTCTTGCCGAGCATTCCGCGGGCCGACGCGGCGGTCGCGCGGGTGCGGTCGGTCAGCGACTTGGACTGGTCGGTGCTGGCGCGGACCAGCTCGGCGACGCGGCGCTCGAACTGCTCGCTCTCGCGGCCGCGCTGGTCGGCGGCCTCGATCGCTTCGAGCAGCGCGACCTGGGCGAGGATGATGTCGGTCTCGAAGCTGGTCAGGCGCTGGAACGCGGTGACGCATGCGCTCGAGCGTCGTCGGGATCGTTCGCGAAAGCGCTCGAACAGCTGGCCGATGATGCGGGTGATCAGCTGGTCGCGGGCGGCGATGTAAGCCGGGACCGGAGCGTCTTCTCGCGATAGATGCGGCGGCCATATTCGGCGACGTTCTGGATCCACGTCGCAGTCGACCTTGCCGCCGTAATGGGCGTGGACTCGCTCGGCGCGCTTCCGGCCCGAACTGGGCGCGGACCTCGGCGTCGATGATGTCGCCGGCGTCCTCGCCACAGCGAGCGGACGTCGCGCTCGAGCGAGCCGTCGGCATTGTACGCCGGAAGCCGGGCGCTCACCTGCTCGTCGGTCAGCTGCTGCAGCTGTCCAGTGTCGCCACTCATCGATCCGGTCTCCGTCATTCCCGCTGCCGTTGCTCCGTCGGAGCCGTGCGTCGCTCTTGCCGGACAATGGTTAAGAGCGGGTTAGGCGCAGCACGATTGGCCCGCCGAAATCTTGCCTCCCGGGGGTGGCGCGCCCTAAGCGGGCGCAGCATCATGGCAGAACCACAGAATCCCGACCGCTTTCGCCCCATCTCACCATCTGGCGCTGGGGACCCGCACATGCTCGTCTCGATCCTCCACCGCGTGACCGGCGCGGCCTGTCGATCGTCGGGCTCGCCGTCCTGACCTGGTGGCTGGTCGCGCTATCGCCGGCGGGCCCGAGCGCCTATGCGATGTTCACCAAGGCCGCGCCGAACCCGCTCGGCCTGATCGTCCTGATCGGCCTGACCTGGGCCTTCTTCCAGCATCTGCTGTCGGGCATCCGCCACCTGGTGATGGACACCGGCGCGGCGTTCGAGCTCGACACCAACAAGCGCTTCGCGATCCTGACCATCGTCGGCTCGGTGGTGCTGACCGCGGCTCCTGTGGGTCTATCTGCTGGGAGTTGCGACCATGAGCCTCGGCGACAGCGCCACGCCGCTCGGGCAAGGTCCGCGGCCTCGGCTCGGCGCGCGAGGGCGGCGAGCATTGGCTGACCGAGCGGGTGACCAGCATCGCGCTGCTGCTGCTCGGCACCTGGCTGATCGCCTCGCTGCTGTTCCTGCCGGCGCTCGACCAGCGGACGCTCGTCGAATGGCTGCGCGCGCCGAGCGGCGCGGTGCCGATGGCGCTGCTGATCATCGTCGGCTTCAAGCACGCGCTCGACGGGATGAAGGTGGTCGTCGACGATTATGTCCATGACGAGGGCAACCGCTTCGCCTGCAACACTCTGCTGCTGTTCCTCGCCGTCGGCGGCGGTGCGCTGGCCCTGTTCGCGCTCGCCCGGATCGCGTTCGGAGCCGCCGCTTGAGCGCCTACAAGATCATCGATCACAGCTATGACGTGGTCGTCGTCGGCGCCGGCGGCGCCGGGCTTCGCGCGACCATGGGCGCGGCCGAGCAGGGGCTGAAGACCGCCTGCGTCACCAAGGTCTTCCCGACCCGCAGCCATACCGTCGCGGCGCAGGGCGGGATCGCCGCCAGCCTCGGCAACATGGGCCCGGACCATTGGACCTGGCACATGTACGATACGGTCAAGGGCTCCGACTGGCTCGGCGACCAGGACGCGATCGAATATCTGTGCCGCGAGGCGCCGGCCGCGGTGATCGAGCTCGAGCATGCGGGGCTGCCGTTCAGCCGCACCGCCGAGGGCAAGATCTACCAGCGCGCATTCGGCGGCATGACCCAGAACATGGGCGAGGGCCCGCCGGCGCAGCGCACCTGCGCCGCCGCCGACCGCACCGGCCATGCGATGCTCCACACGCTCTATCAGCAGAGCCTGAAGTACGACGCCGACTTCTTCATCGAATATTTCGCGATCGACCTGATCATGGAGGACGGCGTCTGCCGCGGCGTCGATCGCGCTGTACCTCGACGACGGCTCGATCCACCGCTTCCGCGCGCAGGCGGTGGTGCTCGCGACCGGCGGCTACGGCCGCATCTATTTCACCGCGACCTCGGCCCACACCTGCACCGGCGACGGCAATGCGATGGTGCTCCGCGCCGGCCTGCCGCTGCAGGACATGGAGTTCGTCCAGTTCCACCCGACCGGCATCTACGGCGCCGGCGTGCTGATCACCGAGGGCGCGCGGGGCGAGGGCGGCTATCTGACCAACAGCGAAGGCGAGCGCTTCATGGAGCGCTATGCGCCGCACGCCAAGGACCTCGCCAGCCGCGACGTCGTGTCACGCTCGATGGCGATGGAGATCCGCGAAGGCCGCGGCGTCGGCGAGCACAAGGACCATATCTTCCTTCACCTCGACCATATCGACCCGAAGATCCTGCACGAGCGGCTGCCGGGGATCACCGAGACGGCGAAGACCTTCGCCGGCGTCGATCTGACGCGCCAGCCGATCCCGGTCGCGCCGACGGTCCATTATACGATGGGCGGGATCCCGACGAACTATCACGGCGAGGTCGTGACGCTGAAGGACGGCAATCCGGATGCGGTCGTGCCCGGCCTGTTCGCGGTCGGCGAGGCGGCCTGCGTCAGCGTCCACGGCGCCAACCGCCTCGGCTCCAACAGCCTGATCGACCTCGTCGTGTTCGGCCGCGCGGCCGGCATGCGCCTGGCCGAGGTG
>CAVXYS010000012.1:0-4420 GCA_963765945.1 uncultured Alphaproteobacteria bacterium
GGCGGCCGCCACACGCCGTTCTTCGCCAACTATCGTCCGCAATTCTACTTCCGGACGACCGACGTCACCGGTGAGGTCGTGCTCCCCGAGGGCACCGAGATGGTGATGCCGGGCGACAACGTGAATCTGGGCGTCAAGCTGATCGCCCCGATCGCCATGGACCCGGGCCTGCGCTTCGCGATCCGCGAGGGCGGCCGGACCGTCGGCGCAGGGGTTGTCGCCGAGATCACGAAGTAATATAGGGCGCCAACCGCGCGATTCTGGTTCAGGGTCGCGCGGTTCGCTTTTGAGTTTGTTTGAGTTGCACGGGCCGCGGCTTCGGCTGTGGCTCGTGGCTCTTTCGCATCGGTAGGGACATGGAAACGCAGAACATCCGGATTCGCCTGAAGGCGTTCGATCATCGAGTGCTCGATCAGGCGACTGGCGACATCGCCGATACGGCGCGCCGGACGGGTGCACTGATCCGCGGTCCCATTCCCTTGCCGACGCGCATCGAGAAATTCACCGTCAACCGCTCGCCGCACGTCGACAAGAAGTCGCGCGAGCAGTTCGAGGTGAGGACCTACAAGCGGCTGCTCGACATCGTGCAGCCGACGCCGCAGACGGTCGACGCGCTGATGAAGCTCGACCTCGCCGCCGGCGTCGATGTGGAGATCAAGCTCGCTTAAGCGAGCTTGCCTTAGTCCCCGCGAAAGCGGGGATCGGTCGGAGGCAATTGGGTGATACCGCCGGAGACTAGCTCCGGGCTGCGTCCCCGCCGCTCCTTCTTGAGGAGCACTAGCCCAGGCGGGGCACGCAAGCATTTGGATGGGCTGCACGCACCCGGGATGGTCCCGCGGTGCCTCTGTGGAGGAGTTTGATCATGCGCACTGGCGTGATCGCGAAGAAGGTCGGAATGACCCGCCTGTTCCAGGCGGACGGTCGGCATGTGCCGGTAACCGTCCTGCAGCTGGACGACGTGCAGGTCATCGGCCGCCGCGAGAAGGACAGGGACGGCTACACCGCCGTTCAGCTCGGCGCCGGCAAGGCGAAGGCGAAGAATGTCGCCAAGCCGCAGCGCGTCGCCTTCGGCAAGGCCGAGGTCGAGCCGAAGGTGCAGCGTCGCCGAGTTCCGCGTCGCCGAAGACGCTTTGCTCGACGTCGGCTCGCATATCAGCGCCGACCATTTCGTTCCCGGCCAGCTGGTCGACATCGCCGGCGTGACCCAGGGCAAGGGCTTTGCCGGCGCGATGAAGCGCTGGGGTTTCCGCGGGCTTCGCGCGACCCACGGCGTCTCGGTCTCTCACCGCTCGCACGGCTCGACCGGCAACCGCCAGGACCCGGGCCGCGTGTTCAAGAACAAGAAGATGGCCGGCCACATGGGCGCGCGCAATCGCACCCAGCAGAACCTCGAGGTGGTCCGGACCGACCCGATCCGCGGCCTGCTGTTCATCAAGGGCTCGGTCCCCGGCCACAAGGGCAGCTGGCTGACCGTCAGGACGCGATCAAGCTGCCGCGCCCCGACGCCGCGCCCTATCCGGCCGGGCTCGTCGAGGCAGATGAAGGCCGAGGAGGTCGAGGTTCCGGCCGCCGGCCTGGTTGACGAGGCCGCGGTTCACGAAATGCCGGCGCTGCCGAGCGACGAGGAAGTCGCCGCGATCGCCGCCGAGCAGGAAGCCGGCTCACGTCGAGGAGGCGCAAGCGCAGCCGAGGCGGCCGAGCTGAAGCGCGGATGCCGGTCGAGACAGAAGCCAAGGAAGCCGCGCGGCCGAGGCCAGTCGATCAGGCGGGCGCCCGAGGCCGACGAGAGCAAGGAAAGCTAAGATGAAGGTCAAGGTACAGACCCTCGACGCCGAAAGCGGCGGCGACATCGAGCTCAACGACGAGATTTTCGCCGTCGAGCCGCGCGCCGACATCCTCCACCGCGTCGTCACCTGGCAGCTGATCAACCGCCGCGGCCCGGCGCGCGCCGCGCGCGAGCGCAGCGACGTCGCTCGGACCGGCAAGAAGTTCGGCAGCCAGAAGGGCGGCGGCACCGCCCGCCACGGCGATCGCAGCGCGCCGATCTTCATCGGCGGCGGCAAGGCCCACGGCCCGCGCGCCCGGGTGTTCACCTCGAGCCTCAACAAGAAGATCCGCGTGCTGGGCCTGAAGATGGCGCTGTCGTCGAAGGCCATGGAGGGCAAGCTGGTCGTGCTCGACAATCTCGACGTCGCCGAGGGCAAGACCCGGTAGCTGCGCGAGAAGCTGGACAAGCTCGGCTTCGGCAAGACCGCGCTGGTGATCGACGGTGACGCGCTGAACGTCGGTTTCGCCCGCGCTTCGTCGAACCTCGACAGCATCAACCTGATGCCGGCGCTCGGCGCGAACGTCTACGACATCATGCGCCACGAAACGCTCGTCCTGACCCGCGCCGCGGTCGAAAAGCTGGAGGCCCGGTTCAATGGCTAAGAAGCAGCAGCAGGCGCCCGACGCGCGCCATTACGACATCGTGCTCGCGCCGCACATCACCGAGAAGTCGACGATGCTGTCGGAGCACAATTCGGTCGTGTTCAAGGTCGCCCCGAGGGCGACCAAGCCCGAGATCAAGGCGGCGGTCGAGGCGCTGTTCAACGTCACGGTGGTCGGCGTGAACACCATGGTCACCAAGGGCAAGACCAAGCGGTGGAAGGGCAAGCCCTACCAGCGCTCGGACATGAAGAAGGCGATCGTTCGCCTGGCCGAGGGCCAGTCGATCGACATTACCGCAGGGGTGCCGGCATAATGGCTCTCAAGCAATATAAGCCGACCTCGCCGGCCCGCCGCGGGCTGATCCTGGTCGACCGCGCGAGCCTGTGGAAGGGCAAGCCGGTCAAGCAGCTGACCGAAGGCAAGACCAAGACCGGCGGCCGCAACAACAAGGGCCACGTGACCTCGCGCGGCATCGGCGGCGGGCACAAGCAGCGCTATCGCATCGTCGATTTCAAGCGCCGCACGTGGGACGTCGCGGCGACGGTCGAGCGGCTCGAGTATGACCCCAACCGCTCGGCGTTCATCGCGCTCGTCACCTATGAGGGCGGCGAGCAGGCCTACATCCTCGCGCCGCAGCGCCTCGCTCCGGGCGACAAGGTGATCGCCGGCAAGCAAGGTCGACGTGAAGCCCGGCAACGCGATGGAGATCGGCCAGATGCCGGTCGGCACCATCGTCCACAATGTCGAGATGAAGCCCGGCAAGGGCGGCCAGATCGCGCGCGCCGCCGGCACTTATGTCCAGGTCGTCGGCCGCGACCGCGGCATGGTCATCGTCCGCCTCAATTCGGGCGAGCAGCGCTACATCCGCTCGGACTGCATGGCGACGGTCGGCGCGGTGTCGAACCCCGACAACGCCAACCAGACCCTGGCCAAGGCCGGCCGCACGCGGTGGATGGGCAAGCGCCCGCTGACCCGCGGCGTCGCCAAGAACCCGGTCGACCACCCGCACGGCGGCGGCGAAGGCCGCACTTCGGGCGGCCGTCACCCGGTCACTCCGTGGGGCAAGCCGACCAAGGGCGCCCGCACCCGTCACAACAAGTCGACCGACAAGTTCATCATTCGGTCGCGTCACGCGAAGAAGAAGGGTTAGTGCACCGAGCGGCTTCATCGGGGCGGCGGAGCCGGGTGCGGGCTACCTCAAGGGCGAGCCGCACGGCTGCGCGACCTGGTTCCCGTGCAACGACCACCCCACGGACAAGGCCCGTTTCTCGCTCGCCATGACGCTGCCGCGGCCGTTGGAGCTCGTCTCGGTCGGCGAGCAGGGCCGCACCACCAGCGGGACCCGCCACGGTGAACCGGTCCGGACCTATCGCTGGCGACTGACCGAGCCGACGGCGACCTACATGGTCGGCTGGTACGCCGACGACCTGACCTTCCGACGCTCACGTCTCGCGGACGGCACCAAGGTCATCTCGGCGTACGGTCCTCATCATGCAGCGGCGATGCGCCGGAGAGCCGAGCTCCCGAGATCCTGCGGGTGCTGGCCCGGCGTTGGGGCCCCTACCCGGCGCCGCAAGCGGGTGGCATGTTCGTCGACGACTTCATCCCCTACGAGCTCGAGACCTACACCCGACCGGTCTACTCGACGCACACGAGCCTGCTCACGATCGTGCACGAGAACGGCCACCAGTGGTGGGGCGACCACATCGCCTTGCACCGGTGGAAGGACATCTGCTTCAACGAGTGCCTCGCGTCGTACTCCCAGTGGATCTGGCAGGAGCACGAGGGTGTCAACCTCGACCGGCTGTACCGGCAGCAGATCCGCGAGCGCGGCGACCGGCTGTTCGAGGGCAAGCTGTACGACATGGGGCGGGGAACGAGTTCGACGACCCGGTCTACGTCAAGGGCAAGTTCTTCGTGCACGCGCTGCGCAACAAGGTGGGCGATGCCCGGTTCTTCCGGGCGATGCGCGGCGATCCAGCACGACCAG